>NZ_JBIRVQ010000004.1:0-669620 GCF_044386975.1 Nocardia sp. NPDC020380 | reverse complement strand
AGGTCGCGTTTCGCGCATGCCTGCATCACTTCCGCATCGATGGTGTCACCTGCGGAATCTCCTGTGGTCCAGGGGCTTTGCGGGTCCTCGGGGTTGCACATGCCCGGTCGCGCCAGTTTCGCCAGGATCGGGTCGAGCAGGGCTCGCAGTTCGGGGGTGATCTCTCCACGGATGGTGGACATGCCGTCGATGCGTTGTTTGCCGAGGGTGAATTCGCGCATGCGTTGGCGGTCTTTGTCCTCGACCAATGTTCCGTCGGGGTCGAGGTAGGACAGGATGCGGTCACCGATTCTGGGCAGGTCGTCGGGCCAGCCGGTGCGCGCGTACTCGGCCAGCTGCTGTTCGACCGCTTCTGCTTGTGCCGCATCGACATTCACCGGCAACCGCTTGAGGATTTTGGCGATGCGCCACGCGTGATCGACGGAGATCTCACCGGCGGCTTGCGCGGCAGCAGTATGCGGCAACAGTGGTTCGAGTTCTTCGCCGCTGATCAGGCGCGGGCCCAGCAGTTTGGCTGCGTTCACGCGCGCGGCGGCTTCGGCATGCGACAGGCGCAGGATCGTGGCCAGGAACTGGGCGGTGCTGCGCGCTTCTGCCTTCTCCGGGATGCGGCGCTCGTCGATCTCGATCAGCAGTCGATGCTCGGCCGCCACCCCACGGCGCTTGTCGGTCTCGTACTCACGCAACATCGCAACCAACTGCTCGTCGGTCAGGCAGGTCAGGTTCGCTTCGAGCATCGCGTCGACACCGGCACCGAACGCCGCGGTGGCGTCAGTGCTGTAGTGGTTCCCCCCGGTGTCCATGCCACCATCTTATCTCGAACGTGCGTTCGAATCTACCCTAATATCATTGTGATACAAGGCTTTTCAGAACTCTCTAGGTAGATGAGAAACCGCCGTCGACGAATACTGTCTGGCCGGTGATATAGGCGGCGGATGGGCCGGCGAGGAACAGGGCGACTCCGGCGTAGTCGGGGGTGGTGCCGTTGCGTCCGATCATGGTTCGCGCGGCCATTTGGTTGGCGCGGTCGGGGTCGGCGAAAACTGCGGAGGTCAGCGGCGTTTGCACGAAACCCGGGGCGATCGCGTTCACGCAGACACCGTGCGGTGACCACGCCTCGGCCTGGGATCGCGTCAGGCCGGTGATGCCGGCCTTGGATGCACCGTAGGCGCCGCTGTGTCCGAACGCTCGGATCGATTGTTGGGAAGCAAGATTGAGGATTCGTCCCCAGCCTCGTCGTGTCATCGACGGGCCGAAACGCTGCCCGAGCAAGAATGGGGCGGTGAGATTGACGGCGAGGGTGGCGTCCCACACCTCCTCGGTGAGCTCATCCAGTGGTGGGCGCAGGTTGATCCCGGCGGAGTTGACCAAGATATCGGGTTCCCCGAACGCTGCGGCCGCTTCGTCGGCAGCTCGCCGAACCTCGGTGCGGTCGCCGAGATCGGCTGCCACCCAAGCCGTCTCGCACCCACTCGCATTCAGTTCGGCGGCAGTCGCGCGCAACCGATCCGCACCGCGCGCGATCAACACCACCCGAGTCCCAGCGGAGCCCAATGCGGCAGCGATCTCCCGCCCGATCCCCGAACTCCCGCCGGTGACAACCGCCACCCGTCCAGATAACCCGAACATCTCGGTGAGGTAGTGAGGGTTCACCAGCTACAACTTATACGTTGGGGCACAGGATGAATCGCCCGAAGGCGCGCCGAGCCGGAGGAAGTCCGACTTCCTCGATCGCCGCCCGGATATCGCGCAGGTCCGCGGTGGTCATCTCCAACGGCCGCTCATCGGGTTGGTAGGTGGTGCGCACCGGATAATCCACACCCGGTTCGTTCGTCATCTCGATGTGGCAGCCGAGTACATGGCTGACCGCCCGCTCGTCGGCGAACTCGATCAGTCGATCGATGCTGCGAGTGAAGGCCGCCCAGTCCTGGATATAGAGCCGCCCCGGGTAAACCGTGTCCCCGGTGAGCAGAAACCCGGTCCACGGGTCGAAGAACGTGACCGCCGCGTCGTGATGTCCCGGAGTGGCCAGGCACTCCAGCACCCGCCCACCCGGATCGATCCGAGCCACGGCGTCCACGTCCTCATCGAATCCGAAGTACTTCCAAGCAGTGCTCAGATCAGCCCCGACCACCGTGGTATTCGCCCGATCGCTGAACTGCTCGTCCCCCGCGACATGGTCACCGTGCCCATGGCTGTGCAGCACCACCAACTCGTACCCATCCCGCGGATACCGCCCCAGCCGCCCCGCGCTCAACTCATCGACCACCCGCCGCAACGGAAAGAACTCCGCATCCCCGGTAGCCCCCGTATCGATCAACACCACCCGCTCGTTCCCGAACAACAAGAACAGAAACGGCCCTTCGTAATTGATCGCCATATTCTGGCGCAAGATCACCGTGTGCTCGTCGTACCAGTGCACCTGAATGTCTTCATCCACATTGTGCTTCGCGGACGGTGACCCATGAATCCACCGCACCCCAAGCGCGCCGGTCCGGGGCCTCGACTCACTGAAATCGATCGATAAACCCGCGTTCACAACGTCTCCTCGGGTGTATGGCCTTGGCCGGCAAGGTACGGCGCCCGCCGCGAATCTACCAACGTCACCAGCCGTTCCAGTGCAGAACTTTGCCTCGCCCGACGCGTTCGGCGGGCCGGAAGCCGGTCCCGAGAGTGAACGCGAGCGGCAGGAAGGCCGCGAGCATGACCTTCTCGTACGGGACGCCCAATGTGTGGGCCAGTTCTCGTTCCAGCGGCCCGGGAAGTAGATGGACGACTGAACAGACCGTTCCGGCAGGTGTGTGCTGGGTGGGGATGAGGTACACATGAACAGTGGAAGCCCCGACCATGGGCGTCGAAGAGGAGTTTCTCCTCGTGGATCCGCGCACCGGTGCGCCGGTCGGCAGGAATGTCGACGTTGCACGCACGGCGGCGGACCTCGGTATCGACCTGCAATTGGAGATCGTGCGCTGCCAGGTCGAGACCAGCACGCGTATTCACACCTCTACCGCCGAGTTGCTCCGGGAATTGCGGGAGCTGCGGCGTGGGGCCGCGGCCAGTGCGGAGAAGAACGACGCGCTGTTGCTGGCTGCGGCGGTACCGCCGGCGGGGCCCGATGAACTGACCATCACCAGTACGCCGCGGTACGACCGGATTGCCGAGAACTTCGGACGGCTGGCCAATGAGCAGGGGCTGTGCGGGTGCCATGTGCATGTCGCGGTCGCCGATCGGGCCGTGGCGGTGCGGGTGAGCAACTTCCTGCGGCCTTGGCTGCCTTCGCTGTTGGCGCTCACCGCCAATTCGGCCATCTATCGGGGCGACGAAACCGGTTATGCGAGTTGGCGGAACATCCTGTGGCGGCGCTGGCCCAGCGCGGGGCCGCCGCCGCATTTCGATTCGCTGCAGGAGTTCGATACCGCGGTGGAATCCATGCTCTCGCTGGGCGTCATCCTCGATCGCAAGATGATCTATTGGGATGTGCGGCCCTCGGTGACCTTCCCGACCGTGGAGGTGCGGGTCAGCGATGTGCCCGCCACGGTCGAGGAGACCGCGCTGCTCGCCACCCTGGTGCGGGCGGCCGTAATGACCGCCGGGACAATCGAGTCGGTGCCGGTCGTCGCGGAAGACACACTGCGCGCGGCCTATTGGAAGGCGGCCCACGAGGGTATCGACGGCGCGGCCATCGACCCGTTCGACGGCCGCACCGTCCCGGTCGAGGATCTGCTCATGCGGTTTGTCGTGCGGATCCGGCCGGCCCTGGAGGAACTGGGGGAGCTGGGCTTCGTCGGCGACGGCGTGACCAAACTGCTGGCGCGCGGAAACGGTGCGCGCCGGCAGCTCAATGCCTTCCGGGTGCGCGGGGAGCTCGGCGATGTGGTGGACCAGATCGCCGAGGCCACGCTCTACAGCTGCCGCTGAGCCGGATTACTTGGTCTGCATGCAGAGCGCGTAATCCACGATCTCCGGCCCGCCGCCGTACGAGTAGCTGTGGGTGTAGACCAGATCGGAGTCGGGAAAGCTGGTGTCGCACTGGGATTCGGCCGTCGGGCCCGAGGTCTTGCCCAGCACCGTCGCCTGCGACCGGTCATCGCCGCAGGACACGATCTCCATCTTGGGATGGGTGTCGGTCTTCACGTCGCCCTTGGTGTCCCACACGCAGTCGCCGGGCTTGACCTTGTCACTGTCGGGGAAGTTGACCGGAGTGGTCGGCGTGGCCGAGGTCGTCGGGTTGCCGGGCACGACCGGCGCCGCCGGGGCCGACGGGAACGAAGGCATCGACTGCACGCTCGGGAAGCTGGGTATCGACGGAATGGTCGGCGGCACATACGGCTTGTAGCCACTGTTGCTGCTGCTCGACGAATTCCCCGACGCCGCACCCGCGATGATCAACCCCGCGACGGCCAGCGGCACCAGCACGCCCGCGATCTGCCACCGCTGCAGCAGCGGCCTTCCCGGCGACATGGGCTGCCTGGGCGCCCCCGGCACCGGCGGCGGCAGCTTCGCGACCTGGTATCGCGCACCGACATTCATCAGAATCGTGAACGGGTTGATGACCATCGACATCAGACCCCACCAGCCCTGTACCAGGCTGTCCCCGGTCATCTTCCGGAACACGGCGAGCCCGCATTCCCGGCAGAACGGTCCGGGCAGTTTGCGGAACTGCATCATGAAGATCAGGCCGCGATGCGCGCGGAAGTCGACGTCCACCGCGGGGGTGGCGCCGCAGTAGCGGCAGTAGACGCCATTGGGCTGACTGAAGCCGTCGGGCTGGGTGAAAACCGCATCACGGAACGGCGATTCGGGCATGGACAAGCTGAACGATCCCCCCTGGCGGAGCTGTGAACCGCCGTATTCAAGCACACGGGGGTGACAACTGCCCAGACGACCCGGCGCCGAATATGGTTCCCGCGCCGGGTCGTTGGGGTGATAGCCGGATCAGTGCCCTCGGCTACGCCATTCGTCCAGCTGCGGGGCCTCCGCCCCGATGGTGGTCGATTCACCGTGACCGGTGTGCACCAGCGTGTCCGGCGGCAGCGACAGCAGGCGTTCGGCGATCGACGCGAGGATCGTCGGGAAGTCCGAGTAGGACCGCCCGGTCGCGCCGGGTCCGCCGTGGAAGAGCGTGTCGCCGGTGAAGACGACACCCAGATCGGGGGAGTAGAAGCACACCGCGCCGGGCGCGTGACCGGGCGTGTGCAGCACCTCCAGCGCCGTGCCGCCCACCTCGATGATCTGCTTGTCCTGCAGTTCACCGTCCGGCTCGACATCCGGATGGGTCAGCCGCCACACCACCAGATCGGCGGGGTGCAGGAATACGGGAGCGCCCGTGGCCTTGGACAATTCGGGTGCCACGCGCACGTGATCGTCGTGCGCGTGGGTCGCGAGAATGGCCTTCACCTTGCGGGCGCCGATCAGATCCAGGATGGTCTCGACATTGTGCGGCGCGTCGATGACGACGCATTCCAGGTCGTCGCCCACCACCCAGACATTGTTGTCCACGTCGAAAGTCTCGCCGTCCAGGCTGAAAGTGCCCGTGGTGACGGCGTGGTCGATATGTGCCATCAGAGCATCACCACCGAGCGCAGCACATCACCGTGGTGCATCTTGGTGAAGGCCGCCTCCACATCGTTCAGTGAGATCTTCTCGGAGACAAAGGCATCCAGGTCCAGACGGCCCTGCTTGTACAGCTCGATCAGGTACGGGAAGTCGCGGGACGGGAGGCAGTCGCCGTACCAGGAGGACTTCAACGAGCCACCGCGCGAGAAGAAGTCGATGAGCGGCATATCGAGTTTCATGTCTGGGGTCGGCACGCCGACCAGCACCACGGTGCCGGCCAGATCGCGCGCGTAGAACGCCTGCTTCCAGGTCTCGGGACGCCCGACCGCGTCGATCACCACGTCCGCGCCGAAGCCGCCGGTGAGTTCCTGAACCTGCTCCACCGCATCCTCTTTGCCCGCGTTCACGGTGTGGGTGGCGCCGAAACCCTTGGCCCACTCCAGCTTCCGCTCGTCGAGGTCGATCGCGATGATGGTGGTCGCGCCCGCCAGCCGCGCGCCCGCGATCGCCGCATTGCCGACGCCGCCGCAGCCGATGACTGCGACGCTGTCACCGCGGCTCACGCCACCGGTATTGATGGCCGCGCCCAGGCCCGCCATCACACCGCAGCCGAGCAAGCCGGCCGCCGCGGGGGAGACACTCGGATCCACCTTCGTGCACTGGCCCGCGTGCACGAGCGTCTTCTCCGCGAACGCGCCGATACCGAGCGCCGGGGTGAGCGGCGTGCCGTCGGTGAGCGTCATGGGCTGCGACGCATTGAACGTCGAGAAGCAGTACCACGGCTTGCCCTTGCGACAAGCGCGACAGGAACCGCACACCGCACGCCAGTTGAGGATGACGAAATCACCGGGCTCGACATCGGTGACGCCCTCGCCCACCGATTCCACGATGCCCGCGGCCTCGTGCCCGAGCAGGAACGGGAATTCGTCATTGATGCCGCCCTCCCGATAGTGCAGATCGGTGTGGCATACGCCGCACGCCTGCACGGTGACCACGGCCTCACCCGGCCCGGGATCCGGGATGACGATCTCGGTCACTTCCACTGGAGCGTTCTTGGACCGGGCGATCACGCCACGCACAATCTGAGACACGTAAGTCCTTCCTGGAGATGACCACAAATCACTTCGACTATGACATGCGCATACGAGAATCGTCAGTGCGGGATTCGATGATCATCGCAGCGCGGCGGTCGCGGCCGCGGCAATGGTCTCGGCCACCATGGTCAGCGCGGGCGAGTCGAGCTTCCACTGTTGCCAATACAGCGGGATATCGAAGAACGCCTTGTCATCCAAGGGAATCAGCGCATCGTCCGGGCGCAACTGCAGATCCGGCATCATGCCCCAGCCGAGGCCGAGCCGGATGGCGTCCGCGAATCCGGCCGAGGACGGAATGTAGTGCCGCGGCGGATTCAGGGGCTTGCGGGTGTACTGGCGAATGAGCCGGAACTGCATATCGTCCTTGCGATCGAACAGGATCACCGGCGCGACCGCGAAGCTTTTGGCCGACGCGCCGAGCGCGAACCAGGTGCGCATGAATTCCGGATTCGCGGTGGGGCGGTAGCGCATTGCGCCCAGCCGCCGCACCGAGCAGCCCTGCACGGCGGTGGCGGTGGAGGTGATGGCCGCCATCACGGTACCGTCGCGCAGCAGCCGGGTGGTGTGTTCCTCGTCCTCGCGATGGATTTCGAAGCACACGCCGTGCGCCGCCGCCCGGCCGAGCGCGGGCATGACCCAGGTCTGCAGCGAATCGGCATTGACCGCAATGGGGATGCTCACCGGGCGATCGGTCGGCTGATGCGCATCGCCCAATTCCCGTGCGGTGTCGCCGCTGAGCAATTGGATCTGCCGGGCGAGCCGCAGCACGGTGAGCCCGGAGTCGGTGGGCTGCACCGGTTTGGTGCGCTGCACCAGGATCCGGCCGGCCGCGTCTTCGAGGGCTTTGATGCGCTGAGAGATTGCCGAGGGCGTCACATTGAGCCGGCGGGCGGCCGCCTCGAAGGTGCCCTCGCTGATCACGGCGTCCAGTGCGCGCAGCTGGTCGAGCTGTAGGTCCATGGGTCCATGTTAAGGAAGCGTAATGGTGCATCAGAATGATTAGCTGGACTGGTCCTGGACGGCCGCCCTACTTTTGAGGGGTGAATGCAACGTCGGCGGCCCTGGCGGCCATCTCAGGACTCGGTTTCGGACTCTCCCTCATCGTCGCGATCGGCGCGCAGAACGCGTTCGTTTTGCGTCAAGGGATACGCCGCGAACACGTCCTGCCCGTCGTTGCGGTCTGCGCGATATCCGATGTGTTGCTGATCACCATCGGCGTGGCCGGGTTCGGCGCGGTCGCGCACAGTGCGCCACTGGTGACGACCATCGCCAAGTACGCGGGCGCGGCCTTCCTGCTCGGGTACGCCTGCTTCGCCGCCAAGCGCGCCCTCTCCGCCTCGGCCCTCAATGCCGGCGGCGGTACGCCCATCGCGCTGGGCGCGGCCGTGGCCACCTGCCTCGCGGTCACCTGGCTGAACCCGCACGCCTATCTCGACACCATGGTCCTGCTCGGCTCGTTCGCCAGCACCTACGCGACACCGGACCGCTGGTTCCTGGCGGCCGGCGCGGCGATCGGCAGCATCGTGTGGTTCGTATCCCTCGGTTTCGGGGCGCGACTGCTCGCCCCGCTGTTCGCGAAACCCGTCGCCTGGCGCGTGCTGGATTCGGTCATCGCGGTCGTCATGACGGCGCTCGGTGTGGGTCTGCTGCTGAACTGACTTCACCGGCAGGCGGTTTCGGCGCTACGCTGTGGTGGTCGAAAAGGACCTCGGCCGGCATGGGTAAGCCCGGCCACCTCCTAGGGAGGCTCCGTATCGCCGCAAGGCGAACCCTCGACACTCATTTCGAGTGCGAGGAGTAGCCATGCCCATTATCCGTGTCGACGGAACCGTCACGCAGATCAACGTTTTCACCGTGAATCCCGGACAGCAGCAAGCGCTGCTGGACTATCTGGCCGCGGCCGCCCGGGTGGCGGCCGATGTGCCGGGCTGGATGTCGGCCAGCCTGCATCGCAGCCTGGACGGCACCAAGGTCGTGAACTATGCCCAGAGCGAGGATATGGATGCTTCGCGGCGGGTCATCGACAGACTCATGGCCGAGGGAATGATCCAGGGCAACAAGGCATTCGGGCAGTCGAAACCGGGCCTGTACGAAGTCACCTTCACCCTGGACCGGGATTCACGCCCGGCACAGTAGTTCGCACTGGTTCGCCATATAGCGTCACTGCTTCGAAAGTAGGGCCGCGGCAAGGCTTTCGGCGATGAACTGCTCGGTTTCCGCGCCGGGCCAGCCGCGGTCGATCAACAGTGAGCGGTAGACGTCATAGGTGGTGAGGGCGTACATGATGTCGGCGGCGCGCTCGGCGGTCAGACCCGGTTTGAGCGCGCCCTTCGCCGCGAGTTCGGGCGTGATGTGGCGCGGGCCATCGTAGCGGCCCTGTTCGGCCGCGGTCAGGAAGGCGCCGACCTCGGGATCCACCGCGGCGGTGACTCGCATGATGTCCAGCAATCCCATATAGCGCTCGGACACCGTGCGCATATGCGCGGCATACATCGCGAGCTGCCGCACCGGATCGGGTTCAGCGAACAGCTCACGGACCCAGGCCCGTTCGGGCGGCGGCGTCGCGGAATCCTCGTCGGGGCCGGCCACCAGGACCGCGGCCGTCTCGGCGAGCACGCCCACTTTCGTGCCGAAGGCCTGATAAATGGTCTGCACATGCACGCCCGCGGTATCCGCGATCGCCTGCAGCGTGGTGCCGGCATAACCCCGTTCGGTGAACAGGGTTGCGGCCGCCTCGGCGACGCGGCGGCGGGTCACCTGGCGGCGACCGGCTCGATGGGCTCCGGTTGACATGCTCACCATCGTATCTATAGTTCACTATATAGTTCGCTATACCGACGGGAGAGTCGGCAATATGCGCATCCTTATTACCACTACACCGATGGAGGGCGTGTTCGCGCCGGTGGCCCCGGTGGCCGCCGCGCTGGCAGCCCAGGGGAACGAAGTACTGGTCGCGACCGCGCCACAGCTGCTCGGGCGAGTGCGCGAGAGCGGCTTACCGGGCGTGGCGGCCGGACCGGACGCACCCGTGGCTGCCGCCGAAGCGGTGACGCTGCCGGAATTCGCGGCGGGCAAGCAGCCGTGGCGAATAGGCGCGGTGATGTTCAGCCGGGTCATGGCGCCACGCAAACTGCCCGAACTCCGGGCCATCGCCGATGAATTCAGTCCGGACCTGGTGTTGCATGCGCCGGTCGACCTCGCGGCGCCGATTCTGGCGGCAGAGCGGGGAATTCCGTCGATCACCTACGGCACGGGTCTGCTCCTGGAACCCGAACTGATCGCGGCGATGTCGGAATGGGTTGCCCCGCTCTGGCATTCGGCGGGCCTGGAACCCGACGAACATGCCGGTCTGTACCGATACGGCTACCTCGATCCGGTGCCGTCCAGCTTGCAACCCGACCTCGGCCCCGCAGCTGATATCGCACAGCGGATCCGCCCTGCGGTCTCCGGACGAGCCGACGACGAACTGCCGGAACGGATCCGCCGCCTGGGTGATCGGCCGGTGGTGTATGTATCCCTCGGCACGGTCCCGATCTTCAACCAGCCCAGCGCCTTCGAACCATTGCTGGCAGGTGTGGCCGACCTGGATGCCGACATCGTGGTGACGGTGGGCACCGATACCGATCCGTCGGCACTCGGCGCCGTGCCGCCCAATATCCATGTCGAGCAATGGCTCTCACTGTCGGCACTGCTGCCACGCTGTGACGTGGTGCTCTGTCACGGCGGAGCGGGTACCAGCCTGGCCGCGCTCTCACACGGCCTGCCCCTGGTGCTCACCCCGCGCGGCGCCGACCAATTCCCGACCGCGGCCGCATGCCGCCGAGCCGGTGCCGCCCAGGTACTCGTCCCGGACGAGGTGACGCCGGACAACATCCGCGCCGCGGTGGAAGCAGCGCTGCACGACAACTCTTATCGCGGCGCGGCGGCCCGGCTACAGGCCGAGATAGCCGCCCGGCCCTCGGCGGCGGCCGCGGCTGAGGCCATGCTGCACAGGTTCGTGCTGGAAGCCTGATCGCGGCACATCCGCGAACCGTGTTCGACGTCGGCGGCCGCAACCCGGATTCGGCTGCGGCCGCCGACGTTCATAGCACGCGAGGGTTCACCCGTCGCGTCGATTCGGTTGCTGCGGTGCCGAATTCGGTCGCGAGGTCACCCGTCAGCGGCGGACCTCGGTGAGGGCTACCGGCCGGCCCTCGCGGCGGGACAGTTCGCAGGCCTCGGCGACATAGAAGGCTTCGAGGGCCTCGCCGGGCGGGCAGGGGTTGGGGGCCCCGGTGGCGGCTACGCCGACGAAGGTGGTCAGCTCTTCGGTGTAGGCGCCGCGGAACCGGTCCATGAAACCGGGCCACGCCGGCAGCGAGGACTGCGGGTAGCCGGGCTCGACCGAATGCAGCGGCGCGCGATCGTCCAGTCCCACAACAGCATTGCCCTGGGCGCCGAGGACTTCGAGGCGGACGTCGTAGCCTGCGCCGTTGTAGCGGCCCAGGGATACCGTCGCGAGCGCGCCGTCGTCGAGGCGGAGGATGACCGCGGCGGTGTCGACATCGTTTGCGGCGGCGAAGAATTGCTCGCCGCGGTTGGCGCCGGTGGCGTAGACCTCGGCGATCTCGCGCCCGGTGACCCAGCGGATGATGTCGAAATCGTGCACGCCGCAATCGCGGAAAATACCGCCCGAGCGAGGAATGTATTCGGCGGGCGGCGGCGCCGGATCGAGGGTGGTGGCGCGCAGCGTGTGCACCCAGCCGAGATCACCGGAAGCCACCGCGGCGCGGGCCGCGCGGTACCCGGCGTCGAAGCGGCGCTGGAAGCCGATCTGCACCGGCACCGTTGTGGTGGCGACCCGTTCGACCACGGCGAGGGTGCCGGCGATATCGGCGGCGACCGGCTTCTCGCAGAACACCGGAATCCCGCGTTCCACCGCTGCCAGAATGAGTTCCGGATGCGAGTCCGTGGCGGTGGTGATCACCAAGCCGCCGAGATCGGCCGCCAGCAGCGCATCGATATCGGCCGCGAATTCCAGGTCGAGTTTGTCGGCGGTGGTGCGGGCGCGGTCGGCGTCGGCGTCGGCCACCACGACCGCTTCCACGCCGGGCAGCCCGGCGAGGGTTTCGGCGTGCGAGACGCCGATGCGGCCGGTTCCGGCCAGGCCCATTCGAATCGGGGACATGGTTGCCCTGCCTTTCTGAAGTCGCTTGTGGCTCTGGTCAATCGCGGGGTGCGGCCGTCGTCGAGCGGACGACCAGTGAGGGTTCCAGCCGTTGGCGCAGCGGCTCGGTGCGGCCCTCGCGCAGGCGTTGTTCGAGCGCGGTCACCGACAGTTCCCCGATGCGGGTGCGGGGCTGGTCGATGGTGGTCAGCGACACGTGCCGCAGGGCCGCCAGGGAGGAGTTGTCGTAGCCGACGACCGAGACGTCCTCGGGGACGCGCAGTCCGGCTTCCTCCAGCGCTGCCATGGCGCCCACGGCGTTGAAGTCGTTGCCGCAGACCAGAGCGGTGGGAAAGCTGTTGGGGGAGAAGATGTTCAGCAGTTTGCGCACGGCCGCGGCGCCTGCCGCGTCGGTGTGCTCGCTGGCGATCACCATGGGTTCGAGGCCGTGGCGTTCCATGGCGGCGGTATAGCCCCGCCGCCGCGGCCCGGCGGCGAAGGCGGCCCCGCCGTCGAGGTGCACGATGCGCCGATGACCCAGGGCCACCAGGTGATCCACGGCCAGCGCGGCACCCGATTCGCCATCGTCGTTGACGGTGTCCACGCCCGCGATGCTGGAACTGCGGGAGACCAGCACGATGGGGCACCGTTGCGCGGCTTCCCGGATGGCCGCCGCGGGCAGCACCGGGGAGAGCAGGATGATGCCGCCCGGACGGAAGGACAGCAGGCTCTCCAGGGCCGTGCGTTCCCGGGCCGCACTGCGCCGCCCGGTGTTGAGGATGAGCTCCAGCCCGGCTGCCTGCGCGGCCTCGTCCATGCCCTCCACCACATCCGCGAAGAAGGCATTGCGGAGATCGGAGACCATGACGCCGACGAGGTTGGAGGTGCGGCTGGCCAGTGAGCGCGCCAGGGCGTGCGGCTGGTAGCCGAGGTCCGCGGCGGCCTCGAGCACCGCGCGGCGGCGGTGCTCACTGACCTTGGGGGAGTTGCGCATCACCAGCGAGACCAGGGCCCGGGAGACGCCGGCGCGGGCGGCGACGTCCTCCATGGTCGGTCGGGTCATGGTGCCTCCGCGTCGGTTCCGGGTTGGTGTGTCCGAAGCTACAGCGTCGGCTGCGGTCGGGCAATAGAGCGCTCTAATCGGATTTACAAGACACCGGATCGGATGACCGTTTGCCCTGTAAGGCGGTGTTTTCCAAGGGTATTGACCACTTTTCGGTTCGCGCCGAGGTCTTGACAGTGGAGTGAGCCAGGTTACATTGTTGGAGCGCTCCAATAGTGAGCGCCTCACTCGATGGCAACCGACAGGTCTGGGAAGTGCCGATGACCGAAACGCTCCATCCACTGCGTATAGCCGCCGCGCCGATCTCCTGGGGAGTCTGCGAAGTGCCCGGCTGGGGGCATGTCCTCGAACCGGGGATCGTCCTGGCCGAAATGGCGACTCTGGGTATCACCGCGACAGAATTCGGTCCGCCCGGCTATCTACCCTCGGATCCACACGAGCTACGCCGCGTGCTCGCGGGCCATGGCATGGCGCCGGTCGGCGGATTCCTCGCTCTCGCACTGCATCACGAATCGGGGAAGGCGCTGGCCGAGGCCCGGACCCAGGCCGCGTTGTTCGCCGCCGCCGGCGCCGAGGTGCTGGTACTCGCCGCCGCCACCGGATCCGACGGCTACGACACCCGCGAACCCCTCACCGACTACGAGTGGCAGACGCTGCTCGACACCGCCGCCACTGTGTCGGATATCGCCGTCGAACACGGCTTGCGCGTGGCCCTGCACCCGCATGTCGGCACGCACGTCGAGACCGAGGCCGAGGTGGAACGCTTCCTCGCCGATTCCGATCTCGATATCTGTATCGACACCGGTCACCTGCTGATCGGCGGCGCCGACCCGGTCGCGCTCGCCCGCCGGTACGCGCATCGCATCGGGCACATCCACCTCAAGGATGTGCGCCTGGCGATCGCCGACGAAGTACGCAGCGGCCGAATGGAATACAGCGAGGCCGTGCGGCAGGGCATCTATGCGCCGCTGGGCGCCGGCGATGTCGATATCGCGGCGCTGGTGCGCAGCGTGCGGGACGCCGGGTACCGCGGCTGGTACGTCATGGAACAGGACACCGCCCTGCGGCCCGGCGATACCGCCGAGGGGCCGAGCCGTGATGCGGAACAAAGTCTGCGACACCTGGCCGAAATCGCCTCGTCCGCCGCCTCGGCGCGGATTTAGTAGAGGGGTGCAGACGACGATGTCCCAACCCTCTCGAAGCTCTCGAACCTTTCGGGCAACGCAGCCGTCCAGAACCTTCTGGCGGGGCTTGCGCCGACTATCGCCCTGGCTCGCCGCCGCGGCTGTACTCGCGGCATGTAGCGGCCCCGGCGCGGATGTCACCAGCGCGCCGCAATCGCCCGCCAGCGTCGGCCAGCTCCGTTCCGTCGCCGTGGTCACCCATGGCAGTGCGGGCGATGCCTTCTGGAATGTGGTCAAGAACGGCGCCGAGGCCGCGGGCAAGGATCTCGGGGTCCGGGTCGAGTACAACTCCTCGGGCGATCCCGGCCAGCAGGCCACCCTCATCGACAATGCGGTGGCGCAGGGCGTGGACGGACTGGTGGTCTCCATGGCCAATCCCGACGCCCTGAAGCCGTCCATCGAAAAGGCCGTCGCCGCGGGCATTCCCGTGGTCACCATCAACTCCGGCGAGGAACAGAGCGCCGCCTTCGGCGCCATCGGCCATGTCGGCCAGAGCGAGCGGCAGGCCGGCGCGTCCGCCGGTAAGCGGCTGGCGGACGCCGGGAAACACAAGATGCTGTGCGTGATTCACGAGGCCGGCAATGTGGGCGCCAACGAACGCTGCGTCGGCGCCACCCAAGGTTTCGGCACCACCGTCAATCTGCAGGTCGACATCAACAATCCGACCGACGCGCAGTCCCGCATCAAGGGCGCGCTGGAGTCGGATCCTTCGCTCGATGCGGTGCTGACGCTGAATTCGCAGGTCGCGGCCCTCGCGGTGAGCGCCGTCAAGGAATCGCACTCCAAGGCCGTGGTGGCCACCTTCGATCTGAACAGTGATGTGGTGGACGCGATCCGCGCGGGCACTCTGCTGTTCGCGGTGGACCAGCAGCAGTACGAGCAGGGCTACCTGCCGGTGGTCATGCTGAAGATGTACAAGTCGAACCTCAATACCGTCGGTGGTGGACTGCCGGTGCAGACGGGTCCGGCCTTCGTGGACAAGAAGAACGTCGATGCCATCGCCGCGCTCGTCGGCCAGGGCACACGGTGAGCGCGGGTCGGGAGTGAATGACATGACTACTACGACAAAGTCGTCGGGCGGGTCGGGCGGTAACTCTACGGAGGCGACCACCATCGCACCGGAGGAGCGGGCGAACCTGCTCAACAGGATGATCGTCCGGCCGGAGATCGGCGCACTACTCGGTGCGCTGGTGGTGTTCCTGTTCTTCTCGATCATCACCGACAAGTTCCTGAGCCCACTGGGCGTTTCGACCTGGCTGGACGATGCCTCCACCCTCGGCATCACCGCGGTGGCCGTGGCCATGCTCATGATCGGCGGCGAGTTCGACCTGTCCGCCGGTGTCATGACGGCGTCCACGGCGCTCATCACCGGGCTGCTGGCGGTGCACGCGGGCTGGAACATCTGGCTGGCGCTGGTGGTTTCGCTGGCCTTCGCGCTGGCGGTCGGCGCCTTGAACGGCTGGCTGGTGATGCGCACGGGACTGCCGAGCTTCATCGTCACCCTGGGCACGTTCCTCGCGTTGCAGGGTGTGAATCTCGGTGTGACACGCTGGGTTACCGGCACGGTGCAGGTCTCCGGCATCCGCGGGGCGGGCGGCTATCAGTCCGCGGGCTGGGTTTTCGCCTCCACCACCAATATCGGTGGCGCGCGTTTGCAAGCCTCGGTGGTGTGGTTCATCGTGGTGACCGCGATCGCCGCACTCGTGCTGGTGCGCACCAGGTTCGGCAACTGGGTCTTCGCGGTCGGCGGCTCGCTGCCCAGTGCCCGCGCGGTCGGTGTGCCGGCGGTGCGCACCAAGATCATCTTGTTCATGACCACGGCCTTCGCGGCCTGGATCGTCGGCGCATGCAACCTCATGCGGTTCGCCAGCGTGCAGGCCAATCAGGGCGTGGGACTGGAATTCCAGTACATCATCGCGGCCGTGGTCGGCGGCTGCCTGCTCACCGGCGGCTTCGGCTCGGTGGTGGGTGCGGCGATCGGTGCGCTCATCTTCGGTATGGCGCGGCAGGGCATCGTGTTCGCGCGCTGGGACAGTGACTGGTTCATGTTGTTCCTGGGCGTACTGCTGCTGGCGGCCGTGCTGGTCAACAATGCATTCAAGAAGCGGGCGGAAAGGGTACGCCGATGACCGAGCCAGCAGAGACCGAGTCATCCGGGAACACAGCTGTGCCATTGATCGAGACGATCGGCATCGGCAAGAAGTACGGCGGAGTCGTTGCACTGCAGGATGTTTCGACGGTCGTCAATGCCGGTGAGGTCACCTGCGTACTGGGTGACAACGGCGCGGGCAAGTCGACGCTCATCAAGATCCTCGCCGGCGTGCATCAGCACGACACCGGCGAACTGAAGATCGAGGGCGACGCGGTCAAACTGTCCTCGCCCCGGGAGGCCCTGGATCGCGGCATCGCGACCGTGTACCAGGATCTCGCGGTGGTGCCGCTCATGAGCGTGTGGCGCAACTTCGTGCTCGGCTCCGAACCGGTCAAGAAGTTCGGCCCGCTCGAATTCCTGGACCGCGCCGAGAGCAAGCAGATCACCAGGAAAGCCCTGGTGGACATGGGAATCGATATTCGCGACCTGGAACAGCCGGTCGGCACCCTGTCCGGCGGGCAGCGGCAGTGCGTCGCCATCGCCCGCGCCGTGCACTACGGGGCCAAGGTGCTGATTCTCGACGAGCCGACCGCGGCACTGGGCGTGAAACAGGCCGGTGTGGTGCTGCGCTATGTGGTGCAGGCGCGGGATCGCGGGCTGGGCGTCGTGCTCATCACCCACAATCCGCATCACGCCTACCCCGTGGGCGACCGATTCCTGCTGCTCAAGCGCGGCGCCATGCTCGGCAACTACGAGAAGTCCGATATCGACCTGCCGGAGCTGACCCGGCAGATGGCCGGCGGCGCGGAACTCGAAGCGCTGCAACACGAATTGGAGCGGGTGGTGTCGTGACCGACCTCGAGGTGCTCACCATCGGACGGGTCGGCGTCGACCTGTACCCGGAGCAGAGCGGAGTGTCCCTCGCCGAAGTGAAGACCTTCGCCAAATTCCTCGGCGGCACGGCCACCAATGTGGCGGTGGCGGCGGCCCGGCTGGGTCGCCGCACCGGCGTGCTGACCAAGGTGGGCGCGGACGGCTTCGGTGAGTACGTGCGAAACGCTTTGGAGGACTTCGGGGTCACGTCCCGTTATGTGGGGACCTCCGCGGATCTGCAGACGCCCGTGGTGTTCTGCGAGCTGAAGCCGCCCGCGGATCCGCCGTTGCTGTTCTATCGGTCGCCGATCGCCCCGGATCTCACCTTGACCGAGGACGAGATCCCCTGGGATGTCATCGATTCCGTGCCTCTGTTGTGGGTGACGGGGACGGGCGTCAGTGCCGAGCCCGGCCGCACCACCCAGCGCGCCATCCTGGAGCGGCGAGCCAGGCACGGCCAGACCGTGCTTGACCTGGACTACCGGCCCATGTTCTGGCCCGATGTCGAGACCGCCCGCGCCGAGATCGGCTGGATGGTCGATCACGTGAATGTGGTGGTGGGCAACCGCACCGAGGTACAGGTCGCGGTCGGCACCGCCGACCCCGACGAGGCCGCCGACCGGCTGCTGGCGCGCGGCGTGCGCCTGGCGGTCATCAAACGTGGCGCCGAGGGCGTGCTGATCGCCACCGAATCCGAACGCTGGACAGTGCCGCCCTGCCAGATAGACGTGGTGTGCGGCCTGGGCGCGGGTGACGGTTTCGGTGGCGCGCTCGCGCACGGGCTGCTGTCCGGCTGGGACCCGCACCGGATCGCCGCTTACGCCAATGCGGCCGGCGCGCTGGTGGCCGCACGCCTGGCCTGCGCCGACGCCATGCCCACTCATGCCGAGATCGAGGAGATGCTGTGCACCTGACCGACGAGCGCTGGTACGACCTGCTGCGTACCCGCGCCACGGACCCGGAGGCCGTCCGGCGCGCCTACGCCGACCGCCGCCGGCGGCCGAATCTATTGTCGGAGCGGGGAACCCTGTTCCTGGTCGCCGCCGACCATCCGGCCCGCGGGGCGCTGGGTGTGGGCGCGGACCGCACGGCCATGGCCGACCGCCGCACCCTGCTGGAACGGCTGCTCATCGCGCTGGCCGATCCGGCCGTGGACGGGGTGCTCGGGTCACCGGACATCGTCGAGGAACTCCTGCTGCTGGACGCCGTGCACGAGAAGATCGTGATCGGTTCCATGAATCGCGGCGGGCTGGCCGGCGCGGACTGGGAGATCGACGACCGGTTCACCGGCTACGATGCCGAATCCCTGGTGAAGTTCCGCCTCGACGGCGGCAAAATGCTGCTCCGCCTGGTGGATTCGGATCCCGGCACGATCCCCACCCTGGAAGCCTGCGCCCGCGCGGTTTCCGAACTGGCCGAGCACGGCCTCATGGCGATGGTCGAACCACTGCCCTACGGCCGGGAGGCCTCGGGCGATCTGGTCATGCACAAGGACGCCGCCTCGCTGCAACGCGCGGTCACGGTGGCCTCCGGTCTGGGTGTCACCTCGGCCTACACCTGGCTGAAAATCCCCGCGCCGGACGATATCTCGGTGCTCGACGCGACCACACTGCCGGTGGTGGTCCTCGGCGGCGCACCCTCCGGCGACCCGGAGGCCGACCTGGCTTCTTGGGGCGCAGCCCTGCGCCATGACGCAGCCCGCGGCCTCGTGGTCGGCCGCAGCCTGCTCTATCCGCCCGATGGCGACGTCGCAGGCGCGGTCGACGCCGCCGCCAAAGTACTGGCAGCGGCGAGGTGACGACGTGAGCAAGCTGCATTATCCGGCCGGGACATTGTGCAGCGGTGCGGATCCCATTCTGCTCGCGCCCGCGGACGCGGGCTGGACCTACACCGGCCTGCGGGTCCTGAGTCTTCGTGAGGGGGAGTCGCGGACACTGCGGACCGGTGATTTCGAGGCGTTCGTGCTGCCGCTGGCCGGTGCGTGCACGGTCCGGGTCGACGGACTCGTCTTCGAATTGGCCGGCCGGGACTCGGTTTTCACCCGGGTCACCGACTTCGCCTATGTGCCGCGGGATGCGGAGGTGGAACTCTCCACAGTGGGCGGGCTGGAGGTCGCCCTGCCCATGGCGCGGTGCGGGCGGCGGCTGGACCCGAAATACGGCCCGGCCGAGGAGGTTCCGGTCGAGGTGCGCGGCGGCGGGCAGGCGACACGGCAGGTCACCAACTTCGGGACGCCCGGAGTATGGGACCACGCCGACAAGCTCAATGCCTGCGAGCTCATCACACCGGACGGCAACTGGTCCTCGTATCCGCCGCACAAGCATGATCAGGCGAGCGCGTGCGAGGTGGTCAACGAGGAGATCTACTACTTCCGCATCGCGGGGCAGGACGGAATCACGCCCGGGCGTGAAGGTTTCGGTATCCACCGAACCTACACCGCGGACGGCGCGCTCGACGAGAATGTTGCTGTGCGCGATGGCGATGTCTTCCTCGTTCCGCACGGGTATCACGGGCCGTGCATCGCGGCTCCCGGCTATCCCATGTACTACCTGAACGTGCTGGCCGGGCCCGCGCCCGAGCGCTCGATGGCCTTCTGCGACGATCCCGCCCACGCGTGGGTACGGGAGAGCTGGGCCGATCAACCGCTGGATTCGCGCTGCCCGGTCACTTCTCACGAAGGACGAGTGCTATGAAGCTGACGACCGCGCAAGCTCTGGTGGCCTGGCTGGTGGCCCAGCGCTCCGAGGCCCCGGGCGGCCTCGAACTGCCCTTGTTCCCAGCGGTTTTCGCCATCTTCGGGCACGGGAACGTGCTCGGGCTGGGCACGGCGCTGGAGGAGCGGCGGGATGTGCTGCCGGTGTGGCGCGGGCACACCGAGGAGGGCATGGCGCTGGCCGCGGTGGGGCTGGCCAAGGCCGCCAACCGGCGGCAGGTCGGGGTGGCGACCTCCTCGATCGGGCCGGGCGCGCTGAATATGGTGACGGCCGCAGGTGTGGCGCATGCCAATCGGCTGCCGCTGCTGTTGCTGCCCGGCGACACCTTCGTGAGCCGGGCGCCGGATCCGGTGCTGCAGCAGGTCGAGCACTTCGGCGATCCGACCATCACCGTGAACGATGCCTTCCGGCCGGTGAGCCGGTATTTCGACCGCATCACCCGGCCCGAGCAGCTGATCGCCACGCTGCCGCAGGTGGCGCGCGTGCTGACCGATGCCGCCGACGCCGGCCCGGTGACCCTCGCCCTGCCGCAGGATGTGCAGGCCGAGGTCTATGACTTCCCGGACGCCTTGTTCGCGCCCGTCGTGCACCGTATTCCGCGCCCGCGCGCCGATCACCGCAGCCTGGTCGAAGCCGCGCAGGAGTTGCGTCGCGCGCAGCGGCCGCTGCTGATCCTCGGTGGGGGAGTGCGGTATTCGGGGGCCGGACCGCGCGCGCTGGAGTTCGCGCAGCGCTACGGGATTCCCGTCACCGAGACGACGGCCGGGCGCACCCTGGTGCCGCACGATCACGATCTGTACGCGGGCCCGCTCGGGATCACCGGCGCGGCCTCGGCCAATTCCCTTGCCGCGGAAGCGGATGTGGTGCTGGCGATCGGTACCCGGCTGCAGGACTTCACCACCGCCTCGTGGACCGTGTTCGCGCCCGACGTGCGGCTGGTGCACATCAATGCCGCGCGCTTCGATGCGGTCAAGCACGGCGCGCTGGCGCTGACCGGCGATGCCGATGTGACGCTGCACGATCTGGCGCCGGAGCTGGATGGCTGGCGCGTCGACGCGGATTGGACGGCGCGGGCGGCCGCGGTGCGTGGGGAGTGGGACGCGCACATCGACAAGCTGCGCGCTCCCGGGGGCGGTATCCCGACGTACGCCCAGATCGTCGGCGCCGTCAATGATCTCAGCGGTCCGACCGATTACGTGATGACCGCCTCGGGCGGCATGCCCGGTGAACTCGTCGGCGGCTGGCGGGCGGCGGGTGGACCTCCGACCATGGATGTCGAATACGGCTTCTCCTGCATGGGTTACGAACTCGCGGGCGCGTGGGGTGCGGCCATGGCGCATCGTGGCGGGCTGGTCACCACCATGCTCGGTGACGGGTCCTATCTGATGCTCAACTCCGAGCTGTTCTCGGCGGCCTTCGCGGGGCACCCTCTTGTTGCCGTCGTGTGCGACAACGATGGTTACGCGGTCATCGCGCGGCTGCAGGAGGGCCAGGGCGGCGCGCCCTTCAACAACTTCTATGCCAGCTCCCGCACCAATCACGCCAAACCGCCGCGGGTCGACTTCGCGGCGCATGCGCGTTCGCTCGGCTGTGTGGTGTTCACGGCCAATGAACTGCCGGACTTCCGGGACGCCTACGCCCGCGCGCGGACGGCGGCGACCGTCGAGCAGCGTCCCGCGGTGGTCGTGGTCCGCACCCAGCCGTCGGCCTGGACCGAGGCCGGGGCCTGGTGGGAAGTGGGTGTGCCGGAGCATCTTTCGGGCCGCGAGGAGTACGACCGGGTGAAACCGCAACAGGTCCGCTACACCAGCGGCGGCTGAGCCCGCGCTGGAGAACGCGCGACCCTCCGCATCGCGACTGTTCACCGACCCGCTCGCGGTCGGTCTGCTGGACCGGCCGCTGCGCGCGGTGGCAGCCGCCGCACGAATTCCGGTGGCGGGCGGCCTGGTCGCCCGCGCCTACGATTCCGTGTGGCCCGGCCCCCGGCCGTCGGCGGTCGCGCGCACCCGCCTGATCGACGACACCGTGACCGACCTGATCGCCGCGGGCGTGACTCGTGTCGTGCTGCTGGGCGCCGGATTCGACAGCCGGGCCTGGCGATTGGACGAACTGCGGGCCGGGGAGGTCATCGAGATCGACCTACCCGGCACTCAGGCGGCCAAGCGTGCGGCGGTCGCGCGCATCGGCGCCGATCCGGATCGCGTGCGTTTCCTGCCCGTCGATCTGGAGTCGGCCGATCTCGAACAAGCCGTGCGGGCAACAGGATTCGAATCTGATCAACCGACCCTGTTCCTCTGGGAGGGCGTGACCAACTACCTGTCAGCGGAGGCCGTGGACCGGACACTGGCCGCGATTCACACACTCGCGGGCGCCGGCGGACAGTTGCTCTTCACCTACGTACACGCGGGCGCGCTCGACGGTTCCGTCGACTTCCCGGAGGCGCGCCGCTGGATGCGCAGCGTGCAGCGAGTGGGCGAGCCGTGGACCTTCGGCCTCGTGCCCGCGCAACTGCCGCACTATCTCGCGGCACGCGGATACGCACTCGCATGGGAAGAATCGACCGCCGCGGCCGGCCGCCGCTACTTCGGAGCAATGGGACGCAACGACCGCGCCTCGGAGCTCTACCGCGTCGCCCTCGCGGAGGTCTCGTGCCCCGCATGACCGAGGCCACGGCCGAACAGCGCCGCCGCCGAATTCTCGACGCGGCCGTCGACTGCTTCGCCGAACGCGGCCTGCACGCCACCACCATGCAAGACATCTGCCGCCGCGCCGACACCAGCCCAGGCGCCGTCTACTCCTGGTACCCCAGCAAAGAATCGATCATCGACGCCATCGCCGCCGAACGCCACGAACATGAAATCCACCTCCTGGCAACGGCATTGGCCGACCCCGACCCCCGCACCGCCCTGCATTCCTTCCTGGACGCCTACTTCGAATGGCTCAGCGACCCCTCCGAACGGCTCCGCCGCCGCGTGAGCGTGCAGGTCTGGGCCGAATCCCTGGTGAACGACCGCCTCCAACCCACCGTGCAAGAGGGCATCGGCCAGCGGTCCCTCGCCTGGGACGGAATCCGCGCCGCCCAAGCCGCAGGCGCGGTCACCACCGCCGCCGACGCCGACGGCATGGCGCGCCTGGTACTCGCAGTGCTGCAAGGCTTCATCCTCCAACAGGCCTGGGAACCCGATATCGACATCGAGGGTTACCGCCGCGCCGCGAATCTGGTGGTAGATGCCCTCGCCCCGCCGCCTGGACCTTGACCGGTGATGCGTGCATACCGTTGCGAGAGTGATCGGCGGAGGGCAGTCTGGCGATGTAGCTCTCCGGCCATCGTCGCCTTCGACCATCGAATCGGGCATACGCATCGAAAGTCAGCGCCGGGCTGTTGATCTCGGGCGCGGTGCTCCGATGCGTGCGCTGTTCGTGTGCTGGTGGGCGAACCGGGCATAGCGCCGGATGGGTGACCTGGACGCGGAATTTGTGGCAGACTCGGCGCAAACGCGCGAGCCTTCCGATGGGCGGTCGGCTGGCCTGATCGGATCCAGTATGTGATGGAAATGATCAGGGACGCGCGCCGGGATGCGGGAGTTTGAAGGTCGCAATGGATCTCAGCGCCATCGAGCGCCAGGTGGCTGCGGATCGCGGAGCCGCGCGAGACCGTTCGGTCGAGGCCGAGCTGCGACTGGCGAGCTCCCTGTGTGAACTGGCCCGTGGCCTCATCGCCACCAAAAGCGATGGCGGGCAGCGTGACTTGTCCGCTTCCGCGCTGGAGCCCGCGCAGGAGGCCGTGCTCATCCGGTTGCGCTGGCTCACCGCCGGGCATGTGAACTCCGCGTTCTCCGCGGAGGTGCAGGAGGCGCTGCGGCTGTTCGAGCAGGCCGCCCGCACCATCGGGCATCGGGAGCTGGCGACCGCCACCATTCGCAATGCCTGCGATGCGTATCGTCATGTGGCGAGCGCATATCCGCAGGCGGCGGGCGTGTGCGCGGACGCATTGTCCAAGTGCGGGGTGTGGCTGTGCCGGCTGGATCCGAAGGCCGCGCAGGCAGCGGGTGAGGATGCGGTGCGCATCCGGGCCGCGCTGTTCGCCGCCGACCGGGAACAGGCCAATCGGTATCTCTCCAGCCTGAATACGCTGCTGCGCACGCTCATGGTCGGCCAGCAGCGCAAACAGGCGCTGTCGGTGTACCGGGAGCGGTACGCCTCGGTTACGTCTCCGGCCATGACCCAGCAGTTGCGCGCGCTCCGGGTCGACGAGATCGGGTTCACCGGCAAGACCGTTGCGGCCCTGGTCAAGCTGGAATGCCACACCCTGGAACGGGCCGGCTATCTGACCCAGCAGCAGATCCTCTATCAGTCGGGCGGTGACCTGGCGACCATCGAGGAGATCAACTGGCAGCTGGCGCTGGTCGGCCTGAAACCCCTCGCCGCCGGCGCGCTGGCGGACCCGCCGTCCAAGCCGATGGAGATCAGCACATCCTTCGGCGCGCTCGCCGTGCGCTGCTCATCGCGCAACGGTGTCACGCTGGTGCGGGCCGCGGTCCTCGCCGCCTACGGCGCCGACGACGCCCAGCCGGTGCCCGCCTCGGCCTACCTCGGCGTGGACGAAAAGCACTGGAGCACACCCGAACCCGAGTCGAACCTGCGGGAGACCCTCGGCGAGGACGTAGTGCTGATCGAGAAGATCGCCGAGCACTGGGTCTCGGTCAAGAGCCTGAACTGGGAAGTCGCACCGGTCGGCCAGCACCCGCTGGCGCTGAAGCTCTCGCAGGAATGGCCGGTGGTCAGCGTCACCACCACCGAGCAGATCTCCTACGAACTCTGTTGGTACGAGGGCGGATCGGCCACCCAGTACGCGGCGCTGGGCCTGCCCGCGGGCCAGATCCCGCTGGAGAAGCCCCTCGCGCCCCTGGACTTCAAGGCGCTGGCCGATTACGGCGCCGACTACGCCTCCGAGACGCAGGTGCGGTCGGCCTTCGGCAACACCACCATGTTCACCAAACTCACCGAGCTACCCGGCAGCGGTATCCGCCAGGCGGCCGAGGCGATGCCGCTGACCCAGTACGGTTCGAACGTCCTGTACTTCCGGGACGGAAGCAAATAGTTTTCACTATTCCCGGTAACAGTGATCCGTATCACTCATGACCGCTACTCTGATCTCACCCGGCTGCTCGTGCCGCATTACAAAGGGTTATCCGGGCGCACGAAATGCCGTGTCAGAAAGGCATCTCGCTCATGAGTACGACCCCGACCGCCATCCCGCCCGCCGCGCCGGATTTTCCACCTCCCACCCTGCTCACCGGGTTATGGCAGCGGAAACTCCCGCACTATCCGGAGACCCCGGCACGATCCTGGTACCTGTTCCTGGTCGTGACCGTTTCCGTGGGCCTGTACTACCAGCTGTTCGTCTCGGGCGCGGTGGGCAACCAGATCATCGCCTACTTCCAGCTGTCCTTCCGGTACTTCGTCGGCATCTTCATCATCGGTGCGGCGTTCGGTGCCGTGGCCTCGGTGATCACCGGACTGCTGGACCGCTGGGGGCGCGCCAATATCGTCGCCTACGGCACGGTGATCACCTCGCTGCTGACGTGGCTCGCGCAGCCGCAGTGCACCAGCAAGGAAGCCTTCCTGGTCGTCTACTGCGCGATCAGCATCGTCGAGGGCGCCGTGCTGGTGGCCACGCCCGCGCTGGTGCGTGATTTCTCGCCGCAGCTGGACCGGGCCTCGGCCATGGGGTTCTGGACGCTCGGGCCGGTGCTCGGCGCGCTGGTGACCACCGAGATCTCCACCCACACGCTGGACGCGCATCCGGACTGGCAGTTCCACTATCGGCTCGCGGGCATCATCTGCACGGTGATCTCGCTGATCGGGTTGATCGGGCTGCGGGAACTGAGTCCACGGCTGCGGGATCAGATCATGGTGTCGCTGCGGGACCGGGCGCTGATCGAGGCGCGGGCGCGGGGGTTGGATGTCGGTGCGCTGGAACGCAATCAGTGGAAACAGATGATGCACCTCGACATCGTCGGGTCGGCGCTGGCCATCTCGCTGTTCCTGGCGTCCTTCTACACGATCGTCTCGTTTCTGCCGGTCTACATGGCCACCAACTTCGGTTTCACTGCGGCACAGGCGAATGCGCTGGGTAACTGGTACTGGATCGCGAGCGCGATATCGCTGGTGCTCACCGGCATCGTGTCCGATGCGCTGAAGGTGCGGAAGCCGTTCATGATCTTCGGGGCGGTCATCTCGATCATCGGCGGGTTCGTATTCCTCGGGTACACCGACAAACCCGGCACCGACTATTACACCTTCGCGATCGTCATGAGCTTTACCGCGGTCGGTACCGGCATCGCCTATTCCACCTGGATGGCCAGTTTCACCGAGACCGTGGAGAAGCGGAATCCGGCGGCCACGGCGGTCGGGCTCGCGGTGTGGGGTGGGGTGCTGCGTACGGTCGTGACCTTCGTGCTGCTGGGGTTGCTGTTCGTGGTCACCGCGGCCGGCACGCTGGTCAACTACGGGCCCAGGCTGCAGACCATCCAGGCCAAGTACCACGATCAGATCACCACGATCCAGACCGTCGGCGCGGATACCATGGCCGCGCTCGGGAAGAACCCGAACGATGAAGCCGCGCAGGTCGCGGCGCTGGTGAAGCTGACCGGGGATTCGGCCGCCAATGTGAAGACCACGGTCGAGCTGAACGCCAAGTACCCGACCGAGCTGGCGACGCTACAGGCCATCGATCCGCAGGTGCTGGTGAAGTTGCTGACGAACCCGAACGATCAGGCGTCGGCGGCCACGGCCGTCGGTCAGGTCGCGCAGAAGTTCAGCATTCCGCCGGATCAGGCGGCGGCTCGAATCCAGGCCGCGTCGAAGGTGCCGGTGGATCAGCTGGCGGTGGCCTCGCAGGTCGGTCCGGCGCTGACCACCGCGAGTGCTCAGCTCAAGGCCGTGAGTGCCATGCCGCCCGACGACCTGGCGTATCTGTCGGCGCACGGCGCGGCGGTGCAGCAGGCGCAGGCGGATTCGGCCAAGCAGTGGAAGCGCTGGTGGTGGATCTGCTTGATCGCGCAGGTCTGCTTCATTCCGTTCGTGTTCGGCATGGCCGGGCACTGGAGCCCGAAGAAGGCGGCCGAGGAAGCGGCCGAACACGACGAGGCCGTGCAGCGCGAGCTGGAAGCCATGTCGCGATAGCGGTGGAAGTCCAGCTATTGAAGTACAGTTACTGAAGTGACCCAGGCGAACTCCGTGGCCGCGACCTTCGATCTGCTGGGCGATCGATTGACGCTGAGCATCCTGCGGCAGGCGTTCGTCGACCGGGCCCGCCGTTTCAGTCAGTGGAGCGATCGCACCGCAGCGCCGCCCGCCGTGCTCACCGCACGGCTGGCGGCGCTCGTCGATGCCGGGGTGCTGGTGCGTGCCCCGCGGGCGGGCAGCGCCGATCGGTACGAGTACCGGCTCACCGAATTGGGGCTGGGCACCTGGGAGATCCTCGTCTGCGTGTGGGCGTGGCAGCGGGAATGGACGCCGGAGTGGACGCTGCTGCCGGAACTCGTGCACACCGAATGCGGGCATCGCGGGCCGCCGGTGCTGTTGTGCCGGAGTTGCGGGCGGACGGTCACCACCCACGACACCGATGTGGAACTGGATCCGGATGCGTTGTGGCACCTGACCTCCGGCCGCCGGCGGTCGATGCGGGTGGCGGATCCGGCGCGCGGAGATGCGCGCTTCGACGAGATCATGGAGGCCATCGGCGACCGGTGGAGTGCGGCGGTGACCGGTCTGGCGCTGGCCGGGGTGCGGCGGTTCTCGGATTTCCGTGCGGCACTGAACCTCTCGCCGACCACGCTGACCGAGCGGCTCACGCGGCTGGTCGAGGCCGGGATACTGCAGCGGGCCGAAGCGGGTGGGCGGGAATACCGATTGACGCATCGGGGCCGGGCGTTGTTCGGCGTCTTCGCGTTTCTGCTGGCGTGGTCGGAGCACGCGCATCCGGAGGCCCCTGAACCCGGATTGCGTATCCGGCACAAGGAATGTGGCGCTGTACTGCTGCCGGGATTGCGGTGCCGGGGTTGTGAGGTCGTGCTCGGGCGCCGGGATGTGCGCTTCGAGCAGGGGCCGGCAAGCCCGGGGCAGTCCGCGGCGACGCCGTCGGAGCCTTGACAAGGTCTGCATGAGACGCGTATCACTTCATTAACTGTAGTGAACGAGCCGGGTGATATCCGCCCGCTGGAGGCTTCTCATGCCGCTCAACGAAGAACTCATCGCACCGGCCGCCGCCGCGCTGACCAATCCGTATCTGGAAGGTCCCTACGCGCCCACCGCGAACGAGGTCACCGCCACCGATCTGACCGTGCTGCACGGAGAACTGCCGGTCGACCTCGACGGCGTGTACGTGCGCAACGGCCCGAACCCGCAGTTCGCCCCGCTGGGCCGCTACCACTGGTTCGACGGCGACGGCATGCTGCACGCGGTGCACTTCGAGGACGGCCGGGCCACCTACCGCAATCGCTTCATCCGCACCGCCGAGTTCGATGCCGAGCACGCGGCCGGAACCGCCTTGTGGCGCGGCGTGATCGAGCCCTGGGACGCGAACCCGGCCGGTGACCGCCGCGAGCGCAACTCCGCCAATACCGATGTGCTCTACCACCACGGGAACCTGCTGGCCCTCTGGTATCGAGCCGGAAAACCGTATGCGCTGGACCCGGTCACGCTGGAGACCCGGGGCGTCGACAACTTCAATGGCACACTGCGCGGCGAGGTTTCGGCGCACGCCAAGGTGGACGAGCGCACCGAGGAGCTGATCTTCTTCGACTACGGGATCAATGCGCCGTATCTGCGCTACGGAGTCGCCGACCCGAGCGGCACCGTCACCCACTTCACCGGCGTGGAACTCCCGGGCCCGCGACTCCCGCACGATATGGCGATCACCGAGAACTACTCCGTGCTCATGGATCTGCCGCTCTACAACGACCCGCGCGCGGCGGCGGCCGGACGGTTCAAGATCTTCTTCGACCGGAATCTGCCGAGCCGGTTCGCGGTGCTGCCCCGTTACGGCGAAGGGGCGCAAGCGAAGTGGTTCGAGGCCGACTCCGGCTACATCTACCACACTGTCAACTCGTGGGAGGAAGGCGAGGAGATCGTCATGGTGGTGTGCCGGGTCTCCGAACCCAGCCCCGTCTCCGATCGCGCGCACCCGCTGGCGCAGCTGCTCGCCTACCTGCGGCCGGAGGCCAAGCTGCATCGGTATCGCTTCAACCTGCGCACCGGTGTGACCACCGAAGAGCCCATGGACGATGTGAACACCGAATTCCCGGCCGTGGACCAGGGACTCACCGGGCACGGCGGGCGCTACTCGTATCAGATGCGGCTGTCGGTGGACCGGACCATGATCTTCGACGCGGTGATCAAGTACGACATCCGCACGGGGGCAAAGGAAACCGCGCCCTTCGGGGACGGCATCTACGGTAGCGAGCTGACCGTGGTGCCCCGCCCCGGCGGCACCGCCGAGGACGATGCCTGGCTCACCATGTTCGCTCACAACAATCACACCGGCCTGTCGGAGGTGTGGATCTTCGATGCCGCGAACCTCGCCGGCGGTCCGGTGTGCCGGCTCGGCCTGCCCACGCGCGTGCCGCTCGGCTTCCACGCGACCTGGGTGAGCGGCCACCGCATGCGCTCGGCCGCACAGCCGATCTTCTGAAAGGGGTTGCCTCCGTGCTCGTTCCGCGCTTGAGCGTGAGCCTGCCCTACTGGCAGAACCGGGATCCGCTCGACGCCCTCCAGGTCGGCGAAGCCGCGGATGACTTCGGCTACGACCGTCTCTGGATCGGCGAGATGGCTACCTTCGATGCCTTCGCCCTGGCCACCGCCATCGGCCGGACTCCCGGCATGCCACTGTGCCTCGGCCCCCTCGCGGTTCCGGTACGCAGTCCGGCGACCATCGCCATGGGCGTGGCCAGCGTCGCGGCGCTGACCGGCCGCGCTGTCGATATCGCGCTGGGTACGTCGAGCACGGTGGTGGTACGCAACTGGCATGGTCGTGAAAGGCGCCGTACGGCACGGCATCTGGAAGAGTCCGCGCGGATCGTGCGGGCCCTGCTGAACGGCGAGAAGGCCGAGTACGACGGCGCGGCCGAGCACATCCACGGCTTCCGGCTGCGGCTACCCGCGCCTGCGCCGGAAGTGGCGCTCGCCGCTTTCGGGGATCGTGCGCTGGAAGTGGCGGCCCGGACCGGGGATCGGGTGGTGCTCAATCTGGTGACACCGGCCCAGGTGGCCCGATGTGTCGCAGCCGTAGCCGAATTCGCGAAGGCCGCCGATCGCCCCGCTCCGCCGACCTCGGTCTGGGTAACCGCGGCTGTATCGCCAGACGCCGAGATGCTCGCCACCCTGCGGCAAGGCGTGGTCGGCTACCTGCGGGCGCCGGGCTACGCCGCCATGTTCACCGAGGCCGGCTTCGGCGAGACCGTGGCTCTGGCGCAGGGCGGCGCACATCCGCGGGAAGTGCTGTCGGCGCTACCGGACGAATTGCCTGCCGCAGTGGGCATGTTCGGCACTCACGAGGCCCTTGCCGCGCGCTTGAACGCTTACTACGCGGCAGGTGCGGACGAGGTCGTCGTCGTGCCCGTCACCTCGATCGAAGATCCGGCCGGTCGCCGCACGCTCGGGACCCTGGCCGATATCGCCACGGTCCCCGGTGGCCGTGCGAACGGGTTCGCCGGTCGCAGCCCGCTGTCCTGAATCCCGAACCATCGCACTGCCAGGGGACCACATGGCCGAATCGCCAGCCTCCGCAAGTCTTTCCGCCGGCCGGTCGCCGGTGCGCACCTGCCACCCCGAGGACACGGTACGGACCTACCTGGAACGGGGCTGGTGGGAATCCGAGACGATTCCCGCCGTGTTCCGACGCCGGGTGGACGCGGCTCCGGAGGCGCTCGCACTCACGGATCCGGACAATCTGACCGATCTCACGGGGGCCCTGCCTCGTACTTTGACCTGGCGTGAGCTCGACGAGCATGTCCTCGATCTCGCGGCGGTGCTGCTGGACAACGGTATTCGGCAGGGTGCGACGGTGGCCGTGCAGCTGCCGAATTCGATCGCGCTCACGGCCAGCTATCTGGCGTTGTGGCGACTCGGCGCGGTGGCGACACCGATGCCGGTGTCGTTCCGGCGGCACGAACTGTCCGGAATCGTGGCGGCCACCGAGGCCGCGGCCATCGTTACCGCGGGCCGGTTCGGCGATCGGGAACTCGCCGCGGAAGCAATGTCCGTGGCGGCGGGGGAGCGCCTCGTATTCGCCTTCGGGCCGGATATTCCGGATGCGGCGATCGGCCTGGGTGAGGCTGCCGGCGAGGCGTCGCGAAGTCGGGTGCGTGATTACGAGTCCGGCCTCGCGGTGACTGTCAACGACCGGGTCACCATCTGCTGGACCAGCGGCACCGAGGCCGCGCCGAAGGGTGTCCCGCGCTGTCACGGTGACTGGCTCGCGGTGGCGGGCGGCGTCCAGGACGGGCTGGGAGTGACGCCGAATTCGGTGATACTCAATCCCTTTCCCATGGTGAACATGGCGGGCTTCGCGGGATCGTTCCTGCCCTGGTTGTTGGAGGGCGGGCATCTGGTCCAGCATCAACCGCTGGATCTGCCGGTGTTCTTCGGTCAGATCGCCAAACATCGGGTGACGCATACCGCCATGCCGCCGGCGCTGCTGACCATGTTGCTGCACAACGAGGAACTGCGTTCCCGGGCGGACCTGTCCTCATTGCGGACCGTCGGTTCGGGTGGTGCGCCATTGCCGCCTCCGGTGGTGCGGCGCTGGCAGGACGAGCTGGGCATCGCCGTGGTCAACTTCTTCGGGTCCAACGAGGGGGTGAGCCTGCTCGGCGCGCCCGCCGATATCCCGGATCCGGAACTTCGCGCCCAGCATCTGCCGAATTATGCTGCGGTGGGCGCGGATTGGTCGACGCGGCTGGCATCGCGGACCGCTGTGAAGCTGGTAGACCTCGTCACCGGCGAGACAGTCACCGAGCTCGGCGGGCGCGGGGAACTGCGACTGCGCGGCCCCGCCGTATTCGGCGGGTATCTGCCGGGCACCGCCACTTCCGAACCCTTCGATGACGAAGGATACCTATGCAGCGGAGATGTTTTCGAGCTGTGCGGGGACGGCGGCCGGTACCTGCGGTTCGTGGACCGGGTCAAAGAAATCATCATTCGTGGCGGCATGAATATCGCCCCGGCCGAGGTCGAGGGACTGCTGGCCGATCATCCGGCTATCGCGGATGTGGCGATTGTCGGCTATCCCGATGCCATGCTGGGCGAAAAGTGCTGCGCCTTCGTAGTTCCCACACCGGGCACGACTATCACCCTCGACGATCTCATCGCGCATCTGCGGGCGCGGGAGGTCGCCTCTTTCAAACTGCCGGAGCGGCTGGAGGTCACCGAGGCCCTGCCACGCAATCCGGTCGGCAAACTGCTGCGCCGCGAGCTGCGCGACCGGCTCTGAACCATTCGACGATTCTCAGGAGTTCTCGTGTCCGTGCACATACTCGGCGGCAGCCAAACCGATTTCGCCGTCAACTGGCATCGCGCCGGTCTGGGCTTCGACACGCTCGTGCGGGGCGCGGTCGAGGAGGCATTGACCGAGGCCCGGATCGATGGGGCCGATATCGGGGTCATTCATGTGGGCAATGCGTTCGGGCAGTTGTTCACCGGGCAGGGGCATCTCGGCGGCATGCCGGCGACCGTGCTGCCGGAGTTCTGGGGTGTCCCTGCCAGTCGGCACGAGGCCGCCTGCGCCTCGGGCAGCATGGCCGCGCTGGCCGCTATGGCGGACCTCGAATCCGGGCGCTACGACTGCGCGCTGGTGCTGGGCGTCGAGTTGGAGAAGACGGTCCCCGGCGCCCAGGCGGCCCGATACATGGGTGCGGCGGCATGGGCGGGGCACGAGGCGCAGGACACCGATTTCGTGTGGCCGACCATGTTCGCGGCGATCGCCGAGGAATACGACCGCCGCTATGGACTGGATCCGGCGCATCTGCGGGCGATCAGTGAATTGAACATCACCAATGCGCGCTCGAATCCTGCTGCTCAGACCAGGGATTGGGCCTTCAACTCGGAGAGTTTCACCGCCGATGACGCGGCCAATCCGCTCGTCGCGGGGGTGCTGCGGCGGCAGGACTGCAGCCAGATGACGGACGGCGCGGCGGTGGTGGTGCTGGTGTCGGATCGATTCCTGGAGCAGCGCAGCGATATCCCCTCGTCGCGGCGCGCGGTGATCACCGGGTGGGGGCATCGCACTGTCGGACTTCCTCTGGAACAGAAGTTCAGCGGCTCGGCCGGGGAGCCCTACGTCTTCCCGCATGTCCGGCAGGCGGTCCTCGATGCGCTCTCCCGCGCGGGCCTGGCCGATATTCACGCCGTCGACGGCGTCGAGGTTCACGACTGCTTCTCCATGTCCGAGTACGTGGCCATAGACCATCTCGGGCTCACCGCCCCCGGCGAAAGCTGGAAGGCCGTGGAATCCGGTGATATCGGCCGTGACGGATCTCTTCCGGTGAACCCGGGCGGCGGTTTGATCGGCATCGGACACCCCGTCGGCGCCACCGGTGTCCGCATGCTCCTCGACGCCTACAAACAGGTCACCGACCAGGCGGGCGACTATCAAGTCGAGGGCGCGAATCGCTTCGCGACGGTGAATATCGGCGGCAGTACGACGACCGTTGCGAGCTTCGTCGTGGAGGCCGTCGGCTCATAACCGCTGTGTAGATGGCCGATCGAAAGCTGTTCTGCGGAACGGCATTTCATCATGCATCGCTGCTCCAGCGGCGTACCCTGGTCCGAAGGATTCCACCGGTCGGAAGGGGTGCTGTCATGGCTGAACCGAGGTTGGCTGGGAAGCGGGCGCTGGTGACCGGCGGCAGCCGGGGAATCGGCGCGGCGACCGTGCGGCGGCTCGCCGAAGAGGGCGTTGCGGTCGCGGTGAACTACGTCTCCGACGCGGCTTCCGCCGAGGGCCTGGTGAAAGAACTGCGCGACAACAACTACCGCGCGGCCGCGTTCCAGGCCGATGTCAGCGACCCAGCCCAGACCAGAAGCCTGGTGGACCGCGTGGTCGCCGAATTCGGTGGCCTGGACATCGCGATCGGCAATGCCGGTGTCGAGCACTTCGGCCCCCTCGACGAAATCACCCTCGCCGATTTCGACCGCGTCTTCCACACCAATGTCGCCGGGCAGCTCTTCACCGCGCAAGCCGCCGCGCCGATCCTCCCGGAGGGCGGCCGCATCGTCCTGACCTCCTCCATCAGTGCCCGCATCGGCGTCTACCACCACGCTCTGTATGCGGCCAGCAAGGCGGCGATCTCGGCCCTGGTCCGAAACCTGGCCCCCGAACTGGCCGAACGCGGCATCACCATCAATGCGATCGCCCCCGGCGGCACCGCCACCGACATGGCCGCCGAGAACGCCGTCCACTACACCCATCCGGCACTGAAGGCGGCGATCTCGGCCGACCAGTCGATCCGATCGATGAACGCTCTCGGTCGTCTGGCCGATCCCGCCGAAATCGCCGCCATCACCGCATTTCTCGTGTCTTCGGACGCCTCCTACTTGACCGGCTCCACCATCGATGCCTCCGGCGGCTGGCTCTGAACTGATCAGTCCCGCACGAATTCGTAAGTGCAGGAGAGCAGGTCGTCGCCGATCTTTCGTGCGCTGACCAGGTGCAGCGGCTTCTTGTCGCTGGTCTCGTCGAAGAGCCGCAGGCCGGTTCCCAGTGCGACCGGGAAGATCACCAGCCGCAGTGCATCGGCGAGGCTCTGTTCCATCAGTGTGCGTACGAGCTGATAGCTGCCGTAGACCAGGATTTCCCCGTCCACTTTCCGCTTCAGCTCCGAAATCTCCTTCACCGCATCGCCGTTGAGGACCGTGGTGTTGTTCCACTGCGGATTTTCGAGAGTCGACGACACGACGTATTTGGGGAGGTTGTTCATTCTCTCTGCCCACTTGCCGCTCACGCGGGCTTCGAACGATGGCAGCCGGGACATGAACCACTCACTGCTCCGCCTGCCCAGCAGTAGCGCCTCGGCGCCCAGCGCTTCCTCGGTCTCGTCGGCGGTCCACGCTTCGAGGTCGTTGCTGCTCGCGAACTGGTGGAACCAGCCGCCCAGCTCGAACCCTTCCTGCCCGTCCGGGTCCTGGACCACTCCGTCGAGCGTGGCATTCGTGCTGATGACGATCTTTCCCATTTCCGTGCTCCTTTGACAGTGTTGTCGGCTAGCACTGATCTAGACGCCGGGGTATCGGGAAAGGGGGCGCGCCCCCTTCACGCCTCGGCGGACGTCCATACGGCATGGAACTGCACACAAGGAATGGGGCCGCGCGAGTGGAGTCGGCGAGAACCGATCTGATGTCAAGGGCGCGGTCCGGCGACGGCGAAGCCTTCCGCGCCCTGACCGAACCACACCGCCGCGAACTACAGGTGCACTGCTACCGCATGCTCGGCTCGTTCCAGGATGCGGAGGACGCCCTCCAGGACACGATGCTCGCCGCCTGGCGAGGTCTCGACCGATTCGACGGCCGCGCCTCCCTGCGCACCTGGCTCTACCGCATCGCCACCAACCGCTGCCTCGATGCCCTGCGCTCCGCCCGCCGGCGTCAGGCAAAGCAATGGGACGCCCCCGGAATCGAACCCCCGGAACCCACCCGCCTAGGCGAAACCCCGTGGCTCGAGCCCTATCCCGACGCCCTGCTCGACGGCGCGATCAACGTCCCGCTGGGCCCCGAAGCACGCTACGAGCAAACCGAATCCATCTCCCTGGCCTTCGTGACCGCCCTGCAGATCCTTCCCCCACGCCAACTTGCCGTCCTCATCCTGCGCGACGTCCTCGGACTCCACGCCAGCGAGGTATCCGAAATGCTCGACACGACAGTCGAATCCGTCAAGAGCGCCCTGAAACGGGCCCGTGCAACACTGCAACAAAGACTGCCAACGGCCGCCCGGAATGAGCCGCCCGCCGACTCACCCACCGAGGACGCGCTGGTCGCAAAGTTCGTCACCGCCTATGAATCCGCCGACATCACCGCGTTGATAGCCCTCCTGACCGACGACGTCTTCATATCGATGCCCCCCGTCCCCCTGGAATACCAAGGTCGAGACGCCGCAGCCCGCTTCTGCACCACCATCTTCGCCGCAATCCAAACCTTCCACCTGCTCCCCACAAGAGCCAACGCCCAGCCCGCCTTCGCCGTCTACCAGCAAACCCCCACCGGCCCCCAAGCCTCCGCCCTCCTCGTCCTCACCCTCGCCGCAGACCGAATCGCCGCCATAACCTTCTTCGAAAACACAGTCCTCCCTGCCTTCGACCTACCGCAATCCCTCCCGAATGCTCAGTAGAACGGCGAGTCAGGCCGGGAGGCGGGAGGGGTCACGGACTGCGCCTCGGTCGGCGGAAGTGGCGAGGAAGGCGTAGGTGCGAAGGGCCAAGGAGACTTGGCGGTTGCGGTTTCGGGGGCGGTAGCCGGTGGTTGATTCCAGGGTTTGGCGTCGGGCGGCGAGGGTTTCGTCGTCGACGTGCAGGGTGAGGGTGCGGGAGGGGATGTCGATTGTTATCTGGTCGCCGTTGTGGACCAGGGAGAGGGGGCCGCCGGCGGCGGCTTCGGGGGAGATGTGGCCGATGGAGCAGCCTGAGGAGCCGCCGGAGAAGCGGCCGTCGGTGATCAAGGCGCACTTGTCGGCCAGGCCTCGGCCCTTCAGATAGGAAGTGGGGTAGAGCATTTCCTGCATGCCGGGGCCGCCTTGGGGGCCTTCGTAGCGGATGACGAGGACGTCGCCGGGGGTGATGCGGCCGGAGAGGATGGCTTCGACTGCTTCCTCTTGGGAGTCGACGACCAGGGCGGGGCCGGTGAAGGTGTGCATGTGGGCGGCGACGCCGGCGGATTTGACCACGGCGCCATCGGGGGAGAGGTTGCCGCGGAGGACGGCCAGGCCGCCGTCCCGGGAGTGGGCGTGGGCGGCGTCGTGGATGCAGCCTGCGGTGGCATCCAGGTCGAGTTCGTGCCAGCGTTCGGATTGGGAGAAGGCTGTGGCGGAGCGTTTTCCGCCCGGGGCGGCGTGGAAGAGTTCGAGGGTGTCGGCGGAGGGGTTGCCGCCGCGGACATCCCATGCGGTCAGCCAGGCGTCCAGGGAATCCGCGTGCACCGCATGGACATCGCGGTGCAGGAGTCCGGCGCGGTCCAGTTCGCCGAGGATGGCGGGGATGCCGCCGGCGCGGTGCACGTCCTCGATGAGGTAGGGGCCGTTCGGGGCGACCTTGCACAGGCAGGGGACGCGCAGGGACATCTTCTCGATATCGGTCAGGTCGTAGTCGAGGCCGGCTTCCTGGGCGGCGGCCAGCAGGTGCAGGACGGTGTTGGTGGAGCCGCCCATGGCGAGGTCCAGGGCCATCGCATTGTCGAAGGCGTTGCGGGTGGCGATGTTTCGCGGGAGGACGGAGGCATCGTCGCCGTCGTAGTAGCGGCGGGTCAGGTCCATGACCATGCGGCCGGCGTCCTCGTAGAGCGCCTTGCGGGCGGTGTGGGTGGCGAGGGTGGTGCCATTGCCGGGCAGTGCCAGGCCGAGGGCTTCGGTGAGGCAGTTCATGGAGTTGGCGGTGAACATGCCGGAGCAGGAACCGCAGGTGGGGCAGGCATTTTCCTCGATGCGGAGCATGTCCTCGTCGGAGACGTCGGGGGAGACCGCCGCCGACATGGTGTCGATGAGGTCGAGCCGGCTGCGGACGGTGCCGTCGACCAGCACCGCGGTGCCGCCCTCCATGGGGCCGCCGGAGACGAAGACCGTCGGGATGTTCAGGCGCATGGCGGCCATGAGCATGCCGGGAGTGATCTTGTCGCAGTTGGAGATACAGATCAGGGCGTCGGCGCAGTGCGCATTCACCATGTACTCGATCGAGTCCGCGATCAGGTCGCGCGAGGGCAGTGAGTACAGCATTCCGCTGTGCCCCATGGCGATTCCGTCATCCACCGCAATGGTGTTGAACTCGCGCGGGATGCCGCCCGCGGCCTGCACCGCCTCGGAGACGATGCGCCCGACCGGCGCCAGGTGGGTATGCCCCGGCACGAACTCGGTGAAGCTGTTCGCGACGGCGATCACCGGCTTGCGTCCGATATCGGCGGACGGGACGCCGCTGGCGCGCATGAGCGCGCGGGCGCCCGCCATGTTCCGGCCGTGGGTGACTGTTCGTGAACGCAATTCCGGCACGCTGCCTCCTCGATAACTGCAACCTTTCGGTTGCAACCGTGCGGTTGGAGTTTGCCACAGAGTCCTCCCTGACTGCAACCGTGCGGTTGGAGATGGTTGGATGGACGCATGGCGTGGGATACCGAGGGCACCAAACGCAAGCTGCTGGAGGCGGCCGTCCACGAGTTCGCCGAACGCGGACCCGACGGGGCGCGAGTTGCGGCCATCGCGGCCCGCGCCGGCGTCAACAAGGAACGCATCTACCAGTACTTCGGCGATAAGAACGGGCTGTTCGAGGCTGTCCTCACCGACCAGCTGGAACAGTTGGCCGCCGCCAGCCCGCTCAGCGCGGAGAAGGCCGGTGACCTGGCCGAATACGCGGGCCATGTCTACGACTACCACCGCACCCACCCGCAGTTCCTCCGCCTGCTGCACTGGGAGGGACTGCAGCCGCCCGGCGGCGAGCTGCCCGCGGAATCCGCCCGCGCCTCACACTACGCGGACAAGGTCGCCGCCCTCGCTGCTGCTCAGCGCGCCGGAACCCTGCCTGACGATGTGGCCGCCGGATACCTGCTGTACGCCGTCGCTGCGCTGGCCGCCTGGTGGTTCTCGGTGCCGCAGGTAGTGCGGATGGTCATCGGCGGAGACGCTTCCGATCCGGAGGCATTGCGCGAGGGACTGATCACCCTCGTGCGCCGCCTCGAGCTGCGGGCGTAGCGCCTGCGCTGCGCATCAGCTCAGCTCAGCTCGGCGAATTGGCTGGGGCGGGTGAGCAATTCGCGAAGAGCTCGCACGATATCAGCGGGCGCCTCCTCGGCCATGAAATGGCCACAGGTGACGGTCTCGTGGCGCAGATCGGGAGCCCATGCCCGCCACAGGGATTCGGGCTCGAAACCGAGGGCAGAACCCCAGTCCTGCTGCACGACAGCGACCGGCATGCGCATGGTGTTCCCGGCCTCCCGATCGACGAGGTCGTGGGCGATGTCGATGGTCGCGCTCGCCCGGAAGTCGGCCACGATGGACGGCACCGCGGTCCTGCACGCGGCCAGATAAGCGGCCCGGACGTCGGCGGGGATGGACTCCGGATTCTTCGCCCAGATCTCGAGGAAATGGCCGAAGAAGGCATCGGGACTCGCGCCGATCAGCTGTTCCGGCAGCCCGACCGGCTGCGCCATCAGATACAAGTGGAAGCCGACCGCACCCATGACGCCGTGCAGGACCTCCCAGGTATCCACGGTCGACATGCCGTCCAGGGAGGCCATGTGGGTGATGTGCTCCGGATGGTCGAGCGCGGCGCGGAAGGCGACCAGCGCACCGCGATCATGCCCGGCCAGCGCGAAGCGCTCGTGGCCGAAAGCCTGTGCGAGAGCGACGATATCGTTGCCCATGGTGCGCTTCGAGTAGGTCTCGCCGTCGATGTCCACGGGCTTGTCGCTGTCACCGTACCCGCGCAGATCCGGGCAGATGACGGTGTGGTCGGCGGCCAGATCCGCGGCCACGTGCCGCCACATGAGATGGGTCTGCGGGAAACCGTGCAGCAGCACGATCGGGCTGCCGGATCCGGCGACCGCCGCGGTGAGCGATACGCCGTCGGCGACGGTGACGCGCTGGTAGTCGAAACCGGGGATACGCGGGGACATGCTGTTCCTCTCCTGGAATTGCTCGGACGGGACGATCCTGTCCCCGGCCACTGAGCAATCGGTCAGCAGCGACTGAGCGGCAACCGATCGGCAATGGCCGAGCCGATAGAGTCGTTCGACGTGGTGACCTTCGGAGTCCTCGGCCCACTGCGGGCCGAGGACGAACGCGGCCCGCTGGCCCTCAAGGGCCCGCGGCATCGCGCCGTACTCGCCCGCCTGCTGATCGCCCGCGGCCGCGTGGTCCCCACCACCCAGCTCATCGACGACCTCTGGGACGAACCACCCGCCGACCCGACCGGCACCCTGCAAACCTTCGTCTCCGCCCTCCGCCGCATCATCGAACCCGGCCGCGCCCCACGCCAGCCCGCGCAGATCCTGATCACCGCCGCTCCGGGCTATGCATTGCGCATAGACCCCGCGAAGGTCGATGCCGGTCGCTTCGAAGCATTGGTACGCCAAGCCGATTCCCTGCGCACCGCCGCGATATCGGGCCGCCCGGCCGACCCTTCCAGCGCGGTGGCATGGCCCGCCGGACCCGAACAGGCGAGCCGGACTAGGACCGCGCACCCCACGCCCCCGGAGCTGCTCCGAGCGGCAGTCGCCGAGATCGATACCGCCCTGGAACTCTGGCAAGGCCCCGCCTACGCCGAATTCGCCGACCGTCCCTGGGCCCGCGCCGAGATCACCCGCCTCGGCGAATTGCGGCTCACCGCAATGGAACAACGCGCCGGCACCCTGCTGGACCTGGGCCGCGACGCCGAGGTGATCACCACCCTGGACGCTGTCGTCCACGACCACCCCCTGCGCGAAACCGCCTGGCACACCCTGGTGCTCGCCCTCTACCGCAGCGGCCGCCAAGCGGACGCGCTCGCCGCCCTCCGAACCCTGCGCCGCACCCTACGCGACGAACTCGGCGTCGACCCCGGCATCGAAATGCGCGACCTGGAATCCGCAATCCTCACCCAAGCCCCACACCTGACATCGCCTGCCGTGAGGTCGGCGACCCTGATACCCGGTGCCGCAGCCCCTCCGGCACCCGCGGAGCCCCGCGGCGCACCCGCCCCACACGCGGAGGCGCCGACCAGGGAAGTCGGCAGCACTGAACCGAATTCACCCACGGCCGCTGAGCCGCGCGACGGTCGACTCCCGGACACACCACCGCGATCATCCGATCCAGGAGACACGGGTGCGTCGGAACCGGCTCCGGCTGCCGTCGAACCACTGGAATTCGATCGGCGCGAAACGGGATCTGCGATGGCGGAGGACGCGACGACCGGGGCTTCCCTGGTGATGAGCGAGCGACGTGGTCCGGACGGCTCGGCGGCGCGCGGATTCGGCACTGGCGCGGAGATATTCGTCGGCCGTGTGGGCGAGATCTCTCGTCTGGATCAGCTGGCCGCCGAGGTTGCGGCATCGGGCCGGGTGCGCGTGGTGCTGGTGTCGGGCGCCGAAGGTGCGGGTAAAAGCGCTTTGGCCCGGGTGTTTTCGGATCGGCTTGCCGCGCGGGGGTGGGTGAGTGCGTGGGGTGCCAGTCCCGAGGAGGCTGGGACGCCGGGTAATTGGCCGTGGCAGCGGATGGTCGCGGATCTGGTTGCCGCCGGGCGACCCGAGCCGGCCAGGTCCGGCGCCGAGGAGGCTGATCCGGTAGCGGCGCGGTTCGCCGCGCGGCAGCGGAACCTGGACTATCTCGGGGCGGCCTCGGCGGGCGGGCCGGTGGTCCTGGTGTTCGACGACCTGCACCGGGCGCGGGCGGAAGCACTCGAATTGCTGGTGGCAGTGGCGAGTTCGGCGACGGTCGGCCGGGTACTTGCTGTCGGCACGTACCGGACCACCGAGGTGGGTCCGGAACTCACGGCGGCGCTGGGGCGGGTGGCGAGGGTGGAGCCGGAGCGGATTCAGCTGGGTGGGCTGAGTGCGGGCGAGACCGGGGAATTGGTGGGCGAAGTCGTCGGGACTGCCATCGATGCTGGGGTCGTGCGGCGAATTCATGAGCGGGGCAGTGGGAATCCGTTCTTCACGCGTGAGCTCGCCCGACTGCTCCGGGATGAGGGGAACAATGCGCTTGCGGTGGTTCCGGCTGGGGTACGAGACGTGGTGCGGCATCGGCTGACTCGGCTCGCGGAACCACATCGGACGGTGCTGCAGCAGGCGGCGGTTGTCGGCGCGGAGGTCGATCCGGATCTGGTGGTACTGCTGACGGGCGACGAGGAACTCGTGCTGGCGGCTTTGGATGCGGCTCTGCATGCCGGATTCCTCAGCGAGCATGCCCACGCGGGGGGAGCGACGGTGCGGACAGGTGGGTTGGTGTTCGCACACGATGTGGTGCGAGAGGTCGTGTATGGGGAGGTTTCGTCTGTTCGGCGGGCGGCTTGGCATGCGCGGGTGGGGGAGTTGATGGAGGAGCGGGGTGGGGATGCGGCCGTGCTGGCGCATCATTTCGGGCGGGCCGGTACCGCGGCCACGGCTGAGCCGGCGGCGCGGTATGCGCGGGCTGCGGCTCTGCAGGCGGAGGTGGTGTTCGCGCCGCATGAGGCGGTCCGGTGGTGGGAGCAGGCCGTGGCAGGGTTCGCCCGTATCGGGGATGTGCGCGCGGGGCTCGAGGCGAGTATGGGGTTGGGGCGGGCGCTGGCCGTGACCGGGGAGTTGGAGCGGGCGAGGAGGCTTCGCGGGGAAGCGATTCAGGTGGCGGAGGGTTTGGGGGATTCGGCGTTGACGGGGCAGGTGATCGTCGCGTTCGATGTGCCTGCGGTGTGGACCGAGAACGATGACCCGGTGCTGGCCGGGGAGATTGTGGATGCCGCGTATCGGGTGCTGGGGGAGTTGCCGCCCGCGGAGGTGGAGTTGCGGTGCCGTTTGCTCGCCACCATCGCGCTGGAATTGCGGGGTGACTATGGCGGTCGTGGCCCGGGAGCTGCGATGGAGGCGGAATCGCTTGCGCGGCAATCTGGTCGGCCTGAGCTGCTGGCACTCGCGCTGAACGCTCGCTATATGCAGACGTTCTACCGGGCGGGCCTCGCCGGTGAGCGGGACCGTATCGGCGCCGAGCTGATCGCCTTGTCCCGCGAGGCCGAGCTGGTGACCTTCGAGGTACTCGGCCATCTCATCCGCATTCAGGGACTCAGCGCCACAGCCGATTTCGGCGAAGCCGACAAGCACGCCGCGGCAGCCGATGCGCTGGCCGACCGCTACGAACTCCCACTCGTCGGCGTCTTCACCCGCTGGTATCGCGCACTGCGGCAATCGCTTACAGCCCCATACGCCGAGTCGGAAGCCGCCTATCGAGTGGCCGCCGCCTCGTTCCCGCTCGCCGCGATGCCCGGTCTCGGTCACGGCCTGCTACCGCTCGCGCTGTCGTGCCTGCGCCTGCGCCACAATCTCCCGATTGCCCCCGACCCGGGCATAGATTGGGGTCCGCACGAGCCGTGGGTGCGCCCCCTGCTCCTGCTGGCCGAAGACCGGCGGCCGGATGCGCGGAAAGCCCTGCGCGCACTTCCCGATCCGCCGCCGGACCTCCTGCTCGAACTGCGGCTGTGCCTCCTGGCCCGCGCCGCGCTCGAACTCGATGAACGCGACCTCATCGCGCGCCTGCACGATGAATTGCTCCCGGCCGCAGGCGAACTCGCCGGCGCGGCCACCGGAATGCTCACGCTGGAACCGATTGCCGACTACCTCGTCAAGCTGGCCGCAGAGCGTTAAGCGTTGGCGGGCAACCCGGTTCCGGCCCCACGCCGCCGGATGGCCACCAGGTCGTGGCGGGCGGCAGGCAGTGTCGGCTCGTCCGCGCCCTCGATGGTGAATCCGGCATCGGTGATCATCTGCCGGTCGTCGGCGCCGGGCTGGCCTTCGCTGGTCAGATAGTCGCCCAGGAAGATCGAGTTGGCCAGGTGCAGCGCCAACGGCTGCAGCGTGCGCAGATGGATCTCCCGGCCGCCCGCGAGCCGCACCTCCACCTCGGGAAAATGGAAGCGAAACAGCGCGAGAATCCGCAGGCACCGCTCCGGATCGAGATCCCAGCGCCCGCCCAGCGGTGTGCCCTCGAACGGAATGAGGAAGTTGACCGGCACCGAATCCGGGTCGAGTTCCCGCAGCGCGAGCGCGACATCCACGATGTCGTCATCGCTCTCACCCATGCCGAAGATCGCCCCGGAACACGGCGAGAGCCCGGCCGCGGTAGCGCGCTGCAAGGTGTCGACCCGGTCGGTGAAGGTGTGGGTCGGGCAGATATCGGCGTAGCGGGCCTCGGCCGTGTTCAGGTTGTGGCTGTAGGCGTGTGCGCCCGCCGCCGCGAGCCGCTCGGCCTGCCCGTCACCGAGCAACCCGAGGCAGACGCACACCTCCACCTGCGGATGATCGGATTTGATCGCGGCAATGGTGTGCTCGATACGGGTGATGTCCCGCTCGCCGGGCCCGCGCCCGCTGGCCACCAGGCAGACTCGCTTCGCACCGGCACGCACCGCGTCCCCCGCGACCTGCGCCGCCTGCTCGGGCGGAATCCACGAGTACTTCAGCACCTCGGACGCCGAGCCCAGCCGCTGCGAGCAGTACCCGCAGTCTTCCGGGCACAGCCCGCTCTTCATGTTCACGATGGTGTTGAGCTTGACCCGCGTGCCGAAGTATTCGCGTCGCACTCGTGAGCCCGCCGCGACCACCTCGATGAGCGGGTCCGAGCCCGCAAGCAGCGCAAGAGATTCCGCACGGCTGGGCGCCTCGCCGCGGAATGCCTTGGCCACCAATGTGTTCAAAAGTTCACTAGTCATGCCTAGGTAAACTACCTCGAGCTTGAACACCGTTCAAGCTGGGCAGTTACCTGGGCATTTACCCCTAGAATCCGCTGGCGGAGGAGCCACCTCCGTGCACATTGACCTTCTGTCCGCTGATATAGCCCGCCCGATCCGAGACGAGGAACCGCACCGTATTCGCGACATCCTCCGGCTGGCACACCCGGCCGAACGGCGAGGCCGCGGCAAGCTGCCCGATATCGTCGAGTCCGGTGACGCCCTTGACGAGCCGTCGTCCCATCTCGGTCTCCACCAGTCCGGGCGCGACGATATTGACCCGGATTCCATTGCCCTGCTCCTCATGCGAGAGCGTCAGCGCGAGCGCCTCGACGGCCGCCTTGGCCATGTTGTACGGCGCCCCGCCCGCGGCCATGCCGAGCGTCGCCACGCTGGAGATCATGATGATATCGCCGCGTTCACGAGTGCGCATGGACGGCAGCACGAGCCGGCTCACATGATGTGATCCGAGGGCATGGGTGGCGATCACCCGCTGCAGCTCCGCCGGATCGGTATCCGCGACGAAGCGCCCCCGGCTGGCGATCCCGGCATTGTTGACGAGAATGTCGACGAATCCTAAGGCGTCCAGCACCTGCGCCACCATGCGCTCGTCGTCCTCGGCGGAATCCACGCTGGCCTGCACCGCGAGTGCGCGCCGCCCGAGCTTCTCGATCTCGGCCACCACCTCGGTCGCGGCGTCGGCATCGCGCCGATAGTTGACGGCTATATCCGCTCCGTCCTCGGCCAGGGCGAGGGCGGTGGCCCGCCCGATGCCGCGACTTCCCCCGGTTACCAACGCAACTCGTCCCGATAGACTCATGGCCGCATTGTGTCAGTGTCCTTGGCTGATGGCCTTGGGATCAACGAACGATTGCAGCGGTGACAACCCGGTGTAGGTGTCGATCATGAAGCGGCCCAGCGTGGTGTGTGCCCGCACGACTGGATTGGTCGCACCGTAGTTGTCCGGGTCCGGCGCCTGGTCGGCGAAGAACGAGTAGATGACCAGCGGACTGCCGTGCTCGTCGAACATGATGCCGGTCTCGTGCCGCTTGTCCTCGTCGGCGCCGTGTTTGCCGGCGAAGCGGGCGCGCTCGTCGGAGGACATCTGCTGCCGGATGCCGTCGGTGTAGCCGACCGAGGACCAGCCCATGATGCGCAGCACCGCCTGCGTGGAATCCTTGGACAGCAGGGTTCCGGTGGCCAGCCGGTAGAGCAGGTCGTTGTTCTCGCGGGGCGTGGTGTGGCCGAGGTAGAAGCGATCTTCGCCCGGAATGGGTTCGACGCGGGTCTGCGTGAAGCCGAGGCTGTCGAGGTTGGCATTGATCCGATCGCCGGATACGAAGCGGGACAGCAGCCGGACCGCGGTGTTGTCGGAGACCTGCAGCATGGTGGTCAGCAGATTGGCGACGGTGAGCTGGTCGCCGAAGGCCGCCTGGTTCAGGTAGAGGCCGCTGCCGTCGGCGATGATGTCCTTGTCCAGTGTGGTGGTGTCGGTGAGCTTGACCCGGCCCGCGTCGACCTCGGTCATGAGTCCGGCCATGACGGCCAGCTTCTGCACGCTCGCGCCCTCGATGACGAAATCGGCATCCTGCTCGACCACGGTGGTGCGCTGTCCGGTGCTGAGATCGCTGACCAGGCAATGCCATCGGCCGCCGGCCAGCTGTGACACGGTGTGGAACTGCACATCGAAGGCGCTCCCGGCCAGTGGTGCGTCCGCCCTGCCGAGCGGCAATTGTAGCAACCCTCCGGCAAATATGCTGGCCGTCAACAACGTTCGCCTTCCGAACCTACCCATTCGGCGAAAACTAGTCGTGCCGAATCCCATTCGGCAACTCACTTCGCGGGACCGCAGGTGACGGTCGATTCCGGCCGGAAAGCCCGGCGCATCCGGCGCAACGTTTCGGTACCCTGGAGACTGTGACCGAGCGCAAACCGCCCGATCTCACTTTTGAATCGTGGATCGACAAACAGGTCCGCGAATCAACCGAGCGGGGCGAATTCGACAATCTGCCGGGTGCGGGCCAACCGATACCGCCGGGAGCCGCCGACGACGACTGGTGGCTGCGGAACTATCTCCAACGCGAGGGCGTGCGCGGCGACGCACTGCTACCGGAATCCATCGTGCTGCGCCGCGAACGCGAACGCATCCAGGACACCGTTCGCGATATGCGGTTCGAACGCGAAGTCCGCGACACCGTCGCCGAACTCAACGACCGCATCGTGCGCTGGCTGCGCATGCCACACGGGCCGTACGTACCCATCGGACCGGTGCAGACCGAGGAGGTCGTCGCCACCTGGCGGGCCGAACGCGACGCGGCACGCGCAACCCGGACGCCGGTGACGCCGGAGCGTGCTCCGATCACGGAAGCACGCCCCGGACGTCATTGGTGGCGACGGCTTTTCGGCGGGTGACGAACTAGCTGTCCACCTGCGCAGGCGCTTTCGGCACCCGGGATGCCGCATCCAGTGCGGCGAGGTAGCCGAACACCATGGCGGGGCCGATGGTCGCGCCGGGGCCGGCGTAGGTGTGCGCCATGACCGGTGAGCTCGCATTGCCTGCCGCGTAGAGGCCGTCGATGACCGAACCGTCTTCGCGCAGTACCCGACCGGCGGTATCGGTCACCAGGCCGCCCTTGGTGCCGAGATCACCGGGCACCATCTTGGCGGCGTAGAACGGGCCCACCTCGAGCGCGCCGAGGTTCGGGTTCGGGTGATTGCGTGGATCGCCGTAGTAGCGGTCGTAGGCGCTGTCGCCGCGGCCGAAGTCGGCGTCCTTGCCGTCCCGTGCGAAGGTGTTGAAGCGGGTGACCGTCGCGGTGAGCTCGTCCGCGGGCACGCCCAGCTTCTCGGCCAGTTCGGGAAGGGAATCCGCGCGGGTGAGCGCACCCGACTTGAACCAGCGGCCGGGCAATGCCTGCCGTGGCGGCAGTCCCGCGAACAGGTACCGATTGCGGTAGCGCTGATCGAACACCAGCCACGCGGGCAGATTCTCGCCGGGGCCTTCGCCCTGGCCGTTCTCGCCGCCGTACATCCGATGTGTCGCTTCGACATACGGCAGCGACTCGTTCATGAAGCGCTCGCCACGGTCGTTGACGATGAGGCTGCCGGGCAGATTGCGCTCGGCCAGGCAGAACCACGGGGTGCGAGGCAGTGGAATGGACGGTCCCCACCAGGCGTCGGACATGAAATCGACTGCCGCACCGAGGGACTGACCGGCGCGAATCCCGTCACCGGTATTGGCCTTCGCCCCGACGGTCCAATCGGTGCCGATCGGCTCGCGCTGATACTGCTTGCGCATGGCGTCGTCGTGCTCGAACCCGCCCGCGGCCACCACCACACCGCGCCGTGCATGGATCACCCGTTCGACGCCCTCGCGCTGCACCACCACACCGGTCACCCGGCCATCGGCCGACACCAGCTCGACCATGGGAGTGTTCAGCCACACCGGCACATTCGCCGTCAGCAGCCCGGCGCGCAGCATGGCCGCGAGCGCCTGCCCGCGCGCCAGCAAATGCTGCCGCAGCACCTGTCCCTTCACCAAGCGCGCGGCGATCCGCAGCCCGCGGAACGGCGCGCGCGGGTTGCGCAATCCCAGATGTATCTGCCGGAAGTCGGCCTGCGTGAGCACGAAGTTCCTGGGCGCCTTGGAGTAATCCGGTTCCAGGTTCGCCAGCTCCGCGCCGAGTCCCTTGGCGTTGTAGGGCTTCGGTTCGATCGAGCGCCCGTGTGCGCGGCCGCCGGTCGCCTCCGGGTAGTAGTCGGAATAGCCGGGCACCCACTGCATCCGCAGCGGAGTATGCGCGAACAGGAACTCCAGCACCTCGGGCCCGCGATCGATGTAGGTGTCGATCCGTTCGGGGTCGGCGTAGGCGCCGGTAATGGATTTCAGGTAGGTGCGCGCGGATTCGATGTCATCGGCCGGCGCCTCGCGTCGCAGCACGGAGTTGCCGGGAATCCACACGCCGCCGCCGGAGCGCGCGGTGGATCCGCCGTAGTGCGCGGCCTTCTCGAGGATGATCGCGGTGAGTCCGTGGTGTGCGGCGGCGAGCGCGGCCGTCATGCCGGCGGCGCCGGAACCTATGACGACCAGATCGAAGGTGTCGGCATTTGTCTGCATATCTGACCCTTGGGGTTTGTGAGGTTGTGAATCAGTCTGTGTGCCAGGGGTTTCCGGTCAGCCGCGCCAGCGCTCGCCGGCCACGGCGGTGAGCGCGCCCTCGACGCACACCGGCAGCGACGCGCCCCGATCGCGGGTATTGCGCAGCCACTGGAGGTAGCCGAATTCGGCGGCCGCGAGCATGAGATGCACGAGCAGGCCGGGCCGGCTGTCGGTCTCGGCATCGCACGACATGCGTTGTGCCACCAGCTCGATCAGTCGTTCCCGGTGATCGGGGGTGATGAGCGCGACCCGGTCCAGCAGATGCGGGGCGGTGCGAAAGGCGGCCCGCCACTGCTCGAGTTCGGTGGCCGCCAGTCCGGTGGACCGTTCCAGAATCGCTTGTGCGAGCGCGATATCGGCCGGTTCGGTGTCCGGTCGCGCCTCCAGCAGTCCGGTGATCCCGGCGCCGCCTTCACGGACCGGGTCCAGTAGCAGGTCTTCCTTGCTGCGCACGTGCCGGAAGTAGGTGCTGGGTGAGATGCCGGCGGTGGCGGCGATCTGTTCCGTCGTCACCTGGTCGAATCCCTTGTCGGCGAACAGCGTGAAGGCTGCGCGCTGAATGTCGGCGCGGATCTGATTCCGCTGCCGCTCACGCAATGACATCGATACTCCTCTACGCCCCGAGCAGAGAGAGTATCTCCATATGTGAGAGTTACTGTCAATAAGCAAGTCGCTCTTGGTTTTACCGGCAGGCCTCCGCCATGCCGACCAGCCAGCCGCGGATGGCCGCGCGCTGCTCGTCCGGGAAGTTCGCCTCGAGTTCGGTCTCGCGGCGGTCGACGGCGATGCGGGCTTGCGCGAATCGTTCCAGGCCGGCCGGGGTGAGCTGGATCCGGTGGGTGCGGCGATCGGTCGGGTGCGGGTGGCGTTCGATCAGGCCCTCCTTCTCGAGGCCGCCGAGCATTTCATTGGCCGCTTGGCGGGTGCTGCCCACCTCGCGGGCGATGTCCGCGACCGACATGCCGGGATTACCGGCGGTCATCATGAGCGTCGCGTATTGCGAGGTGGTGAGCCCGAAGGCCTTGAGTTCCTCGCCGATCGAGGCCCGCATGGCCAGCCAGACCTTGCGGACCATGAATGTCAGCGCGCCACAGGCCTGGTCGTCCGGAATCACGGTTCGCCCTTCTATCGGATTGACAGGTTCCTGACGATTGTGCACTCTTTAATCGTCAGGTTCCTACCAATCTTAGCGAAGGTTTCCATGACCACGCCTGCGACGCTGCCGAAGACGCGGCAGCGGCTCATACTGGCCGTTCTCGTCCTGTCCTCCCTGCTCATCTGGATGGACAACACCATCCTCAGCACCGCCTTCGAAACCCTCGCCGATCCCGTCCGCGGACTCGGCGCCGACCCGGCCCAGCTGCAATGGGCCACCGGGTCCTACACGCTGGTCTTCGCCACCCTCATGTTCACGGCCGGCGCCATGGGCGACCGGTTCGGTCACCGCACCGTGCTCGCCACCGGCATGGTGGTCTTCGGCGTCGCCGCGGTGTGGGGCGCATATGCCGGTGACGCCGACCGATTGATCGCGGCGCGCGCCGTCATGGGCGTGGGCAGCGCGCTCATCATGCCCGCCACCATGGCCATCCTCACCTGGACCTTCACCGGTCCGGCCCGGGCCATGGCGATCGGCGTGTCCTCCGCCTCCTCCGGGGTCGGACTGGCCGCCGGGCCGCTGCTGGCCGGACTGCTGCTCGGCCACTTCTGGTGGGGCTCGGTGTTTCTCGTGAACGTTCCGGTCGTCCTGGTGGCGCTGGCCGGAATCGTGCTGCTGGTGCCCAACTTCCGCAGCCCGGTGCGGCGGCGCCTGGATCCGGCGGGGTTGCTGCTGTCGATCACCGGACTGGCGACCCTCGCCTACGGCCTGATTCGCGCGGGCCAGGTGGCCGATTGGGCGCGGCCGGACGTCTGGCTGCCCATCACGGCCGGGGCACTGCTGCTGGCGGCCTTCGTGGTCGTCGAACTCCGCATCGCCCAGCCGAGTTTCGATCCCCGGCTGCTCGCGCAGCGCATGTTCGGCGGCGGCAATGCCGCGCTGGGACTACTGCTGTTCGCCATGACAGCCGCGGGCTTTTACAGCGCCTTCTATCTGCAAGGCGCACGCGGCTTCTCGGCGCTGGCGGCCGGGCTGATCGGCGCACCGGCGGCGTTCGGCGTGATCATCGGCGGACCGCTCGGGCCGCGTCTGGTGCGCCGGTGGTCACTGCGGGTGGTCACGGTGCCGGCGCTGATCATCGCCGGACTGTGCATGGGCGCGGGGGAGTTCTTCGACCTCGACACGCCTGTCGCCTGGACCATGATTCTCGCCTTCGCACAGGGCTTTTCGATCGGCCTGGTACTCGGTCCCGTGACGGCGGGCTTGATGAACACGCTGCCGCTGGAACGCGCCGGCGCGGGGTCGGCCGTGACCAATACCGTGCGCCAGACCGGCAGTGTGCTCGGGATCGCGGTGGGCGGCACCATCATGGCCATCGCGTATCGGCGGGCCATCGGCGGTGCCCTGACGGATCTGCCCGCGGACGTGCGGGATCGGGCGGGGGTCTCCGCCGAACAGACCCGGCACTTCGCGGCCATCGTGCACCGGCCCGACCTGGTGCACGCCGCCGACACCGCCTTCATCCACTCCATGCACGTGGGCGTGGTGTGGACCATGCTGATCGCGCTGACCGGGGCGGTGGTGCTGGCCTTCGCATTGCGCCCGGATCGCACTCCGGTCCCGCTAGAGGCTGAGCCCCTCGAAAGTGCCGAACTCGGAACCGGATTGGCCGCCAGTAAGAACTAGCGGCCAGCCGGTCCCGAAGCGAAGGTCAGGCGGCCCGGCGGAAGCGGACGATATCGTGCCAGCGGGTATTGCCCGCGGTCGGCAGGAACTCGAAACCTTCGGGTTCGGCCAGCCGCCGCAGTTCCGGCTCGCTGATGCGATCCGGGTCGCCGAAACCTTCCAGGAAGACCAGGGTGCCACCGGGTTTCACTACCCGGTGCAACGCCCGGACGCAGGCGGGCCGGTCCGGTACCTCGCCGATCACCGCGGCCAGGAAGGCGAGATCGAACGTGGCTTCGGGATAAGGCAGTTCCGCACCGGCCTCGCCGGCCTGGAATTCCGCATTGTGATAGCCGGCCCGTTCGAGCTTGCCGCGCGCCTTGTCCAGCATTTCCGGCTGGAGATCGAACAGGTCCAGCCGGCCGTGCGGCAGCCGCCGGGCGAGTTCCACGCTGTAGAAGCCCGGGCCCGGGCCCAGTTCCAGGACGTGTTCGGAGCCGGTCAGGTCGAGCTGCTCGATCGGGGCGGTCGGGTCGGTGAGCCAGCGGCGGACGGGATTGTCCAGCAGGTAGGCGAATTGGTGCGGGAACGCCCCCTCCCCGCTGATCTTCCGGGTTTGTCGGAGCACGGTATCCAGCCAGGTAGTTGGCATGGTCGGCCTCTCGAAGTCGAGATGTTGAAGTAAGGGTATCCTAACAAGCGGATAGCGGGCCGTCGAGAGCCCGCGATCGTCCCGCACGGTGAACCATTGCCGCACGACCACTTTCGCCGCTGGCTAGGCTGCGCTTCGTGGCAGACGAATGGCGCAAGACGGCAGAGCGGATCCGCAACTGGGGTCGATGGGGAGCCGACGACCAGCTCGGCACCCTGAACCTCATCACCCCCGCGCGGATCGCCGCCGCGGCCGCGCTGGCACGTCAGGGCCGCACGATCCAGCTGGGCGTGCCCTTCGACGCCTACGGTCCGCAGAGCGCGAGCGGCTTCCGCCGCAACCCCGTCCACCTGATGTCGGTCGACGGCGGCGACGCCGAATTCGCCGCCAACCTCGGCGAATGGGGCGGGCGCACCGAGGCGCAGATCGCCGGCATGTACGCGCACAGCCCGATGCGGTTCAACGACGACTACATCATGATGCCGCTGCAGGCGGCCACCCAGTGGGATGCGCTGTCGCACGTCTACTACGACGGCGAAATGTACAACGGCTATCCCGCCGCCGCGGTAACCAGTTTCGGCGCAACGAAATTGGGGATCGAGCGGGTGGCCGAACGCGGCGGTGTGGTCGGCCGCGGTGTCCTGCTGGATGTGGCCCGCCATCAGAACGTTGCACGCCTCGCGCCGAGCACGGTGATCACCCCGCAGGATCTGGACGCCGTCGCCGCAAGCCAGGACGTGTCGATCGAGCCCGGCGATATCCTCGTGGTCCGTACCGGCTGGTGGACAAGGTTTCTCGAGACCCGCAAGGCCGGCGAATGGTTCGGCGCCACCCCCGGCCTGAGCTGGCGCTGCGCCCAATGGCTGCACGAGCACGACATCGCGGCCGTGGCCGTCGACAATCCGACCGTCGAGGTCATGCCCCCGGAGGACGGCGTCCTGATGCCCTTGCACATGCTCGCCCTCCGCGATATGGGCATGCCTTTGGGCGAGATCTGGGACCTCGAAGCCCTCGGCCGGGACTGCGCCGAAGACGGCGTCTACGAATTCCTGCTGTGCGCCCCCGCACTGCGCATTCCCGGCGGCGTCGGCACACCGATCAGCCCGGTGGCGATCAAGTAGCCGGCAGCCAATCCGCGATGCGATCCAGCACCCAGGCCGCATCATCGAGCGGAAGATCATGGCCCGCATCGGGATGCAGGTACAGCGGCGCCTCGTAGCGGGCCGCGATCGCCTCGGACATGTGGTGCGGAGCCAGGCGATCACCCTTGGCGGCCAGCACCAGCAGCGGCACCGGCATGATCTGCGGGAGGCGGAAAGTCGCGGCCGCCACCAGCTGACCGAGAATGCTGGCGGTGGAGGGCCGCGCATCCTGCTGATACCGAGCCCAGCTGTGCGCCAGCGCCTCCCGATCCACCCGGGGACTGTTGCTGGTCAGCCCCAGCACCGCGGATTCATGGGCATGATCCGACCGGAACGAGCGACCCGCCAGCACCGGCAGCACCCGCGGATTGAGGCGGCGCAGATCGAGAGTCTCACGCGCACTGGTGTTCACGACCACGCAGCGCTGGAAATCATCCGGGTAACGAGCACACCAATCCATGGCCATCATGCCGCCCAGCGAGATACCCAGCAGCGACCACTCGGACCCGTCCGGCTGGAACCGCGCGCGGATATCATCGGTGATCGCGGGGATGGAATGCGGTGAGGTGCGCGCGTTCTGCGTGCCGAAGCCGGGCGGGTCGATGGTGCGCACGGTCGCGCCGAACCGGGTCTGGAATTCGCCCGGGAATCCCTCCCAATGACGCTGGTCCCGGGTGAGTCCGCGCAGCAGCAGCCAGTTCGTCATGGCGGTATCTCCCTCGGCTGGAACGGGCTCGGCCTCTCAGGCTACGACGCGCCGAAGGCGTCGGCCAGGGCATCGAGGGTCGGAGAGCAGCCGGTCGGCAGCGTGAGCGCGGCCAGCTCGTCGGCGCGAGTGGCGCCACGGTTGATGATCACCACGGGCATACCCGATTTCGCGGCCCGGCGCGCGAACCGCAGACCGGACATGACCGTCAGCGACGAGCCCGCGACCAGCAGTGCATCGGACCGCTCGAGCAGCTCGAAGGCCGCCGCCACCCGCGGCTTCGGCACCGATTCACCGAAGTAGACGATGTCCGGTTTGAGAATGCCCCCGCAGCGCGCACACGCCACCATGCGGAACTCGCTGGTATCGGCGACCACCGCATCCGCATCGGGCGCCACTTCCAGACCGTCCACCACGGCAGCCTCGGCGAAGCCCGGATTCTCCGCCTCCAGCCGCTCGGCCAAGGCCATCCGGGAGATGAGCCCATCGCAATCGAGGCACCGCACCCGCGCGTACACGCCGTGCAGATCGATGACCGCGCGCTGCCCGGCCTTGGTGTGCAGCAGATCCACATTCTGCGTGATCAGCCCACTCACCAGCCCCGCCCGTTCCAGCCGGGCCAGCGCCCTGTGTCCCGGATTCGGCCGCGCCGCATCCATGCGCCGCCACCCGATGTGATTGCGGGCCCAATACCGTTGCCGGAACACCGGATCCCCGACGAACTGCTGAAACGTCATCGGATTGCGCGGCGGCGCATCCGGACTGCGGTAATCCGGAATCCCGCTGTCGGTGGAGATCCCCGCACCGGTCAGCACCGCCACCCGGCGCCCCGAGAGCAGCGCGTGCAGGCGATCCAGCTCGCGCTCGGGGATGACGGCAGCCGATGTTCCGGGCATGCAGCCAGCGTACGAGCCCCCGCCGACCCCCCACAGGACGGGTAGAGCCGCGAGAGGGCGATGGTTGCGGCATCGGCCGAGTGCGGTCCACCATGAGTGCCCTCTCGCGAGAAGCGCCTGCGTCAGCGGGGGCCGTTGGTGTTGAGGTAGAGGACGGGGCCGGGGGTGAAGTGGCCGTGGGCGTTCATGTCGAGGAGGGCGGCCATGGCTTTGGCGGTGTAGACGGGTTCGAGGGTGAGGTGTTCGCGGTCGGCGGTGAGGGTTTGGGCGGTGGTGGCTTCGGGGGTGGGGCGGCCGTAGCCGGGGCCGAGCCAGTCGGTGACCACGTCGAGATTGGCGGTGGGGTAGAGGGCGTCGTCGGAGGGGAGCGGTGCGCCGCGGTCGCGGAGCAGGCGGGCGGTGCGGCGGGCCAGGCGGGTGAGGGTCGAATGGGTCAGGCGCAGTGTGTCGTTGACGACCACGCCGACCACTCGGGTGGGGAGTTCGGCCAGGCGCAGGCCGAGGGCGAGGCCCGCCACCGTGCCGCCGGAGCCGAGCGGGGTCACGATGTGGGACGGTTCCGGGAGTTCGCCGGCGCGGATCTGGGCGGCCAATTCGAGTGCGGCTTCGACGTATCCGAGCGCTCCGACCGGTGAGGAGCCGCCGGCGGGGAGCACATACGGGGGTCGTCGCCCGGAGAGGTGGCGGGCGATCAGCCAGGGCGCGGCCAGCCGGGTGCGCAGGCCGGTGTGGGTGAAGTGCAGTTCCGCGCCCGAATTGCGCAGGCGTTCCAGCTGTTTGCGCACGTGCTCGTCTTCGGGTTGATCCACCAGGGCGAGAACGGTTTTCAGCCCGTATTCGCGGCCGTAGAGTGCGGTGGCGAGGCCCCAGTTGGTGCCGAGTCCGCCGACGGTCACGATGGTGGTGCGGTGTAGTCGTAGCGCGTCGGGGAGCAGCCATTCGAGTTTGCGGACCTTGTTGCCGCCCCAGCCGCCGTCGCCGAAGGCGCCGTCGTCCTTGAGCCAGATTTCGGCGCCGGCGGAGTCGAGCGAGTCGAGCCGGCGGACCGGGGTGGGCCGGGTCCCCAGCGCCAGGTGCGGCAGGGACGCCTCGAGGGTGGGGTATAGCTTGTGGAGGTACGGCGTCACACCATCCAACGTATCGACTGTCCAGTTTCCTGGCGAGGAAGTCAGCGGTCGATCGGGCGGAATTCCTCGCGAATTCCTGGGCCGGACCGGCCCGGTGCTGCCACAGTCGTATGAAACCTCAATCACCACAAGGAGTTTCCATGCCCGGAGTAGCCGATCGCGTCGTCATTGTCACCGGAGCCGGTGGCGGCCTGGGCCGGGAGTACGCTCGCCTGCTGGCCGCGGAGGGCGCACTGGTCGTGGTGAACGACCTCGGCGGCGCGCGCGACGGCACCGGCGAAGGCCACAATATGGCCGACACCGTGGTCGCCGAGATCCGCGCGGCCGGCGGCACCGCCGTCGCCAACTACGACAGCGTCGCCACCACCGAGGGCGCGCAGAACCTGGTCAAGACCGCGGTCGACGCCTTCGGCGCGGTGCACGGCGTGGTCAGCAACGCCGGCATCCTGCGCGATATGAGCTTCCCCAAGATGACCCCCGAGGCCTTCGAAGCCGTGCAGCGCGTGCACCTGTTCGGCGGCTTCAATGTCACGCATGCCGCCTGGGGGCACTTCCGCGAACAGGGGTACGGCCGCGTCGTCATGGCCACCTCCACCTCCGGGCTGTACGGCAACTTCGGCCAGGCCAACTACGGCGCCGCCAAGCTCGGCCTGGTCGGGCTCATGAACACCCTCGCCATCGAGGGCCGCAAGTACGACATCAAGGTGAACGCGGTGGCGCCCATGGCCGCCACCCGCATGACCGCCGATATCGCCCCCGCCGAGGTGCTGGAGAAGCTGCCGCCCGAGCAGGTCGCCCCGGTCGTCGGCCACCTGGTCAGCGAGGAATGCCAGGACTCCGGCCTGATTCTCGTCGTCGGCGGCGGTTCGGTGCAGCGGGTGCAGTTGTTCGCCGGTAAGCCGGTGTTGTTCTCGCAGGTCCCGAGCATCGACGAGGTGCGGGAGAATTGGAGTCGTATCACCGATATGTCCGACGCTCAGCCCGGGGTGAACCCCGCGGGCTGACGCACTCTGCGGAGGAGCCTCGCCATGAGCGAGAACAATTGGGACGCAGTGGTTGTCGGCGCCGGTGCGGGGGGCTTGTTCACGGCCGCCCGGCTGGCGCACCACGGTTTGCGCACACTGGTCGTCGAACGCCTGGATCGGATCGGGGGTCGCGCCTCCACCGAGGAGATCGACGGTTTCAAGGTGAATTCCGGGGCCATCGTGGTGGAACTGGGCGGTATCGCCGAGGAGACGTTCGACGAGGTGGGTGCGAAGTTCGAAGTGCGCCCGGCGAACCCGCCGATCCTCTACCGCATCGGCGGCCGCGACGTGGACGTCACCACCGGCGGCTGGGGACTGCTCATCTCCCAGTTGACCAGGCAGGGCGCCAAACTGGTGCAGGGCATCGGCGACGCGCGCTCGGACAGCGGCCTGCCCGAGCGCGAGCTCTCCACCGCGGACTGGGTGCGCCGTTACACCAAAAATGATGCGGTGCAGGGGATCTTCCGTAATATGTGCGGCTCCATCTTCGCCGTCGGCTCCGAGGAACTGCCCGCCCGGGTCTTCCTGACCTACTTCACCCGCAAGTCGGCGTTCAAGCGGTTCGGGTTCTGCCCGGAGGGCACGGTCGGTATCTGGCGCTCCCTCGCCGAGGTGGTGGAACACGGTGGGGGAGAGGTGTGGCTGGACAGCGAGGTGGAGCGGGTCGTCGTGACGGACGGCCGCGTCACCGGTGCGCGGATCCGGCGCAATGGTGAAACCGTCGATGTGACATGCCGTTTCGCCGTCAGCGATATCGGGCCGTCGGCCACCCTCGATATGGTCGGTCCGCAGTACTTCTCGTCCGAGTATGTCGGCACCGTGCTGCAGGGTGATCTGCCGTGCGCCATGATCTCGGTGAACTTCGCCAGCCGCGAACCGCTCATCGCCGCGCCCGGCCTGCTCAGTTTCGCCCGTACCCGGAGACTCTGCTACGTCGCCAATTTCACCGCCACCTGCCCGGAAATGGCGCCGGAGGGCTGGCATCTCTACGTGGGCACCGGCGTGCCCAAACCCGCTGTCGGAGACTTCGATTCCGAGGCCGAGGCGGCGCTGGTTCTGCAGGATCTGCGTGAGGAGATCGCGGGTTTCGATGCGGCCCATATCCTGTCGATCGCGGTGACCCGCGATGGCTGGCCGCCGCAACGCGCGGTGGCGGGCTACGACCTGCCGTATCGGACGCCGGTCCCGAATCTGTGGAACGTCGGCGACGCGGTGAAAACCTATGCCAATGCCGGGATCACCGCATGCGCGGAAACGGCCAAGATCGTGGTGGACGAGATACTGGCGGTGCACGCCGGCGACTGATCCGCCGTTCAGTCCGAGAGCTTCTCGGCCATGCCGGGCAGCCGATCCACCAGGGCCACCACATAATCCGCGACGATCTCGATCAGCACCGGCCGCTCCACCTTCAGCCCGCCGTCCAGCCACACCAGGACCAGTTCCGCGGCGCCGCCGGTGATGAGCTGTGCGAGTGCCGTGAGCGCGGTATCCTGCTCCTCGGGCACCGCGAGCAGCAGCCGGGTCTGCCGGATGATCATGCCGGCCACCCGGCGCATGCCCTCGAAACGGCGGCGCATGAGTTCGGCGCTGCCGTAGGCCTGCGCGAAGGCGATATTGGCGCGCCGCGGATCGTCGGTGACGGCGACGATGAGCGCCGCCACGCCCGCCCGGATCTTGTCCTCGGGTTCGCCGGGCGTCTCGGTCATGGCGCGATCGGCGGCGTCGAGGGCCGCGCGCTGCACCTCGTCGAGCAGTGTGGTCGCCAAAGCGTCCAGGTCGGGGAAGGATTCGTAGAAGAATCGAGGACCCACCTTCGCCTGCTCGCACACCCCGCGCACGGTGAGTGCGGCCAGTCCCTGGGTGCCGACGATATCGAGGGCGGCGTCCAGCAGCCGCTGCCGGCGCTGCTCGCGTCGTTCGTCGGTGGTGGTTCCGCGATAGGTACCGCTGAAAGCTCGCGTCACCCAGCCAGCTTGACACAGAACTCCGGAAACGACCATTTACGGAAACGTTTGTTTCCGCTACGGTGGAAGAAATCTCGAAGGGAGACCAACGATGAATCTCCTTGCGCCCGGCGATCTTCGGGCATCCGGCTCGCAGCGCATCCGCCACCTGCGCACGCTGACCACCCTGCGCGCACAAAAGGCTGCCGCGCGAGTGGCCCGCCGCTATCCGGTCCACAGCGAACCACTGGCCCTGCCGCCCGCGGGCAGCGGATTACGCCCGATCATGGGCGATTTCGGCCCGCCCGGCATCGGCCACCTGGTCAGCACGCTCGGCGACGGTCTCGCCTTCTCCCGCACTCGCGATGCGCGCTACGGGCCGATCAACTGGATGGGCGTGTTCGGCCGCCGGATCGTCTCGGTCGGGAGTCCCGAGGCCGCCGAGGTCATCCTGCTGGACCGGCAGCGGGTGTTCTCCGCGCAACGCGGCTGGGAATTCCTCATCGGCCCGTTCTTCCACGGCGGAGTCCTGCTGCGCGACTTCGACGATCACATGCATCACCGGCGCATCCTGCAGCAGGTCTTCGGGCGGCCCAGCCTGGTCGGCTACCTCGACCTCACCACCCCGCAACTGGCGCGGGGCATCTCGGAATGGCAGCCGGGCACCGGATTCCGGCTCTACGACCGGGTGAAACAGCTACTGCTGGAACAGGCCACCGTGGTGTTCGCGGGCGCGCAGCTGGGCCCCGAGGGCACCCGGCTCGCACACGCCTTCGAGGACGCGGTGCACGGCGGATCCGCGCTGGTCCGGGCGAACGTGCCCGGCGGCGTGTGGGCGCGCGGCCTGCGCGGGCGGCGGCTGCTGGAGGAATACTTCCGCCGCGAACTGCCGCACAAGCGCGACGGTGACGGCAAGGACCTGTTCAGCGTGCTGTGCCGGGCCGGTGCGAACGAGGACGACTTCACCGACGAGGACATCGTCGCGCACATGATCTTCGTGATGATGGCCGCGCACGACACCAGCACCATCGGCATCTCCATGCTGGCCTACGAGCTCGCGCGGAACCCGGACTGGCAGGAGCGGCTGCGCGCGGAATCGCTTGCGCTGGGCAAGGAATCGCTGGATTACGACGATCTGGATCGCCTGCCCGGGCTGGATCTGGCCTTCCGGGAGACGCTGCGGCTGTACGCGCCGGTCGCCCAGCAGGTCCGCGAAACCATCGCCGACACCGACATTCTCGGCTACTTCGTGCCGCGGGGCACCCTCGTCATGCTCGGCGCGTACACCATGATGCGCAATCCGCGGAACTGGAAGAACCCGGACGTCTTCGACCCGGAGCGCTTCTCGCCCGGCCGGCAGGAGGACAAGTCGCACCGCTACGCCTGGGCCCCGTTCGGCGGCGGCGCGCACAAGTGCATAGGCATGTATTTCGGTGGCATGACGGTGAAATCGGTCCTGCACCGCATGCTGCTCAACTACCGCTGGAGTGTGCCGGACGGCTACGAGGCGCCGCTGGGCGCGGGCACCGGCCCGTATCCGGTCGACGGCCTGCCCATCCGGCTACGACGACTCTGAATCACCGCACATCGCGCGGGACACCGAGTTCCACATCCAGATAACGGAGTTCGGGGTCCCGGCGGCGGCCGTTGCGGAAGGCGCGGAACACCAGATCCTGGGGATGCCGCACGGAGAACACCTCGGTGAAGGTCGACACCGTGCGGCGGGGCGCGCCGTGCAGTGACGGATTGAAACCCGCCTTGGCGATCGGTCCCTCCCAGATGAGGGCCGCCCCGCCGGGCACGCTGTGCGGGGCGAAGCTCCAGCCCAGATCGCGCATGCGGCGGTCGAATTCGCCCGCGCCGAGCCCGGCGACATCCCAGCCGCTGGCCTCGTTGAAAAGCTGTCTGCCGTGCAGGAACTGGACGAAGCAGGGATCGGGTCCCGGGTGCGGGGTGCTCAGATTGATGACGCCGTCCCAGGGCAGCGTGGTGAGCGCCCAGGCGAGTCGGGTCTCGAAATCCTCCCAGTCCGTGCAGCTTACGGGCGCCTGGCGTTCGCTGGGCCGGTCGGCGGGCAGGCCGAAGGTGCCGGTGCCGGGGGAATCCATGCTCCAGGTAGTGAAACGCAACCGGTCCGAATCCATGTCCAGTCCGTCGCGCAGCACCGCCACCACCGAATCGGCGACCTCGCGCCGCACATCGATGGATTCCCCGCGCCGCCAGCCCGTGCTCCACTCCCGGGCGATCTGCGGCTGCTGATGCACCCGCTGCATGGCCCGCCACTGCGGATCCGGCGCTGTCTCATCGGATTCCAGCGGCAGCGGCACCGGATCCCAGCAGCCGTCGGGCTGCGCGCGCAGGGCCATCAGCAACTGGTCGGCGTCGGCGGCATCGTCGGGAACCGCGATGAGCACCTCGATCTCGGTGCCCTGCTGCGCGAAATGCACATGGCGGCCGGTGGCTTCGTCGCGCACCTGGATGAAGCGCGGATTCCAGCCGAGCCCGGATTCACCCTCCGCATCCCACGCCTCCTCGTCCTCCTCGAGAAAGAACGGCATCCACTTCGCCAGCACATCCCAGCCCTGCACACCCACCTATGCCTCCCTCCGGGTTCTGCCAAACTACCCCGTCGGTTATCGGCCGCGCCCGGCAGAGGGTACCGGTCGGCATGGTCGGCGTGGTAGAACCTGTTCTAGTTTTTAGACATGAAGGACCGCGAATGAACTGGTATACCGGCAATACCGTCTATGACACCGTCTTGACGATCGCGTTCGCGTTCACCGCGTTCGTTCTGATCGGCGGGCTCTTCGGGCAGAGCCCGTACGGGCGATTCGCCACCGCGAAACTCGGCTTCAACCTGAATCCGAAACTCGGCTGGTGGTTGATGGAGATACCGGCCACCGTGGTCTTCGCCGTCGCGTATCTGACCGGGCCGGACCGGTTCGAGCCGACTTCCCTGGTGCTGGCGGCCATCTGGATACTGCATTACGCGAATCGCGGCTGGTTCTTCCCGCTGTCCATTCGCCAAGTCCCTGGGAAACGAAGCAGTTTCAATGTTTCCGTGCTCGGCATGGGCATGTTCGTGACCGCCATGCACGGCTATCTCAACGGCGCGCTGTTCAGTCACGACTACTTCGGGCACTACGGCACCGGCTGGCTCACCGATCCGCGGTTCATCATCGGGCTCATCGTCTATCTGAGCGGCTTCGCGCTCCTCGTCAGCTCGGAGCGGATCGTGCGCAATCTGCGGGACAAGAACAACCCGGGCGCAACGGAATACAAGATTCCCTACGGCCTCGGCTTCACCCTCGTCACCAGCCCCACGTATCTGGGCGAGCTCATCGCCTGGGCGGGCTTCGCCATTCTCACCTGGGCGCTGCCGGGCGTGATCATCTTCCTCATCACCTTCGGCAATCTGGTGCCGCGCGCCTTCGCCACGCACAAGTGGTACCGGGAGAAGTTCACCGACTACCCGGCGGAGCGGAAAGCGCTGGTGCCCTTCGTGATCTAGGCGCCGTCCCGGATCGTGTAGCGGCCGTGCCGGGTCGCCTTGTCCCGGTACATGGCGGTATCCACGGCGTGCATGAGCTCGTCGATGGCGATCGAATGGGTGTCCACCAGCGCGGTGCCGATACTCGCGCCGACATGGACCGAGAGTCCCGCCACATCGAACGGCTGCCGCAGCGCGGCGAGCAGGGCATCGGCCACCGAGTCCAATTGCGCCTGGCCCGAACAGTTCTCGACCAGCACGATGAACTCGTCGCCACCGAGCCGGGCCACCGTCTCGTCGGGCGGCAGTGCGGCGCGCAGGCGATGCGCGACATCGCAGAGCACCCGGTCGCCGGCCGTGTGGCCGCGCCGGTCGTTGATCTCCTTGAACCCGTCCAGATCCAGATAACAGACGCCCACCTGACCGCTCGCCGCCGTCAGCCGGTCGAAGAACAACAGGCGATTCGGCAGGCCCGTGAGCGAATCATGGTGGGCGTCGTACCAGAGCTGATCGGCCAGCTGCTTGCGTTCGGTGACATCGACGGTGACACCGACCAGGAAGCGCGGATTGCCCTCACTGTCGTGCACGACCGTCATGGACAAGTCGATGATGGTGTACGTGCCGTCGGGCTTGGTGTGCTCGGTCTCGAAGCGGAAGCGGTCGATCTCGCCGGAGCGTAATCGCTGCATGAGCGAGAACGCCTCACCGATATTCACCGGGCCCAGAATCTCGGCCACCGAGCGGCCGGGCATGAGTTCGGCCGGGACGCCGAGGGTTTCGGCCATCGCGTGATTCACGTCGACCACCTGGCCGGTGGTGATGTCGACGGTGCCGATGCCCACCGACGCGCCCTCGAAGATGGCCTGGAACCGGGCCTCGGACAGCTGCCTGCGGGCCTCGGCCTCGCGGGCCGCGGTGAGGGCGGCGACGAGCGTCGTTTCCTGTTCTGCCAGTGAGACATTGCGCAGACCGGCGGTGAACTCGGCCGCGAACTCGGCAGCCAGGTCGATGGCGCGATCGCGGACCGGTCCGTACTCGGCGCAGGAAGGATTCGGGCAGACGTTCTCCACCAGGTCCTTACACAGCACCAGCACTGAGCGGTGCACGGCGAGCGGATCCCGGTAGTTCGCGGCGACCAGGGCCGCGGCGGCCTCGCGGGCCACCGACATGTCCTCGGCGCCGCGGACCGCCGCGATCAAACGCTCCCCGTAACCGTCCAGCAACTCCTCCACCTGGTCCCGGGTGAGTGTCGGCGCGACCGCGCCGTCCAGCATGGCGGCCCACCGGACCGCCAGCTCGTGTGCACTCACCGGAACCCCCTGACCCCTGCGCCCGTCAGGCCTTGCGGCCCATGCCGGCCAGCCCGAGCGAACGACCCGGCGCCTCGTGCTGATCGCGATCGGACTCCGGGCGCCACAGCGGTAGTTCCACCACACCCGGCTCGATCGGCTCCCACTTGCCGAACAAGGCGGTGATCTCCGGGCGGGAACGGAACTGCAGGCCGATCCGGCTGACATTCGCCGAATTCTCCACCAGCTTCGCGGCATCGTCCGGGCGGGTGGCCGAGGTCAGATGGGAGATGGCGACGTAGCTGCCGACCGGGACGGCGTCATAGAGTGCGTTCACCTTGCCGAGCGGGTCGAATTCATCGGCCATCAGATGCAGGACCGCGATGAGCAGGATGCCGACCGGTTGTTCGAAGTCGATGATCCCGGTCTCGCGGGCCTGCTCGAGTAGGTTCGCGGGCTCGCGTAGATCGGCCTCGATGGCCGCGGCGCGGTCGTTGTCGCGCAGGATCGCGCGCGCATGCGCCACCGCCACCGGGTCGATATCGGCGTAGAGGACCCGGCATTCCGGATCGATCGACTGCGCCACCTCGTGCACATTGCCGGCCGTCGGGATGCCGGAGCCGATGTCGAGGAACTGGCGGACACCCGAATCCACCAGGAACCGCACGGCCCGGCGCAGGAACGCGCGATTGCTCAGGGCCAGTCGCGGCAGGTCCGGCACCAGGGCCTTACCCGCTTCCGCGGCCTGCCGGTCGACCTCGAAGTTGTGCGAGCCGCCCAGTAGGGCGTCGTACATGCGAGCAGGGCTGGGCCGGCTCATATCCACGCCCTCCGGAGCCCACGCCGGTCTATCCATCCGAAACCCTCCTGCTCCAACGATCAACCCCCGCCGGGGTGCCCTGCGGTGGGCACGAGCCGAGCAATCCGGTGTCCCCGATCACCCGGACGGTGCAGTGCGAATGGTAACCCCCGTTCACCAGAAGCCTTGCAGCGATGCCAATCTCGGCCTGAGGTGCGGGAAGGTTCACGGCGCCGGCGATGTCGCGCAGGTGCTGTGGGTGAAGGCCGGCACGCACAATCCGGACACGTCGGTCAGCAGCAAACGCGCACCGAAGACCAGCGAGCAGAGCGCAATCGCACCGAAGGCCAGCACCCACACCAGGCCGGGGATGCGGGTCAGATAGGCCAGCTGGTCGGCGTCGGAATTCGGCTCGTAGCGGCGGTTGCGCTGCAGTTCGATGACCGGGCGCACCGCCGCCAGCAGCAGGAACCAGGCCGCCAGATAGGCCAGCACCGCCTGTGTGGTGTCCGAACCGAGCCACGACACCACGAACACCGCACCGCCGGTCACCAGGATCGACAGCAGGCCGTACCAATTGCGGACCTTCAGCAGCAGCACCGCCAGCAGGGCGATGGTCAGCCACAGCATGAGGGTGATGCGATGCGCGCCCAGCAGGGCCGCGTACGCCAGGCCCAGCAGTGCGGGCGCGGGATAGCCCGCCGCGGTCGTCAGAATCATGCCCAGGCCGTACGGTTTTCCGCTCGACACGGTGACCCCGGAAGTGTCCGAATGCAATCGGATGCTGTTCAGCCGCCGCCCGGTCAGCAACGCGGTGAAGGCATGCCCGCCCTCGTGCGCGATGGTCACCCCATTGCGCAGCACCCGCCACGTCGGATGGAAAACGACCAGCAACAGCGCGGCCACCCCCGTCCCGATCACCAGCTGCCACGGCGGCGCGGACTGGGTGGACGACAGCCGATCCATGATCGTGCTGCCCCGATCGACGAATTCTGCGGTGTTCACCGCCGCACCATAGCGAGTCGAGCTGTGCGGGACCATGCGGGCGCGGCTTACACCCAACCGGGCCGATTCCGGGCGGCGGCGAGGGATCATCGATCCGGGGGTGACCGACGGAGGGCGTGGGATGCACTGGCTCGGTAGATCTCTTGCGGCGGCGGTGGCGCTGGCGGCGGCGGTCGCGCTGGTGTTCACGGCGGGATGCACGGCGCAGCACTCGGACACGTCGTTTCACTTCGAGGTCCAGGAAGGGACGAACGTGAACTACTTCCTGCGCGACGGGAGCACGGCCGCGCATCTGGTGCTGCGGGCCGGGCCGAACCCGCGACTGCTGGTGGTGTTTCCGGCGGGGAACAGCGGGACCGGGCTGTGGTTCCAGCCCATTGCGGGGCAGGCGCAGTGGGCGGTCGAGACGCCGCCTCGGGCGGTGACGGCCGCGGACGGGCGCGGGCGGCCGTTGCACGGCATCGAATTCACGGTTTCGCTGGCTGCCAGTGCGCTGTCCGTGCGGCAGGCTGTGCAGTCCAATGTGCGGGTACTGCGTGATTACGACCAGGACGGGACGGTGCCTGCGCAGGTGACTGTCGAGCCCACGGTCACGGATGGGACCGTCACCTGGGCGCGTGATCGCCTCGACGGGGCGCCCGGGTATCGGCTCAGCCTCCAGGTCGTCGACGGCACAGCGTCTGCGGGGACGATCACCGCCGGGCCGGACGGCCGAATCCGATTGCACGCGACCGCATTGACCGGTGACACCGAACTGACGCCCCTCTCGGGCGCCGCGCTCCTCAATGGCTCCGAGCGCGATATCCCCAGCGCGCGAGACACTCTCACCTTCCTCAGCTACCGCGAGAAGTTCCTCGCCGGATCCTGGCATTTCGACACCTACTTCGGCCGCGACACCCTCATCTCGCTGATGCTGCTGATGCCGGTGCTCGCACCCGACGCCACCGAAGCCGGCCTGCGCTCGGTGCTGTCCAGGCTCGGCCCCGCCGGCGAAGTGGCCCACGAGGAAGCCATCTCCGAATACGCGATCCTCACGCACCTGAAACAGAACGGGACACTCAGCGACGCACCGGTTTTCGACTACAGCATGATCGACGAAAGCTACCTCCTGGCCCCGGTCACCGCCGCCTACCTGCTCGACGACCCCAACGGCAAGTCCCGCGCCGAGCAGTTCCTCCGCTCGGACTCGAACGCCGCCGCCCTGATCCGCAACCTCCGCCTGGTCGTCTCGAGCGCCGCCGCCTTCACCCGAGATCCGCGCTACCCCAACCTGATCGGCCTCCGACCAGGCCACGCCGCAGGCGAATGGCGGGACAGCAACAACGGCCTCGGCGGCGGCCACTACCCCTACGACGTCAACGCGATCCTCGTCCCCGCCGCCCTGACCGCAACCCAGCGCCTCCTCGATAGCAAGGTCCTCGACCCCTTCCTGACCCCGCAAGACCGCCAGGCCCTGTCCCAATGCGCCACCTCGGCCGAAGTCTGGCGAGCGGACGCACCTCCACTCTTCACCGTCACCATCGACAACACCCGCGCCCGCGAAGCCATCACCAGCTACGCCGGAATAGCCGGTGTCCCACCCCAAGACGCCACCAAAGCACTGGGCGATGCGCCGGTTTCCTTCCCCGGTATCGCCCTGGACGCCACCGGCACCCCAATCCCCATCATGCACTCCGACGACACCTACGCCCTCCTACTGGACCTCCCCACCCCCGAGGCGTTAGACCGCGCAGTCTCCACCATGACGCGCCCCTTCCCGCTGGGCCTGATGACCCCGGTAGGCCCGCTGGTAGCCAACCCAGCCTTCGCCCCCACCCTCCAACCGGAATTCACCACCCACGACTACCACGGCACAGTCATCTGGTCCTGGGTCCAAGCAGCCCTGGTCCGAGGCCTCCAACGCCAACTGACCCGCCCCGACCTCCCCCCAACAGTCCGCACCCACCTCCAATCCGCCCAACAATCCCTCTGGCAAGCCATAACCACCACCAACCCCATGGAAAACTCCGAACTCTGGAGCTGGCACCACGACCCCACCGGCTACCACCCAACCCCCTTCGGCGCCATCGCCACCGACGCCACCGAATCCGACGCCGCCCAACTCTGGAGCACCGCCTACCTGGCCCTCACCCCAATCCACGAATAACCCATTCCCGGACACTATTCGCCCGCACCCAACCCCAACGCGATATTGCCCGGGTCCCGGAATTCCCCTATCTCCTGCCGCCGATCAATCCGTCCGAAATGCGTCGCAGAATGCTTTAGCCGCCGCGCTCTGCACACATCCCGGCCCGTGACCGGCATGTACGCGGCGCACGAGTTCTGCTTCCTCCGGCGAGTCGAACATCGGGGCGGGGTCGTCACAGCGGGTGTGGCGGGTTTGGGTCAGCGCTATGAGGGCGGAGACGTCAGCGGTCATGGCCTTCTCTTTTCTGGACTTTCGACCAGCCGCAGGCAATGTCGAAAACGACATTGCGGGCTTCGGTGAAGAGTTTCAAATGAATGGCACCGCAACACGATACGGTGGGGCAGGAGGCCGGCGGGTGTTGCGGTGTCAAGAGATAGTGTGGCGCTTTCCGCGGGTCTGAGGAAGATGCTGCGGCACGAACAGATTCATATCCTGATCCGGGACGATCGGGGTGAGAAATATCCGGCCGTTGTTCGCTCGGCCGCGTGGAGATTCCGTCCGACAAGGCGGCCCACTACCAAGTGTGATCCTTGCGTCGGCCGGATGCCGGAATCAGCTGGGGGAGAGGCCGTCCCGCAGGCGCTCCGCACGGCGTTCGAGGTCGTCCAAGGTCCGGCGGGCGCGGCGTAGTGCATCGCGGGCCGATCGCTCGGTGGCGACGGCGAAGCGGCGTTGGTCCTGGGCGTGGGCCAGCTCGGCGCGGAGGGCGTCGATGCGGGATTCGGCTGCGGCCAGGGCCGTGGCGGCGGTGTCGTGTTCGGATTGCGTAGAAGTCATTGTGGTGCGCGCGGATTCGATACTGGACAGAATGTCTTCAAGCTCACGGCGTGTCTCCTCCTGCGGGTCGGGGAGAGGCGCTTCGGCGTCGGACTTGTCTGTGTTCGAGGGCGGGGCCGTCACGGATTCGACGGCCACGGAGCCGGTTTCGCCGGAATTGACGAGCCGCGTGACGGGAACGGCAGTCAGCGCGGCGGGTCCGAAACCCTCATAAGTGGCTGCGGCGCTGAGTGTCCCAGCGTGGACCTGGTCGGCGACTGCCAGATCGGCGAGGGCGGCTTGCAGTGTGCTGCCGATCTCTCGGCGTGTGGCTTCGGTGAGGCTTTGGCCATTGGCGGCGGCGAGGTCGGCGGCCTTGCGGGTGAGGGTGTTGATCAGTTGCTGCCGTTGGGTGCTGAGGCTTCGTAGTTCGTCGGCCGACAGTCGTCGTTGGGCCTCGCGTAGTGCAAGTCCGAGGCCGAGCAGTGAATCCACATCCTCGGCTGCGGATCGGGACAGCAGGTTGACCGCCCAGGCTGCGACGGTCGGGCGGCGCAATGCGCCGATGGCGGTTGCGAGGGCCTTGTCTCCGCTGTCTCGGGCTGCTCGTGCCCGCTCGGTGCGGGCAGCGACGAACTGTGCGGGTAGTAGTCCGTAGAGCTCGGCCGCGACCTCTTCGAGCGTCATACCGGTCGAGCCTACGGACCTGTGCTCGTCAGAGGGTTACGAGGGAGTTCTCGGCGACCTTTTGCGCGTCGTAGGTGTTGAGTTCGAGGCGGTCGTAGACGGCGACGATTCGTTCGGCTTGGCGGGGTGGGGTGAATTCTGTGGTGCGGTAGAGGGCTCCTGCTTCGCGGGCGCCTTCGCGTACCTGACGGTTGCGGTCGATGCGGAGGTCCTCGTAGCGGCGTAGGCGGTCGGGGACGTCGGCGGGGCGGGCGTGTTCGAGGAGGACGGCTAGGGTGATGGCGTCCTCGATCGCCTGGTTCGCGCCTTGGCCCAGGTGGGGTGTCACCGCGTGGGCCGAGTCGCCCAGCAGGGTGATGTGGTCGGTGGACCAGGTTTTCCGGGGTGCGCGGTCGTAGATGCCCCAGCGGAAGGTGTGGTCCATGGTTCCGATGATCTCGCCGATCGGGTGGTCCCAGCCGTCGTAGGCCGCGGCGAGGGCGGCGACATCGCCTGGGGCACTCCAGGATTCCTCCACCTCGAGATCGGTGGGGACGAAGGCCACCACATTGAGCATCGCCCCGGCCGACACCGAATAGATGAGGAAACTCTGTCGGGGGCCGACCCACATCGACCAGTCGGTCGGGTCGTAGACGCCCTGCAGCCGTTCGGCGGGGATGAGCCCGCGATAGGCCATGATTCCCTCGCTGACCGGCGCGGTCTTCGGACCCACCACGCTCTGCAGCGTGGAATGGATGCCGTCGGCGCCGACCAGCACATCCGCGTGCGCCTGCGAACCGTCGGAGAAATCGATGCGTACCCCGTCCTCGTCCTCGACCGCGTTCACGCATTCGCGGCCCAGCCGCACCGTGCCCGGCGGCAGCGCCGAGGCGAGCAGCCGTTGAAACTCGGCCCGGTGCAGCGGATAGGTCTGGTCGACCGGGAACGGTGGCCGGTACCCCGGCAGCGGCTCACCGCGCCAGGTCTTGACATTGATCGTCGAGATCGTGCCCGCGATGGCCGCGATAGCGTCTCGGAGACCGAGGCTTTCGTAAATGCGAGCGCCATTGCCGCCTACAGCGACGCCCGCGCCCAGCTCACGCAGTTCGTGCGCTTTCTCATAGACCGTCACGTCCGCACCGCGCTGCTGTAGCGCGATCGCCGCGGTCAATCCGCCGATACCGGCCCCCGTGATCGCGACCTTCAATCCGCTCATGGCAGTTCAGCCTTCCCGTCCCGCACGCATTCACCCTGCCGCATGCCGCTTTTCGCTGTCTGCTCCAGACTCGTCCCGCGCGAACTGCCCTCACCAGTGCGCATTTTTCCTAGGAGTCCGGCACACCCCCTACAGTGGCGAGGTGTCAGCGAACAGGTTGGGAGAGTTCCTCCGCGCACGCCGAGTAGCCGCGAAACCTGCGCCCGACCCACCCCAACAGCGCCGCCGCACCCCCGGCCTGCGCCGCGAGGAAGTAGCCGCCCGCGCCGCCATCAGCGCCGACTACTACACCCGCCTGGAACAAGGCCGAGAACGCCACCCCTCCGCCCGAGTCCTCGACGCCCTCGCGACGGCCCTCGAACTATCCACCGCCGAAGCCGCCTATCTCCACGGGTTGGTTACACCGCTACCCACCACACAACCCGCCGCAGATGACGTGCCCAACGAGTTCCTCCTGCTGGTCATGCGGTCTTGGACACTGGGCCCGGCCTACATCGTCAACCACCGCAGCGACGTCCTCGCTGCAAATGTGGCGGCTCACCAGCTCTTCGAACACTTCGAGATCTCGGACAACATCCTCCGAATGTTGTTTCTGGACCCGGCCGCCCGCCGTCTGTGGGCCGACTGGGACGTACTTACCCGCCACCTCGTCAGCGGCATCCGCCGAATGATCGGCCCCACCACCGACATCGACCCGGCCACCACCCTGTTCATAGCCGATGTATCCCGCCGGAGCCCGGAGTTCGCCGCCTTGTGGAACAGCCACGAGATGGGCGTCTACGACCGCAAGGAAAAGAAGTTCCACCACGAGGACCTCGGCGAGATCGAACTCGACTTCGAACTCCTCACGACGATCGACTCTCAGGCCCAGTATCTGGTCCTGCACCGTACTCCTCGCCGGACGGGATAGTTCTCCACTGTGCAACGAGAAATCGTTGACTCCGAGAACCCTTGTCGCAATTGTGGATTGGTGACGGCGCAATAACTGGCACCGAATGGCTGCCGACCGGTCGGTCTTGAATTGTGCTGTGGCGCAATATCGGAGCGAATACGAGATTGATTGCTAGCCTTGAAGGCGCTCGATTGCCCTGCGGCAGAGACCTTTCACTACCTATCGACATTGACGTTTGGGGGATCATTGTGACCACCTCACGCCCGCCCGGGATTCCGTACCGGGCGTCAGCGCAGGCCGCTGTGGGGCACTCCTTCGGTGGTGATGAAGAACCCCGGGAACCGATGTACACCATCGCGTTCGCCAAGGACCCACACGCGGCCTATGAACGGTGGCGCACCATCTACGGCTCGATGGTGCCCGTCGAGCTCGCTCCGGGTATTCCCGCCACCCTGGTCCTCGGCTACGGCACGGCCAAGCAGATTCTGCACGATCCAGGGCATTTTCCCGCAGACCCGCGGGTATGGCAGCCCTCTGTGCCTGCTGGGTGTCCGGTTCTGCCGATGATGGAATGGCGGCCGAATGCGTTGCGCAGCAGTGGGCCCGACCACGCTCGCTATCGGGCGGTCAATGTCACCGCGATCGACGGCGTCGATCTCCACGTGCTGCACGGAGTTGTGGAACAGATCGCGGTGCCCCTGATCAACGAGTTCTGCGGTGGGGATGGCAACACGGCAAGCATGCATCGTTCGATTGCTTGTGCGGATCTGCTCGGGCAGTACATTTATCCGCTGGTCTATCAAGTGTTGGCTTACGTTCTAGGTTTCGATGACGATATCAACGAGCAGGTCGGCGCCGGGATGACGATGATGTTCGATGCCGCCGGTGAGGCCGGTGTCGGTAACGCGATGTTGGTCAGCGCGCTGGATGAGCACATCACGCGCAAATACGCCAATCCTGGCGAGGACATCACTTCCCACCTGATCAGTTCCGGCGAACTGACGACCGAGGAACTCGTTCATCAGCTGGTGACGCTGCACGGGGCCGGCAGTGAGCCACTGGTACACCTCATCTCGAACACGCTATTGCTGATGATGACCGACGAGCGGTTCGCGGGCGACCTCATCAGTGGGAGCCTGTCGACCCGCGACGCGCTGGACGAGGTGCTGTTCACCAATCCGCCGCTGGCCAATTTCTGCATCACCTACCCGCCGCAGCCGATCCTGCTCGAGAGCGTATGGCTGCCCGCACACCAGCCGGTGGTGATCAGCATGGCGGGATGTAATGCCGATCCCGTGATCCAGCCCGAGCGTGTCGAGCGATTCGGGAATCGATCGCATCTGGCCTGGAGCGTCGGTCCGCATCAATGCCCGGCCCAGTTGCTCAGCTGCCAGATCGCCATGGACGCAATCGACTACCTGCTCGATGCATTGCCCGAGCTGGAATTAGCAGTGCCCATCGACGACCTGGCATGGCGGCCGGGCCCTTTTCACCGCGCCCTGCAATCGCTTCCTGCCAAGTTCCCCGCCGCTCCGCCATTGCCGATGTAGTTCGCCGAGTGAGGAAAACGATGGATCACACCGCGCCGCTGGTACTGGACCCGACCGGCAGAGACATTCAGGGTGAGTCCGCACGGATCCGCGCCCGTGGCCCGGTCACCCGGGTCGAGCTACCCGGCGAGGTCCGTGCCTGGGCAGTCACCGACCAGGCGATACTACGAAGACCCTTACGCGATCCTCTTGTATCGAAGGATGCCCGTCGCCACTGGCCCGCCTTCATTTCCGGTGAGGTAGGCCAGGATTGGCCGCTCTACACCTGGGTCGCGGTCAGCAATATGTTCACCGCCTACGGCAGTGACCACACCCGGCTGCGCAAGCTGGTACGGCCCGCCTTCACCTCACGCCGCACTCAGGCGCTACGCCCGTATGTAGAGGCACTGGCCGTCGATCTGCTGGACAGGCTCGCTTCGACCCCGACTGGTCAGTCGGTCGATCTGCGCGAAAACTACTGCTACCCATTGCCGATCGGCGTCATCAGTGAACTGATGGGTGTACCCATATCATTGCGCAGCGATTTGCGGACGTGCGTCGACGGAATCTTCGACACCTCACTGACAGCCGAACAGGCGCAGACCAATTTCCTGGAGACGCAACGCATCTTACGCGAACTCGTCGCCTATCGTCGCTTCGCTCCCGGTGACGATATGACAAGCGTCCTCATCATGCACCGCGACGAGGACGACGGTCAATCTGCTCGACCAGGCAGTGTTCCTGCTGCTCACCCAACCGGAACAACGGGCGAAGATCGACTCCGGAGCAGCGCAGTGGGCAGAGGTCATCGAGGAATCATTGCGGTTCGAGGCGCCGGTCGCGCACCTGCCGCTGCGATATGCCGTCGAAGATCTCGACATCGACACCGACGACGGACCCATTCGCATTGCCCGGGGTGAACCCATACTCGCCTCGTACGCTGCCGCGGGCCGCGATCCCAAGGTGCACGGTGACACTGCAGATGAGTTCGACGTCACTCGAAAGAATCAGGCTCACTTGGCTTTCGGGTACGGTGTCCACCTGTGCCTCGGCGCGCCGCTGGCCCGCATGGAGGCCGAGACCGCCTTGTTGGAACTCTTCGCACGGTTTCCGTCGATGCGCCTGGCGAAGGACCCTGCCGACCTCGGCGCGATCAGCTCGTTCATTTCCAACGGCCACCGTTCGCTGCCGGTGTACCTCGCCTGAGCCGGGCCGGGCGGGAGGCTCGTCGATCAGATCCGGGACGTGTCGAACACCTCCGTTGGGTACCATTCGCCCGCAACCGAATTCAAGGAGACTACGTGTATCCGCAGCACGCGCAGCAGGGTGCTACCGTCAGCTCGAGATCGCAGATCGATGACATGGGTCCGCGGATCCCCATCTACAGTCCGGAATTCGCGGCCGATCCCCACGGGTATTACCGGCGGATGCGTAGCGTGTACGGATCCCTGGTGCCTGTCGAGATATGGCCCGGAGTGCCTGCGACGTTGGTGATCAAGTACGCGACCGCGGTGCGTATTCTCAACGACTCCAGTCATTTTCCGGCCGATCCGCGCAACTGGCAGAAGACGGTGCCCGCCGATATCCCGATCATGCCGATGATCGAGTATCGCCCCAACGCGATTCGTACGAGCGGCGCCGAGCATGCTCGGTACCGTGCTGCGCTGGCCGACGCCTTGGCCGGGATCAGCCTGCTTTCGGTGCGATCCATGGTGGAACGTTCCGCGGTCCCCGTGGTCAACACGTTCTGCGGGGACGGCAAGGCCGATGTACTGAGCCAGTACGCTCTCCCACTGGTGTTCTCGGTCTTTTGCCAGACCATTGGTTGTCCACCCGAAATCGGTCAGCGGGTGGCGGCCGCAAGTGCCGCCATGTTCGACGGAGTGGACACGGCGACGGTGAATGCGAGAATGGGCGAGGCGCTGCTCGATCTCACAGCCCTGAAGCGTGCTCATCCGGCTGACGACGTCACCACGAGACTGGTCCAGCACCCGGCCGGGTTGTCCGACGAGGAGATGGTGCATCAGCTGGTCCTGTTGTTCGCCGCGGGTGTCGAACCCCCGCTGAACCTCATTGCCAACACGCTACTGCTGATGCTTACCGACAGCCGGTTCACCACGACCGTTCAAGGCATTCCGCTGCCGACCAACATAGCAGTGGACGAGCGGCTCGCGACTGACCCGCCGATGGCCAACTATTGCATCACCTACCCGCGCCAGCCGGTCATGGTCGACGGGGTGTGGCTGCAGGCCGATCACCCGGTCATCATCAGCATGGCTGCCTGCAATACCGATCCTGAGCTGGATCCGGGCAGTTCTCTGGACAATGGCTGGAATCTGGCATTCAGCTCAGGCGATCACGCTTGCCCTGCGCATGCCCGCCCATACGGCACTCTGCTCGCACAGGAAGTCATCGACCAGCTCTTCGACTTCTTACCGGAGACTCGGCTGGCTGTCGCCGAAGCAGACCTCGTCTGGCGTCCCGGTCCCTTTCACCGTGCATTGACTGCGCTACCAGTGGTGTTCCCGCCTGCTCACCCGTTTCCCACGCAGTAGGCCGGTCCCCAGTCGGCTGGACCACGTTGCCCGGCAACCCATTGCCGGGCAATAGTTCATCGGCCTGTCATCGTTCACGGTGACCTGCGAGACGATCTGTGTAACACTACAATTCGTGAACATTCGACCGAAGGCAACACTGCGGCAACGAGTCACGCAGATCGTGACGCCGGCCGCAGTGTGCGTGAAGGTGCGTGATGCGTCGAACTTCTGAGAGGTGATCGCCCCGCCTTCTTTCTGCCGGTTCCCTGCGGTGTCCGCCTGAGCGCTCGCCGGGAGCGGTCCCGGTTGCGTCCAAGTGCGGCAGCGATGGCCTCGTATGCCCATCGGTGGATCAGTCGCCGCTGGGATCCTGAATGAGTAGGAGGCGGTTATGGATGCGCACGGATACAAGGAAGGGACATCGCTGGCCGAGGTTCTTCGGCATGGCAACCTCGAATTCCATCAGCACCTGCAGAAGGTTCTGAGCGCCCCGGACTATGTCGTCACCGAGCAGCACAGCCAGGAGCAGCGCCGCAACAACGCTTATGACCAGTTGCGGTACCTGGTAAGGGAAATCGGCAATACTCGCGATATCGCGGTCGATCTGCCCGCGTTGTTCGCGGTGTTCGATTGGTCGGCGGTGCTGGCGACAGACCTGATCCCGCTGATCTCCGGTCACTACAACCTGGCCTCGGGGAGTCTGGCCACCTTGACCGACTCCGATGCGGCCGCACCGTATCTGGCAGATCTCGACGACGCCTCCAGCGTCGGTGTCATGCTCCTGACCGAGTACGGGTGCGGATCCAACATCCAGTTCATGCAAACCACCGCGACCTGGGACGGGGATGGGTTCGTGATCAGCACCCCGAACCCGCGGGCACGCAAATTCATGCCCAGCGTCGGGATACCGGTCTCGCGGGTCTGCGTCGTCGGCGCCCGCTTCATCGACTCCGCGGGCGTCGATCAGGGCGTGCACCTTTTCGCCGCACGGCTGCGCGACGCCGACGGACACCCCGCGCCCGGCGTGGCGATCACCCAGCTCGACCGCCAGCCGCTGGTCATCATGGACAATTCGGTGATCAGTTTCGACAATCTCCGGGTCGAGCGCGGTGCCTGGCTCGGCAACGACTTGGCCACCATCGACGAGCAGGGTGTGCTGACCTGGCGCGACGACAGCAGCCGCAAGCGGGCCTTCGCCTCGGCGATCAGCCAGCTCACCGTGGGCCGCCTGGCGCTGTCCTCCTGTTTGAACGCCACCGCCCGCGCCTCGCTTTACATCGCGCTGCGTTACGCCGGCAAGCGTGTCGTGCCGCTGACACCCACCGACAGCCCGCTGATGGCCGAGATCCCGCACGTGCGTGACACTTTGCTCACCGATCTGGCCGGCACCCTGGCACGAACCATCTACGGCAACGAGATCAAAACCAGGCTCGCGGGCAGCGATCTCACCGATCGCGACACCGTCGTCTCGGTGATGCTGGCCAAACACTTCATCCAGCTACATGCCCTCGATACGGTGACCCACTGCCGGATCAAGATGGGCGCGCAAGGCATGTTCAGCGCCAACCGGGTCGCCGACTACCTCGGAGTCTGCCACGCGGCCATCACCGGCGAGGGCGACTGCCACGTTCTCGGCTCCGTGGCCGGGCGCGTGCTGGCCAAACACCTCGCCGGCAAGCAGCCACCCGAGGCCGGTGTGCACGACCCCGCCGACGCCGGCGACCGACTGGGCCTGTTCAACTCCCGCACCCTCACGATCGTGGGGCAGGCACAGCAGTACCTGGCGATGCCCGGGCTCGAGGCCCGATTGGAGGTCATACCCGACGCACTCGACCTGGCCGAGGCGTACAGCGCCGAAGAAGCATTGCAGGTACTGCACCGTTACGGCGACCACGCCGAGATCATCGCCGTGCGTGACGTTTTCGCACTGCACTACCTTGCGCAGCATGCCACGTGGTATCTCACACACGGCTTACTTGACATCGCCGCCATAACGACGATCCAACGGCAGCTCCGCCAGGCGATCGATCGCCTCGCCGGGCACCTACCCACGCTGCTCGACGCGTTCGGCCTGGATGATGAAATACTGGGCGCACCAGTACTTTCCGAAGATCTACCCGCGGCTTGGGAATCCCGCTGCCACGACCCGGTGCGTCACTGATCCGGCGCACGCTCAGCTCGGATCATTGCGGTGCGGGTCATCCCGTCCCCCTTCGCAGTGATTAGAGCGGGCTCATGCGGGCGTAAGCGTGTTCGAGCGCCCGCATGAGGGCCTGCGCATGGTCTCGAGACTCGCGCAGGTCTGTTATAAGCTCGACTGTATCTCGTTGTGCCGCTGCGCGGCTCGCCCCGGATCCGGGGCGGGCGTGAGAATGGCGAAGGGTCGAGTCGTCGGCGGATTCCTCGGCACAGACTGCAAGCTGCTCGAGCGTCTGGTTCGCAGATCTGGCTGCCTCTGACAGATGACCTACCTGTGGGAAGCCATCGGCGAGAGCCGCCCGACCGAGTGATTCGCCTGAGTGCGGACCATCAGTCGGTCTCCGGGAATTCATGTCTGTCATGTGGCTGGCGGCCCCGTTGCCGTATCTGGCCAGGCGAAGCGTCGTATTTGTCCCTGCACGCCTTGCTGAAGACCGAGAGAGCCGAAAATCCGCTGTCGCAAGCGATATCGGCGATGGTTCGGCGCTTGTTCAGCGGATCGGAGAGGCGCTGTACCGCCCGTTCGAGGCGCGCACTGATCAGGTAGCTGTGGGGGGTTGTGCCCGCGACGCGCATGGCGCGTTCGAGTTGACGCCGCGTGATGCCGAGATCTTCGGCGACAGTTTCCACCGTGACCCGTGGGTCGTCGGAGCATCTCTGGATGTGCAAGCGGGCGTCTCGGGAGATGGCGGCGAGTCTCGTATTCTCCGGCGCCCAGCGTTCATCCAGGGCGCCCGCGAGCAGCCCGTCCAGTGAGTGCTGATCTTCAAGAACTGCGTTGCCGTGATCCTGTCGCTGTGACGGTCGAGCTGCTCGGTGAGCGCGAGCACGGAACCGAGCAGTGGGTCGTGAGTGTCCAGCGCGAGATACGGTGGGCCATCAGGCGACAATCGCAGCGTGCCGACGAGGACGTTGAGAATCCAGCCGCGGACCTGGTCACCGTGGGAGAGCACCATGCGCCTGCTCCAGTCGACGACGCCCATCTGGCCGGGCCGCAACGTCACTCGTGTGCCGTGTTGCTCGATGCCGAGGGTTCCCCTGCGTGGGATCAACAATCGGGCGCTGCGGTCGCCGTCGGCCTCGACATCGGCCGAGGTACGTTCGTAGGAAATCTCGGTGGATTCGAATTGCACATTCTGGAAGTCGCCCAGCTTGTAGCCCGCCAGACGCCGGTCTGTCGTCCTTTGGTACCTCGGATGTGGTATCGCTCGCCAATTCCAGCTCAGACACCCGCACCCTCTTACGTCGTCGCAATTCCGGAAAAGGTTCGTCGCAGATCCGGTCGACTCGAATCCATACGCGCACTTAACCTTTGACTGATCGAGCCAATCTCCTATCACGCAGGTGCACGGATGTGCAAGCGAACATGGGGGATCGAACTGGAATCAGCTGCTGGTCAGGCCGAGAAGATCCCGGTCGAGGACACCGCGTCCACGACAAGGGAACGCTGCTCGCAGGCAACGAGGCCCGCGAGCAGCGTTCGCTCCGGATGGTTCCCCACAGCAGTAGGAACAGGGCTGATCCAGACTGGCGGTGCTGTCGATCTACGAAGGGGGTAGATCGACAGCACGACGCCCCTCACCGCGTGTCGCATGGCTGTCTGGCTTGCGGCGGCCGAGACGTGTAAACCCGCCAAGAGGTTCGGGCGATACCTGTGAGCTGGTCAGTGATAACTCTGAGGTGACTCCGGGGTGACAGATGGGGCGAAGTCGTCGAAACTGGGGCGAGAGGCGGTGTCCAGCCGCAGTTCGGACGGTGTACAGCCTGCTGACCTTGACTTTCCATCGGTTCGAGGCGTACAGCATTGGGTACTGCTACCGATGTAATCGGTGGACGGCGCCGGGAGAGAGGCGGTCCAGGTGTCGATACGAACTGCGTGGCCGGTGCGGATGTGGCGAGGGCGGCCGTGGAACCCGAATCCGCTGATGCGTGTGTCGGATCGGGCCGAGGTGGTGTTGCGGGTGTTCGCGGTCCTGGTGGCCGCGGCCGTGGTGCCCATCGCGGGAGCCGTCGGGACGGTGAGTTATACGGGTGCGCAGGTGCGCATCGCGTCGGAGGACGCGGGGAAGGTGCAGGTCACCGCTACCACTACGGCGGATGCCAAGCGCGTGCTGGACGACACCAACTACGCGGTGCATCAGGATCAGTACCAGGCTCCGGTGCAGTGGAACAGTGATGGGCACGTCGGGACCGCGACCGTGCAGGTGCCAGGGCCCGACGCTTCGGGGAGCACGATCTCGTTATGGCTCAGCGGGACGAATGTGCCGACCACGCCGCCGGCCAGACCGGGGGCCGCGGCCGCTGAGGGCGTCGGCGCGGGGTTGGCGGTGCTGGTGGAAACCTGGTGTGCGACAGCCGCAACGGTCTGGTTCACCGGAACCGTGCTCGACGCTCGGCGGCATGCACGCTGGGAACGGGAGTGGCGGTCGATCAATCGCCCGATCGGTAAGGACACGCTCTAGCCGCGCGCTACCACGAATGCGGCCGGCACACGCGGCTGCCGGTACTGTTGCCGCCCTTCAGTATTCGCCATGCACGAGATTGCGCGGCTGCTCGCCGGTCACGTAACGGGCGATCTCCGCCGCAGCGACCTTCCAAGCCCGCTGTTGACTACCCCTGCTGCTACCGCCGACATGCGGCGTCAGCAGCAGGCCCGGCGCGTCCCACAGTGGATGCCCGGCGGGCAGCGGTTCGGGATCGGTGACGTCGAGAATGGCACGCAATCGCCCACTCTGGAGTTCGGCCAGCAGGGCATCGGTCCGGACGACCGGGCCGCGTGCGGCATTCACCAGGATCGCACCGTCGGCCATGCGGGCGAGGAAGGCCGCGTCCACCATGCCGATGGTCGCGGAGGTCACCGGCACCACGAGCACCACCGCGTCCGCCTGCGGCAGCAGGTCGGGCAGTTCGTCCACGCCGTGTACGCCGGTGCGGGCGTGCGTGCCCACCACGGTCACCTCGGTCTCGAACGGCGCGAGCATGCGTTGCAGCTCCACCGCCAGGTCGCCCGCGCCCACGATCAGAATCCGCTTGCCGTGCAAGGTGTCCGTCGAATGCTGTGTCCATCGATGCTCGCGCTGCGCGACCGAGAATTCGATGAATTCCCGATATACCGCAAGCAATCCGGTCAGCGCCCACTCCGCGGTGCTCGCGCCGTGCGCCCTACGTGCGGTGGACAGCAGGACCCCTTCAGGAGTGTTCCCGATCCAGGCCTCCGCCCCCGCGGTCAGCAGCTGTACGAGCTTCAACTCCGGCAGTTTCGAAGCGAGTCGCACGGCCTCGGACTTCGGCACGAGGAATCCCGGCACCAATACCTCGGCCGTCTCGGCGCCCTCGGGCAGCGTTTCGCCGAGCGTGTAGCGCAGTGGCCGCGCTCCTTCCACCCGCGAGACCGCCGCGAAGCCATAGTCGTCCGGAACCAGCACCGTCACCGTCATGGATGCGACGCTAGCGGACGTGCTTCGCGGCGGTCACGGGCGATCCTCGCGATCGGGCCCGTCGTTGTCCGCCCTATTTGGCCTTGGCGGCCGTTTCGGGTTTCGGCGCTGGGCCGGAGCGGTTCAGGAACTTGTTGAAGGACCAGGTGGGTTTCGAGGTGGACTGCTCGGCCATGGGGACGACCGGCTGTCTCGGCGGTTGGGTGGCCGGTTGCTTCGGCGCGGGCGCCGCCTTGCCGAATTCCTTTCGTGCCGCGGCCATTTCGCGCCGCGAGTGCCGCAGTTCCCGCCGTGCGACCACCCCGCGGCGGGATGTCGTCCAGGTGCCCGCGAGCAGGATGATCAGCCCGCAGGTGCCGATCGCGCCGATCAGGATTCCGTAGGCGAAGAGCAGGCCGGTGGACCCGCCGTAGGTGTGGTCGAAAACCGTGAATCCGTGTGCGAGCGTATGGTCGCTACCGGTGTTTGCCTGCACTCCGGCCACCCCCACGGTCACGGCGCCGAGGAGGACGATGAGCCCGATGATGATGAACATGCCTCGGCAATGCCCGCACCATGATCCCTCAAACCGTGCGGACGGCGAGTTGTCCGCAGAATCGCCGCCGCTTGTTCGCGGCAAAACCCCTACCCGACCGGGCGGTTTCGAACGCTAGGGTGGTGTCGACGGCTCAGGCCGGGAACGCGACTCGGGGATGAAGGGCGGGACGAATGGATTCGATCGACGGTGTACGCGAGCTACTGCGCGGGCTTCCGGTATTGAAAGGCCGAGCGCCGGAGTTCGATCCACACGATGTCCCCGACGATCCGGTAGAGCTCTTCGTCAGCTGGCTGCGCACCGCGGTCGATTCCGGTGTGGTCGAACCGCACGCCATGACCCTGTCCACGGTGGACACCGGCGGCCGCCCTTCTGCCCGGGTCCTGATCCTCAAGGATGTCGACAGCGCCGGTTGGCATTTCGCCGTGAACGCCGGCAGCCGCAAGGGCCGCGAACTCGCCGCCCGTCCTGTCGCGTCACTGACCTTCTACTGGCCGGAACTGGTCCGCCAGATCCGCGTCTCCGGCCCGGTAGCGGCCGACTCCCGCGAACTCGCCGCCGCCGACTTCCTGGCCCGCCCAGCAGGTTCGAGGCAGATGGCGCTGACCCGCCGCCAGAGTGAGCCTTTCGACTCGGATGCCGAGCTGGACGAGGCCCTCGCCCGAGCGGACCTGGAACTACGAGCCGACCCGCACCTGGCCCCACCCGATTGGATCTCTTACGCCGTCCAACCCGCCGAGGTCGAATTCTGGCAAGGCGACCCCCAACGCCGTCACAAGCGCGTGCACTACGAACTCGTCGACGGCAAATGGACCCGTAACCGCCTGTGGCCCTAGCCCGGCGGCTTGTCCCAGCTGTAGGTATCCGGCAGATTGTGCGCCCCACCCGAGTTCTCGTTCTGAATAACCGCATCGGCGGTATACGAGGTCCCGTCCTGGAACTGCACCACACACCGCAGATGCGCGGTCTCCTCCCGCATCGTGTCATGAATATGCGGCGTACAAGTCACGGACCGCACCGGCCGATGATCGTCCTGCGTGACGTGCTTCTGCATCGCATTCTGCAATGCCACATACGCATCGGTGTTCGGCCACACCCCGCGACACCCATCACCACTGGCACCACGACAACGAGCGCCCACCCCACCCGTCCCCTCGAGGTTTTCATGATCACCACCGCGTTTCTGCAATATTCCGGAAAAGTTCGATTACTCCGCTCGCGGGAGGTGTTCGAAGGCGTAGTAGAGGGAGAGTAGGCCGAAGATTATGAGGCTTACCAGGGGTTGGAAGAGAGCTACGACGGTGCCTACTACGTAGAAGAATGCGCCTATGGAGAAGCGGAAGGTGGCTATGCGGAGTTGGCCGCGGGGGATGCGGGTTTGCATGATGCCGGGTTTGAGGAGGGCGTAGAACCAGACCAGGCTGAAGCCGAGGGCCATGAAGTCCATGACGAGGCCGTAGACGAAGGCGACGGTGATGGTGTCGCCGGCCTTCAGGTGGTGGGCGAGTTGTTCGCCGAGGAGGTCGGTGGGGAAGGGGACCAGGACCACCGACATGAGGAGTAGCAGGTTCAGCAGCTGCAGGGTGCGGTCGGTGCGGGTGACGTGCTGGAACATGGCGTGGTGGTTGACCCACATGATGCCGACGGTGAGGAAGCTGACCACGTACGCGAGGTAGGCGGGCCACATGTGCAGCAGGCCCTGCTTCAGGTCGCCCTCGGGGGCATGGAGATTGAGAACGAGCAGGGTGATGGCGACGGCGAAAACTCCGTCGCTGAATGCCTCGGTACGGCCACGATCCATGACCCAGAGTCTGGCGCACAACCGCAGCCGATGCTGACGGATAACGACTCCGCGGTCCGCGGCGTGCCGCAAGCCCGGTCGGGCAATTGAGCGGCAAACTTCCATCATGTCCCTATTGTCCGATTGCTGGTTCGGGTAGCGGCCCGCCGTGGCCGAATCCATCCGCCGTGCACCGGCGCCCATGCTGGCGGTCGGGGGAGCGCCGCCGGAGGGGCCGGGCTGGGCGCGGGAGATGAAATGGGACGGCGTCCGCGTGATCGCCGACTGCGCCGGCGGTGAGTGCAAGCTGTTCAGCCGCAATGCCAACGACGTGAGCGGGTCGTATCCGGAGCTGACGGCGGCCTTGGAACGCCTCGGCAACGGCCGGGCCCTGACCTTGGACGGCGAGGTGATCGCCCAGGACGCGGGCGGCGCGCCCGCCTTCGGGTTGTTGCAGCGCCGCATGCATGTGGTCCGGCCGGGAGAGCAACTCATGAGCGAGGTGCCGGTCCAGCTGTTCGCCTTCGACCTCCTGTCCATCGACGGGCACAGCCTCGTGGCCGAGCCCTACCTGGTGCGCCGCGAACGCCTGGCCGAATTGGCTTGGGAGGCACCGCTGTCGGCGCCGCCGCACTGGCTCGATGTGGATGCTGCCCAGTTGCTGCAAGTGGCCGATGAGCACCGCTTGGAGGGAATCGTCTCGAAGCGGACAGATTCCGTATACCTCCCTGGCCGCCGCTCACCCGCCTGGGTCAAGACCCCGCTCCGGCTGAATACCGAAGTGGTGGTGGCCGGCTGGACTCCCGGCTCCGGAGCCTTTCAGCGCACCTTCGGCTCGCTCGTACTCGGCGCACACGACCCCGACGGCCGTTTCGTTTTCATCGGCAATGTCGGCACCGGCTTCACGCATGCCGCCCGCCGCGTGATTCGGCAGACCCTCGGCGAAATAGAGATCACCACAAGCCCTTTCGATCCGCCGCCGCCGGAATCTGTTGCGGGGGGTTGGCGCTGGGTGGAACCAATCCTGGTCGGTGATGTCGAGTATCGCGAGTTCGCCGGCGAACGCCTGCGTATGCCGGCCTGGAAAGGCCTGCGCACGGACAAGGTTCCGGCGCAGGTCGAGGTACCTCCGATACGCTGAGAGAGCTCTGGACGCCGTATATGAACGGCGTGTTACGGCAACACAATTGGCGTATTTCGGAAGCATCGACCACAATCGGAACTATGGGCGGCAATGGGGCACGAAAGCTGCGCGAGCTCTCGGCTGCCGACTCCTTGATACGGCTGGCGGGCGCGCAATATGGCCGAATCGTGTACTCGCGCCGTGGTCTTCCGATCATCAGGCCGGTGAACCACATCGTCGAAGAGGACGCCATCGTAGTGCGTGCGCATTTGGGCGCAAGTCTGCTGCGAGGTGACGGGCAAGTGGTCGCCTACGAGGCGGACGACTTCGACGAGCACACCCGGCGCGGCTGGAGCGTCATCGTCACCGGCGTCGCGCGCGTGGTGGTGGATCCGGACCAGGTGCAGCGCTACGAGACCCTGCTCGATCCGTGGATCAATCTGCCCATGGATCACGTCATCCGGATCGAGACCGAGATCGTCACCGGACTCGAACTCGTCGAGGACGGCGCGGGCGCCGATGATCCGCCCGCGGCCCGGCCGGATCCGGCGGCGCGACCCATCGACGACCGCCGGTGAGTGTGACGCCAACTACTCTCCGGTAGCCTTTCACGCCGTTGGACCGAGCACGCGGCAATCAGCTCGCTAGCTCGGCGCGGCTCCCGCGTCCCGTGCTATCCCACGGCGTGGCCCGGTGAGCCGCACGGCATGTGAAGGGAACTGTATGACAGCCTCCGAAGGGCAGCTATCGGCGACCGCGCCGGATTCCGCGAATGCGGACGAGGGATACTCGCGCGGCCTGTCGCCGCGCACCATTCAGATGATCGCCATCGGTGGCGCCATCGGCACCGGCCTGTTCTACGGCGCGGGTGGCGCCATCGAGCAGGCGGGCCCGGCGCTCATCCTCTGCTACTTGGCCGCGGGCCTGGCCATTTTCGTGATCATGCGGGCACTGGGCGAACTGCTCACCTACCGTCCGGTCACCGGCAGTTTCGCCGAGTACGCGAACGAATTCCTGGGCCGTTTCGCGGGTTACGCGACGGGCTGGACGTATTGGGCGGTGTGGGTGGCCACCTGCATGGCCGAGATCACCGTGGCCGGTAAGTACGTGCAGTACTGGTTCGACATCCCGCAGTGGGTGACCGCGCTGGTGGTGCTGGGCGTCATGTTCGTCATGAACCTGGTGTCGGTGCGCTTGTTCGGTGAGGGCGAGTTCTGGTTCTCCGCCATCAAGGTGACCGCCATCGTGGCCATGATCGTGATCGGTATCGGCGTGCTGATCTTCCACTTCGGTCACGCCACCAACCCGACCCCCGCGAACCTGTGGAACGACGGCGGCGTGTTCCCCAACGGTTTCGGGCAGGCGCTGCTGGCCCTGCAGATCGTGGTGTTCGCGTATGTCGGCGTGGAACTGGTCGGCGTCACCGCGGGTGAGGCCCGCGATCCGAAGAAGACGCTGCGCAAGGCGATCAATACGCTGCCGTTCCGCATCGGCCTGTTCTATGTGGGCGCGCTCGTGGTCATCATGTCGGTGTCGAGCTGGCGGACCTTCCATGCCGGGCGCAGCCCGTTCGTGGAGGTGTTCCAGCAGATCGGTATTCCGGGTGCGGCGGGCATCATCAACTTCGTGCTGCTCACCGCGGCGCTCTCGTCCTGCAACTCGGGTATCTACTCGACCGGTCGCATGCTGCGCAGTCTGTCGCAGCGCGCGGAGGCGCCGGCCGCGCTGGGCGGGCTGAGCCGTCGTTCGGTGCCGGCGCCGGGTATCGCGGTGTCGGCCGCGGTCATGGTGATCGGTGTGGCGGTGAACTACTTCTCGCCGGACAAGGCGTTCAACTACGTCACCTCGGTGTCCACCATGGGCATCATCTTCGTGTGGGGCGTCATTCTGGTCTGCCACTTGATCTATCGCACCCGGGTGCGGCAGGGCGTGCTGCCGGCCAGCGATTACCGCCTGCCGGGCGCGCCGGTGACGTCGGTGCTGGCGCTGGCTTTCCTGGTGCTGGTCGTGATCTTGCTGTTCTTCACCGATGGGGGCCGCACCGCTCTTGTGGTGGGCGTCGCATGGGGCGTGCTGGTGTGCGCGGGTTATCCGCTGCTGTCACGTAGGCACGTGACCAGCTAGTTTTCGCCGTGACAGCCGGCGGTCGCCGATACCGGCGACCGCCGATGTCTCAATTGCGCGAATGGCATTGCGGCATCCTCGTTCTCGATCGGCCTATATTCGGTTCATATGACCCACGCGCGCGACCGCCGGAGCAGACCTTCGGCATATGAACCGGAAACGGTCCCGCTGCGCCCGGCCGCCGGTCGCCCCACGCGCCGCCGCCCGCGCGCCGCGCCGCCGCCGCGCCGCCGGACGGCCGGTGCGCTGATAGCGGGACGGTCCGCGGTCGCCCTGATCGCCGCGGTGGTCCTGGTCGGTACCGGGGTGGCCTGGAAGAAGACCAATGACGCGATCAACGGCATCATCACCTCCGATGTGACCAGTGACGGCCCGAAATCCAGTGGTGCGACGCAGAACATCCTGGTCATGGGCCTGGACTCGCGGCTCGACGAAAAGGGCAATCCGCTCCCGCAGGACATGTATGACGCCATTCACGCCGGCGACGAGGATGTCGGCGGTTTCAATGCGAATGTGCTGATCCTGGTGCATATTCCGGGCGACGGTTCGCCCGCCTCCGCCATCTCCATCCCGCGTGACGACTATGTGCCGCTCGATTCGGCCTCCTGTGATTCGTCGCCGTGCAAGGGAAAGATCAAGCAGGCCTACGGTTTGGCCTACGACAAGGCCAAGACCAAACTGGAGAATTCCGGCGTCAAGGATCCGCAGCAGCTGGATCAGAAGTCGCGGGACGCCGGCCGCAAGGCCGAGATGAACACGGTCAGCAAGTTTCTCGGCGATGTGCCCGTCGATCACTTCGTGGAGGTGACGCTCGCCGCGTTCTTCCAGATCGCCCAGGCCGTACAGCCCATCACCGTATGTCTCAATGAGGACACCTCGGACAGCTACTCGGGCGCCAATTTCAAGAAGGGCGAGCAGCAGATCGACGCCTCACAGGCCATGGCGTTCGTGCGGCAGCGCCGCGACCCGGACCAGCCGCTGTTCACCGATCTCGACCGCACCCGCCGGCAGCAGGCGTTCATCGTCTCGCTCATGCATCAGCTGCAGGACAGCGGAACCCTCACCAGCCCGAGCAAATTGCGTGCGCTGCTGGATATCGCCAAGCAGAACACCGCCATCGACAGCGCGCTCGATCCGCTGAATCTCGCGCAGCTGTCGTCGTCGATGCTGGGCAAGGGGATATCGCTGTACACGTTGCCGGTCAAGGATTTCGGCAATGACGATCTCGGGGAGTCCATCAATATCGTGGACCCGAGCGAGATCAAGGCCATTGTGAAGAACATCCTTTCACCCCCGGGCTCGGCCTCCTCGACCACCCCCGCCGCCCCGACCACCACCGACACGTCCGTGCCCGGCGCCTCGGGTGTGGTGCTGAACGTGGTGAACAGCTCGGGCAGCAACGGTCTGGCCGGCGATGTCGAAAGCGCCTTGACGGCCCGGGGATTCACCCGCGGCTCGGCCACCACCGGTTCGGTGCGCAGCGACAGCACCATCGCCTACGGTTCCGGCGCGGAGCCGGCGGCGACGGCGCTGGCGAGCCAACTCGGCGTCACCGCAACCAAGTCGGCCGATCTGGACTCGGCGACGGTGCAGCTGACCCTCGGCAAGGACGCGACCGACAGCAGCAGCGCGATCGCCACCCTGACCGCCGGCCAGTCCGACAGCACCAGCACCACCCCGACGACCTCGACCACTCCGCCGCCGCCTCCGGTCTCCGCGACCGCGGCCGGCAACAACGCACCCGAGGCCACCGATCTGTCGCAGATGGGCACCAGCAGCGTGCCCTGCGTGCGCTGACCCGGCGGTGCCCCCGGAACCCGATGCCCGGCAGCCTGATTCGCCGGAATCGGGTGACGGGCGGGCCCGCGCCGGGCTACGTTGCTTGGGACGGTTCTGGCTCCGGGAGGGCTCATGAACGATCCGCGACGGTACGTAGTCATCGGGGGCGGGCTGGCGGGCCTCGCCTCGGCGGTGTGGCTGGCCGAGGCCGGTAAACAGGTCACGCTGCTGGAACGCCGGGGGCGGCTGGGCGGGCGCACCCACGCGCTCGAGGTCCCCTCCCTGCACGATCTGCCCGATAACGGCCAGCATGTGATAGCCACCGGCTACGACAACCTGTTCCGCTATCTCACCAGTGTGGGTACCCGTCAGCATGTGCAGTTCCCCGATCGGGGCATCCTGCGCTGGCCGGGCGGGCGCACCGCCGTCATGGGAACGAAGGGTCTGCCCGCGCTGCGCTCGCTACTGGGCGCGCATCCCGATATGAGTCCCGTCGATCGCGGGCGGGCCGCCGTGGCCACGATGCGTCTGGGCTGGCAGTGCCTGAATCAGCCCGCGGATCTCGCCGAGCTCACCACCGATCAATGGTTCACCCGCCTGGGCATGCCGGCCAAGGCCCGTGAGGCACTGTGGGATTGGCTGGCGCTGGGCATCGCGGCCGAGCCCGTGTCGCAGGGTTCGGCGAAGGCGTTCGCGGATGTGCTGGCGACCGGGATCCGCTTGGGCATCAAGCATCGCGAGGCCGTGAGCATCGGCTATCCCACCACCGATCTGGATACCCTTTTCGTCTCGGGCGCCGAGCGGGTTTTCGAGCGGCACGGCGTGCAGGTGCGGCATCGCGCGGTGGCGCGGCACATTCACATCGAGAACGGTGCGGTCACCGGGGTGACACTCGTCGACGGTGAGGTGGTGCCCGCCGATGCCGTGGTGTGCGCGGTCCCGAACTCGTCCATAGCCGGCCTGCTCGACGATCTGCCGGAGCACGACGAAATCTATGCCGCCGCAGACAAACTGGGCTTCACCCCGATCGTCAGCACCAACCTGTACCTGGATCGCCCGATCGGCACCAGGGCGGCGATGGAGGCGCTGATCGGCGGCGGGGGAGTGATCGACGAGGTTTTCGACCGCCAGCGCATGCACGGCCGCAATCCGCTCGACAACTGGCTCTACTGCCTGACCACCAGCGGTGCGTACGAGCAGATCCACAAGCCGCATCACGAGGTGGTGGACGAGCAGATGGCCTTGCTGCGCCGCTACTATCCACAGGCCAAGGATGCGGAAGTGGTGCACGCGCAGGTGGTTCCGATGCCGCGCGCCACCTTCTCGCAGGTGGTCGGGACGGAGGGGTTGCGGCCGCCGCAGCAGACCTCGGTGCCGACACTGGTGCTGGCCGGTGATTGGACCAGTACCGACTGGTCGGCCACCATGGAGAGCGCGGCACAGTCCGCCGCCCGGGCCGTGGACCTGCTACTGGGACTTCCGGCACCCCAATCGGTATCGAACTGACCGCTCAGTCTGTTCGCTCGCGTTCCGCTCGCATCGGCTCACGGAAGTAATTGAGCACCAGCCGCGTGATATCGGCCAGGAACCGCTCCCGCGAGATCGGCGGCCGATCCAGCAGATAGCGGACGGTCAGATGCTCGACCGTCCGCACCAGCAGCCACGCGGTCGCATCGAAATCCACATCGGCGGGCACCGAGCGCCGCCGCATGCTCAACGCGACCCGCGCCAGCTCCCCGATCTGCTGCTCGAAGGCGAGCATGGTGGCGCTGCCGCCGGACAGGCGCGGCGTCTGCTCCACGACGGCTCGTAGCAGTTCACGGTGGTCACCGAGGGCATCCAGCAGCACCGAGATGGCCTGCGGCACACCCGTATCGGGCGGTGCAGCCAGGTTCTCCACCACATGAGCGCGGACCCGCTCGGTCACCGCGGTCAGATAGCGTTCGATCACCGCCGCGACGATCGCGTCCTTGTCCGGAAAGTACTGATACAGCGACCCCGGGCTGATCCCCGCCGTCTGCGCGATGCGATTGGTGGAGGCTCCGTCGTAGCCGTACGCGATGAGCACCTCCTGCCCGGCGTCCACGATGCGCGCGACCATGGCGCGGGACCGTTCCTGCCGCGGCGTGCGGCGCTGCGCGGGAGTCGTTTTCGACGGCCGGGGTTTCGATGTCATGGCGTTTCGACCGCGATTCCGAATGCGAATTGAATGCGAGTATTTATTCGTGTCAGCGTGGGGTCATGGTGTCACAAGGCGCAACGGCGCGCGAGCCCCGCCATGAACCGGTCCCGCTCGGACCGGACTCGTTGACGTGGAAGATCTTCGGATCGCTGTATTACATGCCGACCGGCTTGTTCGTCGGCATGGTGCAGAACATGCATCCCGGACTCGGCGCGGGAGTGGAATACCACTCCCGGCTCGAAGACGAGTTCTACCAGCGCATCCTGCGCTCGCTGTACCCGATCTTCGGCGTGGTCTTCGACGGCGAGCACGCGGCGCGGACGGCTCGTGAAATCGTCGGCTACCACCGCACCATCAAGGGCGTGGACGCACAGGGCCGCCGCTACCACGCGCTGGATCCCGGCACCTTCTACTGGGCGCACGCGGTGTTCTTCGTGCAGACCCTGCGCGCGGCCGATCTGTTCATGGGCGGGCTCACCGCGGCCCAGCGCGAACAACTCTGGCGCGAGCACTACCAGTGGTACGAGCTGTACGGCATGAGCATGCGGGTGGTCCCGGCCAGCTGGCCGGACTTCCAGCGCTATTGGCGCGACATGTGCCGGGACACGCTCGAACCGACCAAGGCGGCCCGCGACGTCTACCGGCTCGCCGAGCATGTGCCGGTGCCGCCGTTCCCGGTACTGCGCCACATTCCGGAACCGTTGTGGGCGTTCGGCATCCGCCCTGTTGGTGCGCGGTTCTTCCAGTTCGTCACCGTCGGCCTGTGTGATCCGGCCATTCGCCGCACCATGGGCTTCACCTGGACCGACCGCGACCAATGGCTGTTCGTCCGGCTGTGCGAGACCCTCTCGGCCCTGAACCGGCTCACCCCGGACGAGGTCAAATACACCTTCCCGCGCATCCGCGCCGCCCGCCGCCGCTTCACGGGCAGACGCCCCGCCGCACTACCCCCACCCGAAGCGCCCCGAATGCTGTGGCCGGCACCGGAATTCCGCGACGACCCCAAGCACTACTGCCCGGTCCACGCCACCGCCCGCGCGGACTCGCTCACCACATTCCGCCAGCTGACAGGGTTCTAGAGCAATGCAACCGATGACCGAGCTCCCGCCCGCCGACGGCAGGCATCCGTACGACTACTACTACCGCCCGGGCCTGCCGCTGCGCCCGCCACCACCCCGCGCGGTGCCGTCCGAACTCTGGTTCGAGCCGCGAAAAGCCCTGCTGGGCCCCTGGATCGACGTCCGGCGCGAACCCGTCGACACACCCCGCACCCGCCTGATGGCCGACCACCTGTGGCAGGGCGACGAACCGATGGACGAACTCGTCGCGGCCTTCCGGCGGATGGGTTCGGCGGGTGGCCGGCGCATGCTGAACCGGGCCCTCGAACACGGCATCGACAGCGTGGACGAACCGCTGCCCGAACTGGTGAATCTCTTCGCGCGCCTGGACGATCCGCCCGCCTGGTACGACCCGGATCTGTGGGAGTACGGCCGCCGACTGTGGATCAATGTGTCCCTGGCCGGGAAGATGGCCATGGGCGTACAGGATTTCATGGGCACCTTCGTCGGTTCGGAGGTCGCGTCGGCGGTCGGCCAGACCGGTCGCTTCGTCAATGATCCCTACCGGCGTGGACTCGAATCCTCGGTCTGGTTCCGGAGTGTCACCGCCCCGCGGGCCCTGGAACGCTGGAATCCGATCTTCGCCGATACCGTGCGGGTGCGGTTCATGCACGCGCAGGTGCGGTCCATGCTCCGGAACACCTGGGGCGAAGAGCATTTCGCCCGGCACGGCAACCCGATCTCGAACGCCACCACCATGGGTGCGGCCGTGACCTTCGGCCTGTCACCCATCTGCTTCGATCATGTGCACGGACGCCGCTGCAGCACAGCGCAACTCGATGCGGTCATGCACTATTGGGGTTATATCGCCTACGTTTTCGGCGTCGCGGAGGAATTGATCCCGCGCTCCGCCGCTGAGGGCATGGAGATGGCCGACTACATGGTGGCAACGGCGGGTATCGCACCGCAGTGGACGGCGACCATGGCCGGCGCGGCGGCCCGGAAGTTCAGCACCTCCACCCCGGTAGGCAAACTCCAGATCGCTGCTACCGCACCACTTCTGGGTGCTCTGTCGTATTACAGCAGTCCGCGGCTGGTACGCGCGCTGCTCGCGGAAACACCCTTGCGCGTGGTGCCCCTGGAGCCGTGGTCGTCCCTGGTCGGCGCCGCGGCCGCCACGGAAGTTCGCTTGCGCGCCATCGATGATCACCTCCCCGGCGCGCGCGGGCGCATGATCCGACGGGCGAGGCACATCGACCCCATGTGGGATCGGAATACTCGGGTGGCCCGCTATCTGGCGGCCCGGGTAGGCATCCGCGGCACGCCGTTCGACCAGCACGACGCCTCGGTCGCGGGTTGCCCGGTGTGATCTACTGCCCGGCGCCGCCGGCAATGGCCAGGTACAGCACCATCAGCGTGAAGAGGATCCACCCCGCGCCCTGCCAGATGGTCCAGTTCTGCTGGACGCGCCAGGCGCGGAAGGCCATGATGAACGCTCCGATCCCGCCGAGCAGCAGTGTTACGCCGGGGACGAGCCCGACCACCGCTCGCGCGGTGCCGTCGCACAACATCCCGGCGTTCAGGCACTGCTGCCGCGAGGCCGCCCAGGTGATGGACGCCACCGCGCCGATGGCGGCCAATATGAGCACACCCACCACGTATCTGGCGGCCCGCCGGAAGGTCTTCGGATCGTTCCATCGCTTCTCGACGTCGTCGACCATCGCACGCACCTCCTCGCCGCCGGTTCACCGCGCCGGATACCCGGCCGATCCGATACTTCCATGGTGAACCGTTGCCGCCGGTGCGGACTCGCCCGGTTTCGCCTCAGACGGTCTCGGCGGCCAGCCCCAGCCCGAGGGCGACCAGGATCGCCGCCAGTGTCCGCTCGATCCGCTGCCGGATCCCGGTGCGCCGCAACCACACCCCGGCCTTGTCCGCCGCCAGCACGATCCCGCTGTTCCAGATGATGTCGATGATCAGCTGAATCACCGCCAGGATCAGCGCGGTCGGCAGCACCGGCCCGGTGGACGGCAGGAACTGCGGCAGGATGGTCAGCCCGAACACGGCCGCCTTCGGATTGGCGGCGATAGAGATGAGCGCCGCCCGGAAAGCCGCACCCGGGGTGTGCCCACTCGGTAGCACCGAGGTCAGTGCCGCGCCGAACGCATCCTGCTCCGGTCCCGAGGCAGTGTTCTTGCGCGCCCCACGCCAGGCTTGCACGCCGAGATAGATGAGTACGACCGCGCCGAGGATATGTATCCCGCGATCGAGCACCCTGTTGGCCACCAACAGCGTGGACAGTCCCGCGCCACCGGCCAGCATCCAGGCGAACGCCCCGATCTCATTGCCCGCCACCGCGGCCAGCCCGGCCTTCCGCCCGTCGCGCACCGACCGCTGCAGCAGCAATGCGGTGGCAGGACCGGGAATGGCGGCCAGAACCAGACAGGCGAGTGCGAATGCGGGAAGCACATGAACCCAGTGCGGCATCGCCCGAGCCTGCCACGGCAGAACCGAACCGGGCCACTGATTTTCAGTGGCGTCGATCACGAGACGTGACCGGTCGGTCCGCTGGTGACGCGAATGTCAGTGATCGACCAGGAAGTCCGCGCCGCCGACGTAGATGGTGTGCCCGGAGTCGGCGTCGATGGTGGTGGCATCGGCGACGGCCGCGGCGAACTCCTCGACGGTCGGCAGCGCGCCCTGCTCGCGGCGCGTGGTGACGGCGTCGGGATTTCGGCGCTCGAGTAGTCGGACGATGATGGTGCCGTCGATCATGTCGCCGGAGACCACCACGAAACCGATTCCGCGGCGGTCGAATTCGGCGCTCATCTCGCGAAGTGCGTCCTCACCGGCGCGCTTGCTGGCCGCGATCGGCTCGTATCCCGCGGGGACCGGCCGGGTAGGGGAGAAGTGGGCCTGATGGCTGGTGACGAACACGATACGACCACCGGACCGCAGATGCGGCAGTGCGAGGGTGACCAGGCGGGCCTGGGCATCGCGGTTGAGCCGCATGGCGTAATCCGGTGCCGCATCGAGTTCCAGCCCGCCGGAGGCATTGAGCACCAGGACATTGAGCCTGCCGAATTCGCTGACCACGGTGTCGATCAGTGCCCGGGCACTGTCCGGGTCGGCGATATCCGCGCCCGCGGCCGAGGCGCTGCCGCCCGCGGCGATGATCTCCTCGGCGACGATCTCGGCGCGCTTGCGCTTCTCGCGATAGTTCACGATCACGTGGTCCCCGCGGGCGGCCAGCTCGCGGGCGGTGTCGGCCCCGATGCCGCGGGATGCGCCGGTGATCAACACGATTCGTCGTTCCATACCCAAACCTCCGGCCCCGACCCATGCTTCTGATTTAGAACCACTATGGTGGTTCAAAATGAGAAGTGCAAGCCAGCCACCCCCGTCCCGCAGCCGCGCCGGCGCCTCGGCCGCCCCGCTGCTCGCCGCCATGGACCTGCTCGGACAGCGCTGGATGCTGCGCGTGATCTGGGAACTCGAACCCGGCCCGCTGGGCTTCCTGGAATTGCGCCGCCGCATGGGCAATTGCTCGTCGAGCATGCTGTCGGTGCGTCTGCAACGCCTCGTCGAAGCGGGTGTGCTGGAGAAGAAACCCGACAAGGCCTACGAATTGACCGCCGCCGGAGCCGAATTGGGCGCGGCCCTCGAACCGCTGTGGCAGTGGTCGGAACGCTGGGCCACCGGCCTCGAACGCACCGCACCCACCGAGGACTGAGCCGGGCCCCGAACTACGCGGCGCCGGAACCCGGCAGATTGTCGGAACCCGTTATGCCACGCCGGATCTCACCCGGCCGATGCTCCACCGGCAACTGGTATCGCGCCCGCGACGAGTGCAGCTGCCACGGCACACTCGTCACCATCACACCCGGCTCGAACAGCAGTCGCGCCTTCAGCCGCAGTGAACTCTGATTGTGCAGCAGGTTCTCCCACCAATGCCCGACCACGTACTCGGGAATGAACACGCTGACCACATCCCGCGGCCGGGACTTGCGCTGCCGCTTGATCTCCTCGATGACCGGCCGCGTGACCTCGCGATACGGCGATTCGATGACCTTCAGCGGAATGCCGACATGATTGCGCTCCCAGTCCTGCACCAGATGCCGGGTATCGGCATCGTCCACATTGACCGTGACGGCGGTGAGCGAATCGGGCCGGGTGGCGCGCGCGAACTGGATGGCCCGCTGGGTCGCCTTGTGCCAGCCCGATACCAGCACCAGCGCGTGCATCCGTCCCGGCAGGGTCTCCAGATCGTCCGGGTCGATCTCGAGTTCGGCGCGCACCGCCGTGTAGTGCCGGTGGATCGACCACATCAGCGCCACCAGCACCGGAATCGCGATGACCACCAGATACGCGCCGTGGGTGAACTTGGTGATCAGCACGACCACCAGCACCACGCCGGTGAAACACGCGCCGAAGGCATTGATGGCCCGCGCGCGATGAATACGCAGCCGCTCCTTGGCCGTGTCGGCGGTCCGCAGCGCCCGGTTCCAGTGCCGCACCATGCCCGTCTGGCACAGTGTGAACGAGGTGAACACGCCCAGAATGTAGAGCTGGATGAGCCGGGTGGTGGAGCCGCCGAAGGCGTAGATGAGCGCGGCCGCGACCACCGCGAGCAGGATGATCCCATTGGAGAAGGCCAGCCGGTCGCCGCGGGTGTGCAGCTGCCGCGGCATGTAGCGGCGTTGCGCCAGAATCGAATTCAGCGGGGGGAAGCCGTTGTAGGCGGTGTTGGCGGCCAGGATGAGGATGAGCGCGGTGGTCACCATCACGAAGTAGAAGGGGAAGCTGGACCCGCCGAACACCGAGGCCGAGACCTGCGCGATGACCGTCTTCTGTGCGGCGGTATTGCAATTGCCGGGGAATCCGATGATGTCGCAGGTGTTCTCGGTGACCTTGGTCTTGGTGATCAGCGCCAGCGCGGTGACGCCGGCGAACATGCCGATGGCGATGACGCCCATCCAGGTCATGGTGCGGGCCGCATTGAGCGCCTTGGGTTTCCGGAAGGCAGGCACGCCGTTGGAGACGGCCTCCGCGCCGGTGAGCGCGGTGCAACCGGAGGAGAAGGCCCGCAACAGCAGGAAGGCCAGCGCTACCCCGGACAGTCCGGTCTGTTCGGGCCGGATCTCGTAGTGCGCGCTCTCGGCCATCGGCGTGTGCCCGGTGAAGGTCTGTGTCAGTCCCACCGCCACCATCACGAACACCGCGGCGATGAACGCGTAGGTCGGAATCGCGAAGGCGCGCCCGGATTCTCGCACCCCGCGCAGGTTCATCGCGGTCAGGAAGAGAATGAACCCGAGATTGATGGCCACCCGATACGGGTTGAGGTCCGGTATCGCCGAAATGATGTTGTCGACGCCCGCGGACACCGACACCGCCACGGTCATGACGTAATCCACGAGCAGCGCCGCCGCCACGATCAGCCCCGGGAAGTCCCCGAGGTTCTCGGCCACCACCTGATAGGACCCGCCGCCGGAGGGATAAGCCTGCACCACCTGCCGATACGACAGTGCCACCACCGCCAGCAGCACCACCACACCGCCGGCGGGGATGGGCATCAGATGCAGATAACTCAGCCCGCCGAGCGTCAGGATGAGCAGGATCTCCTGGGTCGCATAGGCGACCGACGACAATGCGTCGCTGGCGAAAATGGGCAGGGCCAGCCGCTTGGGCAGCAGGGTCTCACCCAGCCGATCACTGCGAAACGGGCGGCCGAGGACTAGTCGTTTCGCGACGTCGATCAGGGAGACCACGTGGGGAGCCTAGGACGCGCGGGCGTAGGAATCGGAACACACACCGAATCGATTTCTTATAGATACGTAACGGCCGGGTGTTTCCGATTGCAATGTTCGAGACTTGTGCAGTTGATCGAACAACCACATACACTGTCTGGGACGTGACCAAGGTTTTTGGGAGAGGTGACACGATGGGTGACCGGACGGTCGTCGCCGACGTGGCCGATGAGCTCGCGCGGCGCGTGGCATCCGGGCAGTACGCGCCCGGCGGGCTGATGCCGTCCGTTCGACAGGTGGCCGAGGAGTTCGACCTGAATCGCGCCACGGCGCAACTGATTCTGGGCCGGCTGGAGTCCTACGGCTTCGTCGACGCGCATCGCGGTAAGGGATTCGTCATCCGTGATGTGCGCGCCGAGGGCGGTGTGGATGTGTACCGGCGGTTGTTCCGGCTGTCCATGCCGGCGCCGGAGGTGGCCGCGGAGATGTTCGGCAATATCGTCGACGAGGAGCGCGGTATCGCGCTCGAGGCGCTGCTCGCCTACACCGGTAGTGAGCGCGGCATCGATCCGGGCGCACTCAAGGCCGAGATCGACGAGTTGGAAACCCTTGCCCGCAGCGCGGATCCGGATCAGCACCGGATGCTCGACATCGAGCTGCGCCTGCTGCGCCGGTTGCTCACCGATCTCGGACATTCCGTACAGCGCGCGGTGCTGAACTCGATCGGCGAGATGGTGCTCGAGGTGCCGGAGGCCGTGCAGGCCTATTTCGCGGTGTCGCCGGATCTGCATGTGCTGGTGTGGCGCGCGCTGGTCGCCGTCTGGGAATCCGAGGGTGGTCCGAGTCAAGCCCAGTTGGCATTGTTCGAGGATCTGTTCGGCATGTACCACCAGAAGGTGGTGGCGCGCTTCGACGAACTGGTCGGTTTGCAGCCGGAGGCGGATGTCGTGCCGCATGCGGTGACGGCCTGATTCAGACCGGCGAGTTTGTTTCGTCTGGGACAACGAACTCGGCGTAGATCGATGCTCGGAGCAGATCGAAACCCAGGGCAGATCGAAACTCAGGGCAGATTGAACTGTGTGCCGATCACGGCGCTCATGATGGTGCCCGCACTCGTGGCGATCACGCCTCCGATCAGCGCGCCCGCGATCTGCTTGGGCGCGGTGAGCGCGCCGCCGCTCCACTTCTCCCAGGCGAAGCGGCCGCCCGCGTAGATGATGGCGAGCACGCCCGCGAGCAGCACGAACCAGGTGAAATAGCGGACCAGCTTGAGCAGCTTGTCCGCCACCGGCGGCGTCTCGGGCGTCGGATTGAAGATTTGCGCCAGGACTGTATGCGTCGTCAACACTTCGTGGGCGGCTAGCAGTATCATTTCGGCGCTCTTCCACGTGACGTTTCTTCCCCCCTTCCGGGGTACCCGGCTCGCGATGGTTACGCAAGGGGCAGAAGACATCACACAGGAAGCTGGGAGACTTCGGCGCGGAATCGGAACGACGCTGGCGCAGAAGAGAAGTGGACGCGGATCAGTCCACGTCGTTGTCCGCCGACAGATACGCTACGGCCGCTAGGTACTGCCGGCAGGCGAAGTGCTGATCGTGCGCACGCAAGACTGCGCGAGCCTTGCGATAGGTGAGCCCGCGAGGTTCCGTATCGCAGTCACCGGAGATATCAGTGCTAGGGGCGAGCATCTGGGTCATGTGATGCCTCTGGCCGAATGGGGGATGGTGTACCGAGTTTAGGAGCGCTGATCGCGCAGATGCAAGCACATCTGCACGGTCGAGTCGGCGAGTCCAGGCGTTTCGCCTGAATTGAACCGCTTGGTCTCATTTGTCCGTGGGTATCTGCGCTGTTTGTCCGTTCCTGTTCGCAACTTCGCATGGGCAAATGACCAAACAAGATCAATGCTGTTGTGTTGCAAACGATGTGCGCTCGCGGAGGGATCGATGCCGGGCAATCTGCGTGCTATCGTTCATGTTGCGGTTGCAACTGTAAGAACATCTGATCGAACATTTGCAAGTACTGACACCAACCGTCTGCGGGCGGTACTGGCAAGGAGTCTGAAATGACTGCTTCATCGGCAACCCGGCTCGATCGCTCGGAACTGTCCTGGCGGAAGAGCACATTCAGCAATCCCAGCGGAAACTGCGTGGAACTGGCGCCCATGGCCGACGGTCAGGTGGCGGTTCGCAACTCACGGGACCCGGAAGGGTCGATCATCGTCTACACCCGCCCCGAGATCGATGCTTTTCTCCGGGGCGCCAAGTCCGGAGAATTCGACGACCTCGCGCGCTGAGCGGTAGCATTGGCAATCGGCGCGGTGGTTCGCGACACTCGGTTGTGAGTCCACTGCCGGCAAAACCCGAGCATCGGAGTGGACCCCATGATCGCAGAACCCGTTGCCCACGGTCGGGCGGATTCCGCTGTCGCCGAACGTGGCCCGACTGCACTGCGTATCGCGGTCGGCAGTCAGCTACGGAAGTTGCGCGAGAAGAGTGGCATTACCCGGGAGGCCGCGGGTGAACACATCCGCGGCTCTCACGCCAAGATCAGTCGCCTGGAACTCGGGCGAACCGGATTCAAGGAACGCGATATCCGGGATCTGCTGGCGCTGTACGGCGTTGACGACCTCGAGGAACGCGAGCAGTTCCTCGAGCTGGTGGTCAGGGCCAACCAGCCGGGCTGGTGGCATCGCTACAGCGACCTGCTGCCGCCCTGGTTCGAGACCTATCTAGGCCTGGAGCACGCGGCCAAGTCCATCAGGACCTATGAGGGCCAACTGGTTCCGGGTCTGCTGCAGACCGCGGACTACGCGCGCTCGGTCGTCGCGCTCGGGCACGACGAGAATTCCGAGCGTCGCGTTTCGCTGCGGCGCCGACGGCAGGAACTGCTGACCCGTCCGGGCGCGCCGAGCTTCTGGGCGGTCCTCGACGAGTCGGTGCTCCGGCGTCCGGTCGGCGGAACCAGCGTGCTGCGCGCCCAGATCGATCACCTCATCGAGATGTCCGAACTGCACAACGTCACCATCCAGGTCCTGCCGTACGCGGCGGGCGGGCATGCGGCAGCGGGTAGTTCGTTCACCATGCTGCGGTTCGCGGAACCGGAACTTCCGGACATCGTGTATCTGGAGCAGCTGACCAGCGCCCTGTATCTGGATCGCCGTCAGGATCTGGAACTGTACCGGCAGGTCATGGATCAGCTGAGCGTGCAGGCGGAGCCGCCCGAGCGCTCCCGCAAACGGCTCGCGGAGATCGCCGCCGAGCTGTAAATGGCGATAGCAGCCGCCCGTGTCAACGGGCGGCTATCGGCGTGCGCGGAGAAAGTCGCGGCGGGTGTGGCGCCGCCGGGCCGGGGCGCATGGACGAGCGCGGACGAGGTCGTCGTCGATTGCCCCGGTGCGGAAATGGTTACGGGGCCCCCGTAGGGACCCCGATCAACCGTGTAATGGGTTCCGACTCACTGCCTGATGAAGCTGGAAGCAATTCGCCAGAATGCTTCCGGTTGCATCGTATGCAGATCCCAATCGTTGACCATTGCGTGAGCCGTGGTAACGATTCGTTCGATATCAAAATCATACCGAGTGGCCGCTCCGGTGGATTCGACCTGTCGGATGACGAAATCTGTTGCCGTCTCCCGTGAATAGGTTTGCTCAGCTCGACTGAAGTCTGCAAACCCGAGCCGGCTGAGGTTGATTGGCTGGTTCATGCGAACGCCCCTGACGCCAGGCCGACGGCTAACCGTTGGCGAAGAATCGCCGATGATTCACCGCTCGGCTCTCTGGTTGTCCCCTGTTTGTGCCTTGCACGAGCAAGTCTAGGACCGTGCTCTGCGCAGATGCAAGTACATCTGCAACCTCGAATTCCCAGCGTCAGAGGGGTTTTCGGGATGCTATGAGTTAGCGAAAGCGGCCCTCGGGAGTGCCCGACTAAGATCGAATCGCGCTATTGAAGCTATTTCCGAACGAAAATTCCGGTGTGCTGCGCTCTGCGCCATTTATCCAGATATTTGCGGAAGATCAGTAGTCGTCCAGATCCGCCGGTCGGGAGTCGGATCCGGCTTTGGCGCGCCGGTGTTCCGCCACCAAGAGCGCGATTCCGAAGCGCAGGCACAGGACACTGGTGAGAGCGCCCATGACACTCCAGTCCCAGTGCCCGTATCCGGCGACATTCAATGTGAGTGCGATGCACACGATTCCGATGGCCGTGAGAATGAGCCCGGGCCAAACACGGATGTCGTCGACGGTCGGAGCGGCAGGCATCACCGCTGTCCTTTCTCGGAAACTGTGCGGAACCGATCACGCGCCGGGTACCCGGCGCCGTACACAGAAATCATGGGCCGGTCCCCGCGGCCGGTCGGCTGCGGATCCCGAGATCGCCCAGCAGGCCCAGGAATGCTCGTGCGTAGGGCGAACCCGCCGTCTCCGCATCCAGCCGGGCCCAGTCCACCTGCCCCCGCAGTATGCGCGCCGTATACAAAAGCCGGGTGAAGTCCAGCTGAAGCGGATCCGCGATCAGCAACTCGTCCACCAGCAGGTCCGTGGCGCACAGTACGGGCGCCTCGACGCCCGCCAGCCGCAGGTGATCGCTGCGGGCCAGCCGCTCCGCGGTCACCACCAGGTAGTCGGTCCGGAACACCAGTGCTATCCGCGTGTCGTCGTCGCGCACCACCACGCGCCGGTCCTCGGGCGGGTCCGGGTGTAATCCGGCCGCTGCCAACGCATCCCGTGCGCGTGGCGCGTCGGCGGGTGGTACCTGGATATCCATCGTCGCCACCGCCTCCCCGGCTCCCCGCAGATAGACCCCGCAGGCCCCGCTCACCGCGAACGGAACCCCGGCGCTCCGCAGCACGTCCACCGCTCGCGCGAGCACGCCCGGCAGTGGATCGACGAGCCCCATGATGCTGGGATACCCCCGGGCGGTGCACTTGAATCGAAGAGCGGCAACGAGATTCGGCATCCCATGGCTGTCCGGGACGATCGTGGGCGGTCCGGGCTGTGGGAAATCCCACCGCGGGGCAGCGGGACCCTGTGTTGTAACCCGTTTCAGCGGTGTGTTAGGTCTGGAAACAGTGGATTGATCAACCGAATGAGACAGGAGTCGTGGCCGTGATGGACGTACCCGCGTATTTCGATGTGGTGGACGGCGGGTTCGTACCGACGCGGTTCGCGGCCAGTCAGTGGTCCGCGGCGCAGGTCGTGGGGCCCGCGCTGACCGGGCTGCTGGCCCGGGAACTGGAACGCGAGCACGCTACCGACGGTTTCGTGCCGGTGCGGCTGACCGTGGACCTGTTCAGCGCGGCCCGCTTCGAGCACACCACCACGCCGACCGTGCGGGTGCGGGACGGCCGCCGGATCCGCGTCGCCGACGTCTCGGTGGTGCAGGGCGGGAAGGTGGCGGCCCGCGCCTCGGCGGTACTGCTGCAGCCCTCCGAGCAGCCGCCGGGCGAGCTCTGGCACCGCGAACACGAACCGCAGCCGCCCGCACTGGATATCGCACCGCGGTCCGAACTGCCGCTGGTGCCGTTGTTCAGCAGTGGCCCGGACACGCAGACCTGGTCGGTCAAGCCCACCGACCACGAGAACGCCGGCCGCAAACGCACCTGGCAGAACCCGATTCGCGTGGTCACCGGCGAGGCGCTGACGCCGTTCGTGCGCGCGGCCATCGTCGGCGAGGCCACCAGCATGATGACCAACTGGGGCGACAAGGGCATCGGCTTCATCAATACCGATATGACACTCGCGCTTTCCCGCATGCCGGAGGGCAACGAGATCGGCGTGGAGGGCGACAGCCACCTCAGTGAGCGGGGCATGGCGGTCGGGGTGGCGACGCTGTTCGACCGCCGCGGCTCCTTCGGCAGCGCCATGGTGACCTCGGTATCGAATGCCGGCCGGCAGATCAGCAATGCCCAGCTCGATATCGCGGTGAGCTCGCGGATGTAGGAGTGGCGCAGGCCGCCCTGTGCCACAGCGGAATTCGCGGTGAGGTTCCTGTGCGTCACCGCCCGAGCTTCGACAGTCCCGGCGCAGCGTGCCACAATGTGACCAGGTTGAGACGACAGCCCACCCGGTGCACGCGGGAAGCGCTCACGAGGCGCGGCAGGCACGGTCTCCCGAATCGGCTTCGAGAACCCACCGCACGTCGTCGCGGATCCTCCGGAACCGGGAAACATCCCGATTGGGAGGTCTGATCATGTCCGGAATCGCCATGCTGGGCGGTGTCGCCGAAAATGGCGCCACCACGGTGGAATCCGCTCCGGTCCACCGTGGCAGATACGTACCGCACGCGACCGACGGGCCGCGGCGCTGCGTGATCGTCCGTGCCGAAGGCGAATTGGATGCCGCCGTCGAGGCCGAATTCACCGCCACGCTGGCCCAGGCCGTGGCCGGCGGCGCGCAGGCCGTCGTGGTCGATCTGCGCCGGGCCCGGTTCCTGAGCATCCGGGTCGCCGCCGGGCTGATCGTCGCCAAGCGGGCGGCCGCCGCCTGCGATATCGACCTGCGACTGGTCGCCGGGCGTCGCGCGGTGGAGCGCGTGCTCGAGGTGACCGGGATCCGCCCGCTGTTCCACTACTATCCGACGATCACTGCCGCCCTGCAGGCGTAACCATCGGGGCGTGCGGCTCGCGTTCGGGAACCCGGATACGACGCTCGTATGCGACATTTGCCGCGCGGGGCTCGCGTTCGGCACAGAGTGATCTCGATGTGGCTTCGGTCCGACGACATCGGAGTGTCGGCTTGCGCGTGCCGGATAGGCTCGTTCGCGCGTGATGAGGAGACTGCCCGGACCACCGAGCCCGTGGGGGGTGTTGTGCTTCGACGCCTGCGAATTATCGCCGGTGCCATGACGATCGGATTGTGCGTGATCATCGGGTGCGGTGCCACGCCGGCACTCGCCCAGGCCCCGATAACCGAAAACCCCGCGAACCCACCGCTTTCGCCCGGCTCCTGGCTGCCCGCGATCCAACAGGGGATCGCCAAGCTCGTGCCCCCGCCGCCGCTACCGCCCGCCCCGAACGCCCCGATCGTCGACGCGGGCGGTCTCTCACCGCAATTGGCGGCGCTGCGGGCCGCGGTCATGCCCGTCGCCATCGGCGATTCGTTCGTCGACGACTGGCCGCCCGGGCTGGAGGACTACGCCGACGGGCAGATCATCGCCTGGCGTGATGTCACCGCCATCGCCGCGCCGACGGTGATCGTCCCGATCTCGAAGGTGGTGCAGCTGAAGTATCGGACCACCGACTCACACGGTGCGGCCTCCTACGGCATCGCCAGCCTGATCCTGCCGCCCGCGCAGTGGACCGGCACGGGGGAGCGGCCGGTGGTGGTCAACAATCTGCCCATCGACGCCCTGGGCCGCGACTGCAATCCGAGTTACACGCTGGCACACGGATTTACGCGCGCCTCCAACTTCAGCGGCTACCTGCTGCCCACCACCCAGCTGGCCCTGCTGCGCGGGTACGCGGTCCTGCTCGCTGATCACGAGGGCCCGCGCATGGCCTACGCCGAGCCGATCGTGGCCGGGCATCTGGTGCTGGACGCCATTCGCGCCGTGCGCAATGCCTTCCCGGATCAGCTGCGCGACAGCCGATACGGCATGATCGGCTACTCGGGCGGGGCCATCGCCACCAACGGCGCGGTCAAGCTCATGCCCGAATACGCCCCGGAGCTGGCCGATGTCGTGGTCGGCGCCGCCATGGGCGGTGTGCCCGCGGACTTCTCGCTGCTGGCGCGCAGTATGAACGCCAACCTCGCGTCGGGCGTGTTCCTGGCCGCGGTCTTCGGCATCGGCCGGGAGCGGCCCGAGATCCTGGCGCACATGAACAACCTCGCGGACTGGCTGGCCACCTCACCGCTGCTGAACAGCCTGTGCAGTGAGACCTTCTCGGTGCCGGGCGTGCTGCAGCTGCCGATCGACGTCTTCGCCAATATCCCGGACCCGCTGAACAGCGATCTGGCCAAGCACATCTACGCCATCACGCGCATGGACGGCAAGAAATCGCCTGTGCCGCTGTACATCTTCAATGGGGAGCAGGAGTTCTGGGTGCCCTCCGCGGGGGCGAAGGCGCTCTATCGCGAGCAATGCTCGCTCGGGGTGCCGGCGGTCTACCGCAGTGTGTTCGGTGAGCATTTCATCGCCGCGTTCACCGGCTTCAGCGGATCCCTCAGCTGGCTAGATCAACGGTTGCAGGGGATACCCGCGCCCGACGAATGCCGGAGCAACCCGAATCCCTGAGCGCCCCACAGTCTTTCCCGACCTGCCGGGAAAAGCACCGAGGGCCCCGAAGTTCTCGGAGCCCTCGGCGATCGGGTAACTGTCAGCGCAACCGGCTCACATCGGGTACAGGTTGTGCTTGCGCGGGTTGTGCTTGCGGACCGTGCCCTTGTCGCGCAGCAGGCGCAGTGCCTTGCGGATCTCCAGGCGAGTGGCCGCGGGCTCGATGACCGCGTCGATGTAGCCGCGCTCGGCCGCCACCCACGGGTTGTCGATGAGCGCGTTGTAGAAGTCGACCATCTGCTGCCGCACGGCCGCGCGCTGCTCCGGCGGGGTGGCGGCGAGGGTCTTCTTCCCGGTGACCGTCACCATGCCGTCCGCGCCGATGACCGCGATGCGCGCGGTCGGCCACGCCAGGTTGATATCGGCGCCGAGCTGCTTGCAGCCCATGACCGCGTACCCGCCGCCGTACGCCTTGCGCGTCACGATGGTGATGATCGGGACGGTGGCCTCGATGAGCGCGCGGAACATGCGCCCGCCGCGCTTGATGACCCCGTTGCGCTCCTCCTCGACGCCGGGCAACACGCCCGGGGTGTCGACGACATAAATGAGCGGCACGTTGAAGGCGTCGCACAGGCGGATGAAGTACGCGCCCTTGTCCGAGCAGGCCGCGTCCAGCGCGCCGCCGAGCTGCATGGGCTGATTGGCGATGACGCCGACCGGGCGGCCGTCCACGCGGGCGAATCCGGTGATGAGGTTGGGCGCCGCGCCCTCGCCGATCTCCAGGAACGCGCCGTCGTCGAAGAGGCGCAGCAGCACCTCGTGCATGTCGTAGCCCTGGCGATCGGAGTCCGGGATGATCCGGTTCAGTTCGCGATCCGAGTCGGTGATCTCGGGCTCGAGCCCGGGGTTCACGACCGGCGGCTGTTCCAGGCAGCTGGTCGGCATGTAGCTGAGGTATTCGCGCACCCACTGCAGGGCATTGGCCTCGGAGTCGGCCACGTGGTGCAGCAGGCCGTTGCGGGCCTGCACGGCCGCGCCGCCCAGTTCCTCGGCGCTGATCTCCTCGCCGGTGATGCCCTTGATGACCTCGGGTCCGGTGACGAACATGTACGACTTGTCCGTTGCGACAAGCACATCCATATTGACCGGGCCGTACACCGAACCGGCCGCGCACTTGCCGAACATGACCGCGACCATCGGCACGAAACCCGACAGGTCCTCCTGCAGCCGGCACATATTGGCGTACCAGGCCAGCGAGGTGACGCCGTCCTGAATGCGCGCGCCGCCGGAGTCGTTGATGACCACCAGCGGGCAGGCGTTCTTGTAGGCGAAGTCCATGGCGGCGGCCACGCGGCGGCCGAAGCTCTCGCCGACCGATCCGCCGTAGACGGTCGGATCGTGGGAGATGACCACGACCGGGCGGCCGTCGATGGTGCCGCGGCCGGTGACCACGCCGTCACCGTAGAAGGCGTTGGGCTGACCGGGTGTGCGCATGAGCGCGCCCATCTCTAAGAAACTGCCCGGGTCCAGCAGCATGTTGGCCCGTTCTCGGGCGCTGGGGATGCCTTTGGCGAGTCGCTTCTGGATGCCTTTTTCACCGGTGGGTTCTTCGGCGATCTCCAGGAGCTTGCGCAGTTCCGCCAGCTTTTCCGCTGTACCCGTCATTACCTCGGTCTTGCCTTTCCGCCATCATCAGGTCGGGCCTGATCACGGCCCGCTCGAGCCGGATCGCGACTCGACCGCCCACGGTACCGTGCACGCCGCATTACGAACTACTGAACGTGTCGGTAACCTGTGCCGCCGCGTTAGCAAGCGCGGGGATACACTGCGGCCCGTGAGCTCACCGTTGACTGTGCGGGCGGGTACGCCCGAGGTGATCCGGCCCGACCTCGATACGTTCGGGTTCTCCGAGTGGCGGAGAACGGCGACCGTCGGCCTGGTGCTGGGTGGTTCGGTTGTGGGTAACGTGCTGCGCCACGGGCTGCGCCCGTCCAAGCGCAAGCGCGCGGCCGCCGAGGGCGTGGTGAACGGCTTCGAATCGCTGGGGCCGATGTTCGTGAAGCTGGGGCAGCTGATCGCGTCCTCGCCGGGTGCGTTCCCGCGCGAGCTCGCCGATGCCTGCCTGCGCTGCCTCGACGATATGGCGCCCTTCCCGTCCGCCGACGCGCGATCGATCGTGGAGTCGGAACTGGGCAAGCCGATCGACGAGTTGTTCCGGGAGTTCGACGACGAGCCGTTGTCGGCGGCGTCCATCGCGCAGGTGCACGCGTGTGTGCTGGCCGATGGCCGGCCCGCGGTGGTGAAGGTGCAGCGGCCCGAGATCGCGCGGCGCATGATCGTGGATCTGCGCGCGGCCATGCGGCTGGCCCGGTCGCTGGAGAAGCGGTCGGAGAACGCGCGGGTGGCCAATGCCCAAGCGGTGGTGCGGGATCTGTACGAGGCGACGGTCGCGGAGCTGAACTTCCTCATCGAGGCCGACAATCAGTCCCGGGCGCGGGAGAACCTCACGGCGTTCGGCGACAACACCAATGTCGTGGTGCCCGAGGTGTATTGGGAGTACTGCGCGCCGCGGGTGCTGTGCATGGAGCGCATGCGCGGGATGCCGCTGGACCGGTTCGACGATATCCGTGCCGCGCACCCGGATTCGGAGCTGCTGATCCGCCGCCTGGTGAAGGCGTGGATGGAATCGGTTGCGGTGCACGGGCTCTTCCACGGCGATGTGCACGCGGGCAATCTGTGGCTGCTCGACGACGGCCGGGTGGCCATGCTGGACTTCGGCATCGTCGGGCGCATGGAGACCGAGTGGCGCGAGTTCGTGCGGGCGCTGTTCTACGCGAGTTCCATCGACAACGACTTCCGTCCGGTGGCGCGGGCCTTGCGCAAGCTGGATCTGGTGTCGGATGACAGTGGTGACGATGCCACCATCGGCCGCCAGCTGGCGGTGGCGCTGGGACCGGTGCTCTCGGGCAGCCTGGACAAGCTCGATCTCGGCGTGGTGTCGGCGCGGCTGCTCGAATTCGGTAAGCGCCGTGGGGCTTCCGGGCCGCAGCAGCTGATGTTGATGGGTAAGCAGCTGGGCTACTTCGAGCGGTATGCGGTGGCGTTGGCGCCGGGCTGGAAGCTCGGGCGCGATCTGTACCTGTTCCGCAATGTGTTCCCGGCCGAGGTGGCGGCGAAGCTCGCCGAGGACGGCACCGAGATCCCCGCGGACTGATTTTCCCTGGGCGTGACTCCTTGTGGGCCTCGTCACAGAATGAGTAGCATGCTACTCATTCTGTAAGGCATGCCATCCGTGTGAGTGGCATGTCGGCTTTGGAGGAAAGATGGACAGTGCCGTTCCCCGATCCGAGCTGATGCTGCGCGAGGACGCACTACGCAAGGTGACCTTCCGCCTGATCCCGATACTCGTGATCGGCTACATCGTCAGCTACGTCGACCGGATCAATATCGGCTTCGCGAAGTTCGGGATGGACAAGGCCTTCGGGCTCAGCGCCACCCAATACGGCTTCGTAGCAGGCATTTTCTTCGTCGGCTACATCATGGCCGAGGTACCCAGCAATATCGTCATGACCCGGGTCGGCGCCCGGGTGTGGCTCAGCCGGATCCTGGTGACCTGGGGGATCATCGCCGCCGCCACCGCGTTCGCGCCGAACTTCACCACGCTGTGCGTGCTGCGGTTCGCCCTCGGAGTGGCCGAGGCCGGCTTCTTCCCGGGCATCATCATCTACCTGACGAAGTGGTATCCGAACGCCGAACGCACCAAGGTGATCTCGACCGTCATGGTCGCGATCCCGGTGGCCAGCGTGATCGGCGGGCCGCTCAACGGCTGGATCCTCGACACCTTCGACGGCACGCTGGGCCTGGCGGGCTGGCGCTGGGTGTTCGTGGTCGGCGGGGTGCCCGCGATCGTGCTGGGCGTGCTGTTCTTCCTGCTGCTCACCGACTCGCCGGCCAAGGCGCGGTGGCTCACCGATGCCCAGAAGGCCGCGCTCATAAGGGTTCTGGAGGCCGAGGACGCCGAACGTGCCCGCACCGCGCCGACCGGGCACTGGGCCGCGCTGAAGGACAAGCGGGTGATCGCGCTGTGCCTGGCCTACTTCCTGCTGCTGTGCGGGGCGTATCCGCTCACCTACTGGATGCCGTCGGTGATCAAGAAGGCCGGGCACGGGATGAGCAGCTTCCAGGTGGGATGGCTGTCGGCGGTGCCGTTCCTGGCGGCGGCCATCTGCATGTATGTCACCGGCCGGACGGTGCGGGATCAGCGTTCGATGCGGCCGGTGCTGATCGCGCTGGGTATCTCGGTGGTCGCGTTCGTGCTGACCGCCGTCGAATTGGGTGTGCCCGCAATCGCTTTGGCGGCCATCACGGTGGCCACCATGGCCGCGCAGACGGCCAAGCCGCTGTTCTGGTCGGTGCCGACCGGGTATCTGGCGGGGGTGGGCGCGGCCAGCGGTATCGCGCTGATCAATTCGCTGGGCAATGCCGCGGGATTCGTGAGTCCCTACGCCTTCGGCTGGATCCAGGACGCCACGCACGGCAGCACCAGTCTGGCCATGGGCGTCATGATCTTCACGAATGTGGCGGCGTTCCTGGTGCTGGCCGCGATGGCGGTCCGGTCACGGCAGGCGCCGGCGGTGGTGGTGCGGCCGGAACCCGCTCCCGGCGTGGGCACATAGGCGTTCCGTGCGGCAGCTATTAGGCTGAGCAATCGCCCGTGGCATCCCGTCGCGGGCGAGTCGCCGTTGTTGTTCCCCCGAAGAGGTCTCGTGTCGCAGGATGTGCCAGCCGACAGTAAGTCCGAGCAGATCGCCGAGGATATTCGCGACGCGATCCGCCAAGGGCGGCTGGAGCGCGGCCTGCTGTACTCCTCCCGCGAACTGGGTGAAATGTTCGGCGCCTCACGGACTCCCGTGCGCGAGGCGCTGCTGAAACTGGCCGATCTGGGGCTGGTGCGCATCGAACGCAATCGCGGGGCGCGGGTGGTGGGGCAGGACGGGCGCGGCATCGTGGATCTGTGCAGCATGCGGATCCTGCTGGAACCGCCCGCGTGCCGGAGTGCGGCGGCGGTGATGACCAGCCGCGATGACGAGGCCATGATGACCGAGTACCGGATCATGGAACGGCTCGCCGACGGCGGTACCGAGTACTTCGCGGCCGATGAACGGCTGCACGATCTGATCCTGCAGGCGAGCGGAAATCAGCGGCTGGCCAAGGCCGTTCGGGAACTGCGGCAGACGCTGGCGCTGGACGGCCGGCACAGTGTGCCGCGGTATCAGCCGGTCGAGGTGGCGTTGCGGGATCACAAGGAGATCGTCGACGCGCTGCGTAAGCGGGATGGCGTGGCGGCCGAACGGGCCATGCTCAAGCATCTGGTGCGGTCGGGGGACCTGCTGGTCGCGCACGGTACCGGTGATGATCGCGGGCTGGTGGCCGAATGGCGGCGCTGGGTCTCGGTTTCCGTGCCGGAGGGCGAGCGGATCACCTACTGACGCGGGGTCGTTCCTCGCGCGTATCCGGGCAGCGTCTCGTTGCCCGGATTTTCTTTTACGAATCAGTTGCATGCTACTCACTCTAATTAGTATGTTGCTTGTGGTTAGTGAACCGCCACTCGGCGGTTCTGTCCCTGAAAGGACATCTTGTGGACCCCACTTCATATGCGGCATCGGTCGCGCGGGGGATCTGGGCGGCAGAGGCCGATCTGGTCGGCTACGTGCCCTCGGTCAGCGTCGCACCGGTCATCTCGGCCCTGGTCGAAACCAGCGGCGGCGCCGACGGGCGCTCGCAGCAGGTCTTCCCGCTCTCCCGCGAGGAGGAGGCGGCCGGCGTGCTCGGCGCGCTGCCCCTGGCCGGGAAGTTCGGCGCGATCATCATGCAGGACAACGGTTTCGGCAATGCGCTGACCGCGCTGACGACCTTCAACATCGCCTACCACCTGCCCCTGCTGATCGTGGCGAACACGCGCGGCGGGCTGGGCGAATACAACTCGATGATCCACACCTTCAGCCAGTACGCGCCCGCACTGCTGGATCGGGTGGGCATTCCGGCCTTCCAGATCGACCGGCGCAGTTCGGCTTCGGACTGGGAGGCGGTCGTCACCGAGGCGGGCGTGCACGCCCGCATGACCTTCCGGCCCGTGGTCGTGCTCGCCCACTTCTGGAACACCGACGGCAAGGGAGCCTGATCGTGTATCGCATCGACGCACTCCGCGTCCTCGCCGACCTCACCGAAGACCTGCCGGTCGTGGTGACCTGCGCGGCCTCCAGCCGGGAACTCGCGGCGGTGGCCGACCGGCCCAACCACCTGTACCTGCTGGACTCCATGGGGCTGGCGGTCTCGGTCGCGACCGGTATCGCGCTGAGCCTGACCGACACCGCGGTGCCGAAGGTGGTGGCCATCGAGGGTGACGGGTCACTGCTCATGAACCCGAATGTGCTGCCCACAGGCGGATTCCTGCGCCCGCCGAACTTGGTGACGGTGCTGCTCGACAACGCGGTCTACGGCGCTACCGCCAACCTGCCGACCTATGCCGACACGGTCGACCTGGGCGTACTGGCCGAAGCCTCGGGCTGGACCGTGCACACCGCGAGCGACGAGCTCGAACTGCGCGCGGCCGTGCTCACCGCCCTCGACCAGACGGGACCGGTGCTGGTCCACGTCCACCTCGAGGTGGGCAATGCCGCGGATATCCCGAAGCTGCTCGTGAATCCCGTTGTGCTGGGCCGCCGTTTCCAGGATTGGGTGACCGCGCGAGCGGCTGCGGGGCAAGAGGTAGTGGCCACTGTTGAGGAGGCCCTGCGGTGATCACCACGGTCGATCCGGCCAACGGGCGCGTGCTCGATACCTACCGGTACACCGGCGAGCGTGAGGTGGGTGTGGCATTGCGGCGTGCGCAGGCCGCGGTGCGGGAGCGTACCGACGAGCCGATCCAGCAGCGCGCCTTGTGTTTCCGCATGCTGGCCGACCTATTGCGGGCGCGGCGTGAGGATTTGGCGTTGCTCATCACTGTCGAGATGGGTAAGCCGCTCACGCAGGCGCGTGCCGAGCTCGACAAGTGTGCGACCACATGCGAGTTTTATGCCGAGCGTATTCCGGAGCTGCTGGAGCCGCAGGCGGTCGACGTTTTCCCGGAGACCGCGGAGGTCCGGATGCGGCCGCTGGGCGTGATCCTCTCGGTGATGCCGTGGAATTACCCGTTCTGGCAGGTGATTCGGGCGATGCTGCCTGCCGTCGCGGTGGGTAATGCGATCGTGCTCAAGCATGCCGACAATGTGTCCGGCTGTGCGCGCGTGCTGCAGTCGCTGTTCGACGAGGTGTTCGGCGCGGGCATCCTGACCACTTTGATGCTGCCCGCGCATCGCATCGGCCCGCTGATCGACGATCCGCTGATCGCGGGCGTGGCGTTCACCGGCAGTAATCGGGTGGGTGCGCTGATCGGCGCCCGGGCCGGGCGGTCGGTCAAGAAGACGGTGCTGGAACTGGGTGGTTCCGACCCGTTCATCGTGCTCGGCGATGCCGATGTGCCCGCCGCCGCGGCGGCCGCGGTGCGTGGCCGTTTCCTGAACAACGGCCAGAGCTGTATCGCGGCCAAGCGAATCCTGGTGGAGCGCAGCGTCTTCAGCGAGTTCGTCGAGGCCATGCTGTCCGAACTGGACGGCCTTGTCTACGGCGACCCGACCTCCGAGGCCACCGATGTCGGCCCGATGGCCCGCGTCGACCTCCGCGACGAACTGCGCCGCCAGCTCGACTCCGCCGTGGCGGCCGGCGCCCGAGTCCTCTACGGCGGCAAGCCCGACGAACGCCCCGGCGCCTGGTTCCCGCCCACCCTGATCCAGGTCCCCGACACCACGAATCCGGCCTTCCGCGAGGAGACCTTCGGCCCCCTGGGCGTAATCAAACCGTTCACCTCCCCGGCCGCCGCCCTGACCGCCGCCAACGAGTCGATCTACGGCCTGTCCTGCGCCATCTGGGGCCGGGACCGCAGCGTCATCGACTACCTGGCCGACCACCTCGACGCCGGTTCGGTCTTCGTCAACCGCATCTCCGAATCCGACCCCCGCCTCCCCGTCGGCGGTGTGAAGGCCAGCGGTTACGGCCGTGAGCTGAGCCATTGGGGCATGGCCGAATTCGCCAATATCCAAGCGGTGCGCAGCGCCGCCACCTCCAGGAGCACCCGATGACCATCACCTCCATCCGCACCCGAGCCATCGGCGTCCCCGTGGACAAGCCGACCCGAATGTCCAACCGCGAATTGGGCGCCCGCCACTACCTCCTGGTCGAGGTGACCACCGACGACGGCGCGACCGGCGTCGGCTACACCTACGCCGGCACGGGCTCCGGCCACCTGGCGAAATGCGCGGCCGACGACCTACTCGCCCCCGTCTACCTGGGCGGCGACCCGAATGACGTAGTCGGCCTGTGGGATCGCGCCTACCAGGAAACCCTCCTCGAAGGCCGCCGCGGCACGGTCCTGCGCGCCCTCTCCGCCCTGGACATCGCCCTATGGGACCTCCGCGCCAAACAAGCCGGCCTCCCCCTGGTCAGCCTCCTCGGCGGCACCACCGCGCCCCTCCCCGCCTACGCCTCGGGCGGCTACTACCGCCCCGACGAGGGCCCGTGGACCGAAGCCGTGGCTCGCGAAATCGAATTCAATGCCTCCCAAGGCTTCACCGACCACAAGATCAAGGTCGGCGGCCTCTCCGTAGCGGAAGACGCCGCCCGAGTAGCCGCCGCCATCGAAGCGATCGGCGACACCGGCCGCCTCTCCCTCGACGCCAACAACGCCTACCGCTCCGTCCACGAAGCCCGCACCGCCATAACAGCTTTCGAACGCGCCGCCGGCGACCGCCCCCTCTGGTGGTTCGAAGAACCCCTGTCCCCGGACGCGAATGCCGGCCACGCCGAACTCTCCCGCACCATCCGCACCCCCGTCGCCACCGGCGAAATCCACCAAACCCGCTGGGAATTCCGCCCTCTCATCGAGGCAGGCATCCCCATCCTCCAATGCGACGCCGGCGTAGCAGGCGGCGTCACCGAATGGCTCCGAATCGCCGCCACCGCCTCCACCTTCGGCCTCCAAATGGCCCCCCACTGGCACCACAACCTCCACGCCCACCTCTGCGGCGCCATCCCCAACACCCTCGTAGTCGAGTACTTCGCCCTGGAAAAGGGCATCTACAACTTCGAACGCCTCCTAACCCCCGAATCCCGCCTCCACTACGCCGACAACAAGGTCCACACCCCCGACCGCCCCGGCCTCGGCATCGACTTCGACGAGGAAATGCTCACCAAGTACGAACTCATGGGCTGACCCACACCAATATCGGGGCCGCTGCCGCACATCCATCGGCACCGGCCCCCACTGACATCGGCGGCTTCGCAACCCCGATGCTTACGGCGACCCGTCCTGCATCCCCGCATCGCCATCGAAAACGCGCTCGGCGGACTCGACGACCAACGCCCGATCCAACCAGGCCGTCAGCTGATCGAGATCCGAGCAGCCGGCAATCCGAGTCCGCACAGCATCGTCAACCGCGAGTCCCCGCCGCTCGAGTATCCGCAGCACGGACCCTGCAAGCCCCTCCGCACGGCCGATGGCCTGATGTTCGTGCGCGAAGTCGCTCTCCCAGTGGTAGTTCTCGATCGCCATGGCCACGAGCTCCTCCCACTCCTTCCGATACCGGGCGGGTACGCACCGGCTGATGTAGTCATGGTAGTGGACACGCCAATCCGGCTCGAGTTTCTGCATTGCCTCGAGTGCCATGCTCAAGACTTTGTGCCGCTCGGCGTCCTCGAGATGCCCGGGGGCGGACAGCAACGCCAACTCCGGCCATTGGTCGGCCTCGGCGACGGTAGTGATGGCAGGCAGCATCCCCGGCCAGTAGGTCCGGGGCCGGAAGACGAAATCGGGGTGGCCTGTCTCCACCGGTGTCGCGACCTTCCGTGCGGTCGGCTCATCAGGGCAGAACGCGAGCAGGACGACCGAACATCCCAGCCGCTGGCGCACATGAGTGACGTATGCAGGCCAGCTGAGCGAGATCCGTTCCAGCTCCGAAGTACCGCACGAGTTCTGAACCTCGTGAATGATCGCGAACTCCGGCTTCTCGGTGTCGGTCCCGATCAAGACGATGTCCAAGTGCAACTCACCAGGTGACAACAGCGTGACCGTTTCCGGCCCCGGACGCCAGCACGGTAGATCCGGCACCGACAAGCCGACCGTGCGAGCGATCCGAGGCGCGACCTCGGCGCGGTTACGCAGCAATTGCAACGGAATCTCGTGGCGGATGGACGGCACTCCGAAACGGTATGACCCGGTTCGAACACGTGTTGCAAATACGCAGAGATGTGCCGTGAACCTCCCGATTTTCTCCGCCGATGGCTTGCCGTGGCGGGCCGCCTGACCGTCCGGCCTCACAGTGGGGCGGTGGGCCACCAGTTGTCGTGCAGGTCTTGGCCGTTCGTGCCGCCATAGACGGTGAGCAGGCAGGGTTTGCGAGTGGCGTCGGTGAAGATGGTGGCGAGTCGGCCCATGGATTGTCCGGTGGACGACGTGAAGTCGCCCCAGGTGAGGGTGCCGCTGCCGGAAGGGCGGGTCCAGGTTTCGGTGTGGTTGGAGGTGGAGGCCGCCTCGGTGAGCTGTGTGGGGTCGACGGCGGTGTGGTCGGAGTAGCAGGCGGCGGCCAGTAGCTCGACGGGGTTTTTGTTTCCGTTGCAGGAAAGGACGTTCAGGCCGGTGACCGGTGCGGTGACATCGATCGGCCGATGGTCTCCATCGCCCACTGCGACGCAGCGGATGCCCTGGTAGCCCGTGGAATCTTGATCGGCCGGCAGGAGTTTCGGGAAGGACTGGGCAATATAGGTGACATTCCCCCATGTCCGGGATGCCCGGATGGTCGTAGCGGGGGAGGTCGTCGCGGCTGCGTTGTGCGAATTGCCTGCTCGCGCATGCCAGACGACCCCGCCGGCCACCAGCACGACCGCCAGGAGGAGGGCGAATGCCGCAATTGCCCGGGGGCGACGCCACCGGCGGGTGGGCGTCGCTTTACCTGGCGAAACACGGTGGTCGGGGTGTGGTGTGGCGACGATCGTCGGCGCCAGACGGTCCGATAGCGGCGCCGTCGAGCGCGGCGGCAGACCGAGCGCCGTGGCGAGGTCGGCCGCGAGGGCGCCACATGAGGAATGGCGATAGTCGGGATGTTTGGCCATCGCGCGGGCGATTACCGCATCGACCGCCGGACGCAGCGCCGGATTGATACTGCTCGCGCGTGGCGGTGGATCCTGGAGATGCGCCGCCATCACCGCGGCGGCGGTGTCGCGGGGGAACGGTTTCGAACCGGTGAGCAGTTCGAACACGGTGCAGCCCAGTGAATAGAGGTCGGCGCGGTGATCGATACCGGTGAGGGTGAGCTGTTCGGGTGCAGCATAGGGGAGGGTGGCGAGCACCGCGCCGGTTTCGGTCAGCGCGGTCGACGCGTCCACCGCTTTCGCGATCCCGAAGTCGGACACCAGCACTCGATCCGAGAAGCCGGGACGCGGCTGGACCAGGATATTGGCGGGTTTGATGTCGCGGTGCAGCAACCCGGCCCGGTGCGCCGCATCCAGACCGTGGGCAGCTTCGGACAGAATGTGCACTACGCGGTGCGGTGGCAGCTCGCTGCGGTGGCGCCGGACGAGCGCGGCCGCGTCGGTGCCGTCCACGAATTGCATTGCGATCCACAGCCGTTCCTCGGTGATGCCGCGGTCGTACACGGTCACGATATTCGGATGGTCCAGGCGGGCCGCGAATTCGGCCTCGCGTTCGAATCGCCGGCGGAACTCGGTGTTCGCACTGAGTTCGGCCGAGAGCACCTTGAGCGCGTCGCGGCGTGGCAGGCGTGGATGGCGGGCCACGAATACGGTGCCCATACCGCCGGCGCCGAGGACGCGCTCGATGAGATATCCGCCGAACACCGTTCCCGGACGTGGTTCAGAGCGGTGCATCGTGCCACCAGTGATCGACGAGATCGGCGCCGGTGGTGTTGCTGCCGCCCCAGATCATGAGCAGGCAGAAGTTCCTTCCCGCATCGTCGAAGCCGACCTGCAGGGAGCCCTGCGGTTTGTTGTCCTCGCCGACCGCGTCGCCCCAGACCATGCGTCCGTTGCCGGAGGGCCGCTGCCATTGCTGATCGCCGGCGTGGGTGACGCTGTCCGGCCAGCCCAGGATGGCGGTGGGTGTGCGGCTGCTGTTGCAGAAAACCATGAGGGTGCCCAGGGGACTGCCGTTTCCGTCGCAGTCGAGGTAGACCGCTTCGGCGGGCCGCGCGTTCACGTCGACGGGCTTCATATCCTTGTCGGCCGCACGGCATCGCAGGCCGTCGTACCCGCTGGTGATCGGTGTGGCGGGCAGCAATCGGGGAAAGGCGTCGATGACGAAGCCATAGTTGCCCCAGGACGCCGCCGCTCCGGTCGCGGTCGTGGTGGTGGCCGGCGCGGCGGTGGTGTTCCCTGATGTGGTGGGAAGGGCGGCGGGGTGCCCGGTCGAGTAGCGGTTCAGTGCAAGGACACCGGTCACTACGAGTCCGGCGACCACCGTCGCGATAGCGAGCGGCAGCATGCGCCGGCGCAGGCCGGGCTGCATCCGGCGGGCGGGCGGTCGATAGATATCGGGTGTGCCGTCCAGGCCCGCTGCTGCCGCTGTGGCGAAGGCGGCGCAGGTTTCATATCGGTCGAGAGGATCCTTGGCCATGGCGCGGGCCAGGACGGTGTCGATCGCTTGCGGCAGTGCGGGATTCAGTGCGCTCGCCCGGGGCGGCGGCTCCGTGAGGTGAGCGTGCATGATCGCGGTGAGATCGGCGCGCGGGAACGGCTTCGACCCGGTGAGCAGTTCGAAGAAGGTACAGCCCAAGGCGTAGATGTCTGCGCGATGATCGACCGTCCCGCCGGTGAGCTGTTCGGGCGCGGCGTAGGCGACGGTCGCCAGGACCGATCCGGTCCGGGTCAAGGCCGTGGAAGATCCTGCGGCCTTGGCGATTCCGAAGTCGGCCACCAGGACCTGGGGCGCGGCCTCGGAGGTGTAGCGCAGTAGCAGGTTCGCCGGTTTCACATCGCGATGCAGGAGCCCGTGACGATGTGCCTCGTCGAGACCGCGGGCGGCCTCGGTCACGATGTGCAGCGCCGGACCGGGCGCCACGCCCGCCGGAGACCGCCGGATCAGCTCTGCCACATCGGATCCGTCCACGAACTGCATGGCCATCCACAGACATCCGCGATCGATGCCGCGGTCGTGCACGGTCACGATATTGGGGTGTTCGAGCCGTGCGGTGATCTCGGCCTCGCGCTGGAAGCGGCGCTGGAACTCCGGATCTGCCGTCAGCGCCTGCGGGAGTACTTTGAGCGCATCGTTACGTGGGAGCCGGGGATGGCGGGCGAGGTAGACGGTACCCATGCCGCCGTGGGCCAGCGCTCGCTCGATGGTGTAGCCGGCGAAAAGCGTTCCGGGGGTGAGTGGTTCGCTCATTCGGTGCTGCCGTTCACGAGCAGCCCGTACGCGGCCGCGGCTTTCTGCCGCATGTTCTGTGGTTCGCGGGCGAGGATGGTGGCTTCGTAGTGGCCGTAGCGGATCCGGCAATAGAATCGGAGTGCCCCGATGCTGCCGGCATCGGTCACCTCCACGCAGCGCAGGTCCGTATCGGGGATGCTCGCCGGTCCGGCCGCCGGGCGGGTATTGCCCTTCGCATCCTTCGCGGTCTGCTGTTCGAAGGCGGTCCGGGCGTCTTTCGCGGTGGCGAAGCGGAGCAGGGCGTCGAGGCCGTTGACGGACATGGCCTCCGGCGCTACCTGATTCGGCGAGGACCAGCCGAGCCACAGCCGGGTCGCGCGTGGCCCGAAGACGACACCCTGTGCTGCCAGGGCGCTGTCCCAGGTGGCGATGACTTGCGCGGGGAGGGTGATGACCCCCGGATACGGCCAGCGGCCGGGCGCGGCCGGCACCATGCGCGCCAGCATGCCGTTCTGGTCGAGGGGCAGGGTGGCCAGCCGGTCGGACGGTGTCGGTGTGAAGTCGTGCAGCCGGCGGATCTGGGCGCCGAAAGCATTGTGCGCCAGCGTCGTCAGTGCGCCCAGGTCGGTGGTGGTGGTACCGGCGAGCACGCTGATCACCGACGTACCGGCGGCGATGGTCGCCGCGAGGCCCGGCACCTCGGGGCGCCAATGGGCATAGGCGGCAGGATAATCCGGGATCGGAACCGCCACATTGTCGGAGCTGACGGCGGCGTCGGTGGCATCGATTTCACGGGCGGCGGACTGCGCGGCGGCGTCATCGGGGAAGCACAGCACCATGACGATGAGGCCGCGGAAGTCGCCGGTGCGCGGATGCTCGCCCAGCGTCCGGTCGGCGCCGCTGACGGACGCGCCGGTGATCATGGCGTATCTGCTCAGCACCGCGCGCACCGGTTCGGCCAGAACGGTCGCGGCGCGCGCGGGCGTGGGCATGAGCGCGAGTCGTTCCGCGCCGATCGGATGGGTCAGCGCGGCATCGGCTTCGGCCGGATCGATCAGCGCCTCGGACAGGCGCACGGCCTCCTCCACCCGTCCGTAGTCGGTGGTGCTCTGTTCCGGTGTCTCGAGCGATCGGACGCTGTAGGCGCCGACGTCCAGGGTGGCCGGGTCCGGATGACGCGGGATCGGCCGTCCCGCGGTGGTACACGCCGCTACGGCGAGCAGGATCAGTATCGGGAGCAGGGTATGTGGCCGAATGCGTTGAGGGGGCATGGGATTCGTCGTTTCCAGGAGAGGTCACAGCGGCGCCTGCGGCCACCAGCGATCGTGAATCTCGGTGCCGTCGGCCGCGCCGGTGACCGAGAGGAAGCAGAAGTTGCGAGCGGGATCCTCGAAGAACACGTCGAGCACGCCCATGGTCTTGCCGGAGAGCACGTCCTGCGACAGGTCGGCCGGGAAGGTGGTGGTGCCCCAGAACATGTGCCCCTTGCCGGACGACCTGGTCCAGGCCGCGTCGCCCTCGGGACGCTCGATGAGCGTCCCGTCCGGCACGATGGCCACCCGGTTCGCATTGCAGGTCACCTTCATCGCATACACCGGATCGCGATCACCGAGACAGTACAGCTGGCCGACGTCGGCGCGCTTGTCGAACGAGACCTGGTCGTTGCCGCGGTACGCATGCGGATAGCAGGTACTCACCTGCTGGTAGCCGATCGTGTAGGGCGAGGGTGGGAGCAGCGCGGGAAACGCCTGCACGATATAGGCGTATTCGCCCCAGTTGGCCGGTTCGACGCTGGTGGTGTTGGGGATACGCGGATCGGCGGCGGAGGTGGCGTGCTCGGGACGCAGACCGACCACCAGCGAAACCGCCACTGCCACCGCGATGATCACGGCACCGGCGACGGCGATGATTCGCCGCCGCCCGTGTAGAGGGGCGGCCCTACTATCTGCGAGTCCGCGATATAACGCTTCCTGCGCCGCCTCCGCGAGCACGCCACAGCTCTGGTACCGAGCGTCGGGGTCCTTCGCCAAGGCGGTAGCGATAACGGCGTCGAAATCGGCCGGCACCGAAGGATTCCCGGCCGAGGGCCGCGGCGGTGGGTCGTGCAGATGGGCGTACATGACCGCCGCGGGATTGTCGCGGGCGAACGGAATGTCGCCGGTGAGCAGCTGATACAGCGTGCAGCCGAGTGCGTAGACATCGGTGCGGTGGTCCACTCGCGTGCCGGCGATCTGTTCGGGAGCGGCACAGGGAAGTGACCCGGTGAATCCGCCCGGCGCGGTATCGGAATCCCCGGCGGCGCGGGCGATTCCGAAGTCGCTGACCAGAACGCGTTCCGCCTCGCCGTCCGGGGTCGCGATGAGGATGTTCGCCGGTTTCACGTCCAGATGCAGCAGCCCCGCGCGATGCACCTCGTCGAGCCCGCGCGCCGCCTCGCTGATGATGCGCACCGCGCGTGCCGCCTCGACCGGGCCGTGCCGGATGAGTTCGGCGACATCGCTACCGGGCACATACTGCATGGCGATCCACAACCGGCCGTCGTATTCGCCCCGGTCGCGCACCGCCACCAGATTCGGATGCTGCAGTCGCGCCGCGATTTCCGCCTCGCGCAGGAACCGTTCCCGGTAAGCGCTGTCGTCGGTGCGGAGTTCGGAGAGCACCTTGAGCGCATCCTGCCTGGGCAACCGCGGATGCCACGCCAGATAAACCGTCCCGGCCGCACCGCTACCGAGCCTGCGCTCGATGCGGTATCCGCCGAATTCGCGCCCCTCGCCGTCGGCCACCAGATCAAACCCCCGTACTGGAATACTCAGCCGCAGTTTACGATACGTTCCAGGTGGAAGGATCTACCTTTTCGATCATCTGGTGCCCCCACTTATGCCGTCTTGGGCAGTGTGACGACCATGGTGAGGCCGCCGCCGGGGGTGTCGTCGGGGGTGATGGTGGCGCCCATGGCTTCTGCGAGGCCGCGGGCCAGGGCCAGGCCCAGGCCTACGCCGTTGCCGTTGTGGCGGTCGCCGAGGCGTTGGAAGGGGAGGAAGACTCGGTCGCGGTCTGCGGGTTCTATGCCGGGGCCGTGGTCTATCACGCGGATTTCGACTACGCCGTCGGTGGTGTCGGCGGCTATGGAGGGTGGGCGTTCTTCGGGGCTGTAGCGCAAGGCGTTTGCGATGAGGTTGACCAGGACTCGTTCCAGCAGGACCGAATCGGCGCGCACCAGGGGTAGGGCGGGGTCGATTCTGGTGTGGACGGTGGCGGTGGCGTCGAGGTCGTCCAGGGCGCGGGGGAGCACCTCCTCGATGCCGAGGTCGTCGAGATGAACGCCCAGGACGCCCGCCTGCAGCCGGCTCATGTCGAGCAGGTTGGTGACGAGACGGTCCAGCCGGGTGAGGGATTCGCCTGCGGCCTCGAGCAGCAGGGCCTGGTCCTCGGGGGAGAAGGTGACGGTTGTGTCCTGCAAGCTGGTCACGGCAGCCATGGCGCCGGCCAGCGGGGTGCGGAGGTCGTGGCCGACTGCGGCGAGCAGGGCGGTGCGCATGCGGTCGGCTTCGGCCAAAGGTGCTACGGCGGCGGCTTGTTCGGATAGGCGTTGCTGTTTCAGGGCCACTGCGGCTTGGACTGCGAAGGCCGCTGCGACGCGCTGGTCGGCGGCTTCGAGGCGGCGGCCGCGGAGGACGAGGGCTAGGCGGTCGTCGGCGGGGACTTCGACGTCGCCGCAGGCGGGGGCGGTGCAGGGTTCGCCGCCGGTGGTGGCGACTATGCGCCATTGGTCGGGGTCGCGGCGTAGGTCGGGGTCGTCGATGCTGTCTTCGTGGCGTTCGAGCAGGGTTACCGCCTGCATGCCGAAGGTTTCGCGTACGCGTTCGAGCAGTGCGGGCAGGGCGGAATCGCCGCGCAGCACGCTGCCGGCGAGGGTGGACAGCGTGTCGGATTCGGCATGGGCTCGTGCGGCCTCGGCGGTGCGGCGGGCGGCCAGTTCGACGGTGGCGCTCACCGCGAAGGCGACCACCACGAAAACGACCAGCGCCAGCAGGTTTCCGCGATCACCTACGGCGAGGCTGTGTCTGGGCGGTATCAGGAAGTAGTCGAGCAATGCGAAGCCGCCGAGTGCGGCGAGCGCGCCCGGGTACAGCCCACCGAGCAGCGCCACGCCGACCACCGCGCCGAACAGCAGCACCACGGTTGCGGCCAAGGGCAACCCGATCACCAGCGCCACGGTCAGCACCGCTGGTAGGCCCACCAGTGCGGCGGCCAGACCCATGAGCCTGCGCCGCATGCTGAGTGCTGGTGGTGTGCGCCAGATCCGGCGGGAAGTGCGGGTGGCCTCGTGCGGTACCAGGTGTACGTCGATGGCATCGGAGCGCACGCTGATGGTCGCGCCCACGCCGGCCGAGAGCCGGGAGGCCAGCGCCCCGCGCCGGCTCGCGCCGAGCACCAGTTGAGTGGCGTTCACCCCGCGTGCGAAATCGAGGATGGCGCTGGGAATGTCGTTGCCGATGACCTGGTGGTAACTGCCGCCGAAGTCCTCGACCAGTTTCCGCTGCCGCGCCAGGTGATCGGGCCCGGCGTCGATGAGCCCGTCGCTGCGGGCCACGTGCACGGCGAGCAGGTCTGCGCCTGTGGTCCTTTCGGCGATACGCGCGGCGCGGCGCAGGATGGTGTCGCCCTCGGGCCCGCCGGTGAGCGCGACCACGATGCGTTCGCGCGTCTCCCAGGTGCGGGTGATGTTGTGCTCGGCGCGGTAGTCGTCGAGTTGGTCGTCGACCTGGTCCGCGACCCACAACAGCGCGAGTTCCCTTAGCGCGGTGAGGTTTCCGGTGCGGAAGTAGTTTCGTAGCGAGGAGTCGATCTTCTCGGGCGGGTACACATTGCCGTGCTCCATCCGGCGGCGCAGCGCCTCGGCGGTCATATCGACGAGTTCGACCTGTTCGGCCGCGCGCACCACGGCATCGGGGACGGTCTCGCGCTGCACGGTGCCGGTGATCCCGGCGATGACGTCGTTCAACGATTCCAGATGCTGGATGTTGAGCGTCGACAGCACCGTGATACCGGCGTCGAGCAGTTCGTCGATGTCCTGCCAGCGCTTGTGGTTACGCGAGCCGGGGACGTTGGTGTGGGCGAGTTCGTCGACCACGACCACGGCGGGGCGGCGTTCCAGGATGGCGTCGATATCCATCTCGGTGAACTCGGAGTCCTTGTAGCGCACGCTGATACGCGGTATGAGCTCCAGTCCGTCGAGCAGGGCCGCGGTGTGTTTGCGCCCGTGCGTCTCGACCAGGCCGAGCACCACATCGGTGCCGCGACTGGCCCTGCGTTGCGCTTCTTCCAGCGCCTTGTATGTTTTGCCGACGCCGGGGGCGGCTCCGAGGTAGATCCGAAGTCGTCCCCGGCCCGGGGGTTTCGTCATCATCGTCCCGAATTGAACGGCCGACCGGGGCGCAGTGGTAATGCTATTGACACACCGCTAGCGCCCCGGCCTGCAATCTTTCCGGAATCCATACGGTCTCTCAGGTTCATCCCAGGATGCCGTCCGCGAGCGGGGCCAGGGAGAGCGCGGGCAGGAAGTTGAGCAGTGCCAGGATGATCGCGGAGCTGGTGGCCAGCACCACGAAGGTGCTGCCCTGGGTGCGCAGCGTGCCCGCGGTCGCCGGGACCGGATGTTGTGCGACCAGTTTGCCCGCCAGCGCAAGCACGAACACCATGGGCAGGTATCGGCCTACCGCCATCCCCACCACCATGGTCAGGTTGTAGAACACCGTATTGCCGCTGAGCCCGCCCATGGACGCGCCATTGCCCATCACATTGCTGGTGTAGGCGAACAGGATCTCGGTGAACCCGTGGGCGCCGGGATTGCCCATGCCGGTGCGGCCCTGGTTGGTGCCGATGGCGATCGCGGACAGCGTCAGGATGGTGGTCGGCGCGACCAGTGCGTACAGCACGACCAGTCGCATTTCGCCGTAGCCGAGGCGCTTGCCGAGGAATTCGGGCGTACGCCCGACCATGAGCCCGCCCAGGAAGACGGCGATGAGCAACACCATGATCAACCCGTAGAGGCCGCTACCGGTGCCGCCGGGCGCGATCTCGCCGAGCATCATGGCCGCCACCAGCACGCCGCCGCCGAGACTGGTGAAGCTGTCGTAGGAGGAGTTGACCGCGCCGTCCGCGGTGGCGGTGGCGCTCACGCCGAACAAGGTGCTGCCGGGGACGCCGATGCGCTGTTCCGTGCCCTCGACGGGACCGCCTACCGCTTGGGAGACGGTGTTGGAGTGGATCTCCTGGGCCAGCACGCCACTGGTGAGCAGCAGGCCGAACAGGATGCCGACCACGATCAGCAGCGTCCAGCTCAGCCGCAGGTTCCCGGCCATGCGGCCGAAGGTGCGCAGGAACGCGGTCGGAATGAGCAGCATGAGAATGGTTTCCACGGCATTGCTCATGGCGTTCGGATTCTCGAACGGATGCGCGCTGCTGGCATTGAAGAAGCCGCCACCGTCGCCGGTCATGATTTTGATCGGTTCCCAGGAACCGACCGGTCCGCCGATAAGGGTCTGCGTGCCGCCGGCAAGTGTGCCCGCATCGTGCGGACCCATCAGGTTCTGCTCCACGCCGAGCAAGATCAGGATCAGGCCGAAGATGATCGCCAGCGGCATCATGATGCGGAAGATGTTGCGCAGCAGATCGACCCAGAAGTTGCCGAGCTCGTCGACCCCGCGTCGTGTCAGGCCGCGCACCAACGCCAGCGCCACACAAATGCCGACCGAGCCGGATGCCACACCCTGCACACCCAGCCCCGCCATGACGGCGAGGTGCCCGGTGGTCGTCTCACCGGCATAGTTCTGCCAGCTGGTATTGGTCACGAAGCTGACCGCCGTATGCAGCGACAGATCCCACTTCATGCCCGAATGCCCGAGCGACAGCGGCAGATGCCCTTGCAGCCAGAACAATCCGAACAGCGCGGCAATACTGATCACCGTGAACGAGGCCAGCGCGAGCAGATACCCGCGCCAATTCTGCTCACTGTCGGGATCGATACCGCACACCCGGTAGATCGCGCGTTCGACGCGCAGATCCCGCCCGCCGTCCAGCGCCCGCGCCATGTAATCGCCGAGCGGGACGTGCAGGATCACCACCACGCCGAGAATGAAAAGTGCTTGCAGCCAACTGAACACGGTCTATGACTCCCGATCGAGCGCGAGGTTGAGTTCCAGCACGTTCACACCGGGTTGCCCGAGGAACCCGAGTGTGCGCCCGGTGGTGTGGGATTCGATCAGCGCATGCACGCGGTCGAGGGGCAGATGCCGCTCACGCGCGATGCGCGGGGCCCGCAGATCCGCGTAGGCGGGGGAGATCTGCGGATCCAGGCCGCTGCCGCTGGCCGTCACGGCATCGGCGGGCACCACCGGGTCACGCGGCGCATCGCCACGGATCGGGACGATCAATGCCGCCGAGTAGTCCTCGCCGGGCTTACCGCATTCCACGGCCACACCGTCATAAGACTGCATGAAAGGGGTTGCGGGGCAACCCTGATCGAGGCTGACCACGCGAGTCACATTGCCGGTCAGGCCATCCGCGCGATAGACACCGAGCACCGCGCCGACCCCGTCGGAGGTGCAGAACGGCCGCGAGCCGTCCACACCTTCCAGATCGCCGACCGCCTTGGACCGGGCGCAGATCTGCGTGAGCAGACTCTGCTTGCCGGACTTGGGGTCCGCCGGATCAGCCAGCGTGTCCACGTCGTTCTCGGGCCCGAGGTTGCTCGCGCCCGAGGCGGTCGGGTCATAGCCGTTGCCCGCAGCGGACGGCCGGCTCTGGAAGTACTTCGGAATGGCATTGCCATTGGAGTCGGTGAACGACTGCCCGATCAGCGCACTGCCGACGAGCTTGCCGTCCCGATACAGCGGCTGCCCGTCCGCGCGATTGCCGACGACCTGCGAAACACCGGTCATGGCAAGCGGATACAGCAGCCCGACGATCACCGTGAGCACCGCGACGACGCGCACGGCGGCCAGATGCTGGGCGAGCCAGAGAGGTAGGCGTGACATGTCAGATTCCCGGAATGAGTGCGACCGCGAGGTCGATGAGCTTGATCGCGAGGAACGGCACCACCACGCCGCCGAGGCCGTACACCCACATATTGCGGGCGAGCAGCGCGTCGGCGCTGGCGGGCCGGTACCGCACGCCGCGCAGGGCGAGCGGGATGAGCGCGACGATGATGATGGCGTTGTAGATGACCGCGGACAGAATGGCCGAGGTCGGGCTGTGCAGCGACATGATGTTGAACGCGCCGAGACCCGGATACACCGCCGCGAAGATGGCGGGCAGGATCGCGAAGTACTTGGCGATGTCATTGGCGATCGAGAAGGTGGTCAGCGCGCCGCGGGTGATGAGCAGTTGCTTGCCGATCTCGACGATCTCCACGATCTTGGTCGGATCCGAGTCGAGGTCGACCATGTTCCCGGCCTCCTTGGCGGCCGAGGTACCGGGCTGCCGCCGTGCTCGCGTACCCATCGCATGACGGCCGCGGCCGCGCCCTTGCGAATCCGCCGGTCGTCGATGTCGACGCCCGACATGCGGGTCTGCGCACTGAAATCCACCCATTCGGCGCGGGTGATCTCGCCGGGCTCGCGTTCGCGCAGATTGTGGGCGACCTTGGCGTGCACCACGATGGACCGGCCTTCGGGCGTCTCGTCGGCGAGGCTGGCGAGCTGCGCCGCCTCGGCGAGTTCTGCGGCGGAAACGCCTGCGACCGGGACGAATTCGCTGGCCTGACGATTGCCGAAGGTGATGGTGCCGGTCTTGTCGAGCAGCAGAGTGTGCACATCACCGGCGGCCTCCACGGCGCGGCCGGACATGGCGAGAACGTTGCGCTGCACCATGCGATCCATGCCCGCGATCCCGATGGCCGACAGCAGCGCGCCGATGGTGGTGGGAATCAGGCACACCAGCAGCGACACCAGCACCACCACCGCCACGCCCTGACCGGTGACGGCGAGGGTGTCGTGCGCGGCGGGCATGACGGTCTTGGAGAAGATCGTCATGGGCTGCAGCGTGATGGTGGCGACCAGGAAGATGAAGGTCAGCGCCAGCAGTAAGAGGTTGAGCGCCAGCTCGTTCGGCGTCTTCTGCCGCTTCGCGCCCTCGACGAGCAGAATCATCCGATCGAGGAAGCTCTCACCCGGTTCCTGGGTGATCTCGACCAGAATCCGGTCCGACAGCACGGTCGTCCCGCCGGTCACCGAGCAGCGATCGCCGCCGGATTCCCGGATGACGGGCGCGGATTCGCCGGTAATGGCGGATTCGTCCACGCTGGCCACACCCTCGACCACATCGCCGTCGCCCGGAATCAGCTCACCCGCAACGACTCTGACGAGATCACCGCGGTGCAGCCCCGCGGTCGCCACCTCCTCGACAGTCACCGCGTCGAGACTCCGCCCTTCCTGCCAGTCGGTGACCCGATAGGCGAGGGTCTGCTGCCGAGTCCGGCGCAGCGTATCGGCCTGGGCCCGCCCGCGACTCTCCGCCACCGCCTCGGCCAGATTGCCGAAAAGCACGGTGAGCCACAGCCACCCGGCGATCAGCCACGCGAACAGCGACGGCTGCAGGATCGCCATGACCGTGGTGAGCACCGCCCCGATCTCGGTCACGAACATCACCGGATTGCGCCACAACGTGCGCGGATCCAGCTTCCGCACGGCCTCCGGCAGCGCGGTCACCAACTGGCGGGGCCGCAGGATCCCGGCGGACACCCGATGCGGGCGGGAATCGGCCACGTCCACATGCTCCGGCCTGCGAAGCGTCTGGACGGCCATCAGAACTTCTCCGAATACCGAATGGCGATGAGCAGATACACGGGCCGAATTGAACGCCCGCTGAGGACCTCCCGGCACCGCCGTTGACGCTCTGCCCCCGGCTCGAGCCGCAATACTTCCGGCTTCTAGACGGCTCGGCGCCGGCCCCCGAAATCCGCTGGCCCGGAGCGCCGGCTCGTGTGAGGATCGGACCTCATGCCGATCACGACCGACGATCGCCTGGCGATCCACGAACTCCTCGCCCTGCACGGTCATCTCAGCGACGCCGGCGACTTCGCCCGCATGGACGAGATCTTCATCGACGACATCGCCTACGACCTCACCGAATTCGGCGCCGGCACCGTCCACGGCCGCGACGCCCTCCGCGATATGGCCCTCGACACCGCCGACCGCCAGCCCCTGGCCCACCACGTCACCAATATCGTCGTCACCCCCGTCGACGCAGGCACCGTCACCACCCTCTCCAAGGGCTTGGCCGTGAACCTCGACGGCACCATCGCCAGCGTCACCTACGCCGACACCCTCCACCGCACCCCGGCAGGCTGGCGCATCACCCACCGCAAGGTGATCCCTCGCCGCAAGCCCCTCACTCCGTAAACGTACGGTGCGGAGAACAGGCTCTTCATGGCGAGATACGCTCTGCTGTAGACGATTCCGGGGATAGGGGTCGGTTCTGCGCTTTTCAAGCACGCACGCTCGGCGTGTCAGGATGGGGTGTATGACTCCGGTTCCAGAAGGTCGAGCGATTGCCGCTGATGCGGCCCGCGCGTACGACTATGACAGCATCGCCGAGGGATATACGGCCGAGAACGAGACCGGTCTTTTGAACGCGTATTACGAACGGCCCGCAATGTTGGAGCTTGCGGGTGAAGTGGCGGGCCGGCGCATACTCGATGCCGGGTGCGGGGCGGGCCCGTTGTCCGCCGCGCTGCGCGAGCGGGGGGCCGTCGTGACCGGGATCGATGCGAGTGCCGGGATGCTGGAGTTGGCGCGGCGGCGGCTCGGCTCCGATGCGGACTTGCGAGTCGCCGACCTGGCCGATCCACTGCCGTTCCCCGACAACACATTCGACGATATTGTCGCCTCGCTGGTGCTGCATTACTTGGAAGACTGGGGGCCGACCCTCGCCGAGTTGCGTCGCGTGCTGGTTCCTGGCGGCCGGCTGATCGCGTCGGTCGAGCACCCCTTCGCCATTTGGCTAGCCGAGCGGTCGGCTGGTGAAAAGACCGACTACTTCAAGACCCGCAATCGGACCGAAAAGTGGAACATGGGTGGTCAGACCGCTCAGCTGACCTTCTGGGATCGGCCGCTGCACGCGATGACCGACGCCTTCACCGCGGCTGGGTTCCGCATCAACACGATCAGCGAACCGCCCCCGGCCCCAGCCGCTCGTGATCTGTTCCCCGACGAATTCCGTGAAGTAGCAGGCACAAGCTTTCTGGCCTTCCTGTTCTTCGTCCTGCAAACCGACTGACTTCCGCGGTTTGCCGAGGGGCGTTGACGGTGGGTGTCGGCGCGAATTAGGTTCGGCTCATGCCGGTCGACGAGGACAGTAGCGGTTACCGCTGGAGTGGAGCGCCCGCTGACCAGCTGCGGCGCGAGATGGCCGACGCATTGGAAGCCTTCTCGCGCCGGGCCGTTGATCCTGATGGCCGTAAGCCTGCCGCAGTGCTGATCGCGATAGTCGATCGTGATGGGGAACAGGGTATTTGGCTGACCGAGCGGTCCTCGGGATTGCGCGCCCACGCCGGGCAGCTGGCCTTGCCGGGCGGGAAGCTCGATCCGGGGGAGGACGCGGAAGCAGCGGCATTGCGTGAGCTGGACGAGGAGCTGGGCATCGCGGTGCCCCGCTCGAGCGTGCTCGGGCTGCTCGACGACTATCCGACCAGGTCCGGTTACGTGATGACTCCGGTCGTGGCCTGGCTCGGTCGGTCGCCCGAGCCTGCCCCGAATCCTGCCGAAGTGGCTGAGGTGCACTGGATTCCACTCGCGGATGTCGACGTCGAACCGCTTTTCGTGCCTGTCCCAGGTTCCGATCGGCCTGCCATCCAGCTTCCGCTACTGGGCGGGCACCTGCACGCTCCGACCGCCGCGATCCTCTATCAATTCCGGGAAGTGGCTCTACGCCACCGATCCACCCGCGTCGATCACTGGGACCAGCCCCGTTTCGCTTGGGAGTGAGTACGGATGACGCAGAAGGCTTATACGAAGTTCCCCACGAATCTCTTGACCGAGCGACTCCGGCTGCGGACCTGGCTTCCCTCGGATGCGGAGGATCATCATTCGCTGTGGGTCGAGCGAGATGTGCGAGCGCTCCGCAGGATCGACGCGGCCGGACATCCGACAGTCGAGGACCTGCGTGGCTGGGCGGTGGCCCGACCTCTCGGTGCCGAACCGGGCCTCGGCCTGCTTCCCATCGAGCTGCGGGAGAGTGGCGAGTTCATCGGCTATTGCGGGCTGATCGTCGGTCAGGGGTCCTACGACGAACCGGAGATCGCGTACGAGCTCGCTCAGCGGGCGCACGGGCATGGGTACGCCACCGAAGCAGGCCGGGCTGTGGTCGAGGCGGCGGCACGGACGGGCCGGCGGCGATTGTGGGCGACGGTGCGGGAGTGGAACACTGCCTCGTTCCGGGTGCTGGAGAAACTCGGCTTCTATGACAGCGGACGTGTCACCCCGGATGCCGACCGCGGTGACTCGATCTGGATGACGTGCGAACTCGATCCGCCGTCGACGTAGAGACTGCGCTAGACAACCCGGCGCACATACAACTGCTGAGTAGCCCGAGCAACCAGAATTCCTTGACCGGAGACGATTTCGGTGGTGTGCGTGGTGATCGACTTACCGCCATTGCTCGTGGTGTCCCGGATCGCCGCAACCTGATCGGCCGGAAGAAACATCGAGGCAGTCACCAGTTCCCGTCCCGGAGTGATGAAGTCGATGCTCGCGGCGCTCGTCCACGCGCGATACCCGCTCCCGAGCTGGCCACGCGCCATGATCGCGAAGAACGGATCCGTCATCGCGCTGGGCAACTCGCAACCGACGTGCACGCGCTCGCCCAGCATCTGAACGGCAAGTTCGCCGCGGCGCATCCGGAATTCGTCTGGTTCGACTGGATGGCCCTCGGACCGAAGGACCAGCTCGCCGAACAGCTGATCGCCGGCAAGGAATCCGCCTTCTACGGCTCGTTCTACCAGGCGGCCAAAGGCGGCGCGATCGACAAGGCCGAAAGCGATGCCTACATCGCCGCCTACAGCAAGCCCGGCCGCACCCACGCCGGCTTGGAGTACTACCGCCAGAAGCCGATCGGCGACAAGGCCATCGACGCCATGATCGCCAAGGACGGCAAGCTCACCGTCCCGATCCTGGCCCTCGGCGGTGAGGACAGCATGGGCGCGTCCGTGGGCACCATGATGTCCCGGGTGGCCGCCAATGTCACCGCCGACGTAGTCCCCGGCGCCGACCACTGGGTCCTCGACGAAAACCACGACTACGTCCTGGCCAGCCTCCGGAAACTGCTCACCCGATAACCCCACACCCGATCCGGGCCGCCGGCGGCACCGGCCGCGACCGGTCGGAACCATAGAGGGCTATCGATGCGGCCGCGCGGAAGACCGATGGCTCGAATGGTTTTCGGTCGTCGATCTTCCGTCGCAGGCAACTCGCTCAGGCGTTGGAAGCGATCTTCCAGAGGTGGCCGTCCGGATCGGCGATGTACCCGAAGTACCCACCCCACTTGGCCGCGGCCGCAGGTTTGACGATCGCGCCACCGGCGTCGACCGCGGCGGTGATCACAGCGTCCACCTGCTCGGCGGTATCGGTGATGTGATGGAAGGACACGCCACGGAAGCCGCTGCCCTCCGGCGAGACTCCGGCATCGGCGGCGGCCGCTGCGACGGGGTAGATGCCGAGGCCGGAACCACCGGCCAACTCGAATGAGGCGAAGTGCGGGTGGTCCTGCCCGAGCCGGGCACCCAGCCCGAGGTAGAACTTCTTGGACCGTTCCATATCCTCGACGGCGAGCATGATGGTTGTCACCTGGAAAGCCATTGTCTTCTCATTTCGTATCGTTGTCGGGCTTCACTCTCTCGACCGTCCGGCCCGGCGAAACGTGACAGGCAGCTGCCAGATCTGCATTGTCGTATCCCGAAACAGCGCGACCCGCGCTGTCCGGGTGGACAGCGCGGGTCGTCGAAAGGCCAACGGGCCTAGGTGATCTCGCCTGAAGCTCAGAGGCTGGTGGACACCGTGGCGAATTCGCCGGCGCTTGCCAGGGCGCTGTCTTCCTCGACCTCGTGCTGGGTCAGGCGGCGTCCGCTCTTGCCGAGGCCGAATCCGGCCAGCAGTGCCGCCACCGCGAAGAAGGCTGCGCCCGTGAGGAACGCTATGCGGTACGCGCCTTCGGCCGGCAGGGCGACGACCGCACCGTTGGGCAGGGCGTGGGCGAGGGTGTCGCTGGTGAGGATCGTGACCACCAGAGCGCTGCCGATGGCGCCGCCCACGGTTCGCATGATCGAGTTGATCGAGTTGGCGATGCCGGTCTCGTGCGGCGCCACATTGGCGACGAGCAGTGCGGGCATGGCCGCGTAGGCGATGGCGATCGCGGCATTGCCGATGATCAGTGCGATGACAACTTCGGTGCTGTTGGCGTGCAGCAGTGCCAGGGCGGTCAGGGCGCACAGGCCGATGACGCTGGCGAGCAGCAGCACGAAACGCGGGCCGATCCGCCCGACCAGACGGCCGGCGATCGGGCCCATCAGCACCGAGGCGATGGCGCCCGGCAGCATGAAGGCCACGCTGGTGCGCAGCACCGAGGCGTCGAATCCGAAGCCGGCCAGTGCCCGCGGCGTCGCCACGAAGTAGGTCGCGCCGAGGAACACGCTGAACATCGCGAAACCGACGCAGAAGCTGGCGAGGTTGGTCACCGCGACCGGGCGATGCGCCAGCAGCGAGGTCGCCACCAGCGGCTCCTTCAGCTTGGACTGCAGCAGCAGGAATCCGGCCAGCACGACGGCCGAGGCCACGAACAGTCCGATCACCTTCGCGCTGCCCCAACCCCATTCGTGCCCTTGGGAAATCGGCAGCAGCAAGCAGACCAGGCCGAGGCCGAGCACCGCGGCGCCCACGTAATCGACCCGTCCACCCTGGCCCGCGCGCCGCGGCAGGATGGCGAACGCCAGTACCAGCACCAGCGCGGTCAGCACCACGCACAGCCAGAAGATGCGACGGTAGTCCGCGCCACCCTGCGTCAGCAGACCGGTCGCCACCAGGGCGACACCGCTGCCCACACCCAGGGTGGAGGCGGTGACGGCCAGCGCGCCGGTGAGGCGCTCGACCGGAAGTTCGTGGCGCAGCACGCTGATGGCCAGCGGGAACAGGCCGAAGCTGGCGCCTTGCAGGGCCCGGCCGACGATCAGCAGATCGATGCTGTGCGCCGAGGCGGCGATCAGGCTGCCCGCCAGCGTCACCACCAGCGTCGCCAATATGACGGGCTTGTGGCCGTACACGTCGCCCAGTCGCCCGAGCAGCGGCGTGAACGCCGAAGCGGCCAGCATGGTCGCGGTGGTCACCCATCCGACGGTCGTCGCCGAGACTCCGAGCTGCAGGCCGATCTGCGGCAGTGCGGGCACGGGCAGCGTCTGAGCCATTGCCAGAAGAAACACGGTGCTGGCCATGGTCAGCACGATCGCGGTCGGCGAGGAGGTACGCCGACTCCCAAGCGAGGAGGTCATTAGCAGGACCCTACGCTGGAATCGACATAGTGTCGATTATGATAGACGCCACGTCCACTACGGGAATGGAAATCGCTCTATGGTGTGGTCATGGTGCAAAAAGGTGTACGCAAGGTGAACCAGACCCGCGACACGACAGAGGGAATCCGCCGCCGCGGCACCATGTCCAAAGGTGATCAGCGCGAAGCCCAGATCCTCGACGCGACCCGCACCCTGCTGACCGAGAAGTCGATGGCGACCCTGACCGTCGACGACATCACCAATGCGACCGGCATCTCACGCACGAGCTTCTACTTCTACTTCCCCTCCAAACAAGCGGTGCTGGCCCGCCTGATGGAAGACGTGAGCGACCGCTACGCCGAAACCCACGTCTGGCTTCCCTCCACCGGCCAGCAGCGCGAACTTCTGCACACCCAGCTCGCCGGTGCGGCCGAGATCTGGCACTACAACAGCACGATCCTGGCGTGTTCCCTGGAGGGCTACGACAGCACCTACCCGCCGCTGACGGAGTTCATCGCCAGCATCCAAACCCGTTTCACCAGCGCCCTCGCCGCCAAGATCGATCGCGACCGTGCCGCGGGCCTGGCCCCCGAAGGCATCGATTCGGCGACCCTCGCCGACCTCATCACCCTGATGCGCGACGGCCGCCTCTCTCAACTCTCCGCGGCATCCAATGGTGATGTGGCACAAGGCATCAACGATCTCGCCGAGGCGATACTGCGCCTCATCTACGGTCGCCTGGACTGATGTCGCCCGCTGCATCCTGGGACATCGCTCAGCCCGTACGAGCCGGGCGGATGGCCGGTGTGAGCATGGCAGGATTCCGCCAACGGAATTCGGGTTCGATCGAGGAGCGGGTGGTCCCGCATCCTGCCGTCACTGTGATTCTCGAATTCGGCGATAGTTCGCTGGTGGTCGACGATGCGGCGGGGCGGATCGAGCGGGGAAGTCTCGCCGCCGGGCTCGGAGCGGGCGCAGTTCGGTTGCGCGGGAGCAACATCGGGTGCGTGGAGGTGCGGTTGTCTCCCGTGATCGCGCCCGCTGTGCTGGGTGCCCGTCCGGCGGAGCTGAATCCTATGGTCGCCCTTGATGATCTGTGGGGCCGAGATGCGGAACGGCTCCGGGAGCAACTGGGCGCCGCCGCTTCGTGGGGCGAGCGATTCACCTTGACGGAGGCGTTTCTCGCCCGTCGGCGCACGGCGGGACCTCCGATGGATCCCGAAGTGGCCTGGGCCTGGCAGAGAATCACGCGCAGCCGTGGTCGGCTCCGGGTCGAGGATCTGGCGGTCGAGATCGGCTGGAGCCGGAAACGGTTGTGGGGCAGGTTCCGGTCGCAGGTGGGCCTTGCGCCCAAGCGTGCGACGAAACTGGTGCGCTTCGATCACGCAGCCCACTGCCTGGCCGCAGGCCGAAGCCCGGCGCGGGTCTCCGCGGAGTGCGGCTACGTCGACCAATCCCATCTGCACCGGGATGTACTGGCGTTCAGCGGCGCGACTCCGGTGACGCTCACGCGCCACCGGGGATTCGCAGCGACCCATACCGCGTTTTCCCGTGCGGGAACATTCGTACAAGATCTGCAACCATAGCGACGGTCAGAGTAAGGGCATGTGCTCTTACGTGTCCGGTGCGAATGTGTTGGTAACAGGGGCAACCGGCGGAATCGGGCAGGTGCTCGCGGCGGAGCTCGCCGCGCGCGGCGGCCGGATGACTCTCACCGGCCGCCGGATCGACCTGCTCGAGCCGCTGGCCGAAAAGCTGGGCGGCCGAGCCATTCCCGCCGACCTGACCGACCCGGAGGCGATCGAGAAACTCCTGAACGAGGCAGGCGAAATCGACGTGCTCGTAGCCAACGCGGCGCTCCCGGCCACAGGCCTGCTGACCGACTACTCCATCGACGAGATCGACCGCGCCCTCGACGTCAACCTCCGCGCGCCGATCATCATGGCAAAGCTCACCGCCGAACGGATGGCCGCCCGCCGCCGAGGTCACTTGGTCTTCATCTCCTCGCTGTCCGGAAAAGCCGCCTCCGCACAGGCATCCCTGTACAACGCAACCAAGTTCGGCCTACGAGGTTTCGCTCTCGCACTCCGCGAGGACATGCGGCCACACAACGTGGGCGTCTCCACCGTGTTCCCCGGCTGCATCACCGACGCCGGAATGTTCGCCGACTCCGGCGCGACACTGCCGCCAGGCGTCGGCACCCGCTCCCCGCAAGACGTCGCCCGAGCCACCATCCGAGCCATCGAGAACAACCTCGCCGAGATCGACGTCGCCCCACTCGGTTTACGCCTGGCGACCCTGGCCGGCGGGATCGCCCCCACCATGTCGGCCGCTGTCCAACGCCGCATGGGCATGGAGAAGGTCACCGCACAGCTCGCGGCAGGCCAGCGCTTCAAGCGCTGACAGTGCCGACCCGGTTCGCCGGCTGAGGCGTGACCGGTTCGCCGAAGGGGGGCGAGCCGGTCAATGCCCCATCCCCAGCCCGCCATCGACAGGAATGACGGCGCCGGAGATATAACTGGACTCATCAGACGCGAGAAAGCTTATGGCAGCGGCAACTTCGTCAGAATGACCGATGCGTCCCATCGGAATGGCCTCGGGCGCAAGGTCGCGGTACTTCTCATCGAGCGCGCGAGTCATATCGGTATCGATGAACCCAGGCGCAACCACATTGGCAGTGATCGAGCGTGACCCGAGCTCCCTGGTGATCGACCGCGCAAGCCCGATCAACCCAGCCTTCGACGCGCCGTAATTGGCCTGCCCCGGCGTCCCGAGCATCCCCACCGCCGACCCGAGAAAGATCAGCGGGTGCTGTGGGTTGGCGGGCCGGACCCTGACGTTCGGTTTGCGCCGGCTGATGGGGTCATGGTTCCGCTTCATGTGGCGTGGGTTGTGGGGTGGATTGCGTTCCTGGCGTGGATGATTGCCTCCGGGGTGCTGATTCCCTTGGTGGCTGGGGTGCCGATGGTGTGTGGCGGTGCTTACCCGATTGTCGGCAAGCTATTCCTCAAAGGGCGGGTCAGGCGGCGGACCGTCTACGCCGTCACTGACGGGCGCGCGTTGATTGCCGAGGGGGACTCGGACCTTGCGTGAGGTGCCGTTGCGCAGCTTGCCGATGTCGATTCGGTACCGGCGCGATGGGCGGCATGTCAGTGTGGCTATCGGGGAGTGCGGACGGTCGTGGATGGCTTCTGACGAAATCACTGCGGGGAAACGGTCACCGGTGTTCGTGTTCTATGACGTCGCCGATGCTGATGGGCTGCTTGCGGCGCTCAATAACGGATGAGGGAGGACATGACTTCCGGTAGGCGTGAGGGGGATACGTGGGATGCGGCGTCTGGGGTGGGGGCGACTGCGACTATGGCTGCGGCGGTGCGGGCGGTGGCGAGTCGGGGGGAGGGGCGGCTGATTGATGATCGGTTTGCCGAGGCACTTGTGCGGGCGGTCGGTATTGAATTCCTCACTCGGCTGGCGAGTGGCGAGGTGGCCGATACCGTCGAGCAGCTATGGATCGATATGGCTGTGGTGCGCACCAAGTTTTATGACGAGTTCTTCCTTGACGCCACGAACGCGGGTATCCGGCAAGCCGTGATTCTGGCTTCGGGGTTGGATTCTCGCGCGTATCGGTTGCCTTGGGCGGCAGGGACTGTCGTGTATGAGGTTGATCAGCCGGAGGTTGTGGAGTTCAAGACGCGCACGTTGGCCGAGCTGGGGGCGGCGCCTACCGCTGAGCGGCGCGTGGCTGCGGTCGATCTGCGTGATGATTGGCCCGAGGTGCTGCGTAGGGCTGGGTTCGATCCGGGGCGGGCGACCGCGTGGAGTGCTGAAGGGCTGTTGGGATATTTGCCGCCTGAGGCACAGGATGAGTTGTTGGACAACATCACCGAACTCAGCGCGCCGGGGAGTCGGGTGGCTACCGAGAGCAGGCCCAATCCGCAACCGGGCGATGAGGGCAGGACGAAGGAAGGGCTGGACCGCATCTCGGAACAATGGAGTGCGCACGGTTACGCACCGGATATGGCGCGGCTGCGCTATTTCGGTGAGCGTAACGAGGCGGGGCCGTATCTGAGCGAACGTGGCTGGGTGCTGGATGGGGTCAGCGTTCGGGATCTGTTCGCTGCCAATGGGTTTACGTCTCTGAAGGGCGATGAGATGCGGATGGGCGACATGCTCTACGTCAGCGGCGCTCTCGGTGAGGCCGCTAAGTAGAAGCGGCTTACTCCGCGAAGGAGCGGGAGGCGGCGAAGGCGGCCAGGTCTACTTGGCGGCGGGCGTTGGCGAGGCCGGTGATGATCGACGTGCCGAGGGGGCCGGTGCGGTCGTACATGAGGGCGGTGCCTACGACTATGCCGTTGGAGGAGACCTGGTCTTGGGCCAGCAGGCCCAGTTCGGGGCCTTCGGGGAGGCGGGTGAGGGTCAGGGTGACGTCGCTGTTGATGTAGCCGACGCCTTCGGTTCCCCAGTTGCAGACCAGGCTGGTGGCGTCGGCTACGAAGGCGGCGCGCTGGAAGGGGGTGATGGGTTCGCCGTCGATCAGTGGGGGGAGGTTGTGCCAGGCGGCTTTGCGCTGATTGTTCTGGCCGGAGCCGAAGTCGCCGGTCCAGTCTTCGTCGCCCGATTTGAAGAGGGGTGGGCAGCCGCCGGGGATGCCCAATGGTTCTGTGGGGGCGGGCAATTGGCGTTCCGGCTGCCAGACCTCGCCCGGCGGATCTTGCGTGGCCGGCAGGTACATCACGCTGGCGCGGGCTCGCACACTGTCGCGCTGCACGATGGACGCATCCACTACCCGGACACGGCTTCCGTCGCGCACCACCTCGCTGGAAAGCCGGATCGGCTCGTCGAGTACGGGACGGAACAGGTCGACCGTGAATCGCGCGGGCACGAATCCGGCTCCGGGGGAGTGGGTTTCGAGTTCGTGTGCGAGCAGTCCGCAGACGCCGGTGCCGCCGAGCTGGTTCGGCGCCCAGGGGCTGAGTGCCATTGCGGTTGCGCGGTAGTACCCGTTTTCCGCTGTAAAAAATCCGACCACGGGTCCGACTATCCACCATTTGGTGGATACTGTCCATAGGACGGAGGATAGTTCTATGAGCGGTTCAGCGGCACGCCGTGCACCCGGTCCGGACACCCGCCGGCGCGACGCCGACCGCACCCGGGCGCAACTCCTGGAGGCGGCGAGCGAGATCTTCGCGGCCAAGGGACTTTCCGGCGCGCGGGTGCAGGAGATCGCGTCGCGCGCGGGCGTGGACAAACAGCTGATCAGCTACTACTTCGGCGGTAAGGACGGCCTGTACGCGGAGGTCCTGCAGCAAGGTCGAACGCACGAACAAGGTCTCACCGACGATGAGCGTCCCCTTGCGGAGGTGGCAGTCCGCTACTTGCGGCAGGTCCTGGCCGATCCACGCGCAACCCGCTTGTCCTACTGGGATGAACGCGACAGCTCCGAGACCACTCCGCCTACCGCACGCGCCCTGCAGAGCCTTCAAGCGCGCAAGGAACGGGGTGAACTCCCACCGGATCTGGACGAAGCGGCCGTCCTGCTCGCCATTACCGGCATGGTCACCGTCGCGGTCACCATGCCGGCCTTGGTGGAACGCCTCTTCGGCGTCCCGCCCACGCATCCGGACTTCGAATCCCGCTACGTCCCACAGGTCCAGCGCTTGATCGGCTTGCTGACCAACCCGGACCAGCAACGATAAGGATCCGCGATCACTCCGAGTGCGGATCGAGGCTCGATCGAGGCCGCCGGAGGCGGTTGACTCGAATCCGTCAGCAGCACAACGACGGAAGGCGCGACATGATCACCGAACTCACCGCCCAGACCACCCTCGCTCCCAAGGCCGTCGTCAAGCGCTACTTCGAGGCGCTGGCGGCCGGCGATCAGGACACCATCCGGGATTCCTGGGCCGAGGACGGAAGCTGCTGGTACGGCGGCGAACTGCCGATCTCGGGCCGCTGGGAGGGCCGTGATCAGGTGCTCGACGGCTTCCTGGCCACCGCCTTCGACCACTTCGACCCGGATTACGCGGTCGGTCTGCGAGTCACGAATCTCTTCGGCGAGGGTCAGCAGGTGTTCGCGGAGTGGGATTCGTGGGGCCGGGGCAAGACCGGGCGGCCCTACGACCAGAAGAACAGTGCGGTCTTCGTGATCCGCGACGGCAGAATCGCCGAGATGCGCGAATACGCCGACACCCAGCACTGGAAGTGGGCCCTTGTGAAGGATTGAGAAGACAGGTGCCCCACCTTGCCGCATGATGGCGGCATGGCTTCACTCGCGGCGCGCCGTGCCGTTCTCGAATTGGTTTGTGACACTTTCACGCCTGGGGACGGGGGCGATCTGCTGTCCGCCTCGGAGTTGGGTGTCGCCGACACCGTGCAGGAGCTGCTCGATCGCAATCCGCGGGCGGCCGAGCGGCAGCAGTTCGACCTGCTGATGCGGGTGTGGAACACGCGAATGTTCGGATTGCTCAACGGCGCCGGCTTCCGGAAGTTCTCGGCGCTGACCCAGGAGGACCGCGAGCGGCTGCTGCTGGGCCTGGCGAATTCGCGAATCGAGAAGAAGCGAGCCCTGTTCCAAGCGCTGAAGGGCGCGGCGGTCACCTCCTACTATCTGACCCCGGGCCCGACGGGCGCGAATCCGGTCTGGGAGCGCATCGGCATTCCACCCGCCTTCGGCCCCCTCGCGGACGCCCAGCGCGGGTTGAGCCCCGAGCGCCCGGCCGCCGACACCACGATCGTGTGCGATGTGGTCGTGATCGGTTCCGGCGCGGGCGGCGGGACGGCCGCGGCGGTTCTCGCCGAGGCCGGACTGGATGTGGTCGTCCTGGAACGCGGCGGCTACTACGACGATCCGGACTTCGGCACGGGCGAGAAGGACGGCTTCCTCAACCTCTACGCCCCGGGCCCCGCCGCCACCGCCGAAGGACAAATGGGCCTGGTCGCCGGAACATGTTTGGGCGGCGGCACGGTCGTCAACTGGACCACCTCCTTCCGTACTCCCGACGATGTGCGCGCGGAATGGGCAGGCCTCGGCGCAAGGCAGTTCGCCGAGCAGGAATACACCGATGCGCTGGATGCCGTGGTCGCCCGCCTCGGCGTGAACTTCGATCATTCGCCGGCCGCCAAGCGCGACGAAATGCTCGAGCGGGGCCTGCGCGAGCTCGGCTGGCATGTCGATCCGTTGCCCCGGAATGTCACAAACTGTGACGCTGGAGTCGAATGCGGGCGTTGCGGTTTCGGCTGCCGGCTGGGCGCCAAGCAGTCGGTGGCAAAGACCTGGCTCGCCGATGCCGCCGCGAACGGCGCGCGCCTCCTGGTCGGCACCGATGTGCGGCGCATCCAGATCAGCAATGGTCAGGCTACCGGTGTCGAGGCACGCACCACCGATGGTCATTCGGTGTGGGTGCACGCGCGCGCCGTGGTGGTCGCGGCCGGCGCGATCCAGACCCCGGCGTTGCTGCGCCGCTCCGGCCTGGCCAATCGCAATATCGGTAATTTCCTCCGATTGCACCCCGCCACCGCGGTTTTCGGTGTCTTCGACGAGGAGATCCGCCCCTGGGAGGGCGGCATGCAGACCCGCTACTCCAAGGAGCATCGCGATCTGGACGGCGATGGCTACGGCGTCATCTACGAGACCGGCCCGATGACTCCCGGCATGTCGGTGGGCTTCCAATCCTGGACCGGTTCGGCGTCGCATCGCGAGAACATGGCCGGACTGGCGAACACGGTGGCCGTCGGCGTCATCACCAGGGATCGCGATCACGGCACGGTGGAAACCGATCGCAAGGGTGACGCCGTGGTCCGCTACCGGCTCTCGGCGCGCGATGCCGCCCACCTGCACACCGGAATCGGCGGCGCGGCAAGCATTCTGGAGGCCGCCGGAGCGAACCGCATCTACTCCGGACATCAGGCGGGCCCTACCTACGAACCCGGTAAGCGCGGCTCACACGAGGATTTCGTGTACGCCTGCGCCGAGGCCGGTTACGCTCCCGGCCGCTGTTCGATGGGCGCACTGCACATCATGGGCTCGGCGCGCATGGGCGGCTCGGCAGCGGATTCGGCCACCAATCCCGACGGCGTGACCTGGGATGTGCCGAATATCGTGGTGGCGGACGGCTCGTGCTTCCCGACCGCCTCGGGCGTCAACCCGATGGTCAGTATCGAGGCCATCGCCTACATGAACGCCACACGGCTGGCAGCACGTCTCGCCTGAGCCGAAAACAGCTGGGGGAGCGGCGGTTACCGCGCGAGCAGCGGCTCGAACAAACTGACCACCACCAGATCGATCTGGTCGACCGCGCCCTCGAGGGGCCCGGTCGGCTGGAACAGGTGGCTCAAGGCCAGCCGCACCACCGTTTCCGCGCGCGAGCCCAGCTCGGCATCGCTCACCCCGGTCAATCCGTACTGTGCGCGGACCGCGGCCGTCACGGCCGTGATCGCCCGCCCCAGTACGGGTTCCGGCTCGGTCATCAGCGTGGGCAGTAGTTCGGTATCGGTGGCCGAGCGCCCCGACAGCACGGCTTTCAGCAGGATATTGTCCGCACCCGTGCGCAGCGTGTAATCGACCGCGCTGGTCAGGCCCGCCAGGACATCGTCGGGGTGCGCCGCGAGACTCGCGGCGATCCCGACCAGGAAGGTGTCGACCTCCTGCCGGATGACCACTTCCGCGAGGTCCTCGCGTTTGCCGATCTCCTTGTAGAGCACCGGCCGGCTGACGCCGACTTCCTTGGCGACGCGGGACATGTTCACCGCGCCCCACCCTTCGGTGCAGACGATCCGGCGCGCGGTCTCGATGACGCGTTCGCGCAGGAGCAGACGCATCTCGTTCTGGAAATTCGGCGCTTCAGCCACGCCAGCGATCGTACATGAGCTGCATCTGCGTCGGTTTGTTGACAAGTAAGTGTGATGTGTATGTAATGAATACACATCTCGGCAAAGTGTAAACAGTCGAGGTCAGGCTGTTAGGAGATCGACAATGACGACGTCTCGCACCCGTGAGCAGGGGTATTCCGCACCTCCGCAGTGGCGCGATCGCAAGCGGTACCTGTGGCTGTTCGGCCTGGTCCCCCCGACCGCCCTGTTCCTGGCCACCGCCCTGGTCTGGGCATTCAACGAGCTCGGCTGGACGGCGGTCTCGCCGGTGTGGTGGTGGATCGGTCCCATGCTGGTCTACGTCCTGCTGCCGATCCTGGACCGGTTCTTCGGCCCGGACGGCCAGAACCCGCCCGACGAGGTGATGGAGTACCTGGAGAACGACAAGTACTACCGGTACTGCACCTACGCCTACATCCCCTTCCAGGTGCTGAGCCTGTTCTTCGCCGGCTACCTGTGGACTGCCTCGAATCTGTCCTGGCTGGGCATCGACGGTGGCCTGGGCCTGGTCTCCAAGATCGGCCTGGCGCTGAGCGTGGGCGTCATGGGTGGCGTCGGCATCAATACCGCGCACGAATTGGGCCACAAGAAGGACGATCTGGAGCGCTGGCTCTCGAAGATCACCCTGGCCCAGACGTTCTACGGGCACTTCTACATCGAGCACAATCGCGGCCACCACGTACGCGTCGCCACCCCGGAGGATCCGGCGAGCGCCCGCTTCGCGGAGACCTTCTGGAGCTTCCTGCCGCGCAGCGTCTGGGGCAGCCTGCGTTCCTCGTGGGAGCTGGAGTCCAAGCGCCTGGAGCGAATGAGCAAGCGGCCGTGGACGATTCGCAATGACGTGCTCAATGCCTGGCTCATGTCGGTGGTGCTGTGGGGCGCGCTGATCGCGGCGTTCGGCGTGAGCGTGCTGCCGTACCTGGTCATCCAGGCCGTCTACGGTTTCACCCTGCTGGAGACGGTGAACTACCTCGAGCACTACGGCCTGCTGCGGCAGAAGACGGCCGCCGGCCGCTACGAGCGCTGCACCCCCGAGCACAGCTGGAACTCCGACCACATCGTCACCAATATCTTCCTGTACCACCTGCAGCGGCACAGTGATCACCACGCGAATCCGACTCGGCGCTACCAGATCCTGCGCAGTATGGACGGCGCCCCGAACCTGCCCAGCGGCTACGCGAGCATGATCTCGCTGGCCTACTTCCCGCCGCTGTGGCGCCGGGTGATGGATCACCGGGTGCTCGCCCATTACGGGGGTGATATCACCCGCGTGAACATCCAGCCCCGCAAGCGATCCCGTGTGCTGGCGAAGTACGGGGTGGCCTGATGTCCGCCTACCGCTGTCCCGTCTGCGATTACACCTACGACGAGTCCAAAGGCGCACCGCGCGAAGGCTTCCCGTCCGGTACCCCGTGGTCGGCGGTGCCCGACGACTGGTGCTGCCCGGACTGCGGCGTGCGCGAAAAACTGGATTTCGAACCCACTTCCACCTCGACAGGACCCCGCCATGACTGACTACAAGCTCTTCCGCTGCCTGCAATGCGGTTTCGAATACGACGAGGCGGAAGGCTGGCCCGAGGACGGCATCGCCCCCGGCACCCGCTGGGACGACATCCCCGCCGACTGGTCCTGCCCCGATTGCGGCGCCGCCAAATCCGATTTCGAAATGGTCGAGGTCAGCCGCGCGTGACCGGCCGCATCGTCATCGTCGGCACCGGCGTCGCGGGCGCGACCGCGGCGAAAACCCTGCGCACGGAAGGCTATTCGGGCGAGATCATCCTGCTCGGCGCCGAACCCTCGCTCCCGTACCGCCGGCCCATGGTCTCGAAGGAGCTGCTGGCCGACACGGCGGAGGAACGCCGAACCCTGCTGCAGCCCGGCGAATTCTGGCGCGACCACACCATCGAACTGCGCACCGCGACAACGGTCGAACGCATCGATCCGGCCTCGCACCTGGCCTGGCTGGCCGACGGCACCGCCATCGGCTACGACACCTTGCTGCTGGCCACGGGTGCGCTGCCGCGCGCTCTCCCGGCTATGGTCGGTGACGGGTCCGGGAGTGGGACTGCGGGCCACCGGCCGGATGGAGCTGGAGGCAGCGCAACGCCGGTCTCAGCTGCGGTAGGCCGCGGTGGGGCCGCATCGGTGGTGCACACCTTGCGTGGGCGCGGTGATGTCGAGGCGGTGCGGGCCGCTATCGCGGAGGGCGGGTCGCTGGTGATCGTGGGTGGCGGGTTGATCGGGTGCGAGGTGGCGGCGACCGCACGCGGGCTGGGGGTGCGTGTGACGCTGCTGCATGCCGGGGAGACCTTGCTCGATCGGGTCGCGCCTGCGGTCGTCGGCGAGTATTACCGAAAGCTGCACGCGGACAATGGAGTCGAAGTGGTGACGGGGGTGCTGCTGGATCGCCTCGAAGAGGGTGCGGGCGTGACGGCTATAGCCGCCGACGGGCGCAGGTGGGTGGCGTCGGCGGCGCTGGTTGCCATCGGCGCTGTCCCGGACACTCGGCTGGCGGAGGGGTCGGGCCTTGCCGTCGGGGAGGGAATTCGCGTCGATGAGCGGTATCGGACCTCGGCCGCCGGGATCTTCGCCGCAGGTGACGCCGCGAGCCGCTTCGACTCGGCGTCGGGTGAGTATCGGCGCGAGGAGCATTGGAACAGTGCGCAGGCGCAGGGCGCGGCGGCGGCGCGATCCATGCTCGGATTGCCGGCAGCGCCGGAGGAGGTCTCGTGGGGCTGGTCGCAGCAGTACGGGCGAAACCTCCAGTTCGCGGGCATGATTCGGCCCGGACACGAGGTGATCGTGCGGGGTGATGCCGCGGCCGGTGATGTCACCGTGCTCGGCCTGGACGCAGGCCGACTGGTCGGCGCGGTGGGGGTGGGCCGTCCGGCCGAGATCCGTGCGGCCCGGGATCTCATCGCCCGCCGGGTGGTGCTGGACTCGGCGGAGTGCGCGGACCCGACCCGGCCACTGGGTGCGGTGACCGCACTGTCCGGACAGTCCTGAGGGCACGCGCCCGCAATCGAGTTAATCGCCCGCAAAATCTGAAAGGCCGACACGTCCACGAGTGACGTGTCGGCCTTTCAGATTTGCGGAGCCATTGCTGAAAGCCGCTGGTAGCGGTCGCTATCTACCCGCGGACCGCGCATTGTTCACCGACACGCCGACCCGGTCAACCCCGAAATCAATTCCGTGAAGACTGACACGTCAGTCCGTGATCTGTATTACTGTCTCGGTCAGTTGAGACCGGTCAAGCAGAGGGACCGGTCGGCATCGGCCAGATAGCGGGGCTGTGGGGTGGTAGGCATTGGTCGACAAGGTCATTCGGGGGCCGGAGCCGTTGATACGGCAGGCAATCGAATTCGTTCTCTCCGGGTTGCGGACATTCGGACGCACCATTCAATTGGCGGTGGCAGCCTTCAAATACCTGGTTGTGGACATCGTCAAGCTGCGGCATCCGTGGCGTGACACGCTACAGCAGGGCTGGTTCATCGTCAGCGTGACGGCGATTCCCGCTGTGCTGGTATCGATTCCGTTCGGCGTGATCGTGGCCGTGCAGGTCGGCAGCCTGACCCAGCAGGTCGGCGCGAGCTCTGTCTCAGGAGCCGCCGGCGGTCTGGGCGTCATCCGCCAGGGTGCGCCCATCGTGACCGCCCTGCTACTGGGCGGTGCCGCCGGCTCCGCCATCGCCTCGGATCTGGGGGCACGCACCATTCGCGACGAGGTGGATGCCTTGCGCGTGATGGGCATCGATCCGGTACGCCGGCTGGTCGCGCCTCGTCTCGCGGCCATGCTGGTGCTCACGCCGCTGCTGTGCATGCTGATCATCTTCATGGGCGTGTTCACCGGTTACGTGATCGCGGTCGGCTTCCAGGACGTCACGCCCGGCAGCTACCTGTCCGCCTTCGCGTCCTTCGCGAAGATTTCGGACCTGGTGGTGGCCATCGTGAAGTCCGTCATCTTCGGAATCATCGTGCTGATCGTGTCCTGCCAGCGCGGGTTGGAGGCCACACACGGTCCCAAGGGCGTCGCGAATGCCGTGAACGCCGCGGTGGTGATCGGTGTGATCGCCGCGTTCGGCGTGAATCTGGTCATCACGCAGCTGGTTTCGATGTTCATTCCGACGCAGGTGGGCTGATGACTCAGGTTCCCGCACGCTATATGCCGCTCGGTGTGGTCGGCCGCACCGTGGAACGCGGCGCGCAAGCGCCGATGTCGATCTTCGAATCGCTCGGGCATCAGGCGACCTTCGTCTACGAGGTGCTGGCCGCGATACCGCACACGCTGAAGGTGTATCGCCGCCAGACCATGCTCATCCTGTCCGATATCACCTGGGGTTCCGGCGCGATCATCGTCGGCGGCGGCACCGTGGCGGTCCTGGCCTTCCTCGGTATCGCGGTCGGCGGTTCCATTGGTGTGGAAGGCTTTTCCGCGCTGAACATGGTCGGCATGGGCCCGCTCACCGGATTCGTCTCGGCCTACGCGAATACCCGGGAGATGGCGCCGATGATCGCCGCCATCGGGTTCGCCGCCCAGGCCGGTTGTCGTATGACGGCCGAGATCGGGGCCATGCGCATCTCCGAGGAGATCGACGCGCTGGAGGCCATCGGCATCCGGCCCATGCCGTTCGTGGTGACCACCCGCGTGATCGCGGGCGTGATCACCATCGTTCCGCTGCAACTGCTCACGCTGATCCTGTCGTACCTCTCGTGCGCGACCGTGGTGAACGTGCTGCACGGGCAGTCCCCGGGCACCTACTACCACTACTTCGACGCGTTCCTGCAACCGGGCGATGTGCTCGCTTCGCTGCTCAAGGCGACGATCTTCGTGGTCACCATCATTCTCATCCACGGCTATCAGGGCTTCTACGCCTCCGGCGGGCCGGAGGGCGTGGGCCGCGCCTCGGGGCGCGCCATTCGCGCCAGCCTGGTGGGCGTCGTAATCCTGGACATGATCCTCACGATCTTGATCTGGGGCGTGGATGTCGGCATCCGGATCTCGGGGTAGTCATGGCGGTATTCAAGGATCATTCCGGTCGCAGCGCCGGGAAATGGGCGTTGCGGGCGCGCGGGCTGGTGGTCGCGGTCGTGCTCGTGGTGGTGCTCATCGTGGTGAGTGCCTATGCGCGTGGCGCTTTCGCGGACAAGTTCTCGCTCACCATCGACGCGGCCACCCTCGGGGAGGGGCTGGCGCCGGGCGCGGAGGTGAAGTTCCGCGGCTACGCCATCGGCACCGTGCACAAGGTGGAGACGGTCGGCTACGGGCAGCAGCGCATCGAGCTGCAGCTCGACCGGGACCAGGCGAAGGCGCTCACCACCGATGCGACGGCGCGGTTCACCTCGTCGAACGTGTTCGGTTCCAGCGCAATCGAACTGGTGCCGGGGACGGACGGCAAGCCGTTGCGTGAAGGCTCGGTACTGCAGATCGGCTCGGGTTCCACCAATGCCACCGTGGCAGGGGTGTTCCGGCGTGCGGCGCGGCTCACCCAGGTGCTCGACTCGGCCACCGTGCACCGGCTCATCGACCTCATGCTCAATAACGCCGATGCCATCGGGCCGACATTGAAGACGTTCTTCGAGACCGCGAAGATGTTCGCCGACGATCAGCAGAACTCGCTGGCGCACTATCTGCGCATCGGCGGCGATATGACCGGGGCGTTCCGTGACCTCACGCCGTCGGCCGGCCACGCGATTCTCGCGGTGCTCGATCAGAGCGCCTACTTCGGCACGCCCGACGCACAGGCCCGCACCAACAAAGCCACCGACGGCGTGAATCAGGCGGTGCTGATCGGCATTTCGAATCTGCTGCAGCGCAACAATCCGGATCTGGAGAAGACGCTGGACGGTGTACTGGATCTCGCGGTGCCCATCAGTGTCTCGCTGGGTACGGTGGCCCCGGCCTATAACCGGATCCCGAACCTGATCAAGGCCATGGACGGCGCCTTCCCGGTGGTCGACGGCAAGGTGCAGCTGCAGCTCGACATCATCGCGAAGAACATGCCGTACCTGGCGGATTCGCTCGGCGGAGGGCAGCGGTGAACGATATCATCAAGTCCTCGATCAAGCTCACGGTGTTCCTGCTCGTGGTGGCGGCCTGCACCACCTTCATCGTGACGGCATTGCGCACGCCGGTCCCCGGTCAGAAGACCGGCTACGACGCGGTGTTCACCGACGTATCCGGCCTGTTCACCGGTGATTCGGTGCGCATGTCCGGCGTCGCGGTGGGCAAGGTGGAATCCATAACGCTCGACGGCGTGCACGCCCGAGTGCACATCACGGTGCAGTCCGATCGCCCGGTCTACGACAACACCCAGGCCGCGGTGCGCTACCAGAACCTCATCGGGCAGCGGTACGTCGAGCTTCTCACCACCGGTGCGACCGGTGCGAAACTCCCTGCGGGAGCGACTATTCCGGTGGATCACACCATCCCCAGCTTCGATGTGTCGAAACTGTTCAACGGCTTCAAACCCATGTTCGACACGCTGGATCCCGCACAGCTCAACGAGTTCGGCACCAACCTGCTGCGCGTCATCCAGGGTGACGGCGCCGGTATCGGCCCGGTGCTGGCGGATGTGAACAATCTGGTCCAGCACGCCAAGAGCAGTGAATCGGTGATCGTGCTGCTCATCCGCAATCTCGGGCTGGTCTCCGACGAGATCGGCGGCAAGTCCAAGGCGGTCGGCGATCTGGTGCAGCAGCTGGCGGATATCCTGCGCCAGTTCACCAGCAAGACCCAGACCGTGCTGAGCGCGATCGATTCGGCGAAAGCCACGCTCGCGCCGCTGATTCCGATCCTCGAAGAGGGGCAGAGCGCCTACGACACGGCCTACGGCCCGATCGACGGGCTGCTGCGCCGGCTGGTCCCGGAGACGAACCAGCTCACCCAGATCCTGGCCATCACGCCGCAGCTCATCACCGGCTTGAACCAGTCGGTGCCGGGTAATGGCGTGAAGCCTCGGATCACGTGCTCGACCGGAGAGGCCGCACTGCCGGCCGCCGTGGACGCGATCCTGTCCACCCAGAACTTGGTGGTGTGCCAATGAAGTCTCTGATCAGCTATGTCGGTGAGCTCGTCAGGGAGACCCTCACCGGTCGCGGCGACCAGCCGACCCAATTGCGCTGGGGCGTGGTGGGTGTCGTGATCTGTGTGATCACGCTCGCCATCGCGGGCGCGCTGTACGTGATCCCGTTCGGGGAGCGCAGCTATACCGCCGATTTCGCCATCTCCGGCGGCGCACGGTCCGGGGACGAGGTGCGGGTGGCCGGTATCAGCGTCGGCAAGATCCGTGCTGTGGACCTGGTCGGCGATCACGTCGAAGTGCAGTTCACGGTGAAAGACGGTGTGCGCGTGGGGGACAGGTCGGCGGTGGAGGTGAAGATGCTCACGCCCATCGGTGGTCAGTATCTGGCGCTCTCCCCGGCCGGCGACAAGGACCTGGGGGCGACGCATATTCCGAAGGAACGCACCGCCACCCCCTTCCAGCTGAGCGACATCCTGGACAAGGGCACGCCGATCTTCAGCAAGATCGACGCCTCCACCATGCGCGGCACCATCGGGCAGCTGGATCAGGCGCTGACCCAGCAGCCGAACGCGTTGCGCGATCTGATCGGCAATGCCAATGATCTGACCGGCCTGCTGGCCGATCGCACCCAGCAGTTGAATTCGGCGCTGAACGTGTCCGACGAATACATCGCCGCCATTGCCGATGACAAGGCGCTGCTGGCCGATTTCGTCAAACAGCTGGGCCAGGTGGCCGATCAGCTCGGTAATCGCAAGGACGACATCGTCTCCGTGTTCAACCTGATCAAGCGGCTGCTGGTGGTGCTGGACCGCCCGATCATGGCCTACGGCGACACCATCGAGCCGAATGTCGCGCAGCTGGAACAGCTGTTCTCCAAGGTCTTCGACGATCCGAATCGCATCGACACCGTGATCACCGGCCTGCGCGGGGTGATCGACAAGCTGAGCGGCATGCTCGGCACCCAGATAAAGGTGGACAAACCCGCCGAGGGCATTCAGATCTGCATTCCCTACGAAGGCAAGGCGTGCTGATGCGGTGGAACAGAAGGGCCTTGGGCCGAACGGTTCTCGCGGCCGGCGTCGCCGTGGCGGTCGTAGCCGCGGGAGTCGTCGGAGTGCGGTGGGTGAACAGCGAGCGCAATCCGCAGCAGAGTCTGTGCGCCGAATTCACCGATACCGTCGGCCTTTACCAAGGCAACAGCGTGACCATGCTCGGCGTCGAGATCGGTTCGGTCAAGAAGATCGAATCGCTCGGTGATCGCATGCGGGTCACCATGAACATCAAGAAGTCGGTGAAACTGCCCGCGGATATCCAGGCGGTCACCATGTCGAGTTCGATCGTGACCGACCGGCATGTGGAGCTCAGCAAGACCTATACCGGCGGACCGCGTTTCGATACGTCGAAATGCATTCCGCTGGACAACACCAAGACGCCGATCGGCATCAGCGACGCGCTCGACGCCATGGGGAAACTGGCCGGAGATCTCACCGGACCGACCACGCCGGGCAAGCCGGACACCCTGATCGACGACACCCTCACCGCGGCCGACCAGGCCATCTCCGGTACCGGGCCGCAGTGGAATGCCTTGCTGCAGCGGCTGTCCGCGGTGGTCGGTGATCCGAACCAGAAGGATGTGGTGTTCCGGCGCCTGGTCGACAATCTGGATTCGCTCACCACCATGTTCGTCAGCAACTGGCCGGATATGCGGCAGGTGCTGGACAATCTGCGCGCCGGGCTGCAGTTGATCGGTCAGTTCTCGGCGCAGTTCGCCGGGGCGGTGGATCTCGCGGTGGAATTCCTGCCGGTGATCGCCCGCAATGTCGGCAAATACGATAAGCAGGTCTACGCGCTGCTGGATCAGGTGCTGCCGCAGGTGCACGCCTTCGCCCAGCAGCACGAGGGCGATATCAGCGATCTGCTGTCGCATCTGCCGCCGCTGGCCGCCGTGCTACCGCAGGCGGGTACCCGATGAAACGTACACTCATCAAACTGGTTCCGGCGCTGACCGCGGCCGCGCTGGTGCTCACCGGCTGCGGGGTGAAGGCCACCGACCTGCCGATTCCCGGCACCTATCCCAGCGGTGACACCTATACCGTGCGTATCGAATTCGGCTCCGTGCTGAATCTGCCCGATCGGGCCAAGGTGGTCGCCGACGGTGTGGAGGTCGGCATGCTCGACCACATCGATCTGGTGGGCAATACCGCGGTGGCGACGGTGAAACTGCATACCGACGCCAAGCTGCCCAAGACGACCACCGCGGAACTGCAGCAGGACACCATTCTCGGCGATATTCACATCGCCCTGCAGGCGCCGAAGAACTCGGACAACAACTTCCTGCGGAACGGTGATGTGATCCCCGAGACGCAGACCATTCCCGCGGCGAACGTCGAGGATATTCTGCGCTCACTGTCGGATCTCATCACCGGTGGTCGCTGGGCGGATATCCAGCGGCTGGTCAACAATGTGAACGCGGCCTTCCCGTCGGATCCGGCCGAGCTGGACCGGATCAACAATGCCGGGCGCGCGGCCCTGCACGATATGGCCTCCCACACCGCCGATATCGATCGGATTCTCGCTGGGGCACAGCAGATCTCGGACAAACTGGCGGCCGGGCGGACCTCGGTGGACGACATTCTCACCAATGGTCCGAGCCGGGCAGCGGGTCTGTCGGATGTGCTGTTCGGGGTGGTGAAGCTGATCATCAGCGGTGGTCCGCTGGCCCGCAATGCCGGGGATCTGCTGTTGCCGCATGTCGGGGATTTCCAGTCCATCGTGTCGATTCTGGCGCCGACCGCGGTGACGGCCGGGTATGCGGATCTGACCCTGGCCGCGGATCTGGATGCCTTCCACAATCTGTTGCGGGACAAGCTGATTCCGTTCTTCGACGCCCCGAATGTGAATGTGCGGAAGGTGTCGGCGGATGCGCAGGCCGACCAGTTGATCACCACACTGCGATCGATCGGGATGGTGCCATGAAACTCTCACTCTCCGGGCCGGTCTCGCTGGTATTGCTGCTGGTCCTGACGCTGGTCTGCGGCAGCTATATGGCCGTGGACGTGCTGAACCTGGATCCGCGCCGGCAGAACAACACGGTGACGGTGCTGCTGGACTCCTCCGGCGGTCTCATGAAGACCTCCCAGGTGACCCTGCGCGGGCTGCCCATCGGCAAGGTGCGGAATATCGCCGCGACGGCCACCGGGCTGCAGGTGACGCTGGAATACGATGCCAAGTACCGGATTCCGGTGGACAGCGGCGTGCAGATCGCCAACCTGTCCGCGGCCGGTGAACAGTATCTGGACTTCCGGCCCAGCGGCACCGCGGGACCGTTCCTGCATGACGGCAGCATCGTGCCCACCCGGCAGGTGAAGACCGCGACCACGGTCGGTGACGCGCTGGCGAAGCTGGATGCGCTGACGGCGCAATTGGATCCGGCCAAACTGCAGGATCTGGCGTCCACGGTCGCCGCGGGCTTCGACGGCCGTGACGCCGACGTCGCCAATCTGACCCAGGCGCTGGTCGGCACCGCGAATCTGTTGCGTGACAAGCGAGACGAGATCACGCGGCTGTACATCAATGTGCAGACCCTCGGCGATCGCCTCGACGGCCGGGCGCCGACCCTGAGCGCCGCGGCCGGCGATATCGACACCGGCCTGCCCGAGTTGCTGCACATCATCGGCGCGTTCCAGAACTACTCGTATGTGGGCGAGAACATCTGGGACGACCCGATCGGGCCGCTGGTCACCAAGATCGACCAGTACATCCAGCTGATCGGCCCCGACCTGGGCAATATCGCCACCGCCCTGAAGCCCGCGACCAGCGTGATCAAACCCATTCGCGTGGACGCCGGATCAATTGTGGACCTGCTGTCCACCGTGTTCCCCGGCGACGGCGCCGCGCATGTCGGCGTCAGCGTTCCCCGATAGAGAGAGGCAATCGTGTTCGATATCGACAAGTCCCCGGAAGCGGTTGCAGTGCTCGACAAGGTCGAGGACGCGGCGAAGACTTCGGAGCCGAAGGAGAGTGCGGCCGCGCTGGCCGCCGACCCGGCGAAGCCCAAGATTCCATTGCGGGCGAAGGTCTCGGGCTTACGCAGATACCCGCTGACGGGGATCGCCGCCGCGGTGCTCGCGATCGTGGCGCTGGTGCTGGGTTACACCTGGCACAGCACCTCCAACGATCTGAGTGCTCTGAAGGCGAGCAACTCCGACCGGGATCGGGCCGCGGAGATCGCCCGCGACTACACGCTGCGCTCGCTGACCTACGACTACAAGAACCTCCCGGCGTTCTTCGACGGCGTGGAACGCGGCACCTCGGATGCCTTGAAGGACCGCTACACCCAGGTCCACGACACCCTCGCCAAGATCATGACCGACGCCCAGGTGGTCGCCACCGGACAGGTGGCCGGCACCTCGGTGGAGGCGCGCGGCAACGGCCAGTACGAGGTCACCGTCTACGCCACCCAGCGCACCCAGAACATCCAGCAGCCCGATCCGGCCACCGTCCCTAACCTGCTGGTGCTGACCGTCGCCAAGGACGACGGACAGTGGCTGGTGACCGACTACGGCCCGAAGGATCCGGCCCCGGCCAAGGACCCGGCGGCCGCCAAGAACCCGGCGAATGCCCCTGCGCCCGCGAACAATCCGGCACCGGCCGGCAACCCGGCGCCGAGCACCGATCCGGCCGCGAACGGGGCCGCGAAATAACCTCACGGCACGGCCGGCCGCCGCAGCCCGAGCTTTCGCTGCGGCGGCGCCGGCAGATAATCGAAGCCGCCTTCGAGGTGTTCACCGCCCGCGGATACGAATCCACCGCAATCTCCGAGGTGGCCGCGCATGCCGGTATCGGGCAGGGCACCGTCTATCGATACTTCGGAAGCAAACGCGAAATCCTGGACCACGTCATCGATTTCGGCGTCGACAAGATCATGGACTCGATCCAGTTGCCGACGCTGCTCGGTGGGTCGAACAGCGTCGCGGAACTGGTCGAGGCCACGCGGGCCGCGGTGGATCGGCTCTACGACCTGGTGGACCGGGAGCCGCGGGTGCTGCGGCTGGTCCTGGTCGAGGCCGGGGCGATCGATCCGGAATTGTCCCGGCGGCTGTTCGGACTGGAGGCCATCGCGGCGTCGCTGATCGCCGGTGAGCTCGCGCGGGGGGTGGCGGGCGGCTGGATCGACCAGGACATCGATCCGCAGGTGCTGGGCCACACCATCTTCGGGTTGGTCGGCCCGTGGATCGTGCGGGAACTGCTCGGTGGCAGCCAGCCGGAAGTGCGTGCGCGCACCACCGGCGCGGTCATGGAGATGCTGGAAAGAGTGCTACCCCCGAGGAAAGCGGCATCATGACGAATCCCGCACCCACGCCCCGCCGCACCGCTCGCCTCGAACAACGCCGGACCGAACTCATTCGCGTGGCCTACGAATTGGTCACCACTCGCGGGTTCCGCACCATCAGCGTCGACGATATCGCCGCCGCGGCGGGGGTCAGCCACGGCACCTTCTACAACTACTTCGCCAATAAGCGGGACATTCTCGATGCCGTCATCGACCACTGCTTCGATCTGCTGCGCGATCGCCTGCTGGGGCCGGAGTCCGGTGACGACCCCGAGACGCTCGATGCCTTCTGCGCCCGCTACGGCCGCGTGGTCGACCGGTGCTACGAGTTGGTCGACGCCGAACCCGGCCTGGTGAATTTCTTCCTCCTGGAAGCGTCTTCGATAGACGATCGTGTCATCGAGCGGTGTATGTCACACGCCCGCCGGTACGCCGCCCAGGCGGTCCGGCAGGTGGGCCGCGGCATAACCCGTGGCTATCTCGACCCGCAGCTGGATCCGCGAATAGCGGGCGAAGTGCTGCTTTCTGTGCTGGTGTCGGCGTTACTCTCCGCTCTGCGTGCCGGATCCGACGGTCTCACCCAGGACCGTGTCCGCGCCCAGACCACCGCCTTCCTCCGCTCGGCATTGGGCGCACCCGGCTGAAGGTGGGATGATTGCCTGGATCGCCCCTGCCGCTGGATATTTGGAGCGTTCGCGACCAGAACAATTCCTGAGATGAAGGGTTATGACCGATATGGGTGACTTGATCAGCACATTCGTCAACAGTCTCGCCGGTGGCCTGGGCTGGGGCCTCGGCAACGGCGTAGCCAACGCAATCCTCGGCGCTTTAGGGCTCTGACGGCAGCTACCGTCGTAGATTCTCGATACGCAGGCGCAGGTGATCGAGCAGCTTCTCGGGATCGTCGAACTCACGCGGATCGATGGGCTCACCGAAGTGAACGATCACCTGCTGCCGGCGATCGAAAGCCGGTCCGGCGCCACGGAGTCTCCGCATCGGCAGCACTCGGTCGGTGCCGGTGGTCCCGACCGGGATGATCGGAATGCCCGTTGCCAGCGCGAGTTTCGCGACGCCGGGCTTGTAGGGTTCCGTCTCGCCGGGGGCGACCAGACGGCCCTCGGGATAGCTGATCAGGACGCCGCCGTGCCGCAGAATCTGCTCGGCCAGCGCCACCAGGCTGCCCCGCTCAGCCACACCGGTTCGCAGCCATTCCGCACTCACATGCGCATCGATCAGCACCTCTCGCAGGTCCAGCGGATAGTCCCTCAACAGTTCGCCATACATCTCCCGCAAGGCCGCCCGCATCCGCAACATCTGCACCGGATCGGGCCCCATCCGCTCGGTAGCAGCCAGACTCGCCACAGCGGGCACGAACCGGTCCCAGTCACGATGAAAGGCATCCACGCACACCACCCCGGCCACTTCCCGCGGATACAGCTGCGCGAACCGATGCATATAGGCGCCACCGAGCGAGTGCGCCACCAGAACGTATGGGCCGACGATGCTCTGGCTGTGCAACAGCCCGTGCAGCTCCTCGGCGACCGCGGCAGCGGTGCGCGGCAACGGAACGGGATCGCTGAACCCGCTACCGCCCCGGTCATAGACGACCGCGGAAGCAAACCGCGAAACACCCTGCTGGACAAGGAAATAGTCCAAACCAACCGCCCCCGCGCCCGGCAGCAACACGACCGCCGGCCCGCCACCGCCCAGCCGGGAAACAAAAATACGCCGCCCGCCGACCTGCTGAAAGCCTCCAACCGGCGGAACCGACCGAGCCTCGACCCTGATGTTCTTCGTCATATCGCAAGGCTGCAACCCTCACGCAGGGTCATAGTCAAGCCCTCCCCGGCCTCGTTATTGCGGTGGACGGGGAGCAATTCGCGTGGCCAACATTTCCGGATGGTAATCGGCTGATCGTTTGCTGGCGTTCGCGGCGATGTCGCTTCTGGTGCTAAGGATTGAGCGGTCACCGGTTTGCGGGTTTCCGTGGTCAGTGGCGTTCGTAGGTGCCGGTGAGGCGGCCTCGGGCTATGACGTGGCCGGTGATGGCGGTGAGGGTGTCGGGGAGGGGAGCGCCTTCGGGTAGGGCGGAGGGGCGGTCCAGGGCGTAGAGCTGGAAGATGTAGTGGTGGGGGCCGTGGCCTGGGATGGGGCGGGGGCCCGCGTAGCCGCGGCGGCCGAAGGCGCCGGTTCCCGTTCGCAGGTCGGTGCCGAGATCCATTGTTCCCTCGGGGATTTCGGCGTTGGCGGGATCGATTCCGGTGAAGAGGCCGTGGATGATGGGGCGGGGGAGGGGGACGTCGGGGTCTTCGATTATCAGGACGAGTTCTGCTGTGCCGGATGGTGTGCCGGACCAGCTCAGCTGGGGGGAGATGTCTTCGCCGACGCCCTTTCCGGCGTGGCGGAGGGGGATGGGGGCACCTTCTTCGAAGGCATTGCTGGTGACCGTTATGGATTCCGGGGCGGTTGCGGTGGCGGGGTGATACCACGTGGTGCGGGTGACGCCGGCGCGTACCGGGCGCAGGAGGCGGGCGAGCGGGCGGATGGGCATTGGTCAGGCTCCTGATCCGCTGTCGACGGGGACGCCGGAGGCGAGTAGGTCTCGCATCTCGGCGGGGAGGAAGCCCTGGGTGGCCAGGCGGGCGAGAATGCCTCCGCTGGTGAGGATTTCGAGGATCAAGTCCGGCAATGGTGCCGTTTCGCCGGTTGCGCCGGTGGTTTCGTTGCGGTAGGTGCCGGTGGCCAGATCGAAGGTGGCGGTGTCGCCGTCGGTGAAGAGGGTGGTGGCGCCGGGGACGGTCAGGGCGGGGAGGCCCGCGTTGATGGCGTTGCGGAAGAAGAGGGAGTTGAAGTCTTCGGCTATCAAGGCTGCTACGCCCAGGTGGCGGAAGAGCGAAGCTACGGGGCGGGAGGAACCTACGCCGAAGTTGTGGCCGGCTATGACTATGTCGCCGGGTTGGACGAGGGTGGTCCAGTCGGGGCGGAGTTGGTAGAAGACGTGGCGGGCTGCTTCGGGGAGGTCGAGTTTCATGGCGCAGGCGGGGTACATGGCGTCGGTGTCGACCGAGTTACCGAAGAGCCAGACTCGGCCGGTGATGGTGGTTTTCATGCGGTGACGCTCCGGGGGTCGGTGATGTAGCCGGTGATGGCGGAGGCGGCGACCGTGGCGGGGGAGGCCATGTAGATTTCGGCTTCGGTGCTGCCCATGCGGCCGGTGAAGTTGCGGGTGCTGGAGGTGAGGCAGACTTCGCCGGGGCCGACCACGCCCATGTGGTAGCCGAAGCAGGCGCCGCAGGTCGAATTGGTGACCACGGCACCGGCGTCCGCGAGGTCCTGGAGGTAGCCCAGGCGCATGGCGTCTCGGTAGACCTGCTGGGAGGCGGGGGTGATCAGGAGGCGGACGCCGGGGGCGACCGTCTTGCCGCGCAGAATCCCGGCGGCGATGCGCAGATCTTCGAGCTGGCCGTTGGCGCAGGAACCGATGAAAGCCTGGTCCAGCTTGCGTCGCTCGATCTGCGAGACGGGGACGCCATTGTGGCTGACCGTACCGGGCCGCGCCACATAGGGTTCCAGGGCGCTCAGGTCGATGGTGCGGACGTCGAGGTATTCGGCGTCGGCGTCGGCGTCGGCCGGTACGTAGTCGTGGACGCCGCGTTCGGTGAGGAAGTCGGCGAGCAGTTCGTCCACGCCGAAAGTGGCGAAGTCCGCGGAGATTTCGGCTGCCTGGGTGGCGATGGTGCGGCGATCGTTCAAGGGCACGCTGGCGAGTCCGGGGCCACCGAATTCGAGGTTCTGGTTGGTGGCGTCGCCGTAAGCGTTGGCGAGATAGAGGAATACGTCCTTGCCGCTGATCTCGGCCGGCAATGTGCCGGTCAGTTCGTAGCGTACGGTCGGCGCGACCTGATACCAGGTGGAGCCCGTGCACAGGATGGAGTACACCTCGGCGGGACCGAGCCCGCGGGCCGCGGTGTTGTACGCGCCGCCCGCGCAGGTGTGGGAATCGGTGCAGGCCAGTACTTCTCCGGGGCGGGCCAGCCCGTTCTCGGCGATCACCTGGTGGCAGATGCCGTGCCGGCCGACATCGAAGAACTTCTCGATCCCGAAGTCGGCGACGAACTTGCGCGCCTTGGGCCCGCCTGCCGCGTCCTTCAGGGAGGGCGCGGGGACGGCGTGGTCCATGATGACCGCGACCTTGTCGGCGTCATGGATGCGCGTCGGCGGAATCCACATGGTGGCGAACTGCAGGTCGATCATGACGCACATGTCGACATCGACGGTGACGATGTCACCCGGCCGGACCCGCTCGACCGCGGCCTTGCGGGCGAGCAGATTCTCGATCATGGTCATGCCCATGGTGTTTCAGGCTCCTTCGGTGCGGTAGCGCTCACCTAGCGCCGACCATCCGGCCAGGCCGACGAGATTGAAGAATTCGGCGGGCGAGGCTGGCAATAACGATTTCGGATCGCGACCGGCGAGCTCGGCCAAGGTGGTGAGCATCGCGTAGGCCGCCGCGCCGAGCGGCAAGGACGGGTGAATGGCTATGGCGTAGCCGAGTTCTCGCAGCCGGGCGGTGGACTCCAGTGGAGTCAGTCCGCCCAGGACGAGGTTGATCAGCAAGGGCGCCTTCACTTCTCTGGCGATCCGCTCGATCTCGTCGGCGCCCTGCGGCGCCTCCACGAAGAGCACGTCCGCACCCGCCGCGGCATAGGCATTGGCGCGCTCGATGGCCGTGTCGATCCCCAGCGGACCGCGGGCATCGGTGCGGGCGATGACGACCAGATCCGGATCGGTGCGCGCCTCCAGCGCGGCGGTCAGTTTGGTGACGAACTCTTCGGTGCTGACCAGTTCCTTATCCGGCAGATGACCGCACTTCTTGGGAAATGCCTGGTCCTCCAACTGAATTGCGGCAACTCCCGCGGCCTCGTACTGCTGCATCGTGCGAATCACATTGAGCGGTGCGCCGTATCCGGTGTCGGCATCCGCGATGAGCGGGATATCGCCGAGCACGCCGACCAGCATCCGTGCACGCTCGACCATCTCGGTCTGAGTCAGCAGCCCGATATCCGGCACGCCGAACCCCGAGGCCGCCACGCCCGCCCCGGTCATATACGCGGCAGTGAACCCGAGACGCCGCACCAGCGAGGCCGACAGTCCGTCGAAAACCCCTGGGGCGACAATGATGTCGTCCCCCAGCGCCGCGCGCAATGCGCTCCGAGCACTCATCGATCCTGCTCCTCGTCCAGCGCTCCGGCGACCGGTGCGGCCAGCAGTTCGGCCAGTTCCCGGACATCGCCCAGTTCATCCAGTCCGAGCACGGCCCGCTGAATGGCATCCAGCCGCGAGGTCTCGACCAGCGGTCCGGCCAGCGCCCGGTACTTTGCGATGATGTCGTCATCGGTGACCGGATCGCTGGGCCCGCCGTGCGGCTGCGCGATCCGCTTCGTCAGCACGGTGCCGTCGTCGAGCGTGATGGTCAGCACGGTGGCGAATCGCTCCAGCGGGGGCCCGTTCTGAATCTCCTCGTCCAGCAGCACATCCACCTTGCCGAGCAGTTCCCACACATCGTCGGCATCCAGCCGCCGCTCGGTGAACTGTGCGGGCAGCACCTGCCCGTCGAGCAGTGCGACCGCGGCCGCGTAGCCGAGGTTCATCTGCGCGCCGATACTGGTGAGCGGCCGCTCCGGCTCCCACCAGCCGTGGTGATAGATGGTATGCCCCACCCGAATCTCGATGTGCGAGACGGCCTTCGGATCGATGTCGTGCTCCGCGCGTAATTCCAGCGCGGCCTGGATGGTGCCGTGCAGCCCGCCCTGGGCCGCATAGGACTTCACCATGATGACCTCGGTGTGCCAGCTCTCGCCGAGCCCGGCGATCACCTGCGCGGCATCGGGATCGTGTCCCTCGCCGAACACCGACAGGTACCCGCCGTAGGGCCGATCGAACACCTGCTTGATGCCGGTGTACCCGCCGGCGGCCAGCCCCGCCGCGTAATACCCGTTGCGCGCGGCGAATCCGTGCTGCATGCGCTTGGACATGGCCTCGTACTGCGCCGCCATCAGCCCGCCGGACTGTGTTCCGGCCATACCGAGCGCATCCTCGAGCCGGTCCGCGTCCAGTCCGCGCAGCTTGCCCGCCACCATGGCCGCGGTGTGCGTGCCGAATACCGGGCCGCTGTGCCAGCCGCGCGAGAGCATCTGAGATCCGTGCAGCGCCAACCCGACTCGCGGCCCGACCTCGAATCCGGCGATGGCCGCGGTGAGCGCCTGCGCGCCCGTGACCCCGCCGAGCTGTTGCGCGGTGGCCAGCAGCACCGGCACCACCAGCGACCCACTGTGCAGTGGTGCGAGCGGGTGGAAGTCGTCGAGTTCGAAGCCTTGGACGAAGGTGCTGTTGAGCAGTACGGCCGCCGGCCCGCCGGTGGTGCGCCCGGTGCCGATGACCACCGCGTCCCGGCTGCCCTCGAGCGCCAGCACGGATTGTGTCGCGACGCGGGACCACGGGAGTTGCGCGCCGACCAGTCCGGCGGCTACACCATCGAGCAGGAGATGCTTGGCCCGAGTCCGGACCCGTTCGGGAATCGTGTCGAGGCTCAGCCGCTCGACCCACTCGGCCAGCGGGACGGTTACCCCTGACGTTGCCAATTCGCTCATGTCATCAGTCAACGTCCTGCACGGGCCGCGACCCGGATATTGCGGGAAAACCGGAGAGTGGTGTCATCCGATGATGGATATCATCGGCCAAGTTGCCCTGGGTGCAGGTATTGGACAGCTATCCGCCCGGTCGGCATGCTTGGATGTACCCCGTGGTGACCGCCAAACGCCCGGCTCAGGGCGGTGTCGACGAGGTCGACGTCATGCTGTTGGATGCCCTGCACGCCAATCCCCGGGTCAGCTTCGAGAAGCTGGGCCCGGTGCTGGGCATCTCGCCCGCGACCGTGGCCCGGCGCTGGCAGCGACTGTCCGAATCCGGGCGGGCCTGGGTGTCCTCGGTGCCCGGACCCAGCCTCGCGCTCACCGGCGCGGTGTACGAGGTGTGCGCCCAGCCCGGCCGCATCCTCGAGGTGGCGCGGGCCCTGGCCGATATTCCACAGGTTGTCAGTGTCTACGCGACCGGCGGCCGGTGCGATCTCACGGCGCTCGTCTTCGCCGGTGACATGCCCGCGCTGAGCGTGCTACTGCTCGAGCGATTGCCCGCGGTCCCCGGAATCGCCTCGGGCACAGCCCATGTCGGCACGGAATGGTTCAGCGGCGTGCATTGGCGGCTGGGCGCCATGGATGCCGAACAGCAGCGTTCGGTCACCGAGGACGCCGAGCCGACTCCGAAGCGCGCCACCCGCACTCGCACTTTCGGCTCGGCCGACCACGCACTCTTTCTGGCTCTGCAACGTGACGGGCGTGCCCGCTATCGCGACCTCGCGCAGATCGTCGGCACCTCCGAATACGCCGTGCGCCGACAGCTCGACGCACTCGTGCGGCACGGAATCCTCGCCTTCCGAACCGATTTCGCGCGCACCGAGGGCGGCTGGCCCGCCGAGTTCGTGCTCTGGCTCGCGGTACCCCAGCCCCGGCTCACCGAATACGGCGCCGAGCTCGCGAGCTGGTCGGCCACCCGCATCTGCCTGGCCACCGTGGGCCCCTCGAATCTGATGGTCATGGTCCAGGTGCATCGCGTGAACGACCTGGCCGGAATCCTCGCCCGCGTGCACGACACCTTGCCCGAAGCGGTCGTCACCGATCAACGCCTGGTGCTGCGCCCGGTGAAATCACTGGGCCGCCTGCTCGACGCCGACGGTCATGCCGTCGGGGTGGTGCCGGTGGACCCGTGGGCCTCGACCGCTGTCGAGTACCCGGGATCCTAGGCGCCCGTCTCGCCGATGCTGGGGGACACTCGGCACATGGCATCGATGAGCGCGTGGCGGGTGCGGAAGCCGGGTCCGATCGACGGCGGTCCGATCGTGCTCGAACAAGCCGAAATCCCCGAACCCGCACCGGACGAGCTGCTGGTTCGCGTCCTCGCCTGCGGGGTGTGCCGCACGGATCTGCATGTGGCAGAAGGAGATCTGCCCGTCCACCGCGAGGGTGTGGTACCCGGGCACGAGGTAGTGGGCGAAGTCGTGGCCCTCGGCACGTCGGCGGGTGTGGAGTTCGCCATCGGCGATCGGGTAGGCATCGCCTGGCTGCGCCACACCTGCGGAAAATGCCGATTCTGCCTGCGCGGCAACGAGAATCTGTGCCCGCAGTCCCGCTACACCGGCTGGGACGCCGACGGCGGCTATGCCGAATACACGACCGTCCCCGCCGCCTACGCCCTGGCGCTGCCGAAAGGCTACGATGACACCGAACTCGCACCACTGCTGTGTGCGGGCATCATCGGCTACCGTGCCCTGAAACGGGCAGGCCTCCCCGCAGGCGGCCGCCTGGGCATCTACGGCTTCGGCGGCAGCGCCCACCTGGCGGCCCAGGTGGCACTCGCCCAGGGCGCGGAAGTCCATGTGATGACGCGCGATCCCGCAGCCCAGCGCCTGGCCCTCGAACTCGGCGCGACCTCCGCACAGGGCGCCGCGGAACCGCCTCCCGTGCAACTGGATTCGGCGATCCTCTTCGCCCCGGTAGGCGACCTGGTGCGCCCCGCCATGGCCGCCCTCGACCGCGGCGGCGTGCTGTTCATCGCGGGCATCCACCTCACCGACATCCCGCCCCTGAACTACCAGCGCCACCTCTTCCAGGAGCGCGAGATCCGTTCGGTCACCGCGAACACCCGCGACGACTCCCGCGAATTCCTGGCATTCGCAGCCACCCACCGCCTCGAGGTAACGGTGCACCCGTATCCGCTGGCAGCAGCCGATAAAGCGCTACAGGACCTGCGGCACGGTCGCTTCGCGGGCGCAGCGGTCCTGGTCAGTTCGTGAGGGTGAACTGCATGACGTCGAGGTGGCCGGCGCGGAAGTAGTGGGCGCAGCCGGTGAGGTATTTGAGGTAGCGGTTGTAGACCTCTTCGGAGGTGAGGCGGATGGCTCGGTCGCGGTGGGTGCGGAGGGATTCTGCCCAGAGGTCGAGGGTGCGGGCGTAGTGGGGCTGGAGGGATTGGATGCGTTCGGCGTGCAGGCCGGCTTCCTCGGCGGTGCGGGTGACGGTGCCGGGTTGGGGGAGTTGGCCGCCGGGGAAGATTTCGCGCTTCATGAAGATGTGGAAGAGGGCGTCCTCGCGGGTGACCGGGATGTTCAGGGCGCGTAGTTCGGCGAGGGTGCGGCCGATGATGGTTTGCAGCAGCATGCGGCCGTCGTCGGGGAGCATGCGGCGGCAGCGTTGGAAGAACTCCGGGTAGCGTTCCTTGCGGAAGTGTTCGAAGGCGCCGATGCTGACGATTCGGTCGGCGGTGCCGTCGTATTCCTCCCAGCCTTGCAGGCGCACTTCGGCATTGGGGATGGCGGACTGTTCGAGGCGGGCGCGGGTGTACTCGAACTGATTGCGGCTGAGGGTGAGGCCGACGACCCGGACCTCGTATTCGCGGGCCGCGCGGATCATGGTGGCGCCCCAGCCGCAGCCGATGTCCAGCAGCGTCATGCCGGGCTCCAGCTCCAGTTTGCCCAGCGCCAGATCGATCTTGGCGAGCTGGGCCTGTTCCAGGGTGAGATCGTCGCGGGCGAAGTAGGCGCAACTGTAGGTCATGGTGCGGTCGAGGAAGAGTGCGTAGAACTCGTCGGACAGGTCGTAGTGGGCCTGCACCTGCCGGTAGAAGGGGGCGAGAGGGGACATGTCGGGCAGCTTCCTGAGGTGGGGACGTCAGGAGATACGGCGGAATCACGCGTCCCGGTTCTACATTCGAGACACACCGCCCAACACGCCGAGTTTTTCATTGCGAGTTTCCGATTCGCGCCCTGCGTAACGGCAGCGGCTGCTTTCCTGATTGTAGTTCCAGCATCGCTTCAGCAAACCGCAATTCGGAGGTTGGGGACCGGCCATGCACCGCACGGGACACGAAGAGGTCCGCACTGGCAGGCCATGGTTGTGGACGGCGCTCGCGGCAGCGGTATTGGTAGCGGGGGTGAGCTGGATGATTCGGCCGCAGCCGGTGTCCTGCCGCAATGCCGAACCGGTGACCACGGTGGTCACCCTGCCCGCGCCGACACCGCCGAGTTCGGCTACCACACAGCAGGTTCCACCGGTCGCGCCCGCGCCCACGGTGCAGGGTCAGGCGCGGTTCTACGCCTTCAGTCAAGGCGTGGCCTGCTCCCTGCCCGATCTGCCGCTGGACGGCTACTACGTGGGCGTGCCCACCGACGAGTACGCCGGATCCGCACCGTGCGGTTCGTATGTGAACATCGACGGCCCGCTCGGCAGCGTGCGCGCCCAGATCGTGGACCGCTGCCCGGGCTGTCCACCGCACCAATACGATTTGAGCCGTACGGCTTTCGCGGCCATCGCCAATACTGCCGACGGCGTGGTCCCGATCCGCATCACCGCCGTGCACGACCCCAGTCCCGCGCCACAGCTCTATTACCGCGTCCAGCAGAGCTCCTCCGCGGACTGGCTGGGCCTGCTGGTGTCCGGCACCGGCAATCCGATCAATCAGGTGGATCTGCAACGCCCCGGCGGCACCGACTGGCTCCCCATGCGCCGCGGCTACGACAACTATTGGACGCTCTCCGGCGCCGGCGCGGGCCCGTTCACCATTCGCGTCACCGACGCCTACGGCCACGCGGCCCTGATCCCGGGCGTGGCGATCACCCCGGGGCAGGTGCAGCAGACCGGAATTCGCCTCTACAACGATCCCGCCCCCGTCCCACCGACAACTCCCGCCCCGCCGCCCTCACCGGTGGTCGTCACCACCGTCATGCCCGCCCCGTCCGACTGCAAGGACTAGCGCCTGCCCCGGACCGCACCGCGCGGGTGTGGCATCATCAGGTGGAACGTGTTCCACTTTCGCCCGCAGGGGGCGGCGCGCCGGGAGGCCTTCGATGACGGACCGCAGCGTGGACCTGTCCACGGATCACACCACCGGGGAGTACGGCAACGGCCGGCGGGGACGTCGGCTCTCGCCGCGGATCACGCGGCTCACCGCGGTGCCCTCGGGCAAGATGGTGGAGCTGCCGGGGCGTGGGGGCAGCACCTATGTGGTGGATCTGCCGGGGCCGCGGGCGGATTCGCCGACCGTCCTGCTGCTGCACGGCATGGCCACCACGGCCATGCTGAACTGGTTCCCGTCGCTGCGCGAACTCAACGATCGGTATCGCGTGGTGCTGTTCGATCAGCGCTGGCACGGGCACGGGATTCGTTCCGAGCGTTTCGATCTCGATGATCTCGCCGATGACGTGGTCGCCGTGGCCGATGTGATCGGGGTGCAGCGGCCGATTCTGGCCGGGTACTCCATGGGCGGCGTGGTCGCGCAGTTGGTGGCGCATCGGCATCCGGATCGCGTGGGCGGGCTGGTGCTCGCCGCGACGACCTATCGCTTCCAGGAGAAGTGGCGGGAGCGGGCGTTCCATCGTGGCTGGGCGGCCATGGCGACGACTTTCTCCGAATGGTCCTTCCGCCGTGCGGAATTGCGGCGGGACAAGCTGCCGGCCTTGCCGGAATCCTCGTGGCCGGTGGGCCGGCTGGATCGCTGGGCCATGGCGGAATTCCGCGCCACCAGTGGGTGGGCGCTGGCGCAGGCCCTGGTGGTGCTGGGACAGTTCGATTCGTCGGAATGGCTCCCGACGCTGAAAGTGCCGACGGCCGTGGTGATCACCACGCGGGATCGGGCCTTGCCCGTCTTTCGTCAGCTGGAGATGGCGAAACTGATTCCGGGAGCGGAGATCTTCCTCGCCCGGGCCGGTCACGCGGCCTGTGCACTCGAGGCGGACGTCTTTGTCCCGGTGTTCCTCGAGGCCATTGCGGCGGTCGTGGAGCGGCAGTAGCTAGTGCTGCTCGCGCGGTCCGGTCTTCTCCCGGGCCGCCTTGAGCAGCTCGGTGATCACCTCGGGCACGGCGTCGGCGATCTGCTCGACATCGGGCACCAGTTCCTTGCAGGCGATGAAGCCGAAGTCGAGGTTGCCGTTATTGGAGATGACCGTGGCGGTCAGCCCCGCACCGTGGAAGACGGGACCGAACGGATACATCGAGGACACCCGCACCCCCAGGAAATACATGGGGAAGTCGGGGCCCGGCACGTTCGATACGACCAGGTTGTGCACCACCGGGTGATGCTCGGCGAGCTTCAGTGACGAGTAGGCGCGGGCGGCCAGCTGGAAGGTGTTGGGCGGCGCGTACTTCGCCCAGTCCTGCAGGAAGTCGGCGCCGATGAGGTTGTGTTCCTCCTTGGCGCCGCGGCTGTCCTCGGCGATCGCCAGCACGCGCGCCACCGGATCCTCGATCTCGGTGTAGAGCCGCGCGAAGATGGTGGACACCTTGTTGGTGCCCGCCTCGTGCCGTGAGGTGTCGTGGGTGGACACCGGAACCGAGGCCATGAGCGAGGTTTGGGGCAATTCGTCGTGTGCCTCGAGGTAGCTGCGCAGCGCGCCGCCGACCACGGCCAGCACCACATCGTTGACCTTCACGCCGAATGCCGTCTTTATCTCTTTGACATCGGACAGCTCGGTCTGGACGAAGGAGACGGCGCGATGCCGCGTGATTGCCCCATTGAACGGCGTGCGCGGCGCGGTGAACGGCAGCGGCATACCGCGCGGTCCGTCGCCACGGCGCCGTTGCACCAGACTGCCCAGTATGCCAAGGGTTTTGGGCACCATGCCGACCAATCCCAGACGGCCGGGGAACTTGGCCAGCGCCTCGCCCGCCAGCAGCAGATCATTGGGTTCCGGCTCGGCCGCAACGGGTTCGGCGGGCGCGCCGACGGTGAAGCCCGGCTGGGTGTCGCACAGGTGCATCATCATATTGGTGCCGGTGATGCCGTCGACGATGGCGTGATGGTACTTCGACACGACCGCCACCCGGCCATTGGAAAGCCCTTCCACCAGCCACATCTCCCAGAGCGGGCGGGTCCGGTCCAGCGGGCGGCTCGCGATGTCGGCCACCATCTCCGCGAGTTCGCGGTGCCCGCCCGGCGTGGGCAGGCCGACGCGGCGCACGTGGTAGTCCAGATCGAACTTCGAATCCCGCACCCACACGGGATGATCCAGGTTCAGCGGCACCGCGTGCAGCTTCCGGGTCATGGCCGGAATGAGCGGTAATCGGCGGCCGAGCTCGGCTTTGAAGACTTCGTGATCGAATTCCACACCGTCCGCGGCGGGGTCGAGTATCAGCAGTGCACAGACGTGCAGGAGTTGAGTGTCTGTTTCGAGATAGAGGAAGCTCGCGTCGAGCCCTGTAAGTCGTTCCATACCAACACCCTATGAGAACTGGTTCTACATTGCGCGCGGTTCGCGGTGTGGTCCCGATCCCATCCGTATCCACTCCGTTGCCTCAAAGTAGCTTGTAGATAACAAGTTTGAATGGGATACGGTTGGGCTCCGATTGGGTATCTCTCCAGTGGAACTCGTTGCCGCCACCTCAGGTCGTCTTTACCTTGGGTCACATGGCCCGGTGATGCGTCTCTTGTCACTGACAAGAGTCACCGAGCTTCTCACAACGGCGTGAGAGGGTGAGAACAATGGGCGACCGGAAGGTGTTGCTGTCTGGAAAATGGCGTATAGCTTGGGTGTTCGTCGCCCTCGCCTTACTAGTGGCGAGTGTGTTCGTCTTCCCGCTACCGCAGGCCCGCGCGGACTCGTGCGCGGACATCGACGTGGTGGTGGCACGCGGCACGGGCGAACCCGGCTACCTCGGCAGTGAAGTCGGGGATCCGCTGTACGGCATATTGCAGGATCGGCTGGGTGTCTCCACCGATGCGTACCCCGTCAACTACCCGGCGGACCTCACCTTCAATATCGGCGCGGGCAGCGCTGATCTGGTGAATCACCTGACGGCGCAGGCGGCTTCCTGCCCGGCGCAGCGGTTCATCCTGGTCGGCTACTCGCAAGGTGCGGCCGTCGTGCACGCCGCGCTGGGCACCGGCGTGGTCGCCTGGTACCCGGGACGGGTGCAGCTGCCCGACTACCTCGGCGACAAGGTGGCGGCCATCCTGCTGTTCGGTGACCCCATGCGGGCGCTGGGCTGGAGCGTGCCGGATCAGTTCCTCGGCCGCACCGGAGACTGGTGCATGGCAGGCGATCCCATCTGCGGCGGCGGCGTGGACGCGAGTCAGCACACCGCCTACGCGAGCGATCTGGGCATGGCGGCGAACTTCGCCGCGGCCCACGTCTGAGCGCAGCTCATCCGAGCCAGGGGAGGGGCATCCCCGAAGGGAATCAGCCCGGCGAGTACGCTCGCCGGGCTGATTTCCGTGTGGTGCAATGACTTACGCCGCCGGGACTACCAGTGCAGGCCCGGGATGCGGTTGGTGAACCGCGCCGCCGGGGCGGGCAGGCCCATGAGCGGCTGCACGATCGGCGCGAGCGCCAGCAGCGGGCTGCGGGATTCGCGCTTCTCGACGACCTCCACGGCCGGCTCGGTCCCCTCGGGCACCGGGACGACGCCGGGCTTGGCGGCCTTGGACTCACCGAACATCCGGAAACCCTGCGCCAGGATCGCGCGCTTGACCGACGGCATCACCGTGTCGACGAACTGCGCGAACGTGCCGATGGGCGTGTCGATCCGGCTGGGCCGGTGCTCCAGCGCGCGCACCACGATATCGGCGGCCATCTCGGGCGAGTGCACCGGAATCGACTTGTACAGATCCGTCGGCGCGATCATGGCCGTGCGCACCAGCGGCATCCGCACCGAGGTGAAAGTGATTCCCGCATCTGCGTTCTCGACCGCGGCGATCTCGCTGAAGTTGTCCAGCGCCGACTTGCTCGCCACGTACGCGGCGAAGCGCGGCACCTTGGTCTGTACGGCAATGGAAGAGATGTTCACGAAATGCCCGAAGCGGCGCTCCCGCATGGACGGCAGCAGCGCGAGGATCAACCGCACGGCGCCGAAGTAGTTGACCGCCATGGTCCGCTCGAAGTCGTGCATGCGGTCGGTGGAGTTCAGCACCGAGCGCCGGATGGACCGGCCGGCATTGTTCACCACGTAATCGACATGCCCGTAATCCGCGAGCACCTGCTTGACGAGCAACTCCACCGACTTCTCATCGGTGATATCGCACGTGTACGCCTGCGCCGCACCGCTTTCCGCGCGCACCTCGGCCGCGGCGGCCTCCAGATCCTCCGGCGTCCGCGCCACCATGAGCACGGTGGCGCCGCGCTTGGCGACCGCGTGCGCGGTGGCCAGGCCGATGCCGGTGGAGGCGCCGGTGATCAGGACGATGCGGCCCTCCAGGCGTTCGCCGTCGACGCGGCGGGCGCGATCCGGATCGAGATTGGCGCGCCAGTACTTCCACAGCGTGGCGGCGTAGTCCTCGAAGGGCGGTACCTCGATGCCGGTGCCGCGCAGCTGCGCCCGGGTCGACTCGGAGACGAACTCCGATTCGAAGGCGGTGTGCGGGGCCACCTCGGCGGGAATGCCGAAGCGCTCCAACAGGAAATCACGCACGGTGGGCACGCCGGGCAGCCCGCCCAGCGCGTGCAGCGCGGCATGCGAGCCCGGCAGCGTGACCGCGGCGGTCGGCGCACCGGCCGCCCGGGCCAGCGCGTTGTAGATCTCGGTGAACGGCTGCGGCTCCGGGTTGGTCAGGTGGAAGGTGCGGCCTGCCAGCCCCGGCTTGTTGATCAGCTCGACCATGGCCGCGACCACGTAATCCACCGGAACGATATTGGTGGCGCCCAGATCCGGCAGCGGGATGGGCAGTTCGGCCGGCAGCGCGCTCAGGCCCGCGATGGCGGGGAAGAAGTAGTACGGACCGTCGATCTTGTCCATCTCACCGGTCTGCGAATCGCCGACCACGATGGCCGGGCGGTACACCCGCCAGCGCAGGCCCGCGGCCTCGCGCACCAGCTTCTCGCCCTCGAACTTGGTGCGGTGATAGGGCGAGTGCAGGCCCTGGCCCAGATCGAAGTCGTCCTCGAAGAACTTGCCCTTGTGATCGCCGGCCACGGCGACCGACGAGACGTGGTGCAGCATGGCGCCGATGGCGCGGCTCAGGTCGACCACCGCGCGGGTGCCCGCGACATTGGCGGCGTAGGTGACCTCTTCATCGGCGGTCATGTCGTAGACCGCGCCGAGGTGCACGACGTGATCGGCGTGCGGCGCGGCGCCCGCGTAGCCGAGCTCCTCGACCCCCTGCAGTCCCAGGCTCGGCGCGGCGAGATCGCCGACCAGCGGGAAGACGCGATCCTCGGCCCCCCAGCCGGCCGCCATCTCCCGCAGTTTCGCGACCGATGCCTCGCGGACCAGTGCGTGGATCACGGCCTGTGGATCGCGCTCCAGCAGCGCGGCGACGACGCGACGGCCCAGGAACCCGGTGCCGCCCGTGACGATGTAGGAAACCATCGTCCCCTCCTTAATAACGAACGTGTTGGTGCCCAACGTTGTTCGTCCGACATGCGTCGGTGGATGCGGACGTGAAGTGATCGGCCCCCTTAGCAGAAGTCGGGCCGAGGGTAGGAACATCCTCGTGCCTAACTGATGAGTAACTTTACGGGCGCCAGGTTTGCCGTACAACCGAAACCAGCCTCTGACCGGTGTGTGAATGGTCACCTCGCCGCTATCTCAGTTGTTATGTGTAACAAGGGTTTTCGTGTAACCGGAAGGTGCAGTAGGCAATTCGCCAGCTAACCGGTTGGGCCTGCTGTGCACCAGGTCACTCGCGTTTGCCGGATGATCGCGGAGGGACGGCGGTCCGGCATCCGCCCGAATCGCCCTGCTGACCGGCAAAACTGCTGGTGAAAGACTCGCCCGGCAAATGTGAGGTTATGGTGTTCCAGTCTTGTCGGCGTGCGAACCACCGGAGGGAGCCGTGCGCGAACAGCTCGATCTACCGCTCACGGGCGTACGCACCCGCGCCGAATTCGAAGCCCTGCCGCTGGTGCCCCGCGGCTGGGCGTGGGAACTGCGATCCGGCCGATTGGAGCTGAGCCTCATGCCCGTGACGTTCTGGTACTCCCGGATCGTGTTCTGCGTGCTCGAGTTCTGGCGCAGCCACGGCTATGAGATCGCCGGCGACCAGTACATCGCCGACAGCGGCTTCGCCCGCGGCGACACCGGCCACCACAACTTCGTCGCCGACGGCGTCGTCTTCCAGCCGGGCCACCAGCCCGGCAAGCACAGCACCACCCACGACCCGTCGAGCCTGTTCGCGGTCGTCGAAGCCGTCTGGCAGCCCACCCAGGTCCGCGAGGCCATCGACAAACTCCGCGTCTACGCCATGCTCGGCATCCAGCACTACTGGATCATCCGCGGCGACACCGAATCCGACGACCTCGACGGCTTCGTCAGCATGTACGAACTCACCGGCTCCGAATACAAACTCACCGGCAGCCGCCTCGTCTCCCAGCTCAGCGCCTCCTGAACCCACCGATCCAATCGGCGATATCCGTGGCGTGTTTCATGAGATGCGGTAGGTGTCGGTAGCGTTGGTGCGGTAGAAGAAGGCGGCCTCCTGGTCGGTGGCGTCCGCGGTGACCATGCGGTCGACCGTGGCGATCAGGTCGGTGTAGGTGCCGGCGGTGGAGTCGACGGGCATATTGGAGCCGAACATGAGGCGGCGCCAGCCCCAGAGGTGGACGCTGGATTCGAGCCAGTATTCGAGGGTGGGCCAGGATAGGTCGGGGCAGATGAGGCCGAGGCCGGAGAGTTTGCACAGCCACTGGGTTTCCTTGGCGGCCAAGGAGAGTGCGTTGTGCCAGGCGGCGCGGTCGTCGGGCTCGGTGCTGCGGGGCATGCCGAGATGTTCGAGGACCACGCGCAGCTTCGGGTAGCCGGCCAGGAAGTCGATCCAGTCCAGCATGTCGTCGGGGCGGGTCACCAGGTCGAAGACGGCATCGCGGTCCTGGAGCCAGCTCGCTATCGCATCCGCCGCAGGGGTGTTGGGGGACAGGCCCGCGAAGACCCGGACGCCGCGGAATCGTGGTGAGCGGGACTGCCGTTCGAGGTGATCGAGCAGTTCCGGTCGCGGGAGCGTGGGATCGACGGTGCCGATCGAGACGAGGGTGCGGCCGGCGGCGGTGGCCAGCTCGTCCACCCAGCGGGTTTCGTCGAGGTAGGCGTGCGGTGTGGAGGTCGCCGAGACGTGTACGAGGGCCGACACCGTGGTGTCGCCGGCAGCGCGGTCGTAGTCGTCGAGCAGGAAGTTCACCGCGATCTCGGGACGGAACCGCGTCAGGCCGGGATACCACGGGTGCGCGGTGATATCCCAGAGATGAAGGTGGGCGTCGACTATCGGGTTCTTGGTCATGAGGGGGCCGCTCCTAGTGCATGGTGATGCCGCCGCTGACGCTGATCAGCTGGCCGGTGATGTAGCTGGCTTCCGGGCTCGCCAGCCACGCGATGAGGGCGGCGACTTCCTCCGGTTGTCCGAGACGTTTCATGGGGATGGCGCGCTGCAGGGCGTCCAGATTGCCGGGGTGGTCCGCCATGGTGCGGGCGACCATGCGTCCCTCGATCGGGCCCGGGCACACCACATTCACGGTGACATCATGCCGTGCGACCTCGCGGGCGAGCGATTTGGCGAACCCGAACAGCCCGGATTTGGATGCGGCATAGGCGGCTTCCCCGGCGGCGCCGGCGCGGGCGCCGTCCGAGGAGACGAAAACTATGCGCGCGGAGGCGGTTTCCTGCAGGGCCGGCAGCAGTCGCTGGGTGAGCAGCATGGGCCCGCGCAGGTTCACCCGGATCATGAGATCCCAGTGTTCGGGCTTGCTGTCGAGGAAGGGCTCCACGATGGCCGCACCCGCGCAGTGCACCAGCGCCGACAGCCCGCTGCCCGCGAGCACGGCGGTGGCTGTCGCCTCGATGCTGTCCGGATCGCCGAGATCCAGATGGCAGGCCGTAGCCGCGGGGCCGAGTTCGCCCGCGACCTGTTGCGCCGCATCCGAATCCAGATCGGCGATGATCACCTCGCATCCCGCCCGCGTCAGGTGCTTTGCCACCGCGCGGCCGATATCGCCGGCGCCGCCGGTCACCAGTGCCCGGCCCACGCTCCCGCCACCCACTGCCTCACCCTGTTCCGCTGTCCATGCTGTTCGCTATTCACGAAATACGTCGAATTCCATGAATAGTCGTTCAGCGGCAGTTGCGCGACACAATGTCCGCAATCCGGCTGCGGAACACCTCCGGGGAGAAGCCGATGGCGTGTTTGCGGATGGTCTCCCGCGGGTATGCCGCAGGGTCGAATTCCCGCATGATACGGGCGAATCCGGCGATCACGGCTTCGTCGCCGCCGGGTGTGACATGCTCGCCGGATATGCCGGGAATCACGGTATCGAGGGCGCCGCCCGCCCCGACCGCCAGCACCGGTGCGCCACAGGCCATCGCCTCCACCGGCACGATGCCGAAGTCCTCGATGCCCGGCATGAGCAAGGCCCGGCAGCGGCGGTACATATCGAGCAGCACCTCGTCGGAGGCCGCGCCCAGGAAGGTGGTCTCCGGGCCGGCGAGCGATTCCAGCTGCTTGCGAAACCGGCCGTCGCCCAGCACGATCAGCCGCACCCCGGCCCGTCGTGCCGCCGCAATGGCGAGATCGGGCCGCTTGTAGGGCACCAGCCGGCCCGCGAGGAGGAAGAAGTCCTCCCGTTCCACGGCCGGATCCGGCGTGAAACGCTCCACGCGCACAGGCGGATTCACCACCGAGGCGGGCAATCCCCACCAGTCCTGCACCCGCTTGGCCACCGCCTGCGAATTGGCCACCACATGCGTCAGCCGCGGCGCCGCCCGCAGCTCACTGCGCCGCGCCAGCTGCCCCAGCGCGGTCAATGCCAGCTGCCCGGCGCGGCCCCCGGCCTCCCGCTGCCGGAACTCCTTGTCCCAGGCCCACCGAGCTGGACTGTGCACGTAGGCGATCACCGGTGCGTCCGTCGCCAGCGCCGCCTGCGTGGCGAAGGCGTGATGGCTGATCACCACGGCGTCGTACTCTCCGCGCAAGGGCAGCCCGCGCAATGCCCGCGGCACGAACGGCAGCAGCGGTGCGTGCGACCGCCGCCCGGATGCGATGTGCGCCCGCGAAAGCCACGTATCGCGTACGGGGGCTACTTCGGCGGCAGGCGATCCGTCGCGAACGGCCGCGAAAAGGCTGCGTGTGCAGTCCTCCTCGACGATCGGCGCGAACACCGGCGCGCCGGGCCAGGTCTTCATGAACTCGGCGATCACCGCCTCGGAGCCGCCGTACTCGGTGAATCGCTCGTGCACGATGGCAATCCGGCTCGCGGTCATCGGCCGGCGCCGTCCGGGAGGCGGCGGGGAGCGGCGATGCGGCGCAGGGCCGGGGCTACCGGACGGCCGCGCAGAAGGCCGTCGACCGTGCCGCTTTCGAGGGCCTTGCGGTAGATGGTGGCGGCGTCGTGACACGCGTCGAGGGTGTGGTCGATATCGGCGTCGGTGTGGGCGGAGGAGGTGACGAAGGACTGGCCGAGCACGCCGCGCTCCAGGAGTTCCTGCAGGAACAGAGTGCGGTAGGGCTGGGAGGGGTGGCCGTCGGCGTCCTTGGTGAGGAAGATCAGGCAGGACGGGCGGCCGACGACCTGGAGGTGGTCGGCGATACCCAGTGCCGCGGCAATGGCATTCACGCCGTCGGCCAGGCGGCGGCCCGCGGCCTCCATGCGCGCGACCGGATCGGTGGTCCGGTAGGCGTGCACGACCGCACGGAAGGCGGCCAGGGAGGCGGTCTCGGGGCCGTGCGTGGTCGAGAGCAGGAAGACCCGGTCCGCATCGGTGCGCAGACCGCCCAGCTCCATGTACTCGCGTTTGCCCGCCAGCGCCGAGACGGGAAAACCGTTGCCCATGGCCTTGCCCCAGCAGGACAGGTCGGGCCGCACGCCGTACACGTGCTGGGCCCCGCCCGCGGCCCAGCGGAATCCGGTGATCATCTCGTCGAAGACCAGCAGCGCCCCGTGCCGGTTGCAGAGCCCGCGTACGCCTTCCAGGAAGCCGGGCTGCGGTTCGGCCAGCGCCGTGGCCTGTTCCAGCACGACGCAGGCCACCTGCTCGGATTCCAGCACCTCGGCCAGCGAGCCGAGATCGTTGTAGCGGAACGACACCGTCGAGACGCTCGGGATGCCCGCGTTCATCTCGGTGGTCCCGATGAACCAGTCGTCGACCGAGAAGAACGGCTGATTGCAGACGGCCGCCGTCTCGCGCCCGGTGACGGCGCGGGCCAGGCGCACCGCGGCGGTGGTGGCATCGGAACCGTTCTTGGCGAACTTCACCATGTCCGCGCCGGGCACCAGTTCCAGGAAATCCTGTGCCGCAAGCAGTTCCAGCTCGGTGGGCCGGGAGAAGCTGACCCCGTCGGCAATGGTCCGCGCGACGGCGTCCACGACGGGTGCGTACCCGTGCCCGAGGGTGACCGAGCGCAACCCCATCCCGTATTCGACGTATTCGTTGCCGTCGCGATCCCACACCCGGGCGCCGTGGCCGCGCACCAGGATCGGGGCCATGCCCTCCGGATACTGATCGGCGCCGCGCGCGTAGGTGTGCGCGCCGCCGGGTACGAGACGGTGCAGCCGGTCCTGAATCTTGTTGCTGCGAGCGAATTTACGCACGGTGCTCACCCCCGGCCGTCACGGCCCACAGGGCGTGGTCACCGCGGCTTCCGTCGAGTCCGATGTAGCTGCGCATGATTCCCTCCTCTAGCAGTCCCGCGCGTGCGGCGACCGCTGCGGATTCGGTGTCCCCGGCGGGAATCGCCGAATACACCCGGAACAGTCCGAGACCGTGGACCGCGTGGTCCAGCAGGGCCCGGGTGGCCGCCAGGCGGACGCCGTCGTCGGCGCGGGCGGGATCGGCCCGGATCTGCATCCGGGCATGGCGATCGAACAGGTCGAGATCGAGCAGCCGGGCCTCCCCGGCCTTCCGCCCGTCGACCTCGAGGTGGAAGAGCAGTCCCTCGGGGGAGCGCGGCCCGGTCGAGACGAGCGGACTGCGCAGGCGCGCACGGGGATAGCCGGGCAACGGCAGGCTCACCGGGACGGCGGGCAGCACCCGCTGCACCGCACGCCGCAGCTGCCCGGCGCGGAACCGCGCGGAGACGCCGAGAACGGCTGCGGTGCCGGGCGTTTCGTAGAGGATGGGGATGCCGAGTCGCGGTGGTTCGTCGTCCCGGTCGAGCATGCGCTCGAGCCACATATCGGTGAATCCCTTGGGCGGCAACTCCGCCCGCGTCACGGCGTAGAGCAGATGATCGGTGCGCTGCCCGCCCACGTCGAAATGCTGTGCCATCCGCGCCTCGGGCACGAATCCCATCTCCATGGCTCCGGCCGCGGCCGCGATATTGGCCGGTGAGATGGGCGCGATGATGCGCTCCAGGCCGAGCGTGTCGAAGCCGAAGTCCAGGATCAAACCCGCTGCGAGACCGCCGAATCCGTGCCGGGCCAGGGCGGCGTCGATCCAGATCCCCATCTCGCCCTGCCGGAGTTGCGGATCGATGCTGCCGATCTCGACCTGCCCGGCGAAGCGCCCGTCGATCTCGATGACGGTGGCCAGCCGCTTGCCCTCGCGCGCGAAGGCCCGGGTCTCGAGAACCTCACGCACCCAGTGCCTCTCGGTGTGCCGCTCGGCCCAGGTGAGCGGTGAGGAATGCCAGAACGGCTCGATGAGCTTGCGGTCGTGCAGCCGCAGTCGCCGCCATTGCGCGAAATCCGAGAAGCGGGGCGGGCGCAGCACCAGTGTGCAGCCGTGTAATTGGGCGGGACCCAGTTGTCTCCGCGCGAGACCGGGGCTCACGAGTGCGGTCGCTGCTTGCCCAGCGACGAGGTCTTGACCGAGCCGTCGGTCCCCACCGACAGCCGCCAATATGTACCCGCCGAATCCTTCAGCACGATTCCCCCTTCGGTGCGATCGGACAGAAAGGCGCCGCTGCCGAGAATGGCGGACTGTACGCCGCCGCCCGGATCCTGCGCCTGGAAGATGTCGGTATCGGCGGTCGTGGCCTGCGCCACCATGGTGCCCGCGAACCGTGCCCCGTGAATCGCCCCGCGTCCGATCACATGCCAGCCGTCCGGAAAGGCCTTCGGATCGACATCGTCGAACGATCCGGAGACGAGATTGATGGCGGTGCCCTCGGGCACGTTCTTGCCGTCGACCCGCACCTCGACCGGCGGCGTCTCCAGATCCGGATCGAACTGCACATTCGCCAGATACGGCTGGCGGCAATAGATCAGGTCCAGGCACACCGATCGCGCGGCCACCTTGCAGTTGACCATCCCGAATTGCGCCGGTCCGCCCGCGTTGCCGCCGATGGACAGCGCGGTGTCGGCGCCCTCGAACCACACATTGGTCAGCCACCAGTCGTTGGCGGGGCCGTCCACCAGAATGTGCCGGTCGGTCGTCTTGGGGTCGGTGTCGGACACGAATTCCACATTGGCCAGGGCCAATCCGGCATTGTGATCGCCGCCGGTACCGAGCACGCTGATGTGGTTGTTGGTGAACTTCGAGGCCGTCACATAGTTCTGGATGCACGAGGTGACGAGCCCGTAGCCGAAGTTGTTGATATCGCAATTGATCACGGCGGTGCCGCCGGTGTTCTGATCCAGCACCAGTCCGCGCTGCTGTACGAAGCGCGGGGCATTGTCGCTGAGATGATTACCGCGCAGCACGACCTGATCGAAGGTGCAGCGGAAGCAGTTCGAGAGCCGCACCGCCGTGGCGGTGGGACCGGAGAGATAGAAGCCGATGCGGGAGAACCGGACCCGCTGCCGGCGCTGTAACTCGATCAGCGTGCCGTTGCCGTCGTAGTTGATCATCGTGACGTCCGCGCCGTCACCCAGCACGGTGGCGTAATCCGGTAGCGCCGGAAAGCGTTTCACGTTGTACTGCCCGGCCGGGATGTAGATGACCAGCGGCCGATCGCCGACCGCGGCGACGGCGGCGAAGGCGGCCGTGTCATCGGCCTTCCCGTCGCCGACCCCGCCGAAGTCGCGAATATTGCGGGCCGCGGGCTGATCGGTCACGTGCGGGGACCGGAATTCGATGCCGCTGCCGGAATCCTTGGCTCCGCAGGCCACTGCGAGCGGCAGCACGGCCGCCGCCCCGAAGCCCGCGGACAGGATCCGCCTGCGCCGCAGGCGTTCTCCCTGCTTGTCATCTCCGGTACCCCCGTCGTGCATCGTCACCGCCGGACCAGTGTCAGTGGATGCCGCACCGCGTGCCGGAAACCACCGGGCGCGCGTGAGAACACCACCGCACCGATGAGCCGCTTGTTCTCGCGCCCGAAAGTGGCCAGCGCGCCGCGCACCTGCGGCACGGTGGTGTGGCCCAGCTCCACCACGCCGATGGCGGCATCGCAGCGCCGCGCCAGCGCGATGGCGTCGGCCGCCGCGGTCACCGGTGCGGCCTCCACGATCACATGGTCGAAGTCGGCGGTCAGCTTGGCGAGAATCTCCCCGAAGCGATCGGAGTCGAGCAGATCCGGCGTGTTCAGATCGATGCCGCCGATGGGCAGTACGGCGATGCCGGTCTCCGGCCAGTCCGACACCGTCGCGGTGGGATCGGCATTGTTGCGCAGCAGTTCCGCCAGCCCGAACCCGGCGCCCGCGGGCACCCGGCGGCTGGAGCCGCGACCGGTGGTGTCGGCATCCACCAGCACCACCTGCGCGCCGGTATCGGCGAAGGTGCGGGCCAGCCCGATGGCGACCTCCGGTTCCGATTCGGGCGACAGGGAGGTCAGCAGCACGGTGCGGCGGTCGGGATCCTCGGTGAGCCGGGTGCGCAGCCGCCGCAGTTCGCCTGCCGCGCCGGGCCTTCCGTCATCGATGATGCCCAGGATCGGCACCGGCAGAATGGCCTCCAGATCACTGGAGGTGTGCAAGCGCTTGTCCAGCCGGTCCCGGGTGAGCGCCGCGCCGAGCCCGAGCACCAGCCCGGCCAGCAGGCCGAGAATGTAGTACCGCTTCTTCTGCGGTGCGCTCGGCTGGGTCGGGGTCTGCGCCGCGTCGATCACCTCGGCGCGGGCGGCGGGCGCGGCATTGTCCTGGGTCACCTCCAGACGTGCCACCAGCGCACGGAATTGGGAGACCACCTGGTCGGCCAGGATGCGTGCGCCCGCCGCGGTGGAGTCCTGCACCGAGATGACGATGATGGTGGTGGCCGGCGGCGCGACCGCGGTGATGCGCCCGCGCAGATCGTTCACCGACTCCGACAATCCCAGCTGGTCGTGCACGTAGGTGGCCACGGTGACGCTGGTCGCCAGATCCACGTAGGTGCGCACGCGCTGCTGCGCGGCCAGCCCGCCCTGATACGAGTCGTTGACCGAGGTGCCGGTCGCCATGGACACGTACACCGAACTGGACGCCGTGTACACGGTCGGTAGCGTGCGCGCGTAGGCCACCCCCGCCGCCGTGCAGACCAGCACCGCCGCCACCACGATCGGCCAGCGCCGCCGGAACAGATGCCAGAAGTCGATCAAACCCATTGCGCAGTCCTCGTTTTCCCGGGTGGTTGCGGTACCCCCGACAGCTCTCGCACCCGTCTGCGATATTCACCGACGATCAGATACACCAGCCAGGCCACCACGACGGCCTGCAGGTACTTGCCGAGCATTTCGACCGTGCCGAGCACGCCGCGCTCGAACAGCACGGGCACCTCGATGACGGAAAGACCCAGGATGGCCACCGCCAGGTAGCGGCTGTAGAGGGCACGCGTGAACAGCAGCAGCGAGATGAAGGTGACGGTCACCCCGATCGCCACCCCGAGATAGCCGGCCAGCACGTAACCCTCGTTGATATTGCCCTCGGCCAGCGAGACCTCGACCGTGGACATGTCCACCGACCGGCCGCGCACCTGTTCGGCCCAAGCCTCCCCGGACCGGAACTTCTCCGCACCCAGCAACTGGGTGGGGATGAGACTCTGGAAGGCATGCACCGCAACGTCCTTCGGCGACAGCCAGGAACTCGGCCCGGCGAACCAGGCATCGGTGGCCGCCTCCAGCAGATCGAAGCGGCGCAGCATACTCAGGAACGGATGCACGATGGCCGGATACTGCGAATCGACCTGAGCCGCTTCGGCCTTGGACGCCGCATCGGTCTTGAGCGACTGCAGCCAGCCGAAGCCGCCGATGGCGACGCCCGTGATCCCGAGTATCCCGATCACTTTCACGCGGTTCCAGCCGGTCAGCGCGAAGCGCACCGCGATGGCCAGCGCGGCGCCCATGATCGGCGTCTTGGACTGCACGATCGCGGTCCACACCAGTTCACCGGCGGTGAGCACACCCACCACGAGCATGGTGGTGCGGGCACTGTCGTTGCGATAGAAGACGATCAGTCCGACGGCGCCCAGCGTGGCCATGATGGTGACCAGGTTGATGATCGGGCTCGGGCTCTCCAGCTCTCCGGCCTTGCCCGACGTGCCGGTGGCATAGGCCGCCAACCGCCCGAGCGTGCCGAGGGCGTAGAGCACCACCAGGGTCCAGGTGAACTCCGGATCGCCGGCGAAAGGTACGGGCCGTGCGGCCAGGTCGCGCCCGCGCAGTCGCGACCACACCGCATAGGCGACCACCAGTCCCGCATACACCCACAGCCCGAACACCACCGGATGCAGCACCATGGCGATGCCGCCGTCGTAGCCGTAGTCGGCCAGCCGCGGATCCGGAATATTGTCACCGTAATCGGGGGTCGGCTGCACCCACAGCAGCACCACCGGCCGCCCCACATAGGACAGCGACCAGTGCGCCGACTGCGCGATCAGGAATACCCGGACCACGCCCGGCAGGTACATCGCGGCGACGACAATGGTCGCCAGCGCACCGGCGACCAGGGAGACTTCCAATTGTGCGGGGGCCATCAGCTGTCCTCCATCACGTATATGTCAGTCCCTCGGGGCAGGTTGTTACCTGAGTTCCGCCGCCGCCCGACCGGTCCGTACCGCCGAATCATCCGAGCGCGGCGGTGATCTCGCGGGCCCGGTCGGCATACCGGTGCCCGCCGCCGATGATCCGGCGATAACCGGCCTCGGCGACTTTGATCGCCTGCTCGGGATGCGCGGCGCAGCGGGCGAGGATCTCGTGCAGTTCGTCGTGGCCGGAGAACAGGAAGCATTCGTCCTCTTCCTGGAGCAGTTCGGCGTGCTCCTCGGTGCGTTCGCCCACGAAAAGCCCACCGGCGGCGGGCACTTCGAAGGTGCGGCAGGTATGGGTGTCACGGTTGTCGGAGTTGAGCAGCACCAGGTTCGCGGTCACGGCGGCGACCGCGGCGGAGAAATGCTCACCGTAGACCGCGCCGCCCACCTGCGCCCCGGTTTGCCAGAGCGCGCGCACCCGCCGCCACCCGGGACCGCGCAACAGCATGTTGCCCTGATGTTTCCGGGCCAGCGCCACCAGCAGGTCTTCCCGGTCGGGGCGCACCGCGCCGATGAAGCCGACCAGGAACCGGCGCGCCCGGCGCCGCGCCGTCAAGTGGTGTAGCGCCGGATCATAAGCGCTACGAACGAATTTCACGGATTGCGCGCCCCGCGCCCGCAGCTCCTCGACATTGTGCCGCTTGGTGGTGACGATGAGATCCCACCGCGCTTCGTGTGCGAGATACGCGGGGCTGGTGTTGTATGGGTTGGACACGTCATCGGGGCTGTAGTGCACATGCAACCGGGCCGGGGTGTCGAGCAGGCGCTGCTGATCGAGATGCACAGATTTGAACGCGAACAGCACATCCGGTGCGAACGCGGCGGCGGCGCTGTCGATATCGCGGTGCAGGGCCGCCACGTTCCAGGGCGCGCGCTGCTTCGCGACCTTGGTGTACACCCAAGGCGGCGACAGCCGCGCGGGCAGGGTGACCGGCGTCGTATCGATCACCACCACCTCGTGCCCGGCCTGCCGGAAACCGTCGGCAAGGGAGCGGGCATTGCTGCCCACCCAGTCGTCGCCGACGAAGAGCATCTTCACGCCAAGTCCCCCTCGGTGATCAGAACGGCGGCCGGTTCGACCGCCCTGCGGCGCTGCGCTCGTTCACGGATCACGAGCCACCGCATCCGGATGATGTACCACAGTGCGACACTGATTTCCGCCGAAACGGTGCCGTACACCAATGCCCACACCGACTGCGTGCGCACCGCCATGGCCAGTGCGCACAGCGCCACGCAGGTGCCGATGATCGCGCCGATGAGCACCCCGATGGTGTCCTGCTTGACCGGCAGGATCGCGGTGGTGACATAGGAGGTGATCGTGGTGGCGGGCAGGATCAGCACCTCCACCCGCAACATCGGGATGGCCCCGTCGAAGTCGTGCGTGTAGATGAGGTGGATCAGCATGGGCGCCAGCGTCCACACCGAGATCACCGCCAGGCAGGCCAGGGTCACGCAGGCCGCCAGCGCCTGAATCGAATTGCGCCAGAATTGATCATGGGTGCGGCGCCGCGCCATGCGCGGCAGCAGGGCGAAGCCGATGGGATCGAGCGTGGCCTGGATCGCCCGGACCAGGCGGTCACCGGCGGAGTAGAGACCGAGCGAGGCCGCCTCCAGCACCGCGCCGTACACCGCGGCCGAGCCCTGGCCGTAGCCGGTGACCAGTAGTCGTGAGGTGAAGACCGGTGCGGCCATGCGCAATACGGCCTTCATGCCGTGTGGTTTGGCGGGTCTGCCGTAGTGGCGGAAGGAATCCCGCCAGGTCAGGGCGACCGTGGCCACCGAGGAGACGAGCAGGCACAGCACCGCCAGCGAAGCACTCGGGAAGCGCGGTAGCAGGCCGACCAGCAGGATCAGATACAGGATTCGGCCAACGCCCTGATACATGGTCGAGGACCCGAACCGGCCCTGCCCGATGAGCAGCCAGTCCTCCGAGATCGACCAGAAGCCACCGGCGAACAGACCTAGCAGCACCATGTGCAGCTTCGGTGACACGCCTATGGCCAGACTCGCCAGCAAGGCCGTCCCGATGAGGCACAGGGTGGTGGCCCGGATGACGAGATACGTGCCACGCAGGCCGTTGATCTCGGCGTCACTGGCATCGTCGGCATGCACCCGGGCGGCCAGGAACGAGGTCACGCCCAGATCCACCATGAGCGAACCGATGAAGTACGAGGACATTCCGATGGCCAGCAGACCGGTGCCGTGCGGTCCCAGCATGCGCGCCAGCAGCGGCACGGTGACCAGCGTGATGATGTACTGGCCGTACTTGCCGAAGGTCACCAGGCCGATATCGCGGATGATGGCGGCGATTCCGCCCATACCGCTCTTCTTGGACTTACGATGCCTGCCATGCACCACGCGGGCCGGCGCCGCGGGAGGTTCGGAGGTCGAGCCCGAGGGGGCGTACGCACCGGTGGCGTCACGGTGGTGGGTGTGCGGATCGGTGAAAGCCGCTGCGTCGGCGGATGATCCGATGATTGGATAGGCCCCCGTATCGCCGGGGCGCGGGTCGCCGTAGAAGGCGGGATCGACCGGGCCGCCTGTACCCGCCGCGTACCGGGCGGCCAGGTCCTCGTCGAAGGCCGGTGTGCCACGGGCGATTCCGGGTTCACCGTCGTGACGTGGCCCGCCGTTGGCCGCGGCGTCCGCGGTGGTGGAATGGCCGAGCAGGCCGCCCGCCTGGTGGTCGAAGGCATCGTCGTGCTGGTCGACATCCGGGATGGCGTGCCGCATCCGTCTCAGCCTGCGCAGCTTGTCCGGAGTCCGCATCGGGGTGGTGGGTGGTTCGTAGATCGGCAACTGTTCCGTCGGATCATCCACGGCGCCACCACTTTCCCGGCAGCGCCGTGAGGAATTCGGTGACCTGGCGGGCCGAAGCGGCGACATCGAAATCGCGGGCCCGTACCCGGGCGGCCTCGGCCAGCTTGGTGCGCAGTTCCTGATCGGCGATCAGCGTGTCCAGGGCGTGGGTGAGCCGGGCGCGCTCGCCGGCGTCCACCAGCAGCCCGTTCACGCCCGGCTCGACGATCTCCTCCGGCCCGCCCGGCCGGGTCGCGATGACCGCGCAGCCGGCCCGCATGCCCTCCACCACCACCTGACCGAAGGGTTCGGGGAGCACCGAACAGTGCACGAGGATATCGGCGTCGCGCAGATAGGGTTCCGGATCCTCGACGTGGCCGGTGAACACGACCGGGAGATCCAGGGCGGTGGCGTGGACCTCGAGCTCGCGGCGGTAGTCCTCCTCGTCGAAGAAGGTGCCGCCGACCAGGAATACCTCGCGGGGCAGGTTCCGCACATCGGCCAGGGCGCGCAGGAACAGGTCCTGGCCCTTCCACGGCGCGAGCCGGCCGACCACGACGACCACGGTTTCCGCCGCCGGGCGCTGTTCACGGTGACCGGATTCTTCGCTCGCCGAACGATATTCGACACCGGGATAGGCGACCAGCGCACGCCGCCGCCAGGTGTACAGCGAGGCGAGCGTGCCGCGACTGTTGGCGATGTAGCCGTCCACCGCCAGCCAACCGAGCAGCCGGACCGCCACGGCGAGCCACCGGCCGAAGTAGTCGGCCGAAATCCGGTCGTGCACATGCCAGACGAGCGGAATACCGGCCCGCCGCGCGGCGACCGCACCCATGAGCATGGCCTTGCTGCTACCCGCCACCAGCACGGTGGCCCGGAGCTCGCGCATGGTGCCGCCGAGCCGCCAGCCCAGCCGCAGCAGGCCCAGCCCGCCGCGCACCAGGCTGCGCACCCCGGCCTTGTCGATGGTCATGGCGCGCGAGTCGAAATCATTGCGCACCACGCGGGTTTCGATGCCGCGCTCGGCCATCCGGCGCAGCATGGGGCCGTCCTCGGTGTAGACGACCGCGGTCCGGCCCGCGGGCATGGCGGAAACCAGGCGCAGGGTGGCGAGTTCGGCCCCGGAGGGCGCGGCGGTATGCGCGAGGAAGACCGCCTGCAATGGATTCGCCCTGGGCGGTGTCATAGGCTCACGAGCTCCGCGTAGAGGTCGCGGTGCCGCCGGGCGGCGACCGGCCACGCGAAGGTCTCCGCATGGGCGCGGCACCGGCCGGGATCGGGTCGCGCACCGGCGAGGGCGGCGGTGATCCGCGCGGCGAGGGCCTCGGTATCGCCGGGCGGGACGATCAGGCTCGCATCCAATTCCCGGACGGAATCGGGCAATCCGCCGCAGTCGGACACGATCGGGGCGCGGCCCGCCGCCAGGGATTCGAGGGCGATGAGGCCGAAGCCCTCGAGCGCCAGCGACGGCACCACGGTCAGTTCCGCCCGGCGGTACCGCTCGGTGAGGTCTCGATCGCTCACCGCGCCGGTGAAGGAAATGGTGGGATCATCTGCCGCCAGAGCGCGCAATTCCGTTTCGGCAGTGCCGGTTCCGACGATCACCAGCCGGGCGTGCGCGTGCTCGGCCTTGATCGCTGGCCAGGCGCGCAGCAGCACATCGATACCCATGCGCCGTTCCAATCTACGGACGCACAGCACGGTGCCGGGAGCGGTGGGCGGCTCGGCCGCGGCGAAGCGGTCCAGGTCCACTCCGGGTGGGATCACCCGGACCTGTTCCGCGGGCACCCGGTAGTCGTTGATCAGCAGTTGCCGAAAGTGCTGGGACAGCACGACGAACCGATCCGCGAACGTGTAGCGGAGACGTTCGAGGAGGTACTTCGCCCGCACTGCCCGCGCACCCTCACCGGCCATACGGCTCTCCGCGGCCCAGGGACCGTGGAAGTGCACCACGAGCGGATTGCGGACCGGCGAGGGTCCGTACAGCGAGAAGTGCCGATCGAGCACCGCCCCGCGCGGCAGGTCCGCGCGATCCAGATACGCCGCCCGCGCCCGCTGCAGCGTGGAACCGCCGGTTGCGCCCCAGCTGCCCGCGCCGTCCGGCGCGGTACCGAAAGCCTTTGCCGTCACCGATATTTCGGGCTCGCGGGCGAGGGCGGTGTACAGATCGGTGAAGTATCGATTGAGTCCGCCGGGGGCCGCCGAAAACCACTCGGAACCCGTCATATGCACCCGAAGCGGTTGCGCCAAAACCCTCACCCCCGGGTTCGTCACAGACAGAACCGGGCCGATGGTCACGGCCCGAGCGCCATTGCAGCGCAAGTGTATGTCACCGCGCGCGGCGGGGCGGGTTATCGCTCCGCAATCAACCGGGCGACCGGTCCCAGCCGAATGATTGCCCACGGCAATCGAACTGACCCGTCCGGAGCGGCACGCTCTATCACATGCTCACCGGCGAACTGCCGTATCCGGGCGAATCCACCGCCCAGCTGGTGGCGGGTCATCTCAGCGGTCCCATCCCGCGTCCCAGCGAGCGAAACCACGCCGTACCCAGCGCCTTCGACGCGGTCATCGCCCGCGCCCTCGCCAAGGACCGCGAACAGCGCTACGCGAGCTGTGGTGAACTCGCCACCGCGGCGGCCCAGGCCCTCGCGGCCCCGACCCACCCGTGGAGCAATCCGGGCCTGCCGGTCCAGCCCGCGGGGCTGCCATCCCAGCACCTCGGATCACCGAACCAGGACGCGATGCCTGCCGTCCAGGACGCGGTGCCCACCCAGACCTCCCCGCCGCGGCACCTCGTCACGGGCCCGGTTGCCGCACCGCCGATCCCGGGATTTCCGGCGGCGCATCCGGCCGCGCCCCGGCGGCGCCCGGGGCGGAAGTGGCTGCTCGCGGCGGCATCGGTCGTGGTGGTGCTGGCCGCCGTCATCGGCCTCGGATTCGGCACCGGTGCGCTGCATTTCACGGTCGGCGCACCGGACGCCGGTGGGGGAGCGCCCCTGATCGTCGCCGGCAAGGACAACCAGACGCAGGATGCCGCGATCAAGGCGGCGTGCGCCTACGGGCAGCTGATCAACACCTACGACTACAGCAATGGCGACGGCTGGCAGGGCAAGGCGCTCGCCGGTGCCACCGGGGACTGGAAATCGCAGCTGCAGGGCATGCTTCCGGCCATGCGCATGCTGCTGGAGAGCGGTACCCACACCCGCTCCACGGGCGGCAAGTGCACCGTCACCTCCGGAAGCGGGACGCATTACGAGCTGACCGGGAACTTCGATCTCGTCGATACCGTGAACGGCAAGGACGCCAATCAGCGCAGCGAATCCATCGGCATGGCGATGGACTACGTGAACGGCCGCTGGCTGTGCAGCCGGATGGATCTGCCGCTGCTGCCCAGCTGAACTCGGATGATCTTGGGAGTGAACCCGTTTCGGGCCCCTGCCCTATTTGTCCGGTGTAGCGCAAAGCCGTAACGGTGCGATAGATTCCCTGCGAATTCATGCTCGTCACACCGGGCGTCGGAAGGAATCGAGCGTGGGGCAAACTGGCGCGGGGGACGGTGCCGGGAAACATCGGGTACTCATCGACAACGGCGAGTACTGGCTACGCAATCGCGGTGATATCGCGATGATGGTGATGACCGTCGAGCGGTTACGCGAGCGCTGGCCGCACGCGCGCATCGGCATGCTCACCGACCAGCCACACATCCTGAACGGCCTCTTACCGCAGGCCGAACCGGTGGTCGCGTACGCCGGCGGGCAATGGGGCCGAGGCAGCGGATGGGGCGCGGGCGGGGTGCCGGGGCGGCTCGATCGAGCGGCCGCGGTGCATCTCACCGGACCCGCGGCCGTGCAGTGGCGGGCGCTCACCGAAGTGCCCAAACACCATCTGCGCGAGGCGCGTGACCGGGTTCGCGACGGGGTGCGCGCCCTGACCGGCGAACCACGGCCCGAACGCGATGACGGCATGCCGGACCTGCCGCCGGTCCCCGCCGCGCTCGCGGATTCGGCGCTGGTCATCGCCCAGGGCGGTGGCTATATGACCGATATCGACAAATACCAGGCACACCGCACCCTCAACCTGCTGGAAGCCGCGCAACAGCACGGCATTCCGAACGTGATGATCGGCCAGGGCCTCGGCCCGATGAACGATCCTGAGTTGCTGCGCCGCGCGGCGACGGTGCTGCCGGGCGTGGATCTCATCGCGGTCCGTGAGGGCCTGCGCGGACCCGAACTGCTCGAACAGGTCGGCGTCCACTCCGATCGCATCCTGGTGACCGGCGACGATGCCGTCGAATTCGCCTACCGCCTGCGGCGTCCGGAGATCGGCACCGATCTGGGCCTGTGCCTGCGCATCTCGGACTACTCCAAGGTGAGCGATTCGGCCCGCGACACCCTCGGCGAGGTGGTGCGCCGCGAGGGCCGCGCCCTGGGCACCGCGCTGGCCCCGCTCATCATCTCCGAGTACGACGACGAGGACCGCCGCCACACCCTGCCCCTGCTGGGCGGGGCGCACCGCACGCGCCCGGTCATCGCCCGTACGGGGACCGCGCAGGATGTGGCACGGCAGGTCTCGCGTTGCCGGGTGCTCGTGACGAGCGCCTACCACCTGGCGGTATTCGCGCTGTCCCAAGGCATTCCGGCGGTGGCTGTAACGGCATCCCAGTATTACGACGACAAGTTCTATGGGTTGGCCGACATGTTCGAAGCAAGCACCGCCGACGCGAGCACAGCCGATGCCGGTACCGCCCAGGCAAGCACCGCCGAAAGCGAGGCGGCCGGCGCGGGGCTGCGCATCGTGCATCTCGACTCCGAGCACCTCGAAACCGAACTGACCCGTGCGATCCGGCAGCTGTGGGAAGCCGCCCCCGATCTGCGGGATACGTTGCAGCGCAAGGCGGTCGAACAGATCGATGCCGGGCGGGCGGGTCTGGAGCGGGTTTACGGGCTCGTGGACGGGGATGGCGGGAACCGGCCTGTTGCCGACAGTGCCGTATCACTTCAGGGGGAGTAATGAAGAACCTTTCGGTGTGTGTCCCGGCCTTCGATTCCGGGCGCACCCTGGAGGCCACCATGCGCTCGATTCTGGCCCAGGACACCGAGATGGAGATCGTGGTGCTGGATAATGCCAGCACCGACGACACCGGCGAGATCGCGAAATCCTTCGACGACCCGCGCGTGCGGGTGCACCGCAACGACGAGACCCTGCCCATCGGCGAGAACTGGAACAAGGCCGTCTCGCTGTCCACCGGCCGCTTCGTGAAGGTGGTGTGCGCCGACGACATCCTGCTGCCCGGCGCGCTGGACCGGCAGCTGGAGGTGCTGGGCGACAATGGGATCGCCATCTGCTCCTCGCGGTTCCAGGTCATCGACGAGGACGGGAACATCGAGGAATCGGGCCTCGGGCTACCGGATCTGCTCGGGCCCAAGGATGCCCGCGCCCTCATGCGGGTGATCGTGCGGCGCGGTCCGGCCGATTTCGGGCCCACCGCCGCGGCGACCTTCCGGCGCAAGGATTTCGACCGGGTGGGCGGGTTCCGCGGGGATCTGGTGTTCCCCATGGATGTGGACCTGTTCGCCCGGGTGAGCGCGTTCGGCGTGTTCTTCGGCATGGCGGAAGTGCTCGCGGCCTGGCGCAATTCCAGCTTCAACCTGTGCAGCAATACCTCGACGGTCAGCAAGCTGACCGAGATGCTGCGCTTCCACCATCGGCTCGGCTCGGAGTATCCGCAGTACGTCGGCCGGGGCGCGGTGCTCGGCGGCGACTGGCGGCTGGCCCGCGCCGCCGCGGAGCGGGTGCGGGTCCGGACGGTGGCAACGGCGTTGCGCCGTCCGGATCTACTGCACTGAACGGATTCGGTCGCCGATCGTTCAGTTGCTGGTGGTCGGGCCGTAGGCCATGACGGTGTCGCCGGTGCTGCTCACCAGTTTCACGTACGGGCGGACCGTGGTGGTGCCGAGCACGCCGGTCACCGTGCCGTGGAAGCCGGCCAGGGTGATGCAGCCGTCGGTGCCGGAGACATCGCCGTTGGCGGCGTCCACCGAGGTGATGCCGGGGCCGAAGGCCACATCGAGTTCGCCGCCGACCGTCGGGATCAGGTTGAAGACGTAGAGCGACGGCGGCGTGGTGACCTGGACTTCCAGCTGCGGCGTCTCGTACTGCACATTGAGTTTGCCGGTCAGCGTGGCCGGATAGCCGACCTGGTAGCCGATGGTGATGTGGCCGTTCCAGTCGCCGGTGCCGCCGGAGACGTGGAAGCAGGCCTTGCCGTTGTGGAACCACTCCCGGGTGAGCGGATTACCGTCCAGCGGCGGTACGAAATTGATCTTGGTGTCGGCCACGATCGCCTCGACGGTGCGGCCCTGCTGATCCACCAGCGAATTGCTGGCATCCACGGCCGCGCTCGAAGTTCCGCCCCCGAACACCACACCGACGGTGCCGGCGACCGCGATCGCCAGCGTGCGCGTGACCATGCGCTGTTGCTTCCCCATGACTCTCCCCATTCCCTCATCAGGTGTTACGCGTTACGAGCCCGGCGCGATCTCCGTGCCGGGCGAATCCTAGTGCCGCTCAGTGCGATCCGGGTACTTCCACCACCCACCTCCCGTCCAGCTCCGGCAGCCGCGCGCGCACCTCGGGCAAGAGGTCGGGCAGGGTGAGCAGCACCCGATCCGGTTGCGCGGCAACCAGTGCGGCAGGATCGATGATCGGCACGTCGGTGCCCGGCATGCGGCGGCCCTGCTTGGCGGGCGAGGCATCGGCCACCGCGGTGAGCAGGCCGCGGTGCACACCGGCCAGGTGCAGCAGCGCCACCGCGCGGGAGGCCGCGCCATAGGCGTAAACCGAACGACCGGACGAGGTTTCCCGTTCGAGCCAGGCGCGCAGCGCGCGAGCCTGCCGGTCGGCCGCATCCTGTAACGCGCGCAGCGTATCCGGTTCCGTCACAGCCGATTCGGCCGCCAGGATCCGCAGCACGGTGTCGTCCGGCTCGATCGGGGCGTGCACGGCCGCGACCAGTACCGTGCCGCCGTAGAGATCGAACTCCCAGGCCGTGGCCACGCTCATACCGGCCGCGGACAGCAGCGCGCGCAGCGCGGTCAGCGAGTAGTAGGCGAAATGGCCGTGCCGCAGCGCGGTCCACTGCTGCTGCGCGACGATGGTGTGCAGCGAATGGAACTGCAGCAGCAGCACGCCGCCGCGCGCGGTGGCCGCCGCCCGCCGCGCGAACGCGGCCCGCTGATCGGGCTCGTGCATGATGCCGAAACAGTCCAGCACGACATCGGCGGCGCCTGTCGCGGTCTCGACGAAACCCTGTGCGCCCAGCAGCGGCAGCCAGCTGCCACCGTGCGGACTGCCGAATTCGCGCACGGTCCGCCCGCGCAGCCAGCCGGCCGCCGTCACCCGGGACACAGCGTCCGCGGCCTGATCCCGCAGCGCCTGCGGCTCCACCGCACGCGGCTCGGCGGTGACGGTATCGTCCTCGGCGAGCTGCGCCAGCCCGCAGGTACGGCAGAGATCCATACCGAGCGGATGCCCGGTCTCGGCGGCGTCCGGAATCGCGTCGATGGCCGGAAAGTCATCTGCCGCAGGCATTTTGCCGAGATCCAGCACCCGGACCAGGGTCCCGGTTCCGCATCCGCGACACCCGCGCATTCGCCCGCCGCTCATGGCACCATGGCCTGGTGCGCATCGAACCGACCGAATTGGCCGACGTCCTGCTGCTGACGCCGCAGCCCTATCGGGACGGCCGCGGCCTGTTCACGCGGACCTTCGACGCCGCCGTCTTCGACGAGCACCTCGGGATCCCCGGCCTGTCCGCCACTTTCGTGCAGGACTCGCAATCGCGGTCCTACCGCGGCGTGGTGCGCGGCATGCACGGCCGGGCCGGGCGCGGCGAGGCCAAGCTGGTGCGCTGTGCGCACGGCGCGGTGCACGACGTGCTGGTGGACATCCGCCCGGACTCCGCGACCTTCGGTCGGCAACGGGCATTCCTGCTGGACGACAAGGACTTCCGGCATCTCTACGTGCCGCCGGGCTTCCTGCACGGCTTCCAGGCGCTGACCCCGGTGGCCGATGTCTGCTACCGGATCGACCGGCCGCACGATCCCGCCGAGGACCTCGGCGTGGTCTACGACGATCCCGATCTGGCCATCGAATGGCCGCAGCCGGTCACCGTGGTGTCGGAGCGGGACGCGCGCGCGGGATCCTGGCAGCAGCTGATCGCGGCCCAGCACCTCGCGCCCCGGGCTTGATCGCCTCACGCCCCGATCCTCACCTGGCGCAGTTCGTCGTCGAGAACTCCGTTCTCCTTCAATGACTTCAGGTGCGCGAGGCGCGTGAAACGCTGGAAGAACGCGTCGGTGGTCAGGCCGCGTGCGGTGTACTCGCGATACAACTCGGCCGCGCCGTCCGGAATGCTCCACTCCGCCTCGTAGCCCAATTCCTCGCGGGCGGCGGAGAAGTCGACGCGGTAGGAACGCGGATCGGCGCCCGCCTCGCCGGTGATGACGAGCGTGGACCCGGGCACGGTGTCGACCACCGCCTGCGCGATCTGCGCGACGGTCAGGTTATTGGTCTCGGTGCCCACGTTGTAGGCCCGGCAGTGGATGGCGGGCGCCGGCGCTTCGAGGCATACCGCGAACGCGCGGGCGATGTCCTGCGCGTGCACGAGCGGCCGCCACGGCGTGCCGTCGGACAGCACCCGCACCTCACCGGTGAGCACCGCGTACCCCACCAGATTGTTGAGCACGATATCGGCGCGCAGCCGCGGGGAGAACCCGAAAGCCGTGGCATTGCGCAGGAATACGGGGGAGAAGCTCGCATCCGCGATGGCCGCCACATCGTCCTCGACCCGGACCTTGGACTCCGCGTACGGGGTCAGCGGCTTGAGCGGCGCGTCCTCACCCACCAGGCCGTCGCCCGCCGCGCCGTAGACCGAACACGTGGAGGCGTAGAGGAACCTCTGCACCCCGGCCTCTTTGGCCAGCCGGGCCAGCCGCACCGAGGCGTGATGGTTGATGTCGTAGGTGATGGTCGGGGCCAGCGCCCCGAGCGGATCATTGGACAGCGCCGCCAGATGCACGACCGCGTCGAACCCGGCGAGCTGATCCGCGCGCACATCCCGCAGATCGACGGTGACGGTGGGCGGGGGCGCCGGCGCCGCGCCCAGCACGCAGTCCGCGAAATACCCGATGTCCAGGCCGGTCACCTCATGACCGGCCTGTTGTAGCAGCGGCACCATGACGGTGCCCAGATAACCCTGATGCCCGGTGACGAGCACGCGCATGATCACGCACCTCCGAAAGTGATGGTGGCCTTGTCCAGCAGGAAGGACTCGGCATGCCGGGCGCGGCACTGCACCCCGCGCAGCCGGGACAGGCCCAGGAAGGACTGCTCGTCGAACCAGTCCCGGTCGCGTTGCGAGGGATAGTGCTTCAGCAGCAGCGCCGCCTTGCGCTCGGCGATGCCGTCGGGCAGCGGATGGAACACGGTCGGCCGCGGAGTATCGGTCTCCCACTTGAGAATCTCGTAGCCGAGGATCAGGTGGTCGCGGAACTCGGTGGGCGCCAGCTCGGCCAGCAAGCGGTGATCCTGGTGCGCGTCACCGCGCTGGGGCGCGAACACCAGTTGCGGCGTCCCGTCGCGGCGCAGCGCCGCCACCGCGTCCTTGACCCGTTCCCAGTGCGCGGGCGCGTAGCCGTCCGGCACGTCCAGGACGCGCAGCTCCAGATCGGCTCCCGGGCAGAAGGATTCGAGCGCCAGCTGCTCCTCCCGGGCGCGCTCGGTGCCCGCACCGCTGAGTACCAGCGCCCGGACCCGAAGTCCCGCAACGGAATCGGCGAGACTCAGCAGCGTGCCGCCGAGTCCGATGGCGAGATCGTCGCAGTGCGCGGCGAGCAGGGCGATCTCGCGGACCGCGCCGGTGTCGAGTCGGATCATGCGCCGGCGTGCTCCCAGACCATCCACGGGCGATCGCCCTGCTGATAGCCGGAATCCAGTTCCGCCCGCTCCTTGAAGGTATCGGCCGGCTTCCAGAAGCCTTCGTGCTGATAGCCGTACAGCCGGCCCTGCGCGGCCAGGGCGCCGCAGGCGTCCTCGACCAGATCACCGCCCTCGGGCAGATGGTCGAAAACCTCCGGCGTCAGCACGAAGTAGCCGCCGTTCTCCCAGATCGGCAGTCGCGAGACCGGGGTGATGTTCTTGACCTCACCGGCCGAGCTCACATCCACGCAGTGGAAGGAGGACTGCGGCGGCACGATCATCATGGAGGCCGCCGCCCCCGAAGCCCGGAACTGCGCGACCATCTCGTCCAGTGGGGCGTCGGTGAGGACGTCGGCGTAATTGGCCAGGAAATAAGGCTCGTCACCCAGATGCGGGCGCACCCGGCGCAGCCGCTCACCGATCGGCGACTCCACTCCGGTGTCCACGAAGGTGATGGTCCAGTCGCTGATATCGGACTGCAATAACTCGACCTTGCCACCCCGAATCACGAAATCGTTGGACACCGACTCCTGATAGGTGAGGAAGAAGTTCTTGATGTGCGCGGCCCCGTAACCGAGACACAGAATGAAATCCTTGTGACCGAAATGCGCGTAGTAGCGCATCACATGCCAGATGAGCGGGCGCGGGCCCACCATCTGCATCGGCTTGGGAATCATGTCCTCGGTGCCGTTGCGCATCCGCATGCCGTAGCCGCCGCAGAACAGTACGACCTTCACTTCGCTTGCCTTCCTGCGTGATTCGCGGCGTGATGCAGCGTGGGGAGGGGATAGACCAGTTCGCCGCCCCAGGACCGGACATGGTCCAGCTGGGCGGTCAGCTCGGCTTCGAGATTCCAGGGCAGTACCAGCACCACGTCCGGGCGGTCCGCGTCGATGCGTTCCGGCGGATGGATCGGGATGCGCGCGCCGGGGGTGAACCGGCCGTGCTTGTAAGGATTACGGTCCACGGTGTACTCGAGCAAGTCGGAGCGAATCCCGCAGTAATTCAGCAGCGTGTTGCCTTTGCCGGGCGCCCCGTAACCCACAACCCGCTTACCGGAAGCCTTGGCGTCCAGCAGATATCGCAGCAGTTCCTGGCGGACGTGCTCGGCGCGCGGGCGCAGGCCGAGGTAGCCGGCAACCTCGTGGAGACCGGCCAGCTGTTCGAGTCGCAACACTTCCGCTACTCGTTCGTTCGGCTCGGCGATACCGTCCGGCCGCGCCCACAGCCGCAGCGAACCACCGTGTGTCTGCAGCAGTTCCACGTCCACGACGGTGAGACCGGCGGTGGCGAGCGCGCGCTGCGCGGACAAGAGCGTGTAGTACTGGAAGTGCTCGTGATAGACGGTGTCGAACTGCCCGCGCGTCACCAGCTCCAGCGCGTGGTGCACCTCGATCGACAACCAGCCGTCATCGGCCAGCAGCGCCCGCAGTGACCTGGTGAAACCCAGGAGATCGGGGATGTGGGCGTAAACGTTGTTGGCCACCACCAGATCTGCGGGCCCGTGCTCGGCGCGCACCCGCGCGGCGAGCTCCTCGTCGAGGAAGGCGGTGGTGGTCGGGACGCCCTTCTCCCGGGCGGCGGCCCCGACGTTCACCGACGGTTCGATGCCCAGGCACGGGATGCCGGAGGCCACCGCGTGCTGCAGCAGATATCCATCGTTGCTGGCGACCTCAATTATGAAACTATTCTTGTTCAGATTTAGCTGCTGGATTGCCTGCTCCACGAAGAGTTTTGCATGCAGCACCCAGCTGTCCGAAAATGAAGAATAGTAGGCATATTCGGTGAACGTTTCCTCCGGCGTGATGAGCGCCGGAATCTGCAGCAGCAGACAGTTTTCACAGAGACGCAGGTGTAACGGGTGAGTTAACTCCGGCAGGTCGAGCTCGCCGGCGGTCAGGAATTTCTCGCAGGGCGGCGTCGCGCCGAGATCGAGAATGCTTATCAGACGGTCGGATTCACACACACGGCAATGCACGCAGATTCCCCTCTGTCCACCGAACCCAGGCTTCCGCTGCCATCGGCTGTCCTGTGTTCGGATCGATCCGGCCTTACGTTACAACAGGATTCACCAGGACCGCCCGGGTCCGGGCGTGGCGACTGCTGCGGGAGGAGTGATTTTTCTGCGGGTCGCAGAACCGGGTTTCCGATGGGCAAACGCTCGAGCCTTGCAAACCAAGGGCTGCGACCATCTCACACTGTGCGAGTTGCGTAGATCAACCTGCGATTCTGCGAATAGGGGAAATAGGGGGAAACGCAAGGGAAACCGGTTGTGTCGGTTCGAGCTACCGCGCGGATACGTTGCGGGAGCGGCAGGTTGGCACTCTATGTCAGAGCCGGTTGTGTAACATTCGGCTTCTGGTCATCGACGCAGTTGGTGACCGTATCGGTTGTCATGGTCCTGAAAGCCCTTGGGAAACCGGCGTCAGCCCGTTCGTGGAACTGATCAGCGGGGATCGGAACCGAGTTCTCCCGTGGGGGAGGTGCGTTCGTTTCATGAGTTTCGAAGTTTCAGCCCGTCGCCCTGTGCGTGCGACACGGCTGCCGCGGCCGGAGCCGCGTTCCGACAGAGAACGATGGCAGGCGGACTATGCACGCCGCCTGTCGATGAGCGACCTGCTGGTGGTGTGCGCGGCGGTCGGCATGGCGCAGTTCATACGCTTCGGCGGCTCCGAGGAGCCGCCGTTGGCTTCCACGCTGCCGCTGGAGGTCGGCTACACCGTCGTCACGGTGGTGCTGGTGCTCGCGTGGACCGCCACCCTCACCCTCAGCGGCACCCGCTCGCCACGCGTAATCGGCAGTGGCACAGAGGAATACCGGCGCGTCGTCTCCGCCTCGCTCAAGCTCTTCGGCGGCATCGCCATCGTGTCGCTGCTGCTACGCGTGGATGTCGCCCGCGGATACCTGGCCATCGCCCTGCCGCTGGGCATGCTCGGCCTCATGATCGAACGCCGTCTGTGGCGCGGCTGGGTCGCCGGGCGCCGGACCCGCGGGCAGTTCCGCACCGCCACCCTCGTGGTCGGCAGTCCGGAGGCGGCGCGCGCCATGATCGCCGCCTTCTCCCGGGATCGGGACAGCGCCTATCGGATCATCGGCATGTGCACCCGCAGCGAGGTCGCCGTCGCCGAACCCGCGGTCGTGGTGGACGGCCGCGAGATCCCGATCCTCGGCAGCGATGCGGACGTGCTCGAGGTGGTCCGGCGCACCGGCGCCGATACGGTCGCCGTCACCGCCACCGACAATCTGGGTCCGGCCGACTTCCGGGGCATGGCATGGGAATTGGACGAACTCGGCGCCGAGCTGATCGTCACGCCCGGGCTGGTCGATATCGCCGGCACCCGGCTCACCCATCGCGTGGTCGCGGACATGCCCATGCTGCACGTGGAGAAGCCGCAGTACGACCGTGCGAAGTCGATTCGCAAGGGGGTCTTCGACTTCTGCTTCGCGCTGCTCGCCGTCGTCACCATCGCGCCCGCCCTCGCGGCCATCGCGTGCGCGGTGAAGTTCGGCAGCCGCGGGCCGGTGTTCTATCTGTCCGAGCGCATCGGCCGCGACGGCGCGCCGTTCCGGATGATCAAGTTCCGCAGCATGTACGTCGACGCCGAGACGCACATCAACGCGCTCATCGACACCAACGGCGGCAATCCGCTGTTCTTCAAGATCCGCAACGATCCGCGGGTCACGCCCATCGGCCGGGTGATCCGCAAGTACAGCCTCGACGAGCTGCCGCAGTTCTTCAATGTGCTGCGCGGCGAGATGAGCATCGTCGGGCCGCGGCCGCAGGTGCAGCGGGAGGTGGAGGCCTACGACGGGATCATGCGCCGGCGGCTGCTGGTCAAGCCCGGGGTCACCGGTCTGTGGCAGGTGAGCGGGCGGTCGGATCTGCTGCCGGATGACGCCATGCGCCTGGATCTGTCGTATGTCGAGAACTGGTCGATGGTGCTGGATCTGCTGCTGATCGCGAAGACCATCGGCGCGGTGACGAAGGGCGAAGGGGCCTACTGAGCGCAGCCTGAGAAAAGTGAACGGCTTTTACTAAAAGGTGTTCACAAAAGTCGGTGTGGTGTGGTTCACTCCAGTAGAACGTGTTCCAAAGGAGGTACCGTGTCCGCGCCGTCCGTGCCCACCGGCTTCGATTTCACCGATCCCGATCTGCTCGCCCAGCGACTTCCCGTCGAGGAGTTCGCTCAGCTCCGCCGCACCAACCCGGTCCACTGGGTGCCGCAGGCCGACAACCTGACCGGCTTCAACGACGGCGGCTACTGGGCCGTCACCAAGATGGACGACATCAAGGAGATCTCCAAGAACCCGGAGCTCTTCTCCTCGGAGGAGAACACCTCCGTCATCCGCTTCTACGGCGATATCGCCCGCGAAGAGATCGAAGTGCAGCGCTACCTGCTGCTCAATATGGATCCGCCGCGGCACACCAAGCTGCGCCGCATCATCTCCAAGGGCTTCACCCCGCGCGCCATCGAGAGCCTGCGCGAGGCGCTGCGCGAACGCGCCGAGCGAATCGTGCACGAGGCCAAGAAGAACGGCGGCGGCAACTTCGTCGAACAGGTCGCCTGCGAACTCCCGCTGCAGGCCATCGCCGAACTCATCGGCATCCCGCAGGAAGACCGCGGCAAGATCTTCAACTGGTCCAACCAGATGATCGGCTACGACGACCCCGAATTCGACGGGGACCACAAGGTCGCCACCGCCGAGGTCATGGGCTACTCGTGGAACCTCGCCGAACAGCGCCGCGCCTGCCCGATGGACGACATCGCCTCCACCCTGCTGCAGGCCGACGTCGACGGTGAATCGCTGGCCTCCGACGAATTCGCCTGGTTCGTCATCCTGCTGTCCGTGGCCGGCAACGAGACCACCCGCAATGCCACCACCCACGGCATGAAAGCCTTCGTCGACAACCCGGATCAGTGGGAGCTCTACAAGGAGCAGCGTCCCCGCACCGCCCCCGACGAGATCGTGCGCTGGGCCACCCCCGTCATCGCCTTCCAGCGGACCGCCATGCAGGACACCGTGATCGGCGGCCAGGACATCAAGCAGGGCCAGCGCATCGGCATGTTCTACAGCGCCGCCAACTTCGACGAAGAGCACTTCGAGGACCCCTACAAGTTCAACGTGCTCCGCAACCCGAACCCGCACGTCGGCTTCGGCGGCACCGGCACCCACTACTGCGTGGGCGCGAATCTGGCTCGCCTGCAGCTGGATCTGATCTTCAACGCCATCGCCGACGTCATGCCGAACCTGCGCCAGGTATCCGAACCCGTCCGCCTGCGCTCCGGCTGGCTCAACGGCATCAAGAGCTGGCAGGTCGCATACGAATGAGCGGTCAGGGGCCGGAGGAGTCGCTCCACCTCCCTGTGCTTGCCTGCGTAACCACGTAGGCCCCCCGCTCATTCTGTAGTGGATACAGAATGAGCGCCCGGGCCCGTGGCGTCGACTAGCGTAATCACCTAGCGAAGGCACACGGGCCCAAGCTCCTTCGACATGGAGACGACAATGAGCGAGATCCGCCGACGCGGCAGGATGCCGGCGGTCAGCGATGCCGACATCCGTCGCGTCGCGCGTTCACTACTGGTCGAGCAGGGGCCGGACGCCATCACCCTGCGGGCCATCGCGCGGGAGCTGGGTATCACCGCTCCCGCGCTCTACCGCTATTACGAATCGCGGGAATGCCTGGTCTCGGCCGTGCGCACCGAGGTGTGCGCCGACCTCGCGGTGTACCTGGCCGCCGGGTTGGACGGCCTGCCCGATGACGCGGGCATCCGCTTCTTCGCCATCTGCCGCGGCTTCCGGCGCTGGTCGCTCACCCACGCGCAGGAATTCACCCTCGTCTTCGCCTCACCCGCGGCCGCCGGAATCGACAGCGCCATGCGGCAATTCGGCGAACCGGTCGGGCGGCTCTTCCTCGAGGCCGCGGGCCGGCTGCTCAGCGACTACGACGTCGTCACACCCCCGACCGAACTCATCCCCGCCGAACTCCGCGACGATCTGGTCGGCTTCCAGACCGATCTGCTGCGCGTCCTCGCCGAATCCGGCCAGAAGTTCCCGGCCGAAAAGCTCGATCTCGGCGTGAGTTACGTGATGATCCAGTTCTGGGCCCGGCTCTACGGTCACGTCACCCTGGAAGTGTTCGGCAACTACCCGATCCACGTGACCCACCCCGATGTGCTGTTCGATTCCACGCTCGCCGATATCGGCCGCACCATCGGAATCGGCGTCGGCTGAACGGCTCAGCTTATGGAGACCTCGCAGTTGGTCTGGAACACCGCCTTGGCCGGGACATCCAGCGTCGCCGTGCCGATGACCTTGATCCGCGGTACCTGATCCGCGTTCGGCGCGTCCGCGGACGGCAGTGCGGCGAACCAGCAGTCGTAGCCGTCCGGGGTCAGCACCCACTCGTCATCGTGATCGAAACCGTTCTGGAGCATGCCGCCCCGTGGTGAATACAGCACATTGCGGTCGCTCGTCACCGTCAGAGGCGCCGCCCCGGCCAGACCGGCGCCCATCCCGAGGAACGAAACAGCAAGGGCGGCAACCGTGATCACACGTCTCATGCCCTCATAGTGCCCTACCGAGAGGCGCGGGCGAGCTCCCCGATTTCCTGGGGCAACGCGTCGGGCTCGTCCGGCACCGCCTCACCGAGGCCGATCCGGCGCTGAATCCGCTTCATCCACGCGGGCGCCCACCAGCATCGATCACCGAGCAACTGCATGGTCGCCGGCACCAGCAGCATGCGGAGCAGCGTCGCGTCGATGAAGAGCGCCGCGATCATGCCGTAGGCGATGTACTGCATCATCACCAGATCCGAGAACGCGAAAGCGCCTGTCACGACGAACAGGATCAATGCGGCAGCGGTGATGATGCGGCCGGTGTGCGCGGTGCCCTCGCGGATCGCCTCCGAGGTCGAGGCGCCGCGCGCACGCGCCTCGACCATGCGGGACACCAGGAACACCTCGTAGTCGGTCGACAAGCCGTAGATGATCGCGATGATCACCGCCAGCACATTCGCCTGGATCGGCTGCGGAGTGAAGTTCAACAGCCCGGAACCGTGGCCCTCCACGAAGATCCAGGACAGGATGCCGAGCGTGGAACCCAGGCCCAGGGCGCTCATGAAGGCCGCCTTGAGCGGCAGGATCAGCGAACCGAAGGTGAGGAACATGAGGATCGTGCTGAGCGCGAACACCAGCAGGATCATCAGCGGCACCCGGTCCAGCATGGCTGCGATGGTGTCGTACTGAATGGCGGGGACGCCGCCGACGATCATCCGGGTTCCGTCGGGAACGTGCAGCCCGCGTAGGTATTTCATGGCCGCGTCGGGGTGTGACGAGTCGACCATGGTGGCCGTGGTGCGGAAGACGTCCGGCTGGGTGGTGGAGCGGGACGGGATGCCGAACCCGGCCGAGGTGAGACCCGGCGCCTTGTTCGCCTGATCGACCAGCGGGCCGATCGCCGTCGGATTGTCGGTGATGAAGACCAGCTGGAGCGGGTCGGATTTGCGGAACGGGAAGTACTTGTCGATCTGCTCCTGCGCCACCCGGGTGGGGTTGTCCGGCGGCAGGTACTTCTCGGTGAAGCCGCCGAAGGCGATGCTGCGGATGGGCAGGATCAGCAGGAACAAGCCGATCACGATGGGGATCGCGACCTTGCGCGGATTACGGATCACCCACGAGGTGCTGCGGCTCCACAGACTGGCGTCGATCTCCGCGGCCGTGCGGGTGCGGCGGAAGCGCTTGAGGCCGAGCGCATCCACCCGCCGGCCCAGGATGGCCAGCACCGCCGGCAAGATGGTGATGGCCGTCAGAGCCGCGAGCGCCACCGTCGCGATCGCGCCGTAGGCAATCGATTTCAGGAAGCCCTGCGGGAACAGCAGCAGCCCACCGAGACTGGCGATGATCATGGTGGCCGAGAACACCACGGTGCGGCCGGCGGTCATCACGGTGCGCCGCACGGCGGTCGGGACGTCCCGGCCCGCCGCCAGTTCCTCGCGATAGCGACTGACTATGAACAGGCCGTAATCGATTGCCAGGCCGAGACCGACCATCGAGACCACCGGGGCGACAAACGAGTTCACCGGGGTGAAGTGCGTGATGATCCGCACGATGCCGTTGGCGCTGCCGACCGTGAGCACGCCGCCGATCAAAGGCAGCGCGGCCGCGACGATGCCGCCGAAGACGAAGAACAACAGCACCGCCACCAAGGGAATGGCGAGCACCTCCATCCGGTGCATATCGTCGGCGATGGTGCCCTGCAGCGCGCTCGCGACCGGTTGCAGACCGCCCACCTGGACATCGACGCCCGGAATCGCGAAGGCGTTCTTGATCGACTCGTAGCCGGAGGTATCGGCGGTGTCCTTCAGTGCGATGGTGGCGATCGCGCGGGTCTTGTCCTTGGTGGCCGCGGCCACCGCGGCCGACCCGGTCTCGGTGGGCCAATACGCGAGGTTCACCTTGGCGATCTCGTCCGGATACCGGTGCGGCAGGCTGTTGAGACTGGCCACCACGGCCGAACTGAAATCGGGATCGTCGACCGTCTTGCCCGCGGGCGCGGTGTACAGCACCGCCACATCGACATCGTGATTGCGGCCGAAGGCTTGATCGGCCAGTATCGCGGCCTGTGTGGACGGCGAGTTCGGATCGTCCATTCCACCCGAATAGAGCAGGTTCTGAACACCCCACCCGTAACCGCTCAATGCCAGGAGGCCGGCGGCCACCACCGCGATCACTCCGAAACGCCAGCGGCAGACCACGTCTCCCCATCTTGCGAACACAGGTCTCCCACCGCTCCGATTCATATGACACGGTAACAAGTCAGACGAGAGGGCGGCACGGCGCGGTGTCTCACAAGGGTTTTCGACCTTGCCCGCGGGCCGCCGACCGGCGGTAGGGTTTTGATCATGAGTTACGCCTTGAGCATCTATCTGGTCGATCTCGACCGGGTGCGCAATGCGATCGGTTCGCGGGATCACGACCTGCCGCAGATGATCGGGGGCCGGTTCCGCGACGAGTTCGCGCACGCGGACGAGGTGTTCGCGGACCGCATAGCCGACGGGTGGCCGACCCGGCTCGAGGCGGTGCGCGCGGTCGTCGCCGGAGGTCCCTTGCACCCCGAATTCGCCGCCCAGTACGCGCACGCGTATCAGGCCATCTGCGCATTCCACGGACGGCCGCAGGACAATTCGTCCTTTTCGCCGTGCCGGGCCGGCTGGCTGGAAACCGTGGACGACGGGCTGCTCGAACTCGGGATCAGCGGAATCACCCTGTCGGACTTCGGGTATCCCGGACTCCCCGCGGGCCTGCCCACACCGGAGTTCGCCTGGGGTTACTCCGAGTGGTCGGCCGAGGAGTGCGCCAAGCTGCTGGCGCAATGGGAGCAGACCACGCCGCAGCGGCGCTCGGCCCTGCAACGCGATGTGCTGGAGGCGATCACCTCCTGCATGGGGTGGGCGCGCGCGGCCCGCGACGTGCCGGGCCGGGGCCTCGCCGGATTCCTCGCCTAAGCGCCCGGCCGGGTCAGCTGATCCGCCGGGTGCCGGCGCCTCGGGAAACGCTGAACCGGGGGCGGCGAATCGTGCCGAACCGCTTGACGATTCGCGGCCTGCGCAGATCACGGGCGATCCACTCACCCAGCGTGACGCCCGCGGCCAGCGCGCAACCCACCGCGAAGGCGCCGAACAGCTGATTGATACCGATCAGCTGTTCGCCGTCGAGCAATGCGTACAGGCCGCGATAGACCCGCAGGCCCGGGAGCAGGGGAGTGATGCCCGCGACCGCGACCACCAGCGGCGGCGTCAGCGAGCGGCGGGCGGCCAGGCCACCGGCCAGACCCACCACGGTCGCGGCCGCGCCCGAGGAGACCACCGGGCCGAAACCCGCGTGCTGCACCAGCAGATAGACGATGGTCGCCGCCGCACCGCTGAAGGCCGCCGCGGCGAGAGCCCGCCGCTCGGCATAACAGGCCAGGGCGAAGGCCGCGGCGGTCACCGCACCCGCGAGGAGTTTCAGCGGCAGATTGGTGAGGTCGCGACCCGGCGACATATCCACCGTCGGCACGCTCGCGTCGAACATCTCGGCCACCCGCAGCGTGAGGGTGATGCCCGCGATGATGCCGCCGGTCATCATCATGACCTCGAGCATGCGGGCCGAGGCGGTGATGGGCGCGCCCGTGATCGCGTCCTCGACCGAGCCGACCAGCTGTAAACCGGCCAGCAGCACCGCGATTCCCGCCGCGATGATGAGCGAGGGATCCGCGTGGATACCGCGGCCGTAGGTGGACACCAGTACCGCGGGCACCGCGGCGATCATGCCGCCCACCATGTGCTGGAAGAAGAAGGGCAGCCCGCGCCGGTTCAGCACCCGGTTCGTGCGGTCGATCAGCATGGTGGTCGCGAAACTCAGCACCGCGATGAGCGCGCCACCATTGAGCAGTACCGCCACGCCCGCGGCCATCAAGGCCCAGCCGAAGGTCGCGATCCAGCGGTGATACGGATGCGGCGCGGAGGTGATCTCGTCCAGCGCCTTCAGGGCCTCGCCGGGCGGCACCAGCTCGCGCCGGATGCGCCGGGTCAGCCGGTCGACCGCCGCCAACCGGGTGAAATCGAGCGAACGGTAGTGCACCACGCGCATGGTCGAGGCCGGAGGCAGCTTGGGGCCGCGGTCGGCGGAGATACGAATCGAGTTGTAGGTGACATCGATATCGCACTTCGACAGGCCGTAGGTGGAGGCGATGAACTCGATCTGCGCGGTGGTGTCCATGACCGCCGTGCCCGAGGCCAGCACCACTTCGCCGACACGCTCGACCAGATCCAGTACTTCGGTGACGGCCTCGTCATCGGTCAGATCGATCGGCTGTACCGGGGCGGGCGCCTCCACGACCGCGTCGGCCGTGGCGTGCCGCTCGGCGACAATGCGGTCGACCAGGCCGGTCACCAGTCGTCGCCACCGCGCACGCAATCGGGGCACAGCAGCGTCGGGCGCTATCGCCAGCTCGTTGCTCACAGCGAAAAACGTACACGGGTGGCCCGGATCACCTGGTCGAGCAGGTTGGGCGCAGTAGTGTTTCGGAGTATGGCGACCGGACGCGAAGCGATTGCGGCGAATCTACGTGCGGCCCTGGACGGCCCCTGGCGGGACGTCCGCGAGCAGGCCCGCACCCACCTCGACGACGAACGCCTCTACGGCGACCCTTACCTCGACTACCAGGCGGCCAGGGCCCGCGTGCTCGACCAGATGCACCTGGTGTCCTCCTTCGGCTGGGCCGAGAAGGGTTACAAACTCGGCCACGGCGGCACCGGCGAACCCGGCGCGGCCGTCACCGCACTGGAGATGCTCGCCTACACTGATCTGTCCCTGTGGGTGAAATGCGGTGTGCAGTGGGGACTTTTCGGCGGCGCCGTCGAGAACCTCGGCACCGAACGGCACAAGACCTACATCCAGGAACTCATCCCGCTCGACCTGCTCGGCTGCTTCGCCATGACCGAGACCGGGCACGGCAGTGACGTGGCCAATCTGGAGACCACCGCCACCTACGATCCCGCCACCCAGGAATTCGTGGTGCACAGCCCGACTCCCGGCGCCCGCAAGGACTACATCGGCGGCGCGGCCGAACACGCCCGCATGGCAGCGGTTTTCGCGCAGCTCATCACCGGCGGCGAGAGCCAGGGCGTGCACTGTTTCCTGGTGCCCATCCGCGATGCGGCGGGCGCCGACCTGCCCGGCGTGACCACCTCCGACTGCGGACTCAAGGGCGGCCTGCCCGGCGTCGACAACGGCCGAATCCTGTTCGACCAGGTGCGAATTCCGCGGGAGAACCTGCTCAACCGGTATGCCGACGTGGAACCCGACGGCACCTACAGCTCCGAGATCGCCAACCCCAGCCGGCGTTTCTTCACCACCCTCGGCACCCTCGTGCGCGGCCGGGTGAGCGTCGGCGGCGCGGCCGCCGCCGGCACCCGCGTAGCCCTGAGCATCGCGGTGCGCTATGCCGAAAAGCGCAGGCAGTTCGCCGATCCCGATACCGGTGAAGAGACCGTGCTCATGGACTACCGCAGTCACCAGCGGCGGCTGCTGCCGCTCGTGGCCCGGTCCTACGCGTACGCCTTCGCACAGAACGATCTCGTGCTGCGCATGCATCTGGTGCAGACCGGACAGGATGTCGACCCCGGCGCCCAGCGCGCCCTGGAGAAGCGGGCCGCCGGACTCAAGGTCGCGCAGACCCGCCACGCCACCCGCGCCATCCAGGAATGCCGCGAAGCCTGCGGCGGCGCAGGCTATCTCACCGAGAACCGGCTGGTCACCCTCAAGGCCGACACCGATGTGTTCACCACCTTCGAGGGCGACAATCTGGTGCTCACCCAGCTGGTCGCCAAGGAACTGCTCACCGCCTACTCCGACGAGGTCCGCGATCTCGACGCGCTGGGCTGGGTCCGCTTCGCCGCCACCATGGCCCGCGATGTGGTGCGCGAACGCTCCGGCGTGCGGCAGATGATCCAGCGCCTGCGCGACCGCGGCGACGAAACCGTCGACGAGGCCGACCTCTCGCGGCGCTCGGTCCAGTTGCAGCTCTTCGCCGACCGCGAGGACTATCTGGTGCGCACCGCCGCCCACCGGCTGCGCGCCCGTGCCGAGGAGACGGGGCCCTTCGAGGCGTTCAACAACGCGCAGGACCACATTCTCACCGCCGGCACCGCGCATATCGAACGGCTCGTGCTCGAGGCGTTCATCGACGGCATCGCCGATATCGAGGATCCGGAGGCCCGCGCGCTCGCCGAGACGGTGTGTGATCTGTTCGTCTACACCACCATCGAGGAGAACCAGGCCTGGTTCATCATGCACCGGTTCATGTCCGTCGAACGCGCCAAGAACGTGCGCCGCGGCGTGAACGAACTCGTGGACCGGCTGCGGCCGGATGCCCTGACCCTCATCGAAGGATTGGGCGTGCCCGAGCGCATGCTGCACGCGGTCATGCTCGAGGAGCCGAAATCGCTCGCCGAGCAGGAACACGCTCGCGTCACGCGCTGAACCCTGTCGCACACTGAACCTTATTGCCGCCGTGCATCGTTGAGAGGTTGACCACAATCTCCACGGCCGCCCTATGATGCCGTCAGTATGAGGCTGCCCGCGCTCGCGTGCGGGCAGCCGCGGCAGGGCGGGGGAGTGCATCGACACGAAGGGGAGCGCGGCGTGATCACGAAGCTGTTCACCCCCGCGCTCCGGGCACCGAAGACCGTACTCGTCCTCGCCGGTATCGCCTTCGTGCTGTGCGGACTGCTCGGTGTGCACGCGCCGCCCCGGCTCTCCAACGGCGGCTTCGTGGCCACCGATTCCGAATCCGCCCGCGCCGCCGACATTCTCGAACGCGATTACGGAGTGTCCGGCACCCAGCTGGTGCTCACCGTCGAATCCCCGGGCGGCGCACAGAGTCCCGCGGCCGTGGCCCGGGGCGGGGAGATCGCCCGGCAGCTGCAGGGCGATCCACGGATCTCGACCGTGGCGTCGCCGTGGACCGATCCGGCCGCGAGCGCCGCGCTGACCAGCACCGACGACAGCATCGGTCTCATTACTGCCACCGTGCGCGGCGATGAGAACCACGCGCCCGCCAGCGCGCGCGAACTCGCCGATCGCTATCGCGGCACCCGCGACGGCGTCACCGTGCGCGCAGGTGGCCAGGCCATGGTGTGGGCCGAAACGGGGGACCAGACCCAGCGTGATCTCGGTATCGCCGAGGCCATCGCGCTGCCGCTGACCTTCCTGCTGCTGGTGTGGTTCCTCAGAAGCCTGGTGGCCGCGGCCATTCCGTTCGTCACCGGAGTCGTCGCCATCGCCGGGGCGACCACGGTGCTCTACCTGCTCACCTTCGTGGTGCAGCTGTCGGTGTTCGCGCTGAACATCGTCACGGCGATCGGATTGGCGCTGGCCATCGACTATTCGCTGCTCATCATCGGGCGGTATCGGGAGGAGATCGCGCGCGGGCGGGATCGGACCGGGGCGCTGACCGTGGCCATGCGCCGCGGCGGGCGGGCGGTGGCCTTCTCCGGGATCACCGTCGGCATCGCGCTGCTCGGAATGCTGTTCCTGCCCATGAACTTCCTGCGGTCGCTGGCCCTGGCCGGACTGGCGGTGGTCGCGCTGTCGATCGTGCTGGCACTCACGCTGGTGCCCGCCCTGCTCATGCTGCTCGGTGAACGGATCAACCGGAAACCCTTGCGCGAAGCGCGACCCGTGGAACAACAGGTGCTCTACCGGATCGCGCGCGCGGTTCAGCGCCGCCCCGCGCTGTGCGCGCTGCCGGTGCTCGCGCTGCTGATCGCGCTGGGGTCGCCGATCTTCGGGCTGAAGCTCGGACTGCCCGATGATCGAGTGCTGCCCGCCTCCACCGAATCCCATCAGGTCGGGGATCTGCTGCGGAATCGGTTCGCGGACAATGCCACCGGCGCCGTGGACATCCTGGTCACCGGCGCGAACACCGATGTCGGCGCGTATGCGGCCGCCCTGTCGAAGGTTCCGGGCGTGGACGGCGTGAGCCCGCCCGCCGCCGGGCCCGGCACCGTGCTGCTCACGGTCTCGACCCACCTCGACCCCTACTCCGACGCCGCCGTGCGGCAACTCGACGCGCTGCACGCCGTCCCCGCTCCGGCCGCCACGCTGTTCGGCGGCCTGGCCCAGCAGAACGCGGACGCGGCTTCCGGTGTCACCCAGGGCTTTCCGAAGGCCGCCGCCTGGATCGCGGTCATCACCTTCGTCCTGCTACTGCTCCTCACCGGCAGCGTGGTGCTCCCGTTGAAGGCCCTGGTCCTCAATGTGCTCTCGCTCTCCGCCGGCTTCGGCGCCATGGTGTGGATCTTCCAGGACGGCCACCTCGGCGGCCTGGGCACCGACGCCACCGGCTACACGATCGGCACCCTGCCCGTCCTCTTGTTCTGTGTCGCCTTCGGCCTCTCCATGGACTACGAGGTCTTCCTCCTCGCCCGCTTCACCGAAGAATGGGAGCACTCGGCGAAAACCCGGGCCGACAACGACACCGCGGTAGCCCTCGGCATCGCCCGCTCCGGCCGCATAATCACCGCCGCCGCCCTGCTCATGGCGGTCGTCTTCGCGGGCATCGCCGCCAGCGGCGTCACCATGAACCGCATGCTCGGTCTGGGCCTGGCCGTCTCCGTCCTCATGGACGCCACCCTCGTCCGCATGATCCTGGTCCCCGCCTTCATGCGTCTCATGGGTACGGCCAATTGGTGGGCCCCGCGCCGGGCGAAACCACTTCTCGAGAAGGCCGCGCTCCGGGAGTGACGAAAGTATGAAATGACCGCCGCGGGCGCTGTTTCCGCTTGTCGGCGGCGTCATCCGGGACGACTGTGTAACTCGTTAGCCTCTGCAACAAGGAGTTACATGAGCGAGGAACCGAACCCGTCGCGTCCGCGAACCCCGACCCTGAACCGCCGCAGCCTCCTCGGCGCCACCGTGGTCGCCGCCGCCGGAGCAGTCAGTATCGGCGGCTTCCTGTTCACCGAGGACCGCCTCGGCCCGGTACGCCTCACCGCGCGCCGGCTGGTGGACGGCCTCCAGGCCGCGAGCGGCCGCTACCCCGGCTACCGCCGCAATCACGCCAAAGGCGTGGCCGTCAGCGGACATTTCGAAAGCAATGGCGCCGGCGTGGAATTCAGCAAGGCCGTGGTCTTCGAAGCGGGCACATACCCGCTTGCCGGACGCTTCTCGCTGGCGGGCGGCAATCCCTTCACCGCCGACACCCCCGACGCGCGCCGCGGCCTGGGCCTGCGTATCCACCTGCCCGGCGGCGCGGAATGGCGTCTCGCGCTACTGAACATCCCCGTCTTCACCGATACCGGACCCCAGGACTTCTACGACCGCACCGCCGCCTACGCACCCGACCCCGCCACCGGGAAGCCCGACGCGAAACGGATCCGGCGCTACCTGGATACGCACCCGAAAACCGTTGCGGCCCTGCAGACGATAAGACAGGCTCCCGCGGCCTCGGGCTTCGCGAACTCGACCTTCCACGGCCTCAACGCCTTCGAATGCACCGCTTCCGATGGAACCACGACACCCGTGCGCTGGCGGCTGGAACCCGAGGCCACGAACTCCGCGAGCACCGGCCAGGGCCTGGACGAACTCTTCACCGGATTGTCGAAAGACCTGAAGCCAGGGCCGTTGCGCTGGAAGCTGATCGTCACGCTGGGGGATCGGAGTCAGGACCGCACCGACGACCCGACCGTCGCGTGGCCGAGCTCGCGCCGCACCGTCGAGGTGGGAACCGTGGTGCTCACCGGTTTGACCACCGAAACCGCCGCCAACGTGCGAGACGTGAATTTCGATCCGCTGGTCCTGCCCGACGGCTTAGCGGCCTCCGATGACCCTGTGCTGCAAGCCCGTTCGGCCGCCTACGTCGAATCCTATCGCCGGCGCGCCGGGGAAACCGCTACCCGCGGACCGCTCCGAGTGGAGGCGCTGGGATGAACGAGCGTTCGGAGACCACCGCCGCGCCCCTCGGCGCCGCGAGCCAGACCCCCTCGGTGGCACCGGTCGCAGCCGACCGGGCGTCGTCGGCCGCGGAAGGCATTGTCATGGAGGATATGGCCGCGAACAAACTCGCAGTGGAGGACATTGCCGCGAAGGACATCGCAATGGAGGGCGTTGTCGCGGAGGGCATTGCGGCGGCACCTGCCGAGAGCGCCGGCGATCTGGCTGACCGGCCGTACGACCTGCTCGCCCGAATACTGCACTGGCTCATGGCCGTCCTGATCGTCACCATGCTCTTCCTCGGTGCGGCGCTGGTCGGAACCATCGGTGACTATGCGCGGCTGTTGAATCTGCACCGCACGGTCGGCCTGGCCATCCTGGCGCTCGCGGTGGTCCGGATCGTGAACCGGCTGTGGCGGCGGGCGCCTGCACCGGGTGCGGGCCTGCCGCCGGCCGAACGGGCCGTCGCGGTGGGCACCGAGTTCGCGCTCTACGCGCTGTTCGTCGCCCAGCCCGTGGTGGGCTGGGCGCTGGTCTCCGCCTCCGGGATTCCCGTGCGGGTCGCGGGCGGGATCGTGCTGCCCGCCATCGCGCCCGAGAACGCCGCGCTCTATGCGCAACTCCGCACTCTGCACGCCTGGCTGGCGTACCTGCTATTGGCACTGTTCACCGCGCACATGTGCGGTGTGTTGTGGCATGTGGCGGCCCGGCAGGACGGATTGGTGCGCCGGATGCTGTGGGCCCGGCGCGGATGATGCGCCGCTGAGTACGCGCCGCGCGCATGGATATTGTTCATGGCGTGACTCGATCGACCGTGCCCGCGCCCGCCCGGACCGACGGCCTGGCCCGCCGGGCCGTGCTGCCGGTGCTGATTCTCGCGGCGGTGGTGGTCACCGTCGTTGTGCCGCAGTTCTTTCCGCCGGGTGGGGGGTCGACCGGGTTCGATCGGGTGCTGGAACAGCACATCCATTCGGCCTTCGACGCGCATCGAACCGTGCTGCGGGTGCTGGTCTTCCCGAGCGATTCGCCGTTCGTGATCGCCATGCTGGTCGTGTCGGCCGGGTGGTTCGCCTATCGGCGGCAATGGTGGCAGGCGGGGTTCGCGCTGGTGGCGCCGGAACTGGCCGTCGCGGTGAATTCGTTTCTGCTGAAACCGTTCTGGGAGCGCAAGCTCGACCATTATCTGGCGTACCCGAGCGGGCACACCGTGCAACTGGTGGCGGTGGTGACCGCCTTCGCGCTCGCGAGTGAATCGGTGCGGACCCGCGTGACGGTGGCCGTGATCATGGTGGTGGTGCTGCCCGCGGTCACCATCGGGATGGTGGGGTTCGGATACCACCATCCGACGGATGTGATCGGCGGGACCGCCGCGGCCTTCGCGCTGGTCTCCGCGATGTACCTGCTGTTTATCCGGGTCCGTACTGCACGATCCCCGCAATGATCATCCACGCGATCCACAACACGGCCACGACCATGCCCAGTGCCAGCATCACGCGCAGCACGCCGCGGCCGAAATCGAACTCGCCGGGGCGGCGCGGGTAGAGCCGCCAGGGGCTGTACCAGGGCTCGGGGATGCGCAGGCCGCGGACCGACGCGGCGGCCTCGCGTTCCAGGCGGGCCTGCTCGTCGGCGTAGGCCTCGGCCTGCGCCTGCTGCGGGCCGCCGTGCCAGAGCGTGATGTCGACCGGGCCGAGGAAGCCCTCGTTCAGCAGATCCTGCGGTGCGGGCAGATACGGGAGGATGCCGAGACCGCGGAACGCCCAGGCCACGTCATTGGCCGACCATTGCGGCCGGCCGCGGGACAGCAGGCTCACGAAGTGGTCGCGCATGCGCCGCGGATCATCGCCGAGCAGTACCTGGAAGCTGGGATCGGTCCACATCTGCCGCACCTGGATATTCGATCCGGGCTGCGGCACCACCAGCACCACGCCGTGAATGACCCGCTGCCCGAGACCCCGCTCGGCCAGCCAGTTCTGCAGCGCGAAGGTGTGATCGCGGGACCGATCCAGGGGGGTGCGCTTGTCGCCCCCCTCGAAGTTGATGATCCGATCGCCGATCCGCCACGGGCCGTTGACCGGCACCTGTAGCTCGCCGTCCATGCGCTCGGTCAGCTCTTCGGCCTCGATGACCACGCAGCTGGTCGGCGTCCACACCACGGCGTCGAACGGGTAGAGCCGATCGCCGTGGAAGAGACTGCAATTGACGGTGGCCACGCCCTTGGGGTCGGAGCTGCCCTTCCAGGTGCGCAGCCAATCGATGAGCACCTTCTCGGCATGGCTGCCGGCGGTGTTCTGCACTCGGACGAGCATCGGCTCTCACCTTCCCCGTCGAATCGATACCCGGAATGGTACGGACGCGCTGGCCCGGCGGCACAGATTTACCGCCCGCCGTGTGTCGCCCCCGCGGAACGCCGCCGCCCGGACTCCTGGAGGGGTCCGGGCGGCGGAATCGATCGCGTTGGCGCACACGAGAATCCAAGTTACAGGCGGGTGCGCCGATCTGCTCGATCGGCGGGGTTTTCGACGCCGGCGATCACGCGTCCCGGGAGTGCCGGGAGTGCCGGTGGACGGGCAGTTCCGGGTCGGTCGGCCAGGTGTCGGCGGCCGGATACCGGTCGTCCGCCGCCGAATATCCGGGGTCCATCGGGAAGATCGGCAGCCGCAGCGCACCCGGGGCAAACACCGGCACGGTCGGATGATCGGGCGCGACGGGGGAGATGCGGCGGTAGGGCGCGCCGAGCGGCGGCCGGGTATCGGCCTCGTTCCGGTTGGGCCAGAACGCCATTGCGCGCTCGGCCTGCGCGGTGATGGTCAGCGACGGGTTCACGCCCAGGTTCGCGGTCACCGCCGAACCGTCGGCGATGTGCAGGCCCTCGTAGCCGAACACCCGCTGATACGGATCCACCACACCGGATTCCGGGCCTTCGCCGATGACGCAGCCGCCGATGTAGTGGGCGGTCGCGGGGATATTGAAGACGTCCATGATCAGGCTCTGCACGTCGCCGTCCACCTTCTTGCCGAAGCGGCGGCCGATCTCGTGCGCCAGCGGGATCCAGGTCGGATTCGGCTTCCCGGTGCCCTGCTTGGTCTTCAGCTGCCCCCACTTGCGGTAGGAGGTCAGCGAATTGTCCAGCGACTGCATGACCAGCAGGATCACCGACTTGTCCGAGGCCCGGTGCGCATTCAGGCTGCGCGCGAACACGATCGGATGCAGCAGCATTGCCAGCAGGAACCGCAGGAACCGGAAGGCGCCGCCGTCCACGATGGGCACCGACAGCGGGAACAGGCCGTTCTGGCCGGAGCCGTAGTGGCACACCTCGATATGGGTATCGGCCTCGGGATGAATCGAGGAGGTGATGGCGATGCCCTGCGCGAAATCGTCGCGCTGCCGGCTCACCACATTGAGAATGGCCTCGGAGTTGGAGCGGGTCAGCTCACCCAGCCGCGGCGACAGCGACGGCAGCACGTCGTCGTCCTTCATCTTGTGCAGCAGCTTCTGGGTGCCCAGCGCCGCCGCCGCGAACACCACCTGCTCGGTGGTGAACACCTTGCGCCCCTTGCGAACCCAGCGATCCGAGCGCTGCGTCTCGACCGCGTAGCCGCCGCCGGTCATGGGCCGGACCTTGGTGGCGGTGGTCAGGTCGAACACGTGCGCGCCGGCCTGTTCGGCCAGGTAGAGGTAATTCTTGGGGGTGGTGTTCTTGGCATTGTGCGGGCAGCCGGTGAAGCAGCGCGCGCAGTGGATACAGCCGTTGCGGCGCGGGCCCGAGCCGCCGAAGTACGGGTCGTCCACCTCTTTACCCGGGGCATCCTCGTTGAAGAACACACCCACATTGGTGGGGTGGAAGGTATCCGCGACGCCCATTTCCTCTGCGACGGACAGAATTACCTCGTCGGCGGGGGTCATGCGCGGGTTCTGGGCCACGCCCAGCATGCGCTGGGCCTGGTCGTAGTACGGGGCGAGCTCGCTGCGCCAGTCGGTGATGTGCGACCACTGCCGGTCGGTGTAGAAGTTCGGCAGCGGCTCGTAGAGCGTATTGCCGTAGATCAGCGAGCCGCCGCCCACGCCGGAGGCGGAGAAGACCGCGCACTTGCCGAGCACGCTGATCCGCTGGGTTCCGGTCATGCCCAGGCGGGGCGCCCAAATGGCTTTGCGCACATTCCAGTTCGTCTTGGGGATGTCCTCGGCGTTCCAGCGGCGGCCGGATTCGAGTACGGCCACCCGGTAGCCCTTCTCGGTCAGGCGCAGCGCGCTGACGCTTCCCCCGAAGCCGGAGCCGATAACAACGACGTCGTAGTCGAAGTCGGGCATGGTCTTTCCTCTCGCAGCTGAAACCCATGTCGATGAGAAGAATAGGCTGTCATTCTCTCACCGGCTTTCTATGGCGGCGACCATATCGTTCACAGTCTCCCCCGGCGGAACGGCGTGCCCGTATGGTGACGCCGAAGTGATTGCGGTAAGACCGGGTTGTGACAACCGAGCGCAACGCCGAACCGGTCTACAGCGACCGTATCCTCACCGTGCCCAATGTGCTGAGCGTGATCCGGCTGATCGGCGTCCCGGTTCTCCTGTGGCTGCTGCTGGCCGAGAAGGCCGACGGCTGGGCCTTCGCCCTGCTCATCCTCAGCGGCGTGACCGACTGGGCGGACGGGAAACTGGCTCGGCTGCTGGATCAGTCGTCCAAACTGGGCGCGCTGCTCGACCCGCTGGTGGATCGGCTGTATCTGGTCGCGACCCTGGGCGGCTTCCTGATTCGTGGGATCCTGCCCTGGTGGCTGGTTGCGATCCTGGTGGGCCGCGAGCTGATCCTGTTCCTCGCCCTGGGTGTCTACCGCCGCCGCGGGCTGCCCCCGCCGGAGGTCATCTACCTGGGCAAGGCCGCCACCTTCGCGCTCATGTCCGCCCTGCCGTGGATTCTGGCGGGGCAGATGGACTGGGCCGCCGCAGGTTTCAGCCGGGCCTTCGGCTGGGCATTCATGATCTGGGGTACGGCGGCCTACATCTGGACCGGCATTCTCTACCTGGGCAAAGCCATCGCCGTCGCCCGAGCGATACCGGCCGCGTCGCACCAAGATCGGTAGCCGATAGGCTGTGCGGCAGACGGATCGACGATGATCCCGAGAGGAACGGCCCGTTGAAAGGACACCGCCTGTGAGCGACCTCCCCGAGGACCTGCGCTACACCGAGGAGCACGAATGGGTGCGCAGACTCGAACCGACCCGGGTTCGGGTGGGAATCACCGACTATGCGCAATCACAGCTCGGTGACGTCGTGTTCGTGCAGCTGCCCGGTGCGGACGCGGACGCGGCCGCCGGCGAGGGCATCGCAGAAATCGAGTCCACCAAGAGCGTTTCCGACATCTACGCCCCGTTCGCGGGGAAAGTTGTTGCGGTGAACGAACTTCTGGACGCCGAGCCGGAGACGGTCAACGCCGATCCCTACGGCGACGGCTGGCTCTTCGAACTCGAGGTCGAGGACGCCGCGACACTCGATGCCGCACTCGGCAAGTTGCTGGATGCCGCAGGTTATCAAGGAGTTATCGGAGGCTGAAGTAGCCTTCACAGTTCTACCTGCACGGGTACGCCCTGGCAGGGTACGGTCAATGCCAACAGATGTGCCGGCAGCCGGTGCCCGGGTTTTTCCCGGACCTGCCCGAAGCGGGGAGCGGCCGGTGGCCGCATCGCTGAAGGCATCAACTGCTTGCATGATTATTCGGTTCGAGGAGGAGAGCAAGGGTGAGCGAGAACAAAGACCCGGGTTACCAGGAGACGGCAGCAGAGACCACTTCGGTGTTCCGCGCCGATTTCCTGAACGAGGTCGACACGTCGCGCACCGAGCAGACCGGCGAGCAGCCGGTGCAGGGAGTCGAGGGCCTGCCTCCGGGCGCGGCCCTGCTGGTGGTCAAGCGTGGCCCGAACGCCGGTTCGCGGTTCCTGCTCGACCAGCCCACGACCTCCGCGGGACGCCACCCCGACAGCGACATCTTTCTCGACGACGTCACTGTCAGCCGTCGCCACGCGGAGTTCCGTCAGGACGACGACACCTTCCAGGTCGTCGATGTGGGCAGCCTGAACGGCACCTACGTGAATCGGGAGCCGGTGGACTCCTCGGAACTGCAGAACGGTGACGAGGTTCAGATCGGCAAGTTCCGTCTTGTGTTCCTTACCGGTCCGCGCCCCGCGTCGAGTGAATCGGCGGCGGGCGCTCTATAGGACCGACGGGAATGACAGGCGCAGCGCAGTGGACGCGCGGAGGTATGTCGATCGGCTCCGTGCTGGATCTCCTGCGTCCGGATTTTCCGGACATCACTATTTCGAAGATCCGATTCCTGGAGTCGGAAGGCCTGATCAGCCCGGAGCGCACCCCCTCGGGATACCGCCGCTTTCATGTGGCGGACGTCGAGCGGTTGCGCTTCGTGCTGACGGCGCAGCGGGATCAGTACCTGCCGCTGAAGGTGATCAAGGAACAACTCGAAGCGATCGACAGCGGTGCGGCGACGCTCGGCGTGCGGGAAGCCCGCGCCCGGGCGGGCGCCGGCCCCGCGCTGGCGCCCGCTCCGGGAGATATAGCTGCAGGGGATGCCATGGCGCCCAACGGGGGGAGTCGCCCGCGGCGGCTCGGTGTCGTGCCCGGTGAGGTGTCGCCCGAGGAGCTCCGGTTCGATCACGAGATCCGGATTCCGCGGGCGGACCTGCTGTCGCAGGCGGGAATCGACGAGAAGTTCCTGACCGAATTGATCCGCGCCGGGCTCATCACGCCGGGCGCGGCCGGCTACTTCGACTCCGATGCCGTGACGCTCGCGCGCACCGCCAAGGCGCTGAGCGAATTCGGTTTGGAGGCAAGGCATCTGCGGGCGTTCAAGCTGGCCGCGGATCGGGAGGCGGCCATGGTCGCGCAGATTGCCGCGCCCATCGCCAAGAGCCGCGACGCGGATGCCCGTGCGCGCGCGGAGGAGACGGTTCGCGAGTTGGCGGCACTGTCGCTGACCTTGCATACCTGCCTCGTGAAGACCTCTGTGCGCGCTTCACTCGGAGGCTGAAATCTTCGCCTAGACTCGGTGATACGGCCGACTCGATAGGCAGGGCTCGACGGCCGGCGAGTGTATTGGGAGGCAGTGCGATGAGCGAAATGCGTGTGATCGGCATCCGTGTCGAGCAACCACAGAACCAGCCCGTGCTGTTGCTCCGTGAGGTGTCCGGTGACCGATACCTACCGATCTGGATCGGGCAGGCGGAGGCGACGGCGATCGTGCTCGAGCAAGAAGGCGTGACGCCGATCCGCCCGCTCACGCACGATCTGATCAAGAACCTCATCAAGGAGCTCGGGCATACCTTGAAGGAGGTCCGGATCGTGGACCTGCAAGAGGGCACGTTCTACGCGGATCTGGTGTTCGAGAACAACCTGCGGATCTCCGCGCGACCGTCGGATTCGGTGGCCATCGCTCTGCGCGTGGGTTGTCCGATCTATGCCGAGGAGCCGGTGCTGGAGGAAGCCGGCCTCGTCATGCCGGACGAGCGCGAGGACGAAGTCGAGAAGTTCAAAGAGTTCCTCGAGTCTGTTTCTCCCGACGACTTCAAGGCGACGGACAGCTGACCAGTTCCTGACCTGGCGATGATCTCCCAGCGTGACAAAACCGTGTCTCTACCTCAGGTTTAGGGTGAGAAACACGCGCTCCGCCAAGCTTTGAACGTGCCGATACTGCCGCGACAATCGAAGAGTAGCCTCGACTGTTAGGCCACGCTCCAGGTCGATGACAAGCGCTGATAGGCACGCAGTAAGGGAGTAGTCAGTGGGAGATCAACCGCAACCTCAGGATGTGGTGCAGCCAGGGCTGTTCCCCGACGACACGGTGCCGGACGAACTGGTCGGCTACCGCGTGCCCAGCGCCTGCCAAGTGGCGGGCATCACCTACCGCCAGCTGGATTACTGGGCCCGCACCGGGCTGGTCGTGCCGTCCATCCGTTCCGCCACCGGATCCGGTAGCCAGCGGCTCTACTCGTTCAAGGACATCCTGGTCCTCAAGATCGTCAAGCGGCTGCTCGACGCCGGCATCTCGCTGCAGAACATCCGCATCGCCGTGGATCACCTGCGCAGCCGCGGCGTCGAGGACCTGGCCGGCATCACCCTCTTCTCCGACGGCGCCACCGTCTACGAATGCTCCTCACCCGAGGAGGTAGTCGATTTACTGCAGGGCGGACAGGGCGTCTTCGGTATCGCCGTCGGCGGGGCCATGCGCGAATTGACCGGTGCCATCGCCGCTTTCCCGGCCGAGCGGGCCGAGAGCGGCACCGCTTCCGACCGTCCCGAGGACGAACTCTCCTTCCGCCGCAAGGCGCGGATGAGCAAGACCGGCTAGCCAGAGGCCGTTTTCGTGTGAAATCGACCTAGGCAACATTTCTGTAACCTGGGTCGAATTAGACTGGCGTTGCGTCGCAGCCGTGCGGGAGAGTCCTGGGCCGAAAACCCGGGCGCCGAAGGAGCAAAACCTCCCCGTCAATCTCTCAGGCACAAGGGACCGTGCGGAGTTACGACGCCTCTGGAAAGCGGTGGCTCCGGGCCACCCGCCCATGGTGAAAGGGCAACGGCCACAGCGTGGCCGGGGCTTGAATCTCTCAGGCGCCAAAGACAGAGGGGGAGGGCAGACGAACGAGTCGACCTCGGAGGTCGACCCCGCCCACCCCTTTGGAGCAGCCGTGATCTGGACTCGATCCTTTGCCGACCGCCACATCGGCCCCGACAGCGGCGAACTGGACCGCATCCTGGCCACCGTCGGCGTCGAGTCGCTGGACGAGCTCGCCACCCGCGCCGTGCCCGCCGGCATTCTCGACCCCGTCGCGGAGAACGGCCTGGCCGCGCTCCCGCCGGCGCTGTCCGAGCATGAAGCGCTGAGCGAGCTTGCGGCACTGGCGAACTCGAACACCGTGGCCACCTCCATGATCGGGCTGGGCTACTACGACACCCACACTCCGCCGGTGCTGCTGCGCAACCTGGTCGAGAACCCCGCCTGGTACACCGCGTACACGCCCTACCAGCCGGAGATCAGCCAGGGCCGGCTCGAGGCGCTGCTCAACTTCCAGACCATGGTGGCCGAGCTGACCGGCATGGAGGTGGCCAACGCGTCCATGCTGGACGAGGCCACCGCCGCCGCCGAGGCCATGACCCTGCTGCAGCGGGCCAACCGCAAGAGCAAGTCGCAGCGCCTGCTCATCGACGCCGATCTCTTCCCGCAGACGCGCACGGTGCTGGCCACCCGGGCCGAGCCGATGGGCATCGAGCTCGTCGAGGCGGATCTGTCCGGCGGCGAACTACCCGAGGGCGAGTTCTTCGGCGTACTGGTGCAGCAGCCCGGCGCCTCCGGCCGGCTCGTGGATTGGGCCCCGGTCATCGCGGCCGCCCACGAGCGCGGCGCGCTGGTGGCGGTCGGCGCGGATCTGCTTGCGCTGACCCTGATCACGCCGCCCGGTGAGCAGGGCGCGGACGTCTGCTTCGGCACCACCCAGCGTTTCGGCGTGCCGCTCGGCTTCGGCGGCCCGCACGCGGGATATCTCGTGGTGCGCGAGGCGCATGCGCGCCAGCTGCCCGGCCGCCTGGTCGGCGTCTCGGTGGACGCGGACGGCAATCTCGCCTACCGCCTCGCGCTGCAGACCCGTGAGCAGCATATTCGCCGCGAGAAGGCGACCTCGAACATCTGCACCGCGCAGGTGCTGCTGGCCATTCTGGCCGCCATGTACGCCTCCTACCACGGCGCGGACGGGCTGCGGTCGCTCGCGCGGCGGGTGCACGGGCACGCGCAGTGGCTGGCCGCCGGGCTCGGTGACGCGGTCGTGCACCAGACCTTCTTCGACACCGTGCTGGTGAACGTGCCCGGTGGCGCGGAAGCCATTGTGGCCAAGGCCAAGGGCCGCGGCATCAATCTGCGCCTGGTCGATGCCGATCATGTGAGCATCGCCTGCGACGAGGTCACCACCGACACCCATGTGGTCGACGTGCTGGACTGCTTCGGCGCCGAGATCCCGGTGGGCCCGGAGGGCGCGCTCTTCCACGGTAAGCAGCGCCCGCACATCGAGGTTCGCACCTCGGAGTTCCTGACCGCGCCGGCGTTCACCAAGTACCGCACCGAGACCGCCATGCTGCGCTACCTGCGCGCGCTGTCGGACAAGGATATCGCCCTGGACCGCAGCATGATTCCGCTCGGTTCCTGCACCATGAAGCTGAACGCCGTGGCCGAGATGGAGTCCATCACCTGGCCGGGCTTCAATCGGGTGCACCCGTACGCGCCGGTCGAGGACGCGCCGGGCCTGATCAAGCTGATCGAGGATCTGGAGGGCTGGCTGTCCGCGGTGACCGGCTATGACCGGGTCTCGTTGCAGCCCAATGCCGGTAGCCAGGGCGAGTACGCGGGCCTGCTGGCGATTCGCCGCTACCACCTGGATCGTGGTGATTCGCACCGCGATACCTGCCTGATCCCGTCCAGTGCGCACGGCACCAATGCCGCGTCGGCCGCCATGGTCGGCATGCGGGTGGAGGTCGTGAAGACCCGCCCCAACGGCGATATCGATCTGGACGATCTGCGCGCCAAGATCGCCGATCACGCGGATCGGCTGGCCTGCATCATGATCACCTACCCGTCCACGCACGGCGTGTACGAGCACGAGGTGGCCGAGCTGTGCGCGCTGGTGCACGATGCCGGCGGCCAGGTGTACGTGGACGGCGCGAACCTGAACGCCCTTGTCGGACTTGCCCGCCCGGGCCGGTTCGGCGGCGATGTCAGCCATCTGAACCTGCACAAGACCTTCTGCATCCCGCACGGCGGCGGGGGCCCGGGTGTGGGCCCGGTGGCGGTGCGTGAGCACCTGGCGCAGTACCTGCCGGGCGATCCGCTGGTGCCGGGTTCGCACGCGGTGTCGGCGGCCAAGTACGGTTCGGCCTCGATTCTGCCGATCACCTGGTCCTACATCCGCATGATGGGCGCCGACGGCCTGCGCCGGGCCACGCTGACCGCCATCGCGTCGGCGAATTACATTGCGCGCAAGCTGGATCCGCATTTCCCAGTGCTCTACACCGGCGACAACGGCATGGTCGCCCACGAGTGCATCCTGGACCTGCGCGAGATCACCAAGCGCACCGGCGTCACCGTCGACGATGTGGCGAAGCGCCTGGCGGACTACGGCTTCCACGCTCCGACCATGAGCTTCCCGGTGGCGGGCACGCTCATGGTGGAGCCCACCGAGAGCGAGAACCTCGAGGAGCTGGACGCCTTCATCGAGGCCATGATCGCCATCAAGGGTGAGATCGATCAGGTCGAGGCGGGCGTGTGGCCGGTGGAGGACAACCCGCTGCGCGGCGCCCCGCACACCGCGGAATGCCTTGTCGGCGAATGGGATCACCCCTACAGCCGGGAGACCGCGGTCTACCCGCGCGGGGTGAAGCACCAGTCCCGGGCCAAGGTGTGGCCGTCGGTCCGCCGCATCGACGGCGCGTTCGGCGACCGCAATCTGGTCTGCTCCTGCCCCCCGATGGACGCCTACGCCGAGTAGTCGGCACGCCGTGAATGCACTGCGCCCCACCAGTTCTCACTGGTGGGGCGCAGGTCTTTCGGGAGCGGCCGCAGCCTCAGGCCGTGGTCGGCTTCCAGGTCGCGATGGCCCAGATGACGAGTGCGTCGAGGGCGATGATGAGCAGCGACCAGGCCGGGTAGTAGGGCATCCACAGGAAGTTCGCCACGATGGACAGGGCCGCCATGATCATGGCCCCGACGCGGCCCCAGGTGGTCCCGGTCATCAGCCCGTAGGCGGTGATGATGACGAGGATGCCCACGATGATGTGGATCCAGCCCCAGGCATGCGTATTGAACTTGTAGATGTAGTCATTGGTGCCGACGACCAGGAGGTCGTCCGAGGACGCGGCGGAAATGCCCTCCAGGATCGACAGCGCGCCGATGACCAGCATCAGCACGCCCGCCCCGATGGAGGTTCCGGCGGCCAGACCTTGTTTCAGCGTGGGCTCGGGAGTACCTGTACTGTGTGCCATTCGCCGAATATGCCACGGGTTTGCCGGGAAATCGGGAAAGAAGCGCCGACGTGTTGCTGGGCGGTTTCTACGGCGTGGTGAGGACCCCCGATACGGCGGTTCCGAAGGCAAGCTCATTACTGGCGTCGACCTTGGTATAGGTGCCGCCGGTGCGCTGGGTCAGCGTCTGCAGGGTCTGGGTGCCCGCGCCGCCGATCACGATGACATCCACCCGCACCGGATGCGCCGGGTCCGTGGCCGCCGCGATATCGGCGAGCAGTTGATCGCCGGTCAGCGTGGAATCGTCCTCGGGACCGTGGGTGATGAGCAGGATCGAATTGGTGCGCCCGGCGGTGTAGTTGGCGACCGCGGCCTTGTAGGCGGCCTCGAGCGTCGGGTAGGCGCGGTCGGCCTTGGTGGTGTCGGGGGAGACGTTCGACAGCGCCTGGTCGATGGCATTGCGCTGGTCCTGGGTCAATTGCGCGGTGGGCGTGAGGACCTTGTACGGGGTGTCGCCATTGAGGTTCTTGCCGTAGGTCCAGACGCCGAGCCCGAAATCGGGCGGCATGACGTTCATGGTGGATTCCAGGGCGCCGATGGAGTTCGCGAGCCGGGTCAGGCTGCCGTCCTGGGTGGCCATGGTGGAGGAGACGTCCAGCAGCACGGTGGCCTGCACGCCGAGGATCGGGTGCGCGAGCAGTTGATTCACCTTGTCCAGCACGGGCTTCGGCGGTACGGCGACGGTGGCCTGGGCCGCGGCGCCGAAACCGCTGTCGGTGAACAGTTTCGACTGTTCCGGGGCGCGCAGGAAGTCGGCGAACAGGCTCGCGATCGCGTTCTGCGTCTGGTCCACCCAGCTCCCGGTGAGCTGGGCCGCGGGATAGTCGGCGACGGGACCGTTGCCGGTGGGCCGGAATACGGTCAGGCCGTTGTGCGCGTGGATCTGCTGTTCGGTGGCGGCCACGGCGTGCAGCGGGGCATTGGCGTCGGCGGCCGCGGCCAGATCGTTGAGCGCGGTGGTCACGTCCTTTTCCGGCGGCGCGCCCGCGGCGAGCCCGGAGACGGCCGAGATGACCTGCCCGGTGGCGACCGCTTTGTCATCGAGCGGGTCGGTGCCCGAGATATCCGCGCCCACCTGTTCGGCGACCGCGAGCGAGGCGTCACCGGCGGGCATGGCCAGATTCAACTTGCCCCAGGCCGCGAGGTTGATACTGCTCAGCGAGCCCTGTTGCAGCCGCGGCAGATCCGACCATTTGATCTGCGCGGCTTCCAGCGCGCGTCGCAACGGGTCCGGGACCGCAAGCGAAATGGGGCTGACCGCGAGCGAGGCCGGGGTGCCGGCGATGAGGCCGGGCACTCGCATCTGCTCGATCGCGCGGGAGGACTGCGGGATCCAGAGTCCGGGCTGCGGGCCGAGGTTCTTGTCCCACGGCTGCGCCGAGGTGAACGAGGTGACCATGGCCGCGGTGGGCTGCGGGTTCACGACCACCTGCGCGCAGTGGTCGCGCACGTGCGGCTGGGTGCTGTCGAACCGATCGGCCGCGGCCTTGACCGGGCCTGCGAGGGCGGGGTCGACGGTGACATCGAGGGTGCTGGTGCCGTCCAGGCAGGAGCCGGCCGCGGCATTGTCGCGTTGCTTGGCGTGATTGGAGAGCCAGGCCCAGCCGACGAAGGCGAGCGCTAAGACGAGTACCGCCGCCACTGCGATAACCGGTCCTTTGCTGACACCTCGTGAACCGCCGGTGGCGCGATGAGTACCCACGGCGAACAGTGTATGTTCACGGCATTTCGGCCACCTGTGCCAGGCGGTTACGCGAAAAGCCGACCGGCATCGAATCGGCGGCTACCGTACAGCGCGGTAGCCGCCGATCCGGACCGGTCGGTCCTTACTCCCTGATCATCTTGCCGCGGTCGAACTCGTGCCCGCCCCAGACGCCGGACTGGCCGGTGCTGGTGGCGAACTCGGCGCATTCGCGGCGGATCGGGCAGCCCGCGCAGATCTTTCGCGCGTAGTCGAAGTCCTGCGACGGGTACGGGAACCAGGCCTCGTGGTTGGGGTCGCCCTTGCACGCGGCGTGCTGCCAGTAATCCTTCGAGTCGGAAATGGGGAGCAGATCCGCCAGGGTCGGCTCCCGAAGTGCTGTGGTCGTCATCGGATCTTCTCCTTTCGTGCCCGATAACTCAGGGGTGATCAGTTGGTTGTCGTGGCCAGGTCTTTCCAGATCCGGCGCTGGGTCTTCTCCCTGTCCTTGGGAGCTCGGGGCTCCCACAGCAGGCGCATACCGGCCTCTTCGGGAGTCCGGTCCGCCTTGTACGTATTGCACGGGCCGCAGGCCGCGATGAGGTTTCCCCAGGTGTTGGGGCCACCGCGGGATCGCGGGCGGATGTGGTCCACGGTGCGGGCCCACCCGGCGCAGTACCCGCAGCGGAACTGATCACGCCGCAGGATGGCGCCGAGGGTGGCCCGGCTGTTCTCGTCGGCGACCAGGATTCGGTGCTCGAGGTAGATGTAGCGGTGCAGCCGGATGGTCTCCGGGAGTGCCATCTCCAGGTGCTTCGAGCGAATCGGGAAGTGCGGCTGCCGATCCGCGACGGTCTCGGCGGCGCCGCCGAGCAGCAGCACCACCGCGCGTTCGGCGCGGATCGTGGTCAGGGCCTCGTAGGAGGCGTTGAGCAGCAGTACACCTGCGTGTATCCAGTTGTCTGCGGTTATCTCCGGGTCGTCGACAGAAGGGAACAGCATGGGGGTCACCATGTTTCGTGAGGTCGCTCGATACACCGACGGAAATCGAGCGGAAGAGGCGGGAAGGGAGAGAGCGACGGTCTAGGCGAACGTCTGGAGACGGCTGATCTGCTGGCTGTCATCGAGCCGTCCCAGCGGCAACGCGAGGTGTTCTGCGTAGGCGGGAGTCATGCCGTCTCCTCCTTCCTGCGGGTAATGACCGGTGTCGGTCGGGTGATCTTCGGTGAAAGTGATGGTGACACAACGGCCATGGTTTGTCGGGTGATTTTTCGCCCCCGGGGATGACCGCACAGGTTCAACGATCGTATGCCCGCGTTTGTTCCGGGGAGGCGCATGTCACATCGGGGCGCTATCATAGCCGGTGGCGCGGTGGGTGAGATTCACTGGTACGCAACCGAGTTGGCGGCGGATGTGTCCGTTCGGTTCATCGCCGGTTACCTGCTGCGGCTACCGTGACGGGTACTCGGAAGGAGACCGGCGTCATGGAGATCCGACATTTAGTCTCATTTATTACCATCGCCGAAGAGTTGCATTTCGGTCGCGCAGCGCAGCGCCTCCATCTGACCCAGCCAAGCCTGTCCGCCCAGCTGCAGAAGCTGGAGAAGTCGCTCGGGGTCCAACTGGTCGCCCGGAATTCCCATGAGGTCCGGCTCACCCCGGCCGGGCGCGAGTTCGAGCTACAGGCCCGCCAGATCGTCGCCCACCTGGACCGGGCCGCCCGGGTGGCCAAGGCCACCGCGGAAGGCCGCGCGGGCACCCTCAATATCGGCTACAACCTCCCCGCCAGCCGGCACGTCCTACCGGACACCCTGGTGCGCATGACCGAACGACATCCCGATGTGGTGGTGTCGCTGTGGGAGAAGCGCACCGGACCACAGCTGGCCGGACTATCGGACGGCTCGCTCGACATCGCCATGGTGTACGGCCATCCCAGCACCTCGGACTTCCGGTATCGCAAGTTGCTGCACCGGGTTCCGCTGGTGGCGGTGGTGGGCCGGCGGCACCGCTGGGCCGATCGCCCGGGGGTGCCGTTCGCGGAACTACAGGGTCAGGAGTGTGTGCTGTTCCAGCGGGAGCAGTGTCCGGCCATGTACGACGCCATCTTCCGGGCCGCCGCGCAGTCCCGGATCTCGCTCAGCGTGGCGCATCACGCCGACGACCCGGGCGCCACTGCGCACATGGTGTCGGTGCGGCCGCTGGTGGGGTTCGCCTCGCTGCCGCGCGCGATCTCCATGGGCATGGGCTCACCCGGCAGCGGTTCCGTCGCGGTGAAGTTGTCGGACCCGGTACCCACACTGGATTTGTACGCGGTGTGGCGGGCGGAGGAAACGAATCCGGCGGTGGCTGCCTTTCTGGATTGTGTGGAGTCCGCCGATTCACCGGATCCGGTGCCGTCGCCGGAACCGACGCAGTTCGATGATGCCCGTCCGATGACGGCGGCGGCCATTCGATAGGCAATTACTCTCGCACGGTAGGAACAATGGTGCGGGCGGCGACGAGAATGATTGTCGCCGGACAGAATTCGACTTGTGAATATTGTGCCTCTGGTCGACAGGTCCATGACCGGAAACGGTTTCGAACCGGCCGCCAATGCGAGTTTGTACGCGATCGTCGCGGAGGCGGCGCAGCGGAATCCGGAACGGCATACCCTCGCCGCGGGGGAGGATATGCCCCTCACGTGCGCCGAATTCGACACCCGGGTGCGGGCCATCGCCTCGGCCCTGCTCGATCGCGACGTGGCGGCCGGGGACCGGGTGGTGATCCTCGGACGCACGAGTCTGGAATGGGCGCTGCTGGATTGCGCGGCGCTGGCCGTCGGCGCCGTGGTGGTGCCGGTGTATCCGACCTCGTCGGCCATCCAGATCGAGCACATCCTGCGGGACAGCGGCAGTAGGTTCTTCGCGGCCGAGACGGGCGAGGACGCCGAGCGGCTGGTGGCGGCGGGCGCGGCGGAGGTGTGGTCGTTCGGCGATATCGCCGGCTGGGCCGCGGGCCCGCTGCGCGCGGATCTGGGCGAGCGGGTCGCGCAGGTGACGGTGGACGACCTCGCCATGATCGTCTACACCAGCGGCACCACGGGTTTGTCCAAGGGCTGCACGATCACCCACCGCAATATGTATGTGTCCGCGGCCAATACGGTCCGCCAGACCGGCACGCTGTTCGACGGCACCACCGCGCTGGCCCTGCCGCTGTCGCACGTCTTCGGCCAGACCATGTTGTTCGCCTGCCTGTTCGGCGGGGCGCGCACCCATCTGCTGCCGGGCATTCCGGATCTGGTGCCCGCGCTGGCGCGGCTGCGGCCCACCTTCCTGGCCCTGATTCCCTACGCGCTGGAGAAGATTCGCAAGCACTGCCGATCGCTGCTGAGCGAGGATGCCGAGCGGGAAGCGGTGGTGAGCGGATTACTGCTGCTCACCGGCGGCGAAGCGGCTGTGCCGGAGGATCATCCGGTGGCGGCGGCGCTGGGTGGCCGGCTGCGCTATGTGATCTCCGGGGGCGCCTCGCTCGATGATTCGACGGCCGGGTTCTACGCGGCCTTCGGCACGGTGATCCTCAACTGCTACGGCCTCACCGAGGCGGCGACCGCGGTGACGGTCAGCGCGCCCGAGACCAATCGGGTGGGGACCGTGGGCAAGCCGATTCCCGGTACGGCGGTGGCGATCGCGAGCGACGGTGAGGTGCTGGTCAGCGGCCCGCACGTCTCGCCCGGGTACTGGGGTGCGGCGGAAGCGCAGCGTCCGGTGGACGAGGCGGGCTGGCTGCACACCGGCGATGTGGGTGAGCTCGACGACGGTTATCTGCGGATCACCGGGCGCAAGAAGGAGATTCTGGTGACCTCGGGCGGCAAGAACGTCGCGCCGGCGCCGCTGGAGGATCGGGTGCGGCTGCATCCACTGGTCAGCAATTGCATGGTGGTGGGCGAGGGTCAGGCCTTCGTGACCGCGCTGGTGACCCTGGACGCGGACCGGGCGGCCGAGTGGCTGCTGGACCATCCGGGCCAGGATCCGGCGGCGGAGATCCGCGCGTCGATCGATGACGCCAATTCGCTGGTGTCGCGTGCCGAATCGATTCGTGAGTTTCGCATTGTGGCAGGCGATTTCACCGTTGCCAATGGATTGTTGACCTCCTCACTGAAACTGCGGCGCGCGGCGATCGCGGAAGCGTATTCCGCAGATATCGATCAGCTGTACCGGCGATAGCCGAGGCCGATCGGCCGATGAATTACGGTGCCGCACCGTGGTTCCGGCCGTTCGGTGCCGACAGACTCGAAATGAAATTCGACGACCGGAAAGTGATCAGTCATGTACGACGTCATCGTTGTCGGTACGCGGGTGTCCGGCGCTTCGCTGGCCATGCTCCTGGCCCGCAAGGGGTATCGGGTGCTGGCGGTGGATCGCGCCACCTTCCCCAGTGACACACCGTCCACCCACTACATCCATCAGGCCGGTCTGAGCCTGCTGAAGACCTGGGGTCTGCTCGACAAGGTGGTGGCCACCGGCTGCCCGCCGGTGCGGCACCTCAACTTCACCTACACCGATATCGATATTCGCGGGATGGCGGATCCGTCGGCCGACGGCATCGATGCCGTGTACTGCCCGCGCCGCACGGTGCTGGACAAGATCCTGGTCGACGAGGCCGGCACCGCCGGTGCGGAGCTGATCGAGGGCTTCACGGTCACCGGTCTGCTGCGGGACGGCGATCAGGTCGTGGGTATCCGCGGCCGCAGCGGTGAGGGTCCGGAGCAGGAGTTCCGCGCGAAACTCGTGGTCGGCGCGGACGGTTCGGCCTCGACGGTCGCCAAGGAGGTGGGCGCGCAGGTGTACGAGGGTTCGCCCGCCGCGTGCTTCGTCTACTACTCCTACTACGACGGCATCGACTGGGGCATGAACCACCGCACCGGTTTCGGTGAGCAGCAGTTCGCGACCTGGCCGACCAATGACGGTCTGTACCTGGTGGCGGTCATGCGCAAGCGGGAGCGCTTCCGGGAGTTCCGGGCCGACCCGGACGCCGGTGTGCAGGAGATCGTGCAGCAGGTGGACCCGGAACTCGGTGCGCGCCTGCTGGACACGGGTGAGCGGGTGGAGCCGTTCCGGCCCATGCTGTACCCGGACAACTACCGCCGCCAGTCCTTCGGGCCGGGCTGGGCGCTGGTGGGTGACGCCGGCTACCACAAGGACCCGTTCACCGGCTGGGGCATCACCGACTCCTTCAAGTACGCCCAGCTGCTGGCGGATCTGGCCGATGAGAGCCTGTCCGGCGGGCGGCCTTTCGAGGAGACGCTGCCGGAGTACCAGCGCGAGCGCGACGCGCAGAGCGCCAGCACCTACGAACTGACCACCGCCATCTCCGAGCTCTCGCTGACGCCGTACTACGACTCGGTGTTCCGGGCCACCAGCATGAGCCCCGATTACACCAAGAAGTTCTTCGGCCTGATCGCCGGTCTCTACCCGCCGGAGAAGTACTTCGGTGAGGTCGAGCTCGCCGAGCTGTACGAGCAGATCGGCTTCCCGGTGGACAAGCGGCACGTGAGCAAGGCCGAGGCCGCGCTGTGAGTGCCCCGGGCCTGGTCGCTCTCGGCGACAGTTTCGTGGAAGGCCGCGGCGACCCCGCCGCGGCCGGCGGTTATCGCGGCTGGGTGCCGCGGCTGGGCGGGCAATTGGGCCTGCGGCCGAGCGTCATCCGCAATCTCGGTACGCACGGGGCCACCACCGGCGATGTGGTCGGCCGGCAGCTGCCGGTGGCCGCGCGCGCGGAGCTCTACGGCGTGGTGGCCGGGGTGAACGACCTGGTCAGCGCCTTCGACGCGGACCGGTTCGAGGACAATCTGAACATCTTGTTCGGCACGCTGTCCGCCACCGGCGCAACGGTTTTCACCGCCGACTATCCGGATATTCCGGCGCGCCTGCCGGTTCCGGAGGGCTTCCGCGCCCTGCTGCGCGAGCGTTTCGCCTTCGCCAATGCGGTCATGGCCCGGGTCACCGCCGACCACGGAGTACTGCTGCTGAATCTCTCGGCCCGTCCCGATTGGGAACTGGCCGGCACCTGGACCGAGGACGGGCTGCACCCCAGCCCGTCCGGCCACCGTCTTTTCGCTGCGGCCGCAGCGGAACTCATTTCGTCGACCACCGCTACCACCGTCGCCGCCTGAGCGGCGCGACGGCCACGGTTCGAGAGGATCTTCTGTGACGGACGACAGACGCCTGGCGCGCGACCCGATTGCCATTGTCGGGATGTCGGGCCTGCTGCCCAAGGCACGTAATCATCGAGAGTACTGGCAGAACATCGTCGACGGTGTCGACTGCACCGAGGAGGTGCCGGGTTCCCGCTGGAGCCTCGACGACTACTACGACGCGGACCGGTCCACGCCGGACAAGACCTATTCGCGGCGTGGGGCGTTCCTGCCGGACGTCGATTTCGATCCGCTCGAATTCGGGCTGCCGCCGAATCAGCTCGAGGTCACCAGCACCATGCAGACATTGAGTCTCGGTGTGGCGCGGGATCTGCTGATCGACGCGGGAGCCACCGATTCGCCGTGGTACGACCCGGCTCGCACGGGTGTGGTGCTCGGGACCACCGGTCCGGTGCCGCTCATGCATCCGCTGGCGGCGCGGCTGTCCACGCCGGTGCTGAAGGAGGCCGCGCGTTCGGTCGGCCTGTCGGACACCGATGCCGACGCCATCGCCGACCGGTTCGTGGCCGCCTTCGCGCCGTGGGAGGAGAACTCCTTCCCGGGTCTGCTCGCGAATGTGGTTGCGGGACGGGTGGCCAACCGGCTCGGCCTGGGCGGCATGAACTGCACGGTCGACGCGGCCTGCGCGGCCTCGCTGGCCGCCATCCGCACGGCCATCGCGGAGCTGCAGGACGGCCGCGCGGACATGATGATCACCGGTGGCGTCGACACCGAGAACACGATCTTCATCTACATGTGTTTCAGCAAGGTCGGTGCGCTCTCGCCGAGCGGGCAGATCAGCCCGTTCGGCGCCGGCGCGGACGGCACCCTGCTGGGCGAGGGCATCACCATGCTGGCGCTGCGCCGGCTGGCGGACGCACGCCGGGACGGGAACCGGATCTACGCGGTCATCCGTGGACTCGGATCCTCCAGTGACGGCCGGTCCAAGTCGATCTACGCGCCGCGCGCCGAGGGGCAGCGGATCGCCTTGGACCGCGCCTACGCCGACGCGGAATGCTCGCCGGCCGATGTGGAGCTCATCGAGGCGCACGCCACCGGCACCGCGGTCGGTGACAAGACCGAGCTGACCGCGCTGAAAGAGCTGCTCGCCGACGCCAGTTCGGAGGCCCGCTTCGCCGCGCTGGGCAGCGTGAAATCGCAGATCGGGCACACCAAGGGTGCGGCCGGTACGGCGAGCGTCATGAAGCTGGCGCTGGCGCTGCATCAGAAGGTGCTGCCCGGCACCATCAATGTGGAGGCGCCGAACAGCGAAATCGCCGCCGAGACGGCGCCTTTCTACGTGAACACCCGGACCCGGCCGTGGATCCTGGATCCGCAGCGGCCGGTGCGGCGCGCGGCGGCCTCGGCGATGGGCTTCGGCGGCACCAACTTCCACCTGGTACTCGAGGAAGCCGACTCCGAGCGGGGCGCACAGCATGTCCTGCATCGCACGCCGCGCGCGCACATCTGGCATGCGGCCGATGTCGCCGGGCTGATCGACGCGGTGCGCAGCACCGACGGCGGTGACGGCGGCGATATTCCGGAGGACCACGCGCGCATCGGTTTCGTCTCGCTCGATGACGACACCGCCGCGGATCTGCGGGCACTGGCCGTGGACGAGTTGGTGCGCAATCCCGAAGCGGCGCACTGGAATCACCCCGAGGGCGTGTACTTCCGGGCCGCGGCGCTGGCCGGCCGCAAGGTGGGTGCGCTGTTCGCGGGGCAGGGTAGCCAATACGTGGACATGGGACTCGATGCGGCCCTGAACAATCCGCCCGTCGGCGCGGCCTTCGACGCCGCCAATGCCGCCTTCGCCGGCGCGTCGCGGCGGCTGGGCAGCGTGGTGTTCCCCGCGCCCGCCTTCGACGAGGGCGCCAAGTCCGCGCAGGAGAACCTGTTGCGGCGCACCGAGTTCGCGCAGCCCGCGATCGGCGCGCTGGCGGCCGGGCAGTTCCGGGTGCTGAGCGAATTCGGGTTCAGCGCCGCCGGATATCTGGGCCACAGTTTCGGTGAGCTCACCGCGCTGTGGGCTGCCGGTGCGGTCACGACCGACGACTTCTACAGCCTGGCGCGGGCACGCGGTGCGGCCATGACGGTCGCCGAGGGGACCGACGCGGGCACCATGGTCGCGGTTGCGGCTTCTCGTGCGGAGGTCGAGGCGGCTATTGCCGGGATCGGCGATGTGTGGATCTGCAACCACAATGCGCCCGATCAGGTCGTGGTCGGTGGCGGCAGCGAAGGCATCGCGGCCGCTACCGGGCACTTCACCGAAAAGGGCTGGGTCACACGGCAGCTGCCGGTCTCGGGTGCCTTCCACACCCCGTACGTTGCTCACGCGGTGACGGCGTTCGGGGATGCGGTGGCGGGCGTGGAGATCGGTGAGCCGGACGCGCCCGTTTACGCCGATACGCGGGACGCACGGTACGGCGCGGATGCCGAGGAGAACCGGGCCACGCTCACCGCGCAGTTGAGCAATCCCGTCGAATTCCACGATGCCCTGACGGCCATGCACGGCGACGGCTGCACGGTCTTCGTCGAGTTCGGTCCCAAGCAGGTGCTGACCTCGTTGGTGCGCCGCACCTTCGGTGAGGACGCGATCGCCATCGCCACCGACTCGGGCCCGATCGGCAATGGCGATCTGGCCCTCAAGCGGGCAGCGGTGCAGCTGGCCGTGCTCGGGTTCGACCTGCGCGGCATCAACCGCTTCGGCGCACCGGAGCCTGCTCGGCCCGCCAAGAAACCGGCTATGTCGGTGACCATTTCGGCGCCGGAGTACGTGCCGGACAGCCGTCGTGCCGCCTATGCGGCGGCGCTCTCGGACGGGTACCGCGTGACCGCGGCCGCTCCGAGCGCACAGCCTGTCGCGGCCGTTGCGCCGGCGCTCGCCGCGCCTGCCGCCTTCGCCGCTCCGACGCTCGTCGCCAATGGGGTCGACGCCGCGCCGGCTACCGCCGCTGTTGCCGGAAAAGGCCATGTGCCGCCGGCTCAGCGGACTTCGCCCACCCCACCCAGCATTCTGGAGCACCGCATGTCCGCGGAACCGCAGTATCGCCTGCCGGAGCCGAGCGCTCTGGACAGCGCTCTCGTGCAGCATCTGCACACTCACCGCCACTATCTGGACGGCCAGCTCGAACTGGCCCGCGATCTCGCCGGGGCCCTGAGCCACGGACGCATCGACGAGCTCATGGTGCGCGCCATCGAAGCGGTCAAGGACCACGGCGTCGCCATCAGCGAAAGCCACTCCCGCGCAGGCGATGTGGTGGCGCAGCTGGCCGAGCTCGAGGGCGGCGCGCCGGTGAGCCGGCCGCGGAACGTACCGGTGTATGTGGAGCCGGTGGCCACCGCGCCCGTGCAGGCCGTCGCGGCTGCGGCCCCCGCCGCGATCGCACATACCCCCGTCGCTCCGGTAGCGCCGGCGGTGTCGGAGATTGCCGTTCCGGAAGTTGCTTTTGCACAGCAGGTTACGCCGCCGCAGGCCCCGGCCGCGGTGAGTGTCACCTCGGGCGATGCGCTGCGTCAGGCGCTGCGTGAGGTGGTGGCCGAGAAGACCGGGTACCCGGTCGAGATGGTCGATCCGACGATGGATCTGGAAGCGGATCTCGGTGTGGATTCGATCAAGCGGGTGCAGGTGATCGGCGCTCTGCAGGAGCGGTTCCCGGAGTTGCCGGTGCTCGGACCCGAGCAGTTGGGTACCCTGCGCACCCTCGATCAGATCGTGGACGAGCTGGCGGGGGCCGACGCCGACCCGGCCGTGTCCGCGCCTGAAGCGGACGCCCCCGTCGCCGCTCAGACTGCAAGCCGCGCAGCGGCTCCGGCCGCCAATGGTGCGCTCTCCGGAGACGCATTGCGCCAGGCCCTGCGTGAGGTCGTGGCCGAGAAGACCGGGTACCCGGTCGAGATGGTCGATCCGACCATGGATCTGGAAGCGGATCTCGGTGTGGATTCGATCAAGCGGGTGCAGGTGATCGGCGCTCTGCAGGAACGGTTCCCGGAGCTACCCGTGCTCGGACCCGAGCAGCTGGGCACGCTACGCACGCTCGATCAGATCGTGAGCGAGCTGGCCGGGGGTGATGTTCACCCAAAAGCTGAGGCCGCGGCGGAGGCGCCGCGGCACGTCGTGGAGCTGGTGGCGCTGCCGCCGGTGGATCCGGCGGTGGATCCGTACCGTCCGGCGGGGCATGCCGTGCTGGTGTGCCTGGACGATTCGGCCGAAACCGATTGCGAGGCAATCGAGGAACTGCTGCGGGCGCGCAGCTGGTCGGTGCGCCGGGCGACGAGTCCGGATGCGGTGACGGGGACCGGGCCGGTGGACGCCTGCGTGGTGGTCGCCGGTGTGGCGGGGGAGTGGGAACAGGCGCAACGCATTCTCACCGACGCCATCCTGGTGGCCGGGCAGGTACTGCCCCGGCTGCGGGCGGCCACCGGCCGCGCCGGGTTCGCCACCGTCACCCGGCTGGACGGGCGCCTGGGCTTCCGCGGCGACGCGGAGCCGGTGGCGGCCCTGCTGGGCGGCATCGGCGGCTTGGTGAAAAGCCTTGCGGCGGAGCAGCCGTCGCTGTTCTGCCGGGCGCTCGACATCGACCCTGCGGTCCTGCCGCAGCGGCTGGCCGAGCATGTGCTCGAGGAGTTGTGCGACTCGGCATGGGATACGCCCGAGGTCGGAATCGATGACTCGGGTGCGCGCCGGACGCCGGTGCCGAGCCGGCACGGTGCGGCACGGACGCCCGAGATCATCAGTGCCGGCGCGGAATACGGCGCGGCGCTGCTGACCGAGCAGGACGTGCTGGTGGTAACCGGCGGTGCGCGCGGCGTCACCGCGACCTGCGTGCAGGAGCTCGCCACGGTGAGCAAGTGCCGGTTCCTCCTGCTGGGGCGGACCGCACTGACTGCCGAACCCGATTGGGCGCAGGACGTTTCCGATGGCGAGCTGAAGCTTGCCGCGGTGCGGGCGCTCGCCGGGACCGGCGTCACTCCGCGCGATATCGATCGGGCGTGCTCGGAGGTCCGGGCCGTACGGGAGATCCGTTCGACCCTGGATGAGCTCGGTGATCGGGCGGACTATCTCGCGGTGGACGCCACCGATGCGGATGCATTGCGTGAGGCCCTCGCGCCGTGGCGCGAGACGATCACCGGTGTCGTGCACGGGGCCGGGGTACTGGCCGATTCCTTCGTGCCCGACAAGACGGCCGAATCGATTGCCCGGGTGCTGCGGCCGAAGCTGGCCGGTCTCGCGGCGGTGCTCGCCGCGGCGGGTGAACCCCGGCATCTGGTCTTGTTCACCTCGGTGGCCGGATTGTTCGGCAATGCCGGGCAGTCGGACTACGCGTCGGCCAATGAGGCGCTGGGCCGGTTCGCCGTCAGCTGGGCGGCCCGGCATCCGGACCGGTATGTGACCGCGCTGGACTGGGGCGCCTGGGACGGCGGCATGGTGACACCCGAACTGCGTGAGCACTTCCGGGCCCGCGGTATTCCGCTGCTGGCGCCGGCGGCGGGTGCGGCGGCGTTCACGGCGCAGTTCACCGAGTCGCGGCGGACCGAGCCGGTATTGCTGGTCGGTGCGGCGACCGCGCTGTCGGAGGGCGGCCCCGCGCCGGCTCCGATCCGGGCGCGGCGTGGCCTCGTGGGTCTGGTCGACGAGCCGGTGATCGAGGCGCATCGCATCGGGGAGCATGTCGTACTGCCGGCCACTTTCGGGCTGGGTGCGATGGTGAACCTCGCCGAGCGGGCGCTGCCGGGTCGAATCGTGGTGGGTGCGCGTGATTTCCAGGTGCTCAAGGGCCTGGTGTTCGACCACCCGGTGACCGGACTGGACTTCGAGCTCGACCCCGCCGATCCGGTCGACGGCCGGATCGCCGTGCGGGCCACGGTTCTCACCGACTCGACGGCACGATTCCGGGCGACGCTGCTGCTGGCCGATGCGCCGGAGCAGCCACCGCGGAAGGTACCGGCCGAGAGGCTGGGGAATGGCTCCGGCCGCGATGCGGCGTACATCTACCGCGACGGAATCCAGTTCCACGCGCCCGCACTGCAAGGCTTGCGGTCGGTGCACGCGGACAGCGACGAGTCACTGGTGGTGGAATGCGCACTGCCAGCGGTTCCGGTGGCCCACGGCGCGTATGCGGGCCGCCTGCACGATCCGGTTCAGGCGGACCTGATCCTGCAGGTGCCGCCGGTGCTGGGTCATCGCCTGCTCGGCGCGGCCTGCCTGCCGCTCGGTATCGGCCGCGTGGACTACTTCGCGCCGCTGCCGTCCGGTGAGCCCTTCCTGGTGGTGGCCGACAATCCGCGGGCCACGCGGATGGAGGCCCTGATCGACGCGACAGCCGTGGCCCTGGACGGCACCGTGCTGCAACGGTTCTCGGATGTCACCGTGTTGACGACACCCGATCTGACGGAGAAGTTCCGATCCTCGGTGAGGCGGTGGACGGCATGACGGTACTGGAATTCGACGGGGTGGCCTTCGACCCCCTGAACGCACCGCAACAGGCTGAGGTGGCACCGGCCGGCGCGGCCCTGGAGCAGACGGAGTCTGCCCTGGAGCCGACGGCGGCGGCCATCGAAAGTGCAAGGCCCACAGGTGGTATCGATCCGATCGCGCAGATTCGCGCCGGTGTGGTCGCTGCGCACCGGTCCGCGCTGAGTGCGCAGATCGCCTTGCAGCGGGAGCTGTGGCGGCGGGCGGTGCGGCCCACGGTGGTGGATGCGCAGCCGGTGCACAGTGCGACCGAGGGGGCATTCAAACCCCTGGCCCGCAGCGGACGGACCCGGCTGGATCGGGAAGCGTTGGCGCAGTTGGCCAATGGTGCGGTGGGCGCGGTGTTCGGGCCTGCCTACCAGCGTGACGGCGTCGAGGCCGTGGCGCGGCTGGCCGCCACCACGCCGCTCGTGCTGACCGAGGTCACCGGGCTGGAGTTGTACGGCGGCGCGGGCAAGGGCCGGGTGGTCGCCCGATTCGAGGGTGATGCCCGCACGGCCGCACTGCAGACAGCGGAGCTGTACGTGCTCTACACCGGCATGCCGTTGTGCCTGTCCGGGAGCTCGTTCACAGGCGGTGTCTCGGAGTCGGCGCTCGGAACAGCCAGTGGCACAGTCGAACTGGTAATCGACGGCGCGGATCTGGTGCCCCGGCCGTATGTCCAGGCCACGGCCTACTTCGGTGAAGGCGCCGAGCCGGTGCAGGTTTCGGTCAGCCTCGTCGAGCCGCACGGCGCGGAGGTCGGCCCCGGCCACGCGGTGCCGGATCTGCTGCTCAATGAATTCCATATGGCGCACCTGGCGCGCGGTGATCAAGCCATCGCCATGGGTCCGGAGTTCGCCCCGTACACCGGCGTGCGGGCGACTCGGCTCCCGACCGGCGGACTGCTGCTGGTGGACCGGGTGCGTGATTTCGACGGTGCGCGCGGCAATCTGGAAACGGCCTCGTACACCACGGAATACGACTCACCCGCCGATTCCTGGTACTACGCCGATACGGCCAACGATTCCATGCCGCATTTCGTCTACATGGAGACGTCGCTGCAGGCGGCCCTGCTCATGGGCTACTACGCGGGGCCGACCCTGACCCAGCCCGGCACCACGCTGAGCCTGCGCAATCTGGGCGGTACCGCGACGGTATTGCGGCAGGTCGATCTGCGCGATGCGACGATCGAACAGGATTCGCGGCTGCTGTCGACGACGATTCTGCCCGGGTCGTCCTTGCAGACCTTCGATTACACGCTGAGTGTGGACGGCGAGCCGTTCTATCGCGGCGAGACCATGTTCGGCTACTTCAGCGACCAGGCGTTGGGCAATCAGACCGGTCTGGATGCCGGACGGTATGCGCCCTCGTGGCTGGCCGAACATCCGGAAGTGCGGCCACGGGTCATCGATGTGGCGGCGCGGCGCTCGGACGCAGCGGCGCGGGCGTGCTCGCGCCGGAAGCTGGCCCTCATCGACCGGGTCGAGGTGATCGACGAGGGCGGTAAGTACCGTGCGGGCTACCTGCACTCCCTGCGCGCCATCGACCCGGCGGATTGGTTCTTCGCGCGGCACTTCCATCTGGACCCGGTGATTCCCGGTTCGCTGGGTGTCGAGTCGGTCATTCACGCCGTGCAGGAGTGGATGCTCGACGCCGGATTCGCCGACGGCATGGCCGATCCGGTGTTCCGGATTCCGCGGGACATTCCTTTCAGCTGGCGCTACCGTGGGCAGTTCCTCCCCACCGACGGCAGTGTCGAGCTGGAGGCGCACATCAAGTCGGTGCATCGCGGGCCGCACGGGGCGACCGTCGTCGTGGACGGGTCGCTGTGGAAGCCGGGGCTGCGCATCTACGAACTCATCGACCTCGGGGTCGAGATCGTCGATCGAAAGGCGTTGCCGTGACCACTTTGCGGAATCCGGTCGTCGCGGAGACGGCCGGGGATATCGCCGCGGTGCTGCTCGAGCTGGAGCGGCCGTGCTGGATCGTCCGGCACGAGGGGCGGATGGGCGCCACCTCGGACGCGGGGGTGGCCGGTCGCGGGCAGATCCTGGCCGCGGTGCCGCCCTTGGCGCCGGAACGGCTGGGGGACGGGAGCTTCCGGTCCTTCCACGGTGTGCGGGCGGCGTATGCGGCGGGTGCGATGGCCAATGGCATCGCCTCGCCCGCGCTGGTCATCGCGATGGCTGAGGCCGGATATCTGGCCAGTTACGGTGCGGCCGGGGTGCCGCCGGCGGGGATCGAGGCGGCACTCGCCGAGCTCTCGCGGCGGCTGACGGGTAAGCCGTTCGCCTGCAATCTGATTCACAGTCCTTCGGAGCCCGCGCTGGAGCGGGCGATCGTGGATGCCTGCCTGCGGCACGAGGTGCGGTGTGTCGAGGCTTCGGCGTTCATGGATCTCACCGCCGAGGTGGTGCGGTATCGGGCGCTCGGGCTGACCGTGGATCCGCGGGGGCATATCGAATGTCGGAATCGGTTGATCGCCAAGGTTTCCCGGGTCGAGGTGGCCGAGCTGTTCCTGCGTCCGGCGCCTGCTCGGTTGCTGCAGGCTCTGGTGGCGGACGGCCGGATCAGCAGTGCGCAGGCCGAGCTGGCCGCGCGGGTGCCGATGGCGGATGACATTACGGCGGAGGCGGATTCGGGCGGTCACACCGATCGCAGGCCGCTGGTGGTGCTGCTGCCCGAGCTGGTTGCCGCGCGGGACCGCATCGCACGGGAACTGCCTGCCGCGGCAGCGGTTCGTATCGGGGCCGCCGGTGGCATCGGTACTCCCGATGCCGCGGCCGCGGCGTTCGCCATGGGTGCGGCGTATGTGGTCACCGGATCGGTGAATCAGGCCGCGCGCGAGGCGAATCAGTGTGAGGCCACCAAGAATCTGCTGGCCACCGCGCAGTTCGCGGACTGCATCATGGCGCCGTCCTCGGACATGTTCGAACTCGGTGTTCAGGTGCAGGTGCTGCGCCGGGGGACCATGTTCGCGGCCCGGGCGCAGCGGCTCTACGACCTGTACCGGGCTTATCCCGGCATGGATGCGCTGCCCGCCGACGTGCGGAAGGACCTGGAGGCCAAGCTGTTCCGCCGTCCGCTGGAGACGGTGTGGCAGGACTGCGTCACCTACTTCACCGAGCGGGATCCGGCGCAGCTGACGGCGGCCGAGGGCGATGAGAAGGCGCGGATGGCGCTGGTGTTCCGCTGGTATCTGGGCCTGTCCTCGGGCTGGAGTATTCGCGGGGAGGCGGATCGGGCGGCCGACTACCAGATCTGGTGCGGGCCGGCCATGGGCGCCTTCAACACCTGGACGTCGGGCACCTACCTGGCCGTGCCCGGGAATCGCGGGGTCGCCGATATCGCGGGCCAGCTCATGCGAGGCGCGGCCTACCTGACCCGGGTCGCGCAACTGCGTGCGGCCGGTGTGCGGCTGCCGGCCGAGTGCGCCCGGTACGCGCCGCGTCCTCTGGAGGAACGATGACCATTCTCGAAACCGGCACGGCCGCGGGCACATCCTGGATGGTGTGCCCGGGGTGCGGGTCGATGATCTACGTCAAACGGTACGAGCGCGGTGACCGGGTCTGCCCGGAATGCGACAACCACGGCATGCTGACCGCCGCGCAGCGCATCGACTTGCTGCTGGATCAGGAGTCGGCGACGCCGATCGAGTACGCCGAGACGGTGGCGGATCCGCTGCAGTTCAATGATTCTCGTCCCTATCCGGAGCGGCTGGACGATGCTCGCCGCCGGACCGGGATGACGGACGCGATCAACTGTGTGCGCGGGACGCTCGGTGGGGTGCCGGTCGTGGTGGCCGCCATGGACTTCCGGTTCCTCGGTGGGAGTCTGGGCAGTGCCGTCGGTGAGGCGGTGACGGCGTCGGCGGAAGTGGCGCTGGCCGAACGGCGTCCGCTGATTCTGGTTACCGCGTCCGGTGGGGCGCGGATGCAGGAGGGCATTGTCGCGCTCATGCAGATGGCCAAGACCAGCCGGGCCTTGCGCCGTCTCGATGAGGCGGGTGTGCTGACTGTTTCGGTGATCACCGATCCCACCTATGGCGGGGTCGCGGCCTCCTACGCCACGTCGACCGATGTGATCGTCGCCGAACCGGGTGCGCGGCTGGGTTTCGCGGGGCCGCGGGTGATCCGGCAGACGATCGGGCAGACGCTGCCCGCCGGCTTCCAGACTGCGGAGTTCCTGCTGGAGCACGGCATTGTCGACATGATCTGCCACCGGTCGGGCCTGCGGGATCGGCTGATCCGGTTGGTGGGTATGACCGTGCGTTCGGCGCGGCCGTACACCAATGACGCGGAGGCGGTCATCACCGATCCGGCCGGGCTGCCGACGGCGGATGCCTGGGATCGGGTGCGGGCTGCGCGGCGGCTGGGCCGGCCGACCACGCTCGATCATTTGGCCGGTGCGTTCGAGGAGTTCGTCGAACTGCACGGCGACCGTATGAGTGCCGACTGCCCGGCCATGATCGCCGGCCTTGCCCGGCTGGACGGTGTTCCCGTGGCCGTGGTCGGCACCCAGAAGGGGCATACGGCCGCCGAATTGGCTCAGCGCAACTACGGCATGCCGACGCCGTCGGGATATCGCAAGGCCGCGCGGGTGTTCCGGCTGGCGGCCAAGCTCGGGCTGCCGGTCGTCACGCTGGTCGATACCGCGGGCGCCTATCCCGGTATCGAGGCCGAGAAGCAGGGCCAGGCGGTGGCCATTGCCGAGAGCCTGAAACTGCTTGCCGGACTGCCTGTTCCGGTGGTCGCGGTGATCACCGGTGAGGGCGGCAGCGGGGGAGCGCTCGCGCTCGCCGTGGCCGATCGGGTGCTGGTGTGCGAGAACGCCGTGTACTCGGTGATCACCGCCGAAGGCTGCGCCTCCATCCTCTGGCAGGACGCGGCGGCCGCGCCCCGCGCCGCGCGAGCCTTGCGCGTGGATTCGGCCGCCCTGCTCGAACTCGGCATCGCCGATGCGGTGGTCCCCGAACCCGAGGGCGGCGCCGACACCCACCCCGCCGCCGCGACCGCCCTGCTGCGCCGCGCGGTCCGCCAGGCCGTGCACGAACTGCGCGCCTGGTCCACCAGCGACCTGCTCGCGCACCGGCACGCCCGCTTCCGGGCCTTCGGCGTGGCCCGCAACGATCTTCAGGAGAACCGATGACCGAGTCCACCGAAACCCTCGTCCCCTTCGACATTCCGGCCGGCGGCCGCGCCGTGAGCGCCACGGAAGCCGATCACAGCCTGGCCGTGCTCGCCCGGCACGCGCTGACCGTCCGGGCCGGGTCGGCGCCGACCACGGTGACGGTGGCCAATGGTCCTGTCGTGCTGCGGGTCAGCTGGGAGGCGGAGGCGCGGCATGTCGAGAGCGGCTCGGCCGTTTCCGTCGCGGAGCGGGTCGCGCCGACCGCCGCTCCGGTCGCGGATTCCGGATCCAGTGCCGGAAATGCCTTGGAGACAGCCACATTCACGCTGACCGCGGAGACCGTGGGCGTCTTCTACCGTGCCTCCGAGCCCGGTGCCGCGCCGTTCGTCACCGAGGGTGACCCGGTGCGTTCCGGTCAGCAGGTGGCCATCGTCGAGGCCATGAAGCTCATGATCCCGGTGACGGCCTCCCGCGAGGGTGTGATCGCCGAATTCCTGGTCCAGGACGGCGAATCCGTCGAGCACGGCCAGCCCCTGATCGTGTTCGAGGCCCTACGATGACGCGCCCCATCCGCAAGATTCTGGTAGCCAATCGCGGTGAGATCGCCGTCCGAATCCTCCGCACGTGTGCGGAACTCGGCATCGCCACCGTAGCCGTCCATTCGGCCGCCGACCGCGATTCCCTCGCCGTCCGTATGGCCGACGAGTCGGTCCAGATCGGCCCCGGCCCTGCCAAACGCAGCTACCTCTACATTCCCGCCATCATCGAGGCGGCCCGCGCCACCGGTGCCGACGCGATCCACCCCGGCTACGGATTCCTCTCGGAGAACCCGGATTTCGCCGAGGTCTGCGAGGCCGAGGGGCTGATCTTCATCGGCGCCCCCGCCGAGGTGATGGCGCGCCTGGGCGACAAGTCCACCGCCCGTGCTCTGATGACCGAAGCCGGTCTGCCGCTGCTGCCCGGCAGCCTGGACCCGGTGGAATCGGTCGACGAAGCGCGCGACCTTGCCGGTGACATCGGCTACCCCGTAATCCTGAAAGCCGTTGCGGGCGGCGGCGGCCGAGGCATGCGAGTAGTCCGCGACCCCGCCGACTTCGCCACCGCGTGGCAGCAAACCCGAGCCAATGCCACCGCGGTCTTCGGCGACGGCCGCCTCTACATCGAGCGCTGCCTGGAGCCGGCCCGCCACGTAGAAGCCCAGATCCTCGCCGACACCCACGGCACCGTGATCCACCTGGGCCTCCGCGACTGCTCCCTGCAACGCCGCCACCAGAAACTGGTCGAAGAAGCCCCCGCCCCCGGCCTCTCCACCGATCTCTCCGAACGCATCGGCGCCGCAGCCGTTCTCGGCGCGAAGGCGGCGGGCTACGTAGGCGCCGGTACCGTCGAGTTCCTCCTCGACGAGGACGGCAACTTCTACTTCATGGAAGTGAACTGCCGCCTCCAGGTAGAACACCCGGTAACCGAAATGGTCACCGGCACAGACCTGGTAGCCGAGCAAATCCGCATAGCCTCAGGCCACCCCCTGACCCTCCCGCCCGGCGGCAACCCCACCGGCGTCTCCATCGAATGCCGCCTGAACGCCGAAGACCCCGACCGCGACTTCGCCCCCGCCCCCGGCACCCTCACCGAATGCGTCCTCCCCGGAGGCCAATTCGTCCGCACGGACACCCACATCCACCCCGGCTACTCCATCCCCCCGCACTACGACTCCCTCCTGGCAAAAGTCATAGTCTGGGCCCCCGACCGCCCCACTGCCATAGCCCGCATGCGCCGCGCCCTAGCCGAAACCTCCCTCCAAGGCCCAGGCATAGCCACCACAACCGACTACCTCCACGACATCCTCGACCACCCCCACTTCCGCACCGCCACCCACAACACCTCCCTGATAGGCTCCCTAACCCCCCAACCCGCCGCTTCCTGACCATCCACAGGATTGCTCAACTTGGGCACGTTGCCTGGGACCGGGACTATTGAGCGTTCGCAGTGCAGGCTGACTTGCCGAGCTGAGGGATGTTCAATGGCCCCAGCAGGTCCGTGCTCGGGCCCAGGGTGGTGACCGCGTTCCGCTCGGCGTCGGCCCGGGTAGGCCCGACTGCCCACACCGAGGGGTAACCCTTGTACCTGGCGACAGCGGCGCACTCATTCTGGAAGCGCAGCAGGACAACGCAATTCGAGGACCCGCAATCGTTGCGCGCGGCAGCATCCGCGCTGTCCGGGTCGGAAGCGACCCCCCAGCCGTAGCGCACCATCTGGCCGGTGGGCCCATCGATGACCGCGGCCAATGCCCCGAATGAATCCCCCTCCGCCTGCGCGGTACCGGCGGCGGCTGTGCCGGCCGCGAGAGCCGCGAACGCGACAGCCCCGACTGTGATCTTGCGTGCGAAAGACATCTGATAACTCCCCATTCTGAACGCGTACACCAAGATCATGCCCAGATTGTCCGAAATGTCCAACTCTCGAGTTGTGCTGGAAACCAACCGATTGATGGCGCATCCTTGCTTTGCTGGCCGGTATGCCCCGGTGGTAGACCTCGAGAAGCGGTTGACGGGACTGAGCGTTGGTTCGCGCGTTGTGGCGAGCGAGGGCCTCCGCTTCCATCGCAGCGATGAAATCGGTGACGCTGGAGCCGTAGATGCCCCAGCTGTTCACGCCGCCGAGTTCGACGAGGTGGAGTACGCCGTCGACGCCGACATCGGCGGTGACCATGGTGCAGCCGTGGGCGAGTAGTCGCGCTGCCGCAGTCTTCCACATCCGCACCGTCGTGATCCGGCTGGCGCGCGACCGCTCGGGTGCAGCTGTATTCGACCGGAGGCCGCGTTACGTCCGTATCGTTGTGTCTGGGCACGACATACGGTGCCGGAGGGCGGTTGTCATGGGCATCTTGGCGAAGTTCGGCAGCGGGATGAACGTGGTGTACAACGCGTTGCGGGATCGTCGTGCGTTCTCGATCGGCGAATCGAACGCGACAGCAGGGGATTTCGACGGGTTGCGGGGGCATCGGCATGCGGTGCTGGTGACGTTTCGACGGAGCGGGGAGGCGGTGCCGTCGCCGGTGTGGTTCGGGGTTGGTGATGATGGGCTCGTCTACATCTTCACCGAGCGACAGTCGGGGAAGATCAAGCGGCTCGAGAACAATTCGGATGCACTGATTGCGCCCTGCAATGTGCGGGGGAAGCCGCTCGGGCCGGCGGTGCGGGCTACGGCGCGTCTGCTCGATAAGTCGGACTGGCCGCGCGCTGAGCGGGCTCGCAATTCGATCTACCGGGTTTGGCCTCAGCTCTATGACCGGGTCTTCTTCGGTGCGGTGCCGGAGGACACGGTGTATCTGGAACTCAGTCCGCGGGTTTCGTGAGCGTCGATGGACTCGATTTCGGGTCGAAGAGGAAGTGCGCCTTAGTATTCTGAGACTCTGGCGACGGCGTCCGGCACGCTCGGATGACCGCCTACATCGATCGGAAGGGGCTGCGATGCCCGCCCTGCCCTGGTCCTCCGGAGTCTACAAACCCGCTGACGGACATCAGTTGCATGTCCTGACCACCAATCTGCCACTGACCCGCTACCGGGATGTTCCACGGTTTCTGCGCTGGACCATAAGGATCCGCACCCAGCTCAAGTCCGCGCCGGGATGCGTCGGTTACACGATGGACGCGAAGCCGTTCATCAAGACGTTCTGGACACTGTCCGCCTGGTCGGATGAGCAGGCCATGGAGAAGTTCGTGCACAGCGGTGTGCATGCGGAGATGTTGAAAGACATGGCCGGGCGCCTCGGCAATCCGCACTTCGCCGACTCGACGGCGACCTCCGCGGACATTCCGCTCTCGTGGGCGGATGCTCGCGCCCGTATCAGAGGCGTGTGATCGAAAGTTCCTATGGCTCCGCTCCTTCCGCGGCCCGGTTGCAATGATCGGATCACGGTTCCGGATGCGGAAGGGCAATGCCATGGCTTCGATCTCCCGAGAGATCCTCATCGATGTCGCGCCGGAAGACGTGTGGGCGGTGGTCGCCGACTTCGTCGGCGGTCCACTGCGGATGGCTCCCGGGCTGGTTACCGCCAGTACCGATCTGGGTGAGGGCGTTCGTGAGGTGAGCTTCGCGCACGGCACGGTGGTCCGCGAACGCCTCATCACCGTCGACGAGGAAGCTCGCCGCTTCGTCTACTCGGTGATCGGCGGGACCGCGATTCCGCTGCACGACAATTCGGCCCTGCAGGTAGCTCTGCACGATGACAACACCACCCGTCTCGTGTGGACCCGCGACATCCTCCCCGATGCGATGGCCACGCCGTTCACCGCCACCATGGACCAGGCTCTGACCGTCTTCAAGAAGACCATCGAATCCGACTGATCTACAAGCGAAGTCGAACTATCGGGCCGACGCTAGATTGTGGTTGTGCCGCTGCCGCGGTCGGGCCGGATGGCGATCGCGATTTTGCCGCGGGCGCGGTGGCTGCTCATGTGGGCGCAGGGCGGCGAGCGCTCGAAGGTTGTCGCGGTTCGGGACGCAGGTGACGGTGCGGACGTCGGTGGAGCCCCATTTCGTCATCAGCAGAGCGCGTCCGATCCTGGGCAGGCTGCCGAGCAGACCGCGGGTCTCGCCGATGCTGTTGGGGATCAGGATTCCGCCGGGGGTCAGTCGCGGAAGTCCCGTACCCAATGGCGCCACCGGCCTCCGCAACGCCTACCTGAGCCTGATCCTCAACGACGATCCACCCGCCACCATCGAAAACGTCGCACCCGAGGGAAAACTACCCGCCCCGCCCGGCAAGATCTACGGCATCTCCGTAGGCGCCGGCCTAGCCGGATTCGTCGACACCCAGGCCGTCGCCAAGATCCCCGACGACCTCTACAACACCGTCCTCGATACCGGCCACCCCGGCGCCTGGATCGACCTCTTCAGCAAAGACCCACGAATCCCCCAGTACGCCAACACCATCGTCCCCTTCGCCCCCGACCACCAAAACATCGTCTTCTGCCAATCCGGCTGGGGCGACGGCTTCTACCCACTCCTGGCCACCCGCGCTACTGACGGCCGAATGACCGCCCTACACCTAGATTTCGGCATCATCTACCACGATTGAACCCGACGCCGACCGGGCCGAGGAAATGCACGAGTGGCACCTCAGCGCGAGATTCTGCCCGTTTCTTCACGGTCAGGTGCCACTCGGTCCTCGGCAGGCTCTACCCCGAGGGCGGCGTTGTCCGGCCGTGGTCGTTAGCATATCGGCGGCGACGCGCCCTGGACCTGATGAGGTGGTGGCGGTCGTTCGTAGATGAATACCGGAGGGGTTGGGGTAATGAGGGTTACTGCAGGGATATTCGGGCTGCTGATTGCTGTTGCCGGGGCTGTGATGATGTGTCTCGGGTATATGGCTCAGCATGATTTGCGTGACGATTCTGCGCGGTCGGCGTTGAGTAACGGTTTGACCTGCGAGGCCAATCGAGACAACCCCGCGATGCAGGAATGCACTTGGGGGCGATGGGTGGGAGGGGAGAGCACTCCAGGCGAGGACACCATGCCGGTGCGGGAGCGTGCGGGCGAGCTCATCAGTGATCGGGTCATGATCGGCGCGGCACTCTTCGTCGGCGGTTTGGTGCTGACGGGTGGGGCGCTCGCGGCTGGGGGCAGGTCGAATTCGGGGATCTCCGCAGTGTCACCGGCGCCACCGGTGTATCAGTCCCCGGCGCAGTGGCCTGGCGCTTCATAGGTCGGCAAGCCCGCGTACGAATGAATCCCATTGGCCTGGTGTGAACACCAGTGCCGGGCCGGTGGGATTCTTCGAATCACGAACTCCGACGGCCTCTTCCCCGAGCCACGCCACCTCGACACAATCCGTCTGGCCGCCGCTATAGCTGCTCTTGAACCACACTGCCGCTGATAGATCGGCATTCATGACTGGTAACTCCTTGCCACCTGCCGGAGCAGGTCTCGCGTGCGAGCCTCGTCCAGTGCCGTACGGCGGATGGCCGAGGCAATGTCAATGTAGCGCTGGACGTCGTCGGCGTGCTCTAGGTAGAGGTCCGGTTTGCCGTTGCCTTCGCAGTACACGAGGGGAGGTTCTATGCGGTGGCCGCGCAGATCGTTGCCGAAATCCAGAATAACGAACGGGCCGTGGAGGATTCCCCGGGCGTAGCCGCCGGCGAAGGGTTGGATACGTACGGAAACGTTCGGCAGCGTGCTGATCTCGGCAAGGTGGCGCAGTTGTGCAGCCATGATTCGCGGGCCGCCGACAACTCGGTGGAGGGTCGATTCGTGCAGTAGCAGTTCGAGCTTCACCGGCTGCACCTTGCGGGTGATGATCGTCTGTCGCTTGAGGCGCAACTCGACGCGTCGGTCGATTTCCTCGGCATCGCTGTCCCGATAGAAAGCACTGATCAGCGTTTTGGCGTAGTCCGCCGTCTGCACCAGCCCGAGGACCATCTCGTGATAGGCGATCAGCCGCTGCGCGGAGGCCGCCAACCCGACGTACATGTTGAACGTCGCATCGCTGTAGAGCCCACCGAACGCGGTATACCAGGACGGCGTTCGCGCCTGCTCGGCCAACTCGACGGCGCGGGCGGTGTCCGGCTCGTTCACCTCGTACAACTCGCACAGGGCCCGAATATCCCTGATACGAATCTTCTTCACCCCACCCGTCTCGATACGGTGCAGCGCGGTCTTGCTCAGCTCCACGAGACCTGCAGCGCGATCCATCGAGAATCCGCGGCCTTCGCGTGCTTCCCGTAGAAATCGACCGAGCTGACGCCGCGGCAGTGTGGAGGGTTCATCGTCATCGGCCATGTCTGCATCCTCGGCATTTTCGGAACGAAACACACGCCATCGCGGAACAGACAGTACGCCGGGCGCGGAACCCGCTCTGGTGGTTCGGAACAATCGTGTTCGGAACGTCCGATTTCGCTGGGACCTGCGGACTTTGGTGGTGTGCTGAGGACACAGCAGCGGCAAAGAGGAGATCATGATGTCCAGTTCGAACCTTTGGTCGGCTCAGTCCGTCACCGAGCGTTTCGGTGACGGCGCAGTGCGATTGGGGGGTCGTCATGCCGTGTGATGACCTCGGGTCGATCGAGTTGCAGGTGATTCAGGATGTGCTCGAGACCGTGGAGGCGCGGATTCGGGAGGTGGAGGGGTGTAGGTGGAGGTTGACCGTGCCTCGGGCGCGGGTTTATGCGGCGGTGTTGCTTGCTGTGGTGGTGAGTGCACGGGAGACGCACCGCATTCCGGCCACCCTGGATAGGGCTGCGATTCTGGATGAAATCCTCGATGGCACTGAGCCGTTCGACGCCCATTGGATGGGGCGGCCGGTCGAGGAGGTCATTCGTCGCTACGCCGCTCCTGTGAACTGAGCAGACAACGTGCCTGGGCGGGGTCCGCACACGTCACCACCCCGGTGTTGAGTCCCAAAGTGAATTAACTAGCGTGGCAGGATGTTCGGATCTGCGGGGCTGGTGCGGAAGAGTCCGTTCTCCCTTATCGAGGGGAGAGTTGGGTTCGGTCGTGGGTGGGTAACGGGGGCGGCTGGGGCGGCGGTTGTGGCCAGTATTGCGATTGTTGTTGGTGGGGGGATTGTTCGGGTTACCGGGTCGGGGTTGGGGTGTCCGGATTGGCCTACTTGTTCGGGTGGGGCGCTGGCGCCGACGGGGGCTATGGGAGTGCACGCGGTTGTCGAGTTCGTCAATCGGATGCTGACGGATGTTGTTTGTGTGATTGTCGGGGTGTTGATTGTGGTGGCGCGGCTGCAGCGGGATGCGCAGCCGCAGGTTGTTCGGTGGGCGTGGGTGCAGTTCTGGGTGATTGTGCTCAATGCTGTGGTGGGCGGGATGACTGTGCTGGCGCGGTTGAATCCCTACCTGGTTGCGGCGCACTTCCTCGCTGCCACATTACTTTTGGCTGCGGCTACGGTGACGTGGGACCTGGTTCAGCGAGGCGGGTCTGCCGGTGGCCGACCACCAGCGGCGATCGCGCCGGGGGAGCGGCGGCTGGCGAGGATGCTGTTGGCCGGCACTGCCGTATTGATGGTGGTGGGGACGGCGGTTTCCGGGACCGGGCCCCACGCCGGTGATTCGGGGGAGGTGCCGCGGATGCCGTTCGATTGGACCGTGGTGACTTGGATCCACGGTTTCTTCGCTGGTGCGGTCGTGGTTGTGGCCGTGATGATCTGGCGGGCAAGCTCGCCCGGTGGCCCACTCCGTCTGCGTATTACCTGGATGCTGGTGATTCTGGGCGTGCAGACGGTTGTCGGAATCGTTCAGTCGGTCACCGGGTTGCCGAATGCGGTTGTCGTGGTGCACATGCTGGGGGCGGCGCTGGTCTTCATCGGGGCAATCCGCATCTTCCTCGAAACGTCGCCATTGCCGCAGCCCATTGACTCATGAAGCGGGCTGGTTAAGGGGTATTCGGTTGGTGGCGGCCCGTCAATGTGACTATGAGGAGGAGGGCTGCCATGACAAACACGCCTGCCCACATGGCTTGTTGCCAGCCTTCGACGAAGGACTGTTGGGCGGCGTGGATCAGTGATTGGGATTGGGGGCCTGCTTGGTTTGCGGCGTTGAGGGCGTTGGCGATTCCTTCTCGCGCCGAGCTCGCGGGGGCTGGGGGGATGTCGGTTAGGCGGGGGTTTATGGCGGTGCGGTAGCCGGAGGAGAGGAGGGCGCCCAGGAGGGCTACGCCTAGGGCGGTGCCGAATTCTCGGGTTACGTCGTTGAGGGCGGAGGCTACGCCTTGGCGGGATTGGGGGAGGGTGGTGGTGATGGCTTGGGTGGAGGGGGTCATGGAGAGGCCCATGCCGAAGCCCATGGCCAGCATGCCGGGGAGGAGGGACGGGTAGCCGCCGGAGACCGAGACCATGAGGGCCATTGCTGCTAGGCCGGCGCCTGCCAGGAGGATGCCGGTGGAGATGGTGGCTCGGGGGCCTATGCGGGCGGCTAGTTGGGGGGCCAGGCCGGAGGCGATCATCATCAGGATGGCCATGGGCATGAGGGCGAGGGTGGAGAGGAGGCCGGACCAGCCCAGGACCGCTTGGAAGAAGGGGAAGAGAACTACGAAGATGCCTGCCTGGACGCCGAAAACTGCCAGTAGCGTGAGGGATCCGCTGGCGAGGGGGCGTTCGGCGAAGAGGCGGACGTCGAGCAGGGCCGCATCGCGGCGGCGGAGTTCCCAGGCCACGAAGGCGATGGTGGCCAGGAGGCCCGCTATCAGACCGGCCACAGTCGCGGGGGCGGTCCAGCCTTGGACGGGACCTTCCTGGAGGACGAAGATCAGGCCGACGATCGCGAGGATCGATGTCAGGGCGCCAACGAGATCGAAAGGGTGACCGGACTTTTCGCGGGAGTCGGGGACCGAGCGCAGCACCATGATCAGGGCGATCAGGACCAGGACCACGGGGAGGACGAACAACCAGCGCCAGCTCGCCAGGTCGACCAGGGCGGCGGACAGGAACATGCCGAGGATGCCGCCCCCGCCGGCGACACCGGTCCATACGCCGATCGCGCGGCCGCGTTCCTCCTCAGGAAAGGTCGAGGTGATGACGGCGAGGGTGATGGGCATGATCATTGCGGCGCCCACACCCGAGAGCACGCGAGCGGCGAGCATGACCTCGGACGACTGCGCGAGACCTGCTGCCGCACTGGCGATTCCGAAGACAAGCAAGCCCACGACCAGCATGGGTTTGCGGCCGAGGCGGTCACCGAGCGCGCCGAGCGGCAGCAACAGGGCAGCCAGGGTGAGGGTGTAGATATTGATGATCCACAGGATCGTGCTCTGCGAGGCGTCGAAGGCGACCGCGAGGTCGGGCTGAGCGACATTGAGGCCGGAGACCGAGGCGATGACCGCCATCAACGCGATACAGACGGCGATGAGGATCGTGCGGCGCTGAGCGGCGCCGGGTAGTGCCGGGCTGTCGCCAGTGTGGCCGCTCACCTGAGCGGTTCGGGGCGTATTCATGGATTCCTCTCGGGCGGGACAAGGTGAATCCGACGCTAACCGCGTCTTGCCTCAGAGGCATACACTCTTGCGGATGGAGCAAGAAGATGGCGACCTGGACGGCCTGGTACGCAAACGCATCCGCGCATTACGCGTGGCCCAGGGCCTGTCACTGGAGGAATTGGCCACCCGCGCCCGCCTCAGCCAGTCCACGCTCAGCCGCATCGAGAACGGTCAACGCCGCCTGGCCCTGGACCAGCTCGTCACGCTGGCCCGCGCCCTGGACACCTCCCTCGATCAGCTGGTCGAAACCGCCACCGACGACGTCATCACCAACCCGGCGATCGACGGCGCCCACGGCCTGATGCGCTGGCCGATCAAGACCGGCCCGGGCATGACCGTCGTCCGCCAGCGCATGACCAACCCGCCGCCCGACAACCCGGCCCGCATGCGCGCCCACCCGGGCCACGAATGGTTCGTCGTCCTCTCCGGCACCGCGATCCTGCTCCTGGGCAACCGCCGCTTCCGCGTCGAAACCAACCAGGCCGCAGAGTTTCCGACCATGCTCCCGCACGCCATCGGCGCCGCCGGCCGCCCCTGTGAGATCCTGGGCATCTTCGACCGCGACGCCCACCGCGGCCACCAGTCCGCCGACGAACCCGCCCCGACGCGGTGACCTACCCCAGTTAGTGCTGCGGCCGTGCGTTTTCCAGGAAATCCAGCACGAGCGGACCCGCAACAGCTTGGAACTCTTCGAAATACGCGTGCCGCGCACCCTCGACGATATGCAGGCGAGCACCCGGAATACGTTCCGCGAGCAGCGGCGCATTCGCGGCGGGATTGAGAATGTCGTCGCTACCGTGCACCACCAGGGTGGGCGCACTGATCTCGGGCAGCAGATCCCAGCCGTCGTGGTGCCGGCTCGCGGCGAGATGCCCACGCCGGGCATGCGTCGGCATGTCGGGATCACCGAGCGTGTTGTACGGACCGGCATGGGTCGCGAGCCAGCCCGGGGTGTACATCAATTCGAGCAAAGCCTGCCGCGCCACACCCGGTTCCGGCCGCACGAGCGTCTTGCGCACCTCATTGTCGGATTCGATGCTGTGCGGCCCACCGGAGGAAGTGCAGCCCAGCACCAGCGCACGCACCCGGTCCGCGTACTGCGCGCCCAACCACTGCGCGACCCGCCCGCCCATGGACGTGCCGTAGACATCCGCACGCTCGATACCGAGATCGTCGAGCACCGCGATGACGTCCCGCGCGAATCCCGCTGTGCTGTAAGCCCCCTCGGGCTTGTCACTCGCCCCCAGCCCGCGATAGTCGAACGTGATCGTGGAACGCGCGACATGGAAATCATCGCGAACGTGGTCCCACCAGTGATGGTTGTTCGCTTGACCGGCGAGCAACACCAGCGGGAACCCCTCACCGCGCGGCTGATAGGCGATCCGGACGCCGTCCTCGGCCTTCGCATACCGCTGCTCGGTCTCCGAGTACTGCACGGCCACCCATCCCTTCGCCACCTGTTCCCAGGCGACGTTACTTCAGCCCGGAACGGACGAACGCATTGACTATGTGACGCTGCAGCAGCAGATAGAGCAGCAGAACGGGCAGGCAGGCCAGCCCGGCCACCGCCATGAGCGGCCCCCACTGCTCGCCCTCGGTCCCCATGAAGCTGCGCAGCCCCAGCTGGAGAACGCTGTTGGAATGCCGCAGCACCACCGCAGGCCAGAAGTACTCGTTCCAGGCATTGATGAACAGCAGGATCCCCAGGGCGGCCAGCGCGGGCCGGAGATTGGGAACCACCACCGTCCACAGAATCGACCACGAGGAGCGCCCGTCGATTCGGGCCGCCGCCACCAGCTCTTTCGGGAACGCAGCCATATGCTGACGCAGCAGCATGATGCCCAGCGCCGAACACAGCGTCGGCAGCACGACACCGATCAGCGTGTCCAGCAGCCCCATCCGCGTGAGCAGAATGTAATTGGGCAGCATGGTCACCTGAAAGGGAACCAGCCAGGTCCCCACGAAGGCCAGATAAAGCAGCCGCTGCAACGGAAACGCATACATCGCGAACGCATACGCCGCGAGCAGCGCGATCAACAGCTGCCCCACGGCCGAAAGCGCCGCCACGATAAAGGTATTCGCGATCAGCCCGGTGATATCCACCTGCCGTGCCGCATCCGAGAAGTTGGCCACCGACAACGGCCAGGGCACCGGCGACAGTGAGGTGACGTCCTCCGGCCGCCGCAGCGCCGTGGCGAACAGCCAATAGATGGGAAACACGCACACCACGGCGGTGACCGCCAGCAGCACATGGCTGCCGGCGGTCCGCAGTCGTTCGGTGAACGCGACACCGGTGGAAGTTGTGTCAGTCATCGTGGAAGGCAACCTTTTCCGAGATCCAGACCAGCACCGCGGCCACCGCGCCGAACCCGATGAACAGCAGTACTCCCGCGGCGGCGCTCAATCCGGCGTCGAAGGTGTGGAAGGCGTAGTCCCACAGCAGGTAGTAGATGTTCGTGGTGGCCTGTGCCGGGCCGCCCTGGGTCAGCGTGTCGATGAGCGGGAATGTGAGGGTGGGACTGAGCAATACGGTGGTCAGCACCAGGAACAACAGGGTCGGGGAGAGCATGGGCAGGGTGATCCAGCGCCGGATCTGCCCCGGACTGGCCCCGTCGACCCGCGCCGCCTCGTCGTAATCGCCGCTGATGCCGGCCAATCCGGCCCACACCACCAGCACCGCGAAGCCGAGCAGCTGCCAGCCGGTGATGCCGATGATCACCCAGTGCGCGGTCTGCGCGTCGTACACCCAGTTGCGCTGGGAGCCGATCGTGCTGTCCACGAACCCGGTGCGCGGATGCAGCAGCCAGCGCCACACGGCCGCCGCGGCCACCGGCGCGACCAGGAACGGCGTGAAGATCAGTGCGTGATAGAAGGTCCGGGCGCGACCGCGCACCTGCCGGCTGGCCAGCGCGATGAGCACCGGCAGCACGATGGTGAACGGCAGCAGCCCCGCGATCAGCACCCCGGTCCGCCCCAGCGACGACCAGAACGCCGGAAGCTGCACCAGCCGTTCGTAATTCGCCGTACCGACCGACCGCATCGGCGAGGTCGGCAGCAGATTCCAGGAGTAGGTGGACAATTGGAACGCCTGCGCCAGCGGCTGATACGTCCACACGGCGAGCAGCACCAGCGCGGGCGACAGGTACAGATAGGGCGCGGCGATCCGCAGCACCCGGCGCAACAGCACCCGGCCGCGCGGCACGCTGCCCAGCGACACCCGGCCGAGCGATCCCCGGCCCGGCGCGGCGGAACGCGGCGGCGCCGCCGGTGCCGAAGCGATCACCGGCGGCGCCTCCTGTGGAGCGACTGTGACGAACACCGGCTACCCGGCCTCCGCCGCGAGGGCCGAAAGACGTTCCTGTACTTCGGTATCGGCCTTGTCGTAGAGCGCGGTGGTGGGCGTCGTCTCCACCGCGGTGGCGATGATCGCGGAGTCGAGCACATCGAGCCGGGTGAACCCCGACCCGACCACGCCGAGCTGATGCCCCACCGGCGCCATGGCGTCGATGCGATACGCCAGCGCGGGCCCGACCCACACCGGAACCCCGGCCAGCACCGAGGCCGCGGTCATATGGTTGTGGCCGCACAGGATCATCCGCACATCCGTGCCGCTGATCACTTCGGCCAGCAGCTCGGCGTCCTGCAGCTTGAGGAACTCCGCGGCCGGAATGGCCGAGGGCAGCGGCGGATGGTGCAGCACCAGCAGCGTGCCCCGCGGTGCGGGCTCCCGCAATTGCGTACGCAGCCAGGCCAGCTGCTCGTGCTCCAGCCGTCCGTCGTGCCGGCGCGGGGTGGTGCTGTCCAGCCCGATGACCCGCAGCCCGCCCACATCCATGACCTGATCGTGCGGCTGCCCGATATCCACGGTTCCCGGATCGTGCCCGAGCAGTTCGACGCCGAAGGCGCTGCGCTCGTCGTGATTTCCCATCACGTACAGCACCTGGGCGTCCAGCTCGGCGGCGGCCGGTTCGACCGCGGCGCGCAGTCGCCGGTACCCCTCGGGGGAGCCGTCGTCGGTGAGATCGCCCGACAGGATGAGCGCGTCGATCCGCCGCCCGCCCGTGCAGAGCTTATCGAGGACCTGCAGCAGTGCCGCGTGGGTATCCACGGTGTCCAGCACGTTCTCACCGGCCGCGCGCAGGTGCGTATCGGTGATCTGGACCAGAGTGAGTTCGTTCATGATGCCGGCAGGAGTCGGGCGCCCTGATCGCGGGCGGCGGTGAGAGTGGACTGCGGATCCTTGCCCTGGAACACGATCGATTCGACCGCGTCCATCATGTTGTCCCGGATCTGCAGATAGTTGTTGCCGGGCATGGAAACCCAGGGCTCCATGGTGGCGAGCTGCGCGACATTCGGTGTCAGCAGCGGGTTCTGGGCGGCCCAGCCGGCCAGCGCGGTGGGCGCGGTCAGCAGGCCCGTGCGCAGCGGCAGGTAGCCGATGTTCTGGGCGATCTTGGTGTAGCTGTCCTCACTGGTGAGGAACTTGATCAGCTCCCAGGAGGCGCGCTGCTTGGCCGGATCGCTGGACAGGATGTGCAGTCCCGCACCGGAATTGGTGGGCACCGCGGGCTTGTCGCCGTAGCGCGGCATGGCCGCGGAACGCAGGTCCCACTTGTCCTTGGCGCCGGCCACGAAAGTGCCCTGGATGGCGCTGGTTTCGAGGATCATGCCGATCTCGCCGCGGGCGAAGGACTCGTAGCCCTGCTTCTGGTCGAGCTTGGGCATGCTGCCCGAGTTCACCAGATCCTGCGCCATCTTGGTCACCTCGACGGCGGGCGCGTCGGCGTAGGTGAGGGTCTTGCGATCCTCGGAGATCACCCGGCCGCCATTGGACCGCACCATCGACTGGAAGCACCAGTCCTTGGCGGTCTTGGTCAGGCAGTCGACATACACGCCGCCCTGACCGGTCTTGCTGGTGATGGCCTTGGCGTCATCGGCGACCTGCTGCCAGGTGGCGGGCGGGTTCGCCGGATCCAGCCCGGCCTTGCTGAACAGCGAGGCGTTGTAATACAGCACCGGCGTGGAGAAGACGAAGGGGACACCGTAGGTGTGGCCGTCCCAATCGTCGAGGGTGCGCGCCTTGGGCGCGAACGCGTACTTCGCGCCGTCGAAGTTCTGCTGCACCGCGTCCTTGCCGAACAGCGTGTCCAGCGGCTTGGCGTTCAGCTGGTGGATGGTGAAATCCAGGTCACTGAAACCCAATTGGGCCACGTCCGGCGGCGCGCCCGCGACCATCTGGTTCTGGATGCTGGAGATGGTGTCGGTGGCCGGGTTGGGGCTGTTGCCCTGCGGCTTCTGCGCGGTCACCTTGATATTGGGGAACTTCTTGGAGAAATCCGTGATCAGGGCATTGAAGGTGTCGGTCCAGGGGCCGGCCAGTCCGTAGTTGTAGGACTCGAAGACGATCGAGACCTGCTGATCCGGACGTAGCTCGGGGACCTGCGATGCCGTGGTGGTGGCATCGGTGGCGGTGGTGCCGCTCAGCCCACAGCTGGTGAGAGCCAGGGCGGCGGCGAACACCAGGCCCAGGACGGGCACGGTGCGTTTCACGGGAACTCCTCGTCGAGTGATGGTACGAAATTCGGTGACGCCGGGCGGTCAGGCGACGTCGGATACCGCCGCCGCCTCCTCCCCGGCGGTGTCGTCCTGCGGTTCCTGCCAGGTCAGGCGCAGCCCGGAGTCCTGGTCGAACAGGTGGATATCGCCGGGGTCCAGGCGCAGTCCGATGTCCTCACCGACCTGCACCCCCGCCGGCCGGGCGGCGCGCACGCACAGCCGCACCGAGCCCGCGGTGACATGCACGAGTTCCTCGCTGCCGAGGTTCTCGACCATGGTCACGCGACCCCGCACGGCGGTGGCGGTGGCGTCGATGCGCAGGCGCTCGGGCCGGATTCCGGCGAGAACGCTTGTCCCGGCGCCGGATTCGGCGGTGATGGCCAGCGCGGCATCGATGCCGTCGGCCTGCACCCGCAGCGAACCGTCGCGCCAGATGACCTCTGCCGGAAACAGATTCATCGGCGGCGAGCCCAGGAACCCGGCGACGAAGGCGGTGCGCGGGCGGTCGTAGAGCTCTTCGGGCGTGCCGACCTGCTCGATCCGGCCCGCGTCGAGCAGCGCGATGCGGGTGGCCATGGTCATGGCCTCCACCTGATCGTGGGTCACGTACAGGAAGGTCGCGCCCAGCCGCTGATGCAGGGCGATGAGCTCGGCGCGCGTCGCGCTGCGCAGCTTGGCATCCAGATTGGACAGCGGCTCGTCCATGAGGAAGGCGCCCGGATCGCGAACCATGGCCCGCGCCAGCGCGACTCGCTGCCGCTGCCCGCCGGACAGCGCCGCCGGGCGGCGCTGCAGCAGCGCGGACAGCTCCAGCGTCGCCGCCACCTCACTGACCCGCGCCGCGATCCGCGCCCGCGGTTGCCGGCGCGCCCGCAACGGGAACCCGATGTTCTTCGCGACGGTCAGATGCGGGTACAGCGCATAGCTCTGGAACACCATGGCCAGATCCCGGCGCTGCGGGGCCTCATCGGTGACATCGGTCCCGTCGACCAGAATGCGGCCGGAGGACGGCGTCTCCAGCCCCGCGATCATGCGCAGCAGCGTGGATTTGCCGCAGCCGCTGGGACCGAGCAACACCAGGAATTCACCGTCGGCGATGTCGAGGCTCACCTCGCGCACCGCGTAATCGGCGCCGAATCGTTTCGACACCGCATCGATCTGCAGCCGGGCCACGTCTCTCCTTCAGGCCGGCGCGTCGCCGGTGCTGATCCAGCCGCGGACACCCGCGGCGATTTCGGGTGCGTCCTTGACCCACTGGAAATGGTCACGGTGGCTCACCGCCGAGCGCTCGTCGATATGCCACCGGGCCACCTGCGCGGCGGGCATGCGCGAAACCAGGAAATCCACATTGGATTTCGGGCCCAGCACATCCTCGGACAGCGAGATGACCAGCACCGGCAGCTTCATGGCGGACACCAGCGAGTTGTACTTGCGCCCGGTCCCGCGCGGCCGGTAATAGCTGGTGAGCGAGTGCACCGACCAGTCACGCATGACGCCGCCGGGCATGGGCGCGGGAATCAGTACGCCGCCGGGCCATTGGCCCTTCACGCGGGCGACCAGGCCGATCCACTGGATCTGACTCAGCGCCTCCCACCAGCGGCGCGGGCCGAACGCCCACCAGAACACCGTGCCGGTGCCGATGATGGTCACGCCCGCGACCCGGCCCGGTTCGGCCGCCGCGAACAGCAGCGCGATCTGCCCGCCCAGGCTGTGGCCGAACAGGTGCACGGGGGCGGTCGGAAAGCGCTTCTCGACCGCGTCGACGATGGCGGGCAGATCGGTCTCGATCATCTCCCGGTAGCCGAAATCGGTGTGCTCGCCGAGCGCGGGCTTGGCCTCGCCGTGCGCGCGCAGATCCACGGTCGCCACCGAAAGCCCCTGCGCGTGCAGTGATTTGGCGAGCGCGAAGTAGTTGCGCGCCTTCATCGCCATGGCCGGCAGGATGAGCACGACGGGCGCGGTGGATTCCGCGGCGGGCAGGAACCGCACGGTGAAGGTCACACCGTCGGCGGTCGAGACCTCGGTGGACTCGAGCGCGCCGAATTCCGCGCGGGAGTCGGGGGTCGCGGTGGTCACTTCGACTCGGCTTCCGTGATGTTCAGATCGCACACGTAGTCGAAGGTGAACTTGGCGACCGTGGCCTCGTTGTCGTCCAGCAGTACCGCCTTGGCCGCCAGCTCGTAGCGCCCGGACTCGGTCGCCGCCAGAATGACGAACAGCTCGCGCAGATCGACCGAGGCGACGGCGCGGATACGGCCCTGTGCCGGTTTGCGATAGGAGTCGCTGCCGCCGCGCAGCACCAGGCGCTCGACGGTGTGCAGGCGGGTGGCGACGGCGCCGACGAAAGCGGCCGCACCGGCGATGTCGGCGGCGGTGAACAGCGCGCCGGCGTGCACCGTGCCCATGTGATTGCGCACCTCGTCCAGTGCCGGGATCTCGACGATCGCGTGATCGGAGGTGATCTCGGTGACGATCGTGCCGACGTGCCGGCCGAACGGCACGATCTCTTGCGACACCGACCGGAGATATTCGTAATCCACGGCGGTGGGGTCCAAATCCGGATAGGCGGCGGCGAATCCGGAGAGGGTTCTCGTGTCCATCGTCAGGTTCCCTTCAGTGTTGTCTGCGGGGTCGTGCTCTGGAGATCGTCAGCGCGGTCCGCGCAGCACGCGCCGGGCAATGGACCAGCGCAGTACCTCGGACGGACCTTCGTAGATGCGGAATGCCCTGGCCTCCACCAGGAATCGGGCCACCAGGTGGTCCTCGCAGACGCCCAGTCCGCCGTGCAGCTGCACCGCGCGGTCGAGCACCCGCCAGACCGCCTCGGAGACGAAGGTCTTGGCGATGGAGGTCTCGTGGCGGGCCTGCGGCGAGGTCGCGCCGTAGGTGTCGATGGTCGCGGCCACGCTGCGCACCAGGCTGCGGGCGGCGGCGATATCGATCTCGTTGTCGGCGACCAGGCCCTGTGCCAGACCGTGTTCGGCGATGGGGGAGCCGAAGGAGGAACGGCCGGTGATGTGCTCGAGGGTGAGCTGGTGGCCGCGGATGGCCAGGCCCAGCCAGTTCATGCAGAACACCAGGCGGGAAGGAGCCAGCCGGACCTGCGCTAGTTCCAGCCCGCGGCCGACCTCACCGAGTACGGCCGAGTCGGGCACCTCGCAGTCGGTGAACTGCATCTCGCAGTGCCCGCCGGGTGCGCTGGTGTGGTCGAGGGTCGGCATGCGGCGGCCGACCTGCAGGCCCGGATTGTCCTGGTCGACCAGGAACATGGTGGGCCCGTCGGTGGTCATGGCCACGCAGATGGTGAAGGCGGCGCCGTTCGCGCCGGTGATGAAATGCTTGGCGCCGTTGATGATCCAGCCGTTGTCGGTCTCCTGGGCCATGGTGCGCAGCATGCGCGGATCCGAGCCGGCGCCGGGCGCGGGCTCGGTCAGCGCGATGGCCGAGCGCACCTCGCCGGAGGCCAGCGGGGCCAGATAGCGTTCCCGCTGTTCGGCATTCGCGACCTCGGCGAGCAGGTGGATATTGCCGTCGTCGGGGGCCCAGGCATTGACCGCGAGCGGTCCCAGCAGGCTCGCGCCCGCCGCCTCCAGCACCTCGGCCTGGCCGCGGGTGTCGAGGCCGAGTCCGCCGTACTGTGGTTCGGACAGCGGGCCGAAGACGCCGGCGTCCTTGGCCTTCTTCTGCAGGTCCAGCCGCAAGGCGTCATCGGTGACCCGGCCCCCGGCCACCACCTCGCGTTCCACCGGTATCACGTGGTCGATCACGAACTGCCTGGTCTGTTCGACCAGCTCCGCCACAGCGCTCATGGGGCCAGTCTCGGTCCGTCACCGCGCACCCGCGTCCCTCGATAGTCAATGTCGATCGGTCGAATCGACTCCCGCTACCCCCGCGCGATCGGCGCCGGGACTCGGCGAGGGTTTGTGGCATCGGTGTCGGGTCGTCCGGCGCCGCCCACCATCGAGGGGATGCGATGACCGAGCTGACGGTCCGGGTGAGCAATCGACGGGATGTGGCCGAGGGCGTGTTCGCCCTCGAACTGTCCGCCGTCGGCGATGCGCCGCTGCCGCACTGGTCGCCGGGCGCCCACATCGACGTGGCCGTCGGCCCCGCCGGGGTGCGGCAATACTCATTGTGCGGCGACCCGGCCGATACGCGTACCTGGCGCATCGCCATCCTGCACGAGCCGGCGGGCCGTGGCGGCTCCGACCACCTGCACCGCACCGCGCAGACCGGGACCGAACTGCGGGTCTCGGCCCCGCGCAACAACTTCGAGCTGCAGCCTAGCGCCGAGTATGTCTTCGTCGCCGGAGGTATCGGCATCACGCCGATCCTGCCCATGCTGGCCGCCGCCGAGCGTGCCGGGGCGCGCTGGAGCCTGCACTACGGTGCGCGGACCCGCGCGCACCTGGCCTTCACCGGCGAACTCGCCCGGTATACACAGGTGAATCTGGTGCCGCAGAACGAATCCGGCCTGCTGCCGCTGGCCGAGATCCTGGACGCGACCGCCGCCACCGTGTACTGCTGCGGCCCCGAACCGCTGCTGAACGCAGTGGAGTTGGAGGGCGCGCGCCGCGGATTGGCAGTACACACGGAACGTTTCGTGCCGCGCCGGATCGACAATGCCGTCGATCGTGGCTTCGACCTCCGGCTCGCCAGCACCGGGCGCACGCTGCGGGTGGCGGCCGGACGGACGATCGTCGACGTCCTCGAAGGCGCGGGCGTCGCGGTCGTCACCTCCTGCCGGGAGGGCACCTGCGGCAGCTGTGAGACCACCTTCCTGGAAGGTGAAGTGCACCACCGGGATTCGGTACTCACCGCAGCCGAACGCGCCCACGGCAACACTCTGATGCCCTGCGTCTCGCGGGCGACCTCCGAACTTCTCGTGCTCGATCTGTGACACGAGACGAACCCGCGGACCTGACACCGCGGGTGGCAAGAAGAAGCAATTCAACGAAAGATATGCAGAGAGAACCAGGATGAGGAAAATTGCTGCGGCGTCCGCGCTGCTCGTCGCCACCATGGGAGTAGGCGCCGGGATCGTCGGCACGGCACACGCGGACACCGCCGAGGCCATCAACTATACGGCGACCACCACCGACACCTCGACCATCATCAAGACCGACGGTGGCTCACTGACCGTGGAAGACGGTGTCTTCAAGATCAAGGCCGCGAACGGCACCGTGCTGGCAGGCACTCCGCTGAACTTCCGGGTGGACGATTTCGTCTTCCCGATCGCGGCCGACATCTCCGATCATACCGTCACCCTGACCCCGCAGTTCGACGCTGCGCACGCGGTCTATCAGCCGGTTGACCTGCCCTATCAGGACACGGCGCCGTGGAAGACCCCCTATGACCGTGAACAGGCGGCCTGGAGCCGACTTGCCACCACCATTTCCGTCGGCGCCACCATCGGCACGGCGGTCGGCGGTATCGCCGGCGCGGCCGTCGGCTGTGTCCTCGGTGGCGCAGCCGGCGCGCTCCTGACCGGTGCGCTCACCGCCATGTTCGGTGCGCTGCCGGCCGGCGTCGCGGGCTGCATCGCCGGTATGGCGGCTGCCGGCTTCCTCGGTACGCTGCTCGGTCAGCTGTTCATCACCGCGCCGGTTGCCATCCTGGGCGCCGCGCAGTACTTCACCACCATCAACGCGCCGTTCACGCCCGCAAAGTAGGTGGTGAGACCCGGCGAAGTTCGCTGGGGGACACCGACCCCGCCCGGTACCTGACCCGGGCGGGGTCTTCGCGTTCGGTGATCATGCCGGATCATTCAGTCGCACCGGCAATTCCAGCATGCCGCGAATGAGGGTGCTGGTCTGCCAGACCGGGTTCGCGGCGGGAGACGGGCGCAGGTGCGGAAAGCGTTGCAGGAGAGCGGTGAACGCGATCTGCGCTTCCATCCGGGCCAGGGGCGCGCCGAGGCAGAAGTGGATGCCGTGGCCGAAGGCGAGGTGCGCAGTGGTGTCGCGCTCGATCTCGAGCTCGTCGGGGGCGGGGTATCGCTCTGGATCGCGATTGGCGGCGGATAGCGCGATGTAGACCAGTTCGCCCGGCGGAATCTCGCAGTCGCCCACGGTGATCGGCTCGACCGTGTAGCGAATTGTGGCCATATTCACGGGGCCGTCGTAGCGCAGGAATTCCTCGACGGCGGCGGGAACCAGGTCGGGGTCCGCGCGCAGGGCCCGCAACCGCGCTGGGTCCTGCAGCAGGGCGAGGGTGCCGTTGCCGATGAGGTTCACCGTGGTCTCGTGGCCGGCCACCAGCAGCAGGAAGGCCATGGCGACGAGTTCGGGCTCGGAGAGGGCGTCGCCGTCGTTGGCGGGCTCGATGAGCCCGGAGAGCAGATCCTCGCCCGGCTCTGCACGTTTGGCGCGGATCAGCCCGCTCAGGAACGCGGTCATGGCTGCCGTGGCGCGGGCGCGTTCCTCCTCCAGGCCGACGACGCCGACCAGCGCCTTGGTCCACTCCTGGAAGGCATCGCGATCCGAGACCGGCACGCCGAGCAGTTCGCAGATCACCGTAATCGGCAACGGCACCGCGAATTCGTGCAGCAGGTCCACCTCGTCACGGGTGGCGATCGCGTCCAGCAGGCCGGCGGTGATGTCCTCGATCCGCGGCCGCAGCGCGGCGATGCGGCGCGTGGTGAACGCCTTGCTCACCAGCTTGCGCAACCGGGTGTGATCGGGCGGATCGGTATTGAGCATATGGGTGAGCAAGGCCAGCGCCCGCGGATCCGAGGGCGGCACTTGCCGTTTCGCGGTGATCATCCGATCGACCAGGGTGGCGTCCTTGTGCACGCGCGGATCCGCCAGCACGGCACGCGCCTCGGCATGGCCCACGATCACCCAGCGGATCACCTTGTCGGGGAACATCACCCGCAGCGCCGGCCCCTGTTCACGCCAGCGCCGGTACTGCGCATGCGGATCGGCGAAGAACTCCGCGCCGATCGTCTCGATGTCCTCGGTGGTCTCGGCCCGGTCCGGTGCTGCGATATCCGCCATTACGCGACGGTACCGATTGCCACCCGGAACGCGCCAGTACCGGCCGAATCTCGATCAGCCGATCGGAGATCGGAATGGAATGCCGTGTGGCCATACGGAATTCACCACCGGCTGTTCGAATGCGAGGACATCCCAGTCCCGGAAGGAAAACCATGACCAGCACCGATACCCACCCCAACGCTACGGTCGCGGCCCGCGTCAGCGAACTGACCGAGGTATTCGAGCGGGGCCTGCAGGAGAAGCTCGGTGTCGGCGCGTCGCTGGGCATCCGGCTCGACAGCGCCGGCGACGGGTACACCCGCTACTACCTGGACCCGAACCCGGCGACCATCAATGCCATGTTCACCGTGCACGGCGGCGTCATCGCCACCCTGATGGACACGGCCATGGGCAGCGCGGTGTTCACCAAACTCGGTGACGGCACGGCCTATACGACCCTGGAACTGAAGGTGAACTTCATCCGGTCGGTGACCATGGACGGCAGCCGGCTCACCTGCGAGGCCACGGCCGTGCACGTCGGCCGCCGCACCGCCACCGCCGAAGGTCGCATCACCGATGCGAACGGCAAGCTCATCGCGCACGGCTCCACCACGATCCTGGTACTGGGCCCCGGCCAGTAGCTCGCGCGAAAAAGGCCCTGTCCCCGGATGATCCGGGGACAGGGCCTTCCTCGTGTGCCGCCGCTCAGTTCAGGGAACGGCACTGCCCGATGAAATCCACCAGCTCGTCGACGCGATCGGTGCGCGCGTCCACCGCGCGATCGATCACCTTGATCAGGTGCTCGTAGGCCGCGGTGTGGTCGTAGTCCGCGACATCGGCGATGCGCAGCGCCCACCGCCAGTAACCGCGCAGCGTATCCGCCAGCGGCATACGGAATCCCGCGATGACATCCCGGATCGGCTCCACCACGGTATCGCCCTGGGTGCGCAGATACCGGCTCATCACATCGGCCATGAAGCTGAAATGCCTGGCCTCGTCCCGCGCCAGGCGCGAGAGCACCGCGCCGAGCACCGGATCGTCCACCACGTCCCGCAATTGGTGGTAGTACATCTGGGTGGCCTTCTCCTGCACCAGGGCGTAGGCGAAGAACTGCACCGGATGGTCATAGGGCAGGTCGAAAGGCTTGTGCCCCTCCACGCCCAGCTCGCTGCGCAGCGTGCCGCGCTCGGCGATACCGGACGCCACCTGATACTGCGCGAGCGCCCGCGCGTGGGTGTCCTCTTCGAGCGCCCAGCGCACGGTGAAGTGGTAGAGCTCCCGATTGTGGATGAACACCGGCAGTTCGACGCTGTCGTCCACCGGGAAACTCCGGTGGTAGACCTCGAAATACCCGGGCAGGTGGTCCTCGATGAAGGTCACGAACTGCACCGCCGAGCGCTGCCCCTCGGTGAGCCGGCCCGCGTCGGCGGCCGACCAGTCGAACGCCGTCTCGACGTCCCAGCCCCGGGCGGCCGGGGAGGCGGCGAGAAAACCGTCCACGGCCGCCACCAGCTCGTCCACCGGCAGCAGACCGGCGGCGGTGTTCGTGAATGACTCCGTGGTCATGACTGCTCCCGTCCGCTACCGCGCCTTGCGGCAGACCAGTGCGTAATGCTTGGTGGTGTAACCCCATCCGGCATTGGCCACCTCCAGGTAGTGCCGCAGTTTGGCGGCCAGGCCCGGTTCGTGCTCGTCGATCTCCGCGGCCGCCGCGTCGACATTGGTGATCCAGTCCTCGATGGTGCGGCGGTAGTTGTCGGTGAGATCGTCCACCGAGTTGATCGAGAACCCGGCGTCCTCGGCCGCGGTGACCAGGTCCGAGAGCGGGCGCAGATCACCCCAGCCGAAGATGTCCGAGCGCACGAACTCGGTGCCCGCGCGCTCGTCGAAGGCCCGGCGCGCGGCCGCGTTCCGGAAGCAGCTCTCCGAGACGTAGAGGCTGCCGCCGCGGCGCAGCACCGCGCGGGCCCGGCGGAACACCGTGTCGAGATCGGGCATGTGCACGATGGAGCCGAGCATGGTGACCGCGTCGCGGCTGCCCGCGGGCAGGTCCATGCGCTCGAAATGGCCTACGCGCGTCTGCACCTGGTTCGCGACACCGCGCGCGGCGGCCTGTGCGGCGATGTACTCGTGCTGGCGCGGTGCGGGACTGATGCCGAGGGTGTCGCAGCCGTACTCCTGTGCCATGAACAGGATCAGCGAACCCCAGCCGCAGCCGATATCGAGCAGCTGCTCGCCGCCGTTGATGCCCAGCCGCCGCGCCACGAAGCGCAGCTTGTTGCGCTGCGCGAGTTCCAGGCTGTCACTGCCGGTTTCGTAGAGCGCGGAGCTGTACTTGCGCAGCGGGTCCAGAAACTGCCCGAAGATCTCGGGATCGAGATCGTAGTGCTGATTGGTATCGGCGGTGACGGCCGGATCGGTCTCCGCGGCGACGGAGGTGCCGTCGATCGAGGTGGATGTCATGCCGCGGCCCGCAGGGTCTTGTCCACCACGGTGGCGACCTCGGCCAGGGTGGCGGTGCCGAACACGTCCTCGTCCTCGAGCTCGATGTCGTAGGTGCGCTCGATGCGGGCGATCATGCGCAGCACGCGCACCGAATCCACGCCGGCCATGCCGCGCAGATCGGCGTCGGGCAGCAGGACCGATTCGGGCAGCCCGGTCTCCGCGGCGGCGATTTCGGTGACGGTGCGCAGGATGTCGTCGGTCATGGGTGAACTCCGTTCGGGGGCACAGCGTTTGCGGGGGTGGGGGCCGGTCCGGTGCGCAGCGCCTCGGACAGCAGGGCGACCTCGTCGTCGTCCAGGGCCAGCTGATCGCGCACATCGTCGAGCGCGAACGGACGGTAGGTGGCGGCCGAGGCGGCGCAGACGGCGTCGTCGCCGTCCAGGATCTCGGCGGTGGCCTGGATGAGTTCCCCGCCGCCCGCGGACAGCGTTGCCACGCAGCGGTATTCGCGATCGATCAGCAGCGGGGTCAGGAACCGGGTGCGCTGCGAGACGGTGAACGCGGGCACGTGCCGGGCCAGCACGATGAGATTGCCCATCACCTCGTCACAGATGACGCCGGTGAGCCCGCCGTGCACGATCCCCGGATAGGACTCGAAGGACCGGCCCAGCCGGAAACGCGCCTGCAGACCATCCGCGTGCGGGGTGAAGGTCAACTGCAGCCCGGACCGATTGTGCGGGGAACAGCCGAAGCAGTGATAGTCGGGGATGACCGACCACGGCACGCGCACGGCGGCCGGATCGGGTGCGAAGGTGGTCACGGCCGGCGCTACGCGATGGCCTCGGCCAGCGCGCGCCGGACCTTGGCATTGCTGGACAGATTCAGGCCGGTCATGTTCGCGAAGGTGCGACGCACCTTGTCGTGCAGCACCTCCAGCTCGCCGTCGGCCGCCACCTGCTCGAGGAACAGATCGAAACCGGTGTCGATGGTCTCGTGATCGCCCATCTCCGCGATCCCGGACTTGAAGGTGCTCACCGGATGCTTGATCTTGGCCTCGGAGCTGTACACGTACAGCGTCTCCAGCACCGACGGCAGCTCCTCCGGGCGGCGCTGCAGCCGCTCGGTGGCGTAGTGGATGAACTCGCGCGCATGCCCGGCCTCATCGCGGCTCGCATTGAGCAGCAGGGACTTCAGCACCGGCTCCTGCACCCAGGTCGACACCGCGCGGTAGACGTGGTTCACGGTGAGCTCGGAGATGATATTGGTGGCCAGCGTCGCCGACGGCGTGGTGCCCGGGGCATACGGCTCGCGCATGGCATCCACCGCCTGCTCCTGCACATCCTCGCCGACGGCGCGCAGCCAGGAGCGGAACGCGTAGTGGTGCTGCACTTCCTGATAGCCCCACACCACCGCGAAGGTGGAGAAGTCGTAGTCGTCCACGAACTCCTCGAGGAATCCGTGCACGGCCGCGATGACATTGGACTCACCCATGGCGGCGCTCTTGGCCAGGGTCACGTACTCCGGCCGCACCAGGTCCGGGTCGACGGTGTCGAATTCCAGATCGCTCAGGTTCCAATGCAGGCGCTCGTAGTGGCGGAAGACGTCATAACTGTGCACGGGGACCTCCAGGTCGAGAAGGACGAAACGAAAGGGCAGCACCGCCGGGCGTCATCGCCGCGGCGTGATGAGGTCGCAGGCCGCGAGTCGCTGCAGCTTGCCGCTGCTGGTGCGCGGAATGGTGCGCGGCGCCACCAGATACACCTCGACGGCGGCCAGCCCGAGCTCCGCGGCAATGCGGTCCTCGATCAGCCGGGTGAGCGCCGCGGCGGCCTCGCCGACCCGCTCGGATTCGGCGATGAGCACGATGACATCCGCGCCCTCGGGATCGATGGCCGCGGTGCAGCGGCCCTTGTAGATGCCGTCGAGATCGCGCACCGCCGCCTCGACGTCCTGGGCATAGTGGTTCACACCGCGCACCGTGATCATGTCCTTGCAGCGGCCGGTCACGAACAGCTCGGCGCCGCGCACATAGCCCAGATCGCCGGTACGCAGCCAGCCGTCGACGAAACGGTCTGCCGCCGAATTGTTTTCGGCGGTGAGGTAGGCGCCGGTGACCGAGGCGCCCCGGATGAGGATCTCGCCGACGTGGCCTTCGGGCAGCTCGACCCCACCGGCCGCGGGGGAGACCCCGTCGTCGAGCGCGACGATACGCAACTGCAGGCCCTCGACGGCCGCGCCGACCCCGGCCACCGCCCGCGCGCCGGCGGCCGTGCGCGAAACCCGTTCCGCGATCCCGTCGTCGGCCAGTCGTGCGCGATCGACCCATTCGAACAGCGGCTCGCGGCCCAGCGGCGGAAAGGCCACCGCCAGTGTGGCTTCGGCCATGCCGTACACGCCGAACATGGTGCTCGGCGCGAAACCCGCGGGCCGGAATCGCTCGATGAAGCGCGTCACCACATCGCGGGAGATGGGCTCGGCCCCGTTGAAGGCGATCCGCCAGTGCCGCAGATCGTATTCGGCCACCTGCTCCGGCGGCACCGCCGCCAGCAGCGCCTCGTACCCGAAGTTCGGCATGGCGGTGATAGTGGTTCCGCTGGCGGCGAATTCGCGCAGCCAGCGCGCCGGATCCTTGACGAAAGCCAGCGGTGACCAGATGTGCGAGGGGGTGCCGCGCAGGATCGCCGAGAGCGTGCCGAACAGGCCCATATCGTGGAACAGCGGCAGCCAGAAGCCGCCCTGATCACCGAGATTCAGGTCGATGCCGCGCCGGATGGCGGCCAGACCGGCCAGCACATTGCGATGCGTCAGGCGCACGCCCTTGGGGAGCGCCGTACTGCCGGAGGTGAACTGGACGACCGCGAGATCATCGGGATGCACGGCGGGCAGCTCGGTCACGGCGTCCGCATACTCGGTGGCCTCGGAAAAGGGTGTCGTATCGACGAATTCGACGTCCACGACGCCGTGCAGCAGCGGGACCAGCTCGGCGAAGCGCGGCGATACCAGAACGGTGCGCATGCCCGCCGCCGCGGTGATGGCCGCCAGCTGCTGCGGATATCCGCCCGCCCGGCGCGCGCCCGCCGGCAGCGGCAGGGGAGTGGCCGCGCCTCCGGCGGCGGCGATCCCGAAGAAACTCACCAGGAATTCCGGCGTATTGGGACACAGGATCCCCACCGGTTCGCCGCGGCGCACTCCGCGCCGCACCAGCGCCGCGGCGGCAGCCTGTGCCGTGCGGTGCAATTCGGCGTATTCCATGCTTTCGGCGGTCGACCAGAATGTCGTGGACACCCGGGGATGTGCGGCCGCGATTTCGGCGAGCCGATCCGGCAGGGTGCCTTCCGAATTCGAGGAATTCATACCGGCCACAACAACAGTGGAGTATGTCCGGGCGCTGAATTCGCTGTTAATCTCGGACGCCGATAAACAGCCTCGATCAACCAATTACGGTGGTCGATAAAGGGATACTGCGATCGGCCGATAGCTTCCCGCGATCGAGCGCCGCCGCGGTATCGGAAGCGCGCCACGATCGTGCCGTGACTTCCCAGGACGTGACCCCGGTGCAGCTGGCGGTCATCGACAGCGTGGCGCCGCACATGCGGCACAACCCGTACGACAGTTACACGGTGCTGCGCGGCGCCGGGTCCTTCGTACCCGGACCGCACGACACCCACCTGGTTACCCGCCATGCCGAGGCCCAGGCCATCCTGCTGGACCCGCGCTGGAGTCACGCCGAGGAACCCGAAATCCTGCACGGCGACAGCGATGTCGAACTGCCCGGCTCGTTCCTCTGGATGGAACCGCCCGACCATGCCCGCCTGCGCGGACTGGTCGGCAAGGCGTTCACCGCCCGCACCATCGGCGGTCTGCGCGAGCGGGCCCGGCAACTGGTCGACGAACTGCTCACCCGCATGCTGGCGGCCGGCGAGGTGGATCTGCTGGAGGCCCTGGCCTATCCGGTGCCGCTGACCCTGATCTGCGAACTGCTCGGCGTCCCGGCCGCAGCCCACGAGCAGGTGCGCGTCATGTCGGCGAGCATCGCCCGCGGCCTGGACCCCGATCTGCTGCTCGCGCCCGAAGAACTCGCGGCCCGCACCGCCGCCGTGCACGAATTCACCGAATTCTTCGGCGATCTGGTCGAACAGCGGCGACGCGCGCCGCGCCCGGACCTGATCACCGCGCTGGTGCAGGCCGAGGAGGCCGGCGTCCGCCTCACCCAGACCGAATTGATCGGAACCCTGCTCATCCTGGTGGTCGCGGGCCACGAGACCACGGTGAACCTGATCGGCAACGGCGTCCTGGCGCTCATCCGCCACGAGGACGAATTCCGGCGGCTGCGCGCGGATCCCGACCTCGCCGGTCCCGCGGTCGACGAGGTGCTGCGCTACGACGCCCCCGTGCACCTGACCACCCGCACCGCACACGCCGTGATCGAGGTCGGCGAACGGACCTTCGCCCCCGGCGAATCGGTCATCGTGCTGATGGCGTCCGCCAATCGCGATCCGGCCGCCTTCCCCGAACCCACCCGCTTCGATATCGGCCGGTACCTGCCCGGCCGCCGCACCGAACGGCACCTGTCCTTCGGTCTGGGCCTGCACTACTGCCTGGGCGCGCCGCTGGCGCGGCTGGAGATGAGCACGGTGCTGCACGCCATCGGCGTGCGCGTCACGAAACTGAGCCTGCTGGAGGAGCCGCCCTATCGGCCGAATGTGGTCGTACGCGGCATGTCCGAGCTGCGCGTCCGTCTGGAGGGCAAATGAGTACGGCTGTCCCTGAAGTCACCTTCGATGCTTTCGATCCGAGCAACCGGGCCGATCCTTATCCGGCCTACCGCCGCGTGCGGGACGAGGCGGCGCTGTTCCCTTATGAATTGGGGGATGTGCCCGTCACGCTCGTGACCCGGTACGAGGAATGCGCGACGATACTCACCAGCCCGCTGTGGGGGCACGGTTATGCGGCCGGGATCAGCCCGTTCCGCGACACCACCGCCGCGATTCCCGGCTCGTTCGTGCGTATGGACCCGCCCGAGCACGCCCGCTACCGCAAGCTGGTGGCCAAGGCTTTCACTCCCCGCATGATCGGCGAGCTCGCACCGGTCGCCGGACAAGTTGTGAACGATCTGGTCGACAAGGCCGTGGCGCGTGGCGAATTCGATGTACTCGAGGACCTGGCCGTCCCGCTCGCGGTGGCCATGATCCCGGTACGACTGCTCGGCGCCGACCCCGCCGACGGCGCCCGCTTCCGGGAATGGCAGCTGGCCATCGCCCGCGGCAGCGATCCCGACTCGCTGCTGGATGACGCCGCGGTCGAGGCGCGCGGCGCCGCCGCCATGGCCTGCATGGGTCACTTCGCCGAACTCATCGCCCGCAAGAAGCACACGCCCACAACGGATCTGCTCAGCGAACTCGTCGCCGCGGCCGAGGACGGCGAGATGCTGACCGAACCGGAAGTCATCGGCATCGCGCTGCTGCTCCTGGTCGCGGGCATGGAGACCTCGATCAACCTGATCGGCAACGGCATGCTCGCACTGCTGCGGAATCCCGATCAATGGCAGCTGCTGCGCGAACAGCCGGAACTGGTCGGACCGGCGCTGGACGAGATGCTGCGCTACGACGGGCCCACCCAGTTCACCATCCGGGTCGCCTTGGCGGACAATGAGGTCGGCGGGCGCGAGTTCCGGCGCGGCGACGGCGTCGTGGTGCTCACCGGTTCCGCCGGCCGCGACGACCGGGCCTTCCCCGACGCCGACACCTTCGACGTCACGCGATACGCCGGAAGCCGGCCCGCCCGTAAGCATCTCGGCTTCAGCCTGGGCATCCACTACTGCGTGGGCGCACCGCTGGCGCGCATCGAAGCCGAGGCCGCCGTGCGGACGCTGCTCGAGCGCGCCCCGGAACTGCGGCTGGGCGCCGGCACCGTCGAATACCGGCCGAGCCAGATCCACCGCGGCCTCATGTCCCTGCCGGTGACAATGTGACCGCAACCGGTACACACGCGGTCGTGCTGGGCGCGGGCATCGCCGGACTGCTGGCGGCCCGCGTGCTCTCGGAATTCTGTTCCCGGGTCACGATTCTCGACCGTGACGAGCTGGACGACGGCGTGCACCGCGGCGTCCCGCAGGGCCGGCACCTGCACGGACTGCTCGATCGCGGCCGCGCCGTCATGGAGGAGCTCTACCCGGGCTGTACCGCCGACCTGGTGCGCCGCGGCGCGAACACCGCCGAGGTGCTCGCCGAAACCCGATGGTATGTGGGCGGCGCCCGGCTGACACCCACCTCGACCGGGCTCACCTCGGTCATCGTGACCCGCCCCCTGCTCGAGGCGGTGCTGCGCGAACGCACCCGCGAGCTGCCGAATGTCGAACTGCGGGAACGGATCACGGTACAGAACCTGATCGGCGACAGCCGCTCGATCGCCGGCGTCGCCGTGACCGGAGCGCTCGGACCGGAAGTCGTGGCGGCGGATCTGGTGGTCGACGCCAGCGGACGCGGCTCGCGAATCATGGAGTGGCTGCGCACTATCGGCGCCCAGCCACCCGAAGAGGAATGCCTCGAAGTCGATCTCGGCTACGCGTCCCGCTACTACCGGCATCGGGACGGCCAGCTGGGCGGGCAGGCCTCGGTCATCATCTCCACCGGGCGCAACGGCCGCGGCGGCGGCGCCGTCCACGTCGAGGGCGACCGCTGGCTGGTCACCCTCGCGGGCATGCTGGGCGATCATCCACCCGCCGATCACGAGGGCTTCCACAGCTACGCCGCGTCCATCTCCGCGCCCGATATCCACGAGATCGTCACCGGCTCGGAGCCTTTGGACGATCCGGTGCGTTATCGCTTCCGGACCTCGGTGCGGCGGCGTTTCGACCGGCTGCCCGCGGTCCCGGCGGGCCTGATCGTGCTCGGCGATGGGCAATGCGCCTTCAATCCCCTCTACGCCCAGGGCATGACCGTGGCGGCGCTGCAAGCGGTCGCACTGCGGGAAACCCTGCGCGCCGGCCTCGACCCCGTGCTGGTGCCCGGGCAGTTCTACGCCACCGCCGCCGAACCGGTGGCGCTGGCCTGGCGGCTGGCCGCCTCCTCGGATCTGAGCCATCCGGGAGTCACCGGCCCGCGCACCCTCCGCACCCGGCTCACCAATGCCTATGTGGCGCGGGCACATCGCGCCGCACACCACGATCCCCAGGTGGCGCGCACCTTCATGCGCGTCGCGCACCTGGTCGAACCACCCGCCGCCCTGGCCCATCCGGCCACGGCGGGACGCATCCTGCTAGGAGGACAGTCATGGCCGCCCCGCATGTGAACACCGTTGCAACAGAAAACGATCCAGCCATCGCGACCGCAATGGCCCAGCTCTTCGGGCCGGACGGCCGGTCCGACCCGTACAGTGCGGCCAAGGTGCTGCGCGATGCCGGGCCCATTCATCAGACCCCGATCGGGCATCATGTGCTCACCCGGTACGAGGACTGCGCGGCCGTGCTGTCCACCACCGCGTGGAGCCACGCCGAAGAAGCCGGCATGATGCACCCGACCGTCAAACCCGAGAACGCGGCCGACGAACTGCCCACCTCGTTCCTGTGGATGGAGCCGCCGGACCACACCCGCCTGCGCAACCTGGTCACCAAGGGCTTCTCCCCGCGCATGGTGACCCGGCTGCGGCCGCGCATTGAGGAACTCTGCGAGCAGCTCGTCGACAAGGCGCTGGAGGCAGGCGAATTCGATCTGGTCGAGATGATCGCCTACCCGCTGCCGCTCATCATCGCCTGCGAGCTCATCGGCGTGCCGAAGGAGGCGTACGGGCAGGTGCACCAGTGGTCCTCGGATCTCGCCCGCGGCTTCGACCACGACTACACGCTGCCCGAGGAGTCCCTCAAGGCCCGCAGCGCGGCCTCGCGCGGATTCATGGGCTACTTCCGGGAACTGCTCAACGAGCGGCGGGTCGACCCGAAGGACGATCTGCTGAGCGTCCTGTCGCAGGTCGAGGACCGTGGTGATGTGCTCACCGAACAGGAACTGCTGGCTACCTGCATCACCACCTTCGTGGCCGGGCACGAGACCACCGCCAACCTGGTCGGCACCGGCATGCTGCGCCTGCTGCGCGCCCAGGACCAGATCCAGGCCCTGCGCGACCGCCCCGAACTGACCGCCTCGGCCCCCGACGAACTGCTGCGGCTCGAGCCCTCGGTGCAGATCACCACCCGCGCCGCCACCCGCCCGATCGAGGTGGCCGGGCACCACTTCGACAAGGGCGAAGGCGTAGTGGTGCTGATCAATTCGGCCAACCACGACGAGCGCGTGTTCGCCGACCCGGACCGCACCGATGTGGCCCGCTACTCCGATCCCATGAACCCGGCCAAGAAACACCTCGGCTTCAGTCTCGGCATCCACTACTGCCTCGGCGCGCCGCTGGCGCTGCTGGAGATGGAGATCCTCCTGGATGTGGTGCTGCGCAAGGTGAGCAAGCTGGAGCTGCTCGCGGAGAACCCGCCCTTCAAGCCCAATGTGGTCATCCGCGGCCTGGAGTCGCTGCAGGTGGGCTTCACGCCCGCATGAGCGGATGATTCGACCATGACCGTCGATGCCTGGGCGCAGCATCCCACCGCCCGCATGCTCGCCCACGAGATGTTCGCCTCGCTCCGGCGCTGGACCGGGAATGTCATTCCGGACGAACAGATTCCGCTGAAAGCCACGCTCGCGGTCATGGATGCCGCGGGCGTGGACCAGGCGCTCATCTCCGCCTGGCACGCGCCGGACGGCGTGCTCATCTCCAATGACGAAGTGGCGGACTGGGCCTCCGAAGCCCCGGACCGCCTCTTCGGCATTGCCTCGATGGACCTGCGCCGCCCCATGGAATCGGTGCGCGAACTGCGCCACCGCGTGCAGGACCAGGGCTTCAAGGCGCTGCGCGTGCTGCCCTGGCTGTGGGAGACGCCGCCCACCGACCGCCGCTTCTATCCGCTCTTCGCCGCCTGCGTGGACCTCGGGATTCCCTTCTGCACCCAGGTCGGCCACACCGGACCGCTACGCCCCTCCGAAACCGGCCGGCCGATCCCGTACATCGACCAGGTGGCACTGGACTTTCCGGAACTCACCATCGTCTGCGGCCACATCGGCTACCCCTGGACCGAGGAGATGATCGCGGTCGCCCGCAAGCACGAGAACGTCGTCATCGACACCTCGGCCTACACGACCAAACGCATCCCGCCGGAACTCGTGGCGTACATGAAATCCCGCAGCGGCCGCCGGAAAGTCCTGTTCGGCACCAACTATCCGATGATCTTCCCGCAGCACGCCCTCGCCGGGCTCGACGAGCTGGGCCTCGACGACGAGACCCGCGACCTGTATCTGGATGCCAACGCCCGCCGCATCTTCCGGCTCTAGCAGCAGGAATCGCCGTGTTTGGCCTGGGCGGCGGTGAGCCGGTCCGCCAGGCTCGCACGCACCGCCGAGAGCTGTGCGAGCAGTGCATCGATTTCGGCGAGGCGGCGGCGATAGACATCGATCGAGTCCGTGCAGGAGTCGCCCGTTTCGTGCCCGGCGCGCAGGCATTCCACGAACGGGCGGGTGTCCTCCAGGCTGAACCCGACCGCCTGCAACGTCAGGATCTCCTCGACCAGGCGGGCATCCCCGTCGCTGTAATCGCGATACCCGTTCGCCTCGCGGTGGGCACTGAGCAGGCCCTGTGATTCGTAGAAGCGCAGGGCGCGGGTCGTCGTTCCCGCCTGCTTGGCCAGCTCGCCGATCCTCATGAGCAGAACGTAAACATTGACCCTGACGTCAAGGCAAGCCCGGGTTGGCTAGACGGCGGTCAGGCCGTGGAGTTCGGCGAATTCCGACATCTGATCGAGCTGCTGGGCGAGATCGGCGCCGGCGAAGTTCACCACGAGCCGGGAGACACCGTGCTCGGTGTATTGCCGGACCCGTTCGGGGGACATATCGTTCGCGCCCCAGCGGGTGTATTCGATAGCGGTATCCGTGCGGCCGTTCTCCTTTGCCGTGGCGCGGGCGATTTCGAGCTGCCGATCGCGCTCGTGCTCGGTGAGCATTCCGCCCGCGAAGTAGCCGTCACCGCGCAGTCCGGCTCGGCGCGCGGCCGCCTCGCTGGATCCGCCGATGTGAATCGGGAGACTGGTCGCCGCATGGGGTTTCGGATAACTGCAGAGGTTCTCGAAATCGAAGAATTCGCCATGATGGCTGACGCCGTCCGGGCCACCCGCCCACAGCAGGCGCAGCACATCGATTGCTTCGTCGGCCCGGCGGCCGCGGGTGCGGTAGTCGATCCCCGCGGCGTGCGCCTCACCCGGCAGAGCGCCGATTCCGATGGTGAGCAGCCGCATCCGGCCCTTGGACAGTACGTCGATGGTGGCCAGCCGCTTGGCCAGCACCACGGGGTGCCGGTGGGGGAGTAACAGGACGCCGGTGCCGAGCAGGATTCGCTGCGTCGCCGCGGCGATGAAACTCAACGCGTCGAGCGGATCGAAATACGGCAGCGTGGCGGGCAATTCACCGCCGCCGTAATTCGCGCCGGGGTAGAGCGCGATGTGATCCTGCAGGTACAGGCCCTCGAAACCGCATTGTTCGGCGTGCTGGGCGAAGGCGATGAGCTTGTCGGGATCGGTGCCGTTGAAGGGCGTGCTGTAGCCGGTCGCGAATTCCACTCCCGCAACGCTAGAGATTGACGTCGGCGTAAAGGCAAGTCCGAGCGGCGCTCTCGCGATCAGCCCGCCGGGTAGCCGGCGCCCACCATGGCGATCGCGGCCTCGGCGGTGCGGTCGAAGGGGTCGACGGTGCCGGAAGCGCGGCACAGCACATGCGCGCCTTCCAGCAGGCTGATCAGCATGGTGGCGAGATTCGCTGCCGCCGTGGGAGTTTCGACCCCTGCGGCAGCGAGCCGGGCGGCCAATTCGGTGGTCCAGGCAGAGAATGCGCCATCCGCGATGCGCCGCAGGTCATCTCCATCGGGCGCGACGGTGACGGCCGCGACCGCGCAGCCGCCGCCCGCCGCGGAGGCCTCGACCACCGGCCGCACCGTGGACAGGAAGTTCTCGACGACGGCCACGGGGGTGTCGCCGGGGATGGCGGCCATGACCGTCCGCACGTCCGCGCCGTTGCGGGTGGCCGCTTCGGCGACGAGTTCGCCCTTGCCGCCGGGGAAGTGGTGGTAGATGGCGCCGCGGGCGGCGCCGGACTCGTCGAGGATTTCGGTGAACGACATCCCGGCCACACCGCGGCGCTGCAGTGCGCCCACGGCGGCGTCGATCATCCGGGAGCGAGTCTCGCCGGCCACGTGTCCTCCACCTGTCGACCCGTTGACTAGTACGTCCATCCTAACGCATACTTCGGCTAGCTAGTACGTGCGTACTAGTGATTCGAACAGGAGAAGCCATGCCCATCACCGTCACCGCTCCCCGTGGCGTGCTCACCGACCTCGGCGAGCGCGAAATCCTGCCGCAGCTCACCGCCGCACTCATCGAAGTGAGTGGCGCGACCGGGAACCCGTTCTTCACCTCGATCGTGGGCGGCACCGTCCACCTGCTCGACCCCGCGGATGTCTACGCGGGCGGCGGCAATCGGCCCGTCGTCATGGTCGAGTTGAAGCTCCCGAATATCGGGCTGCCCGATCCGGACAGTCGCGCGGCCTTCATCCGGGCCGCCACCGATATCGTCGACCGCCTCGCCATCGCCGGGCATGACCGGGCCGACACCTGGGTCAACATCCTCAATGCGCCCGAAGGGGCTTGGGGGATCGGCGGAGTCGCCTACACGGGCGACGCCCTGATCGCCGCCGTGGGCGCCGCGATGTAAAAGATTCTTCACATCATGTCGAACATTCTTTACACTGGGTGAATGTCCTACGAGGAGAAGCGAACCTGGATCCTGGGGGTCACGGCCTTGCTGTCGTATGCGATCTACCTGGTGATAGTGCTGCTGCGAGCGCGGGAAACCGCGCTCGCGGCGGTGTCGTACGCGGCGCCGCTGCTGTGGGCGATCGGCGGGGCCTTCGTGGCGATCGGCGCCGGGCTCGGCATGGTGCTGGCACTCACCGACGTGGACCGGTTCTGGATCGCCAATGCGATCTACCTCGGCTTCACTCTCGGCGCGATCGTGAGCGCGAGCGCCAAACTCGTCGCCTACCGGCGCGGGTTGAGGCCGTGGTGAAACCCACCAAGGTGACCAACAACATTCGCGCGCTCCGCTTTTCGAACGGCGAGATGACCCAGGCCGAACTGGCCGATCGGCTCGGGGTGACCCGGCAGACCGTCATCGCCATCGAACAGGGCAAGTATTCGCCGTCCTTGGAGGTGGCATTCCAGATCGCCCGGGTGTTCCGCGCCGCCCTGGACGAGGTATTCGAATACCCGGAAGAAGAAATGTGATGAAGGCGATCACCCAGGATGCCTACGGCACCACCGAAATGCTTTCCTGCACCGATATTCCCGTGCCGGAGGTGGGGCAGGACGGCGTGCTCATCCGCGTGCGCGCCGCCGGCGTCGACCGCGGCGTCCAGCACTTCATGACCGGTCTGCCACTCGTTTCGCGCCCCGCACTGGGCCTGCGCAAGCCCCGGCAAAGAGTGCGCGGGATGGATGTGTCGGGCATCGTCGAACAGGTCGGGCCGCGGGTCACCGGATTCCGGCCCGGTGACGAGGTACTCGGTACCGCCCCGGGCGCCTTCGCCGAATTCGCCTGCGCGCCCGCCCACCGCCTCCGCCATAAGCCCGAGAACCTGAGTTTCGAACAGGCTGCGACACTGCCGATCTCGGGCATGACCGCCCTCGGCGGCCTGCGCGACTCGGGGCGGATCGAGGCGGGACAACAGGTGCTGATCATCGGCGCGAGTGGCGGCGTCGGACACCTCGCGGTACAGCTGGCCAAGCATTTCGGCGCGGAGGTGACCGGCGTGTGCAGCGGGTCCGCGGCCGAGTTCGTGCGCTCACTCGGCGCCGACCACGTCATCGACTACACCAGCGAGAACCTCACGGGCCGTTACGATCTCATCCTCGATATGGCCGGAAACCGCCCGCTCCCGCTGCTGCGCGCCCTGCTCACCGACTCCGGCGCCCTGGTGCTCGGCGGCGGCGAGGGAGGCGGCCGCTGGTTCGGCGGGCTGGAACGGTCCCTGTCTGCCCAGCTGCGGTCGCCCTTCGTGAAACAGCGCCTGCGCGTACTGCTTTCACTCCCCAGGCCGGAGGCGTTGCAGGCCGTGACCGAACTCGCCACGGCCGGCACCCTCATCCCGCGCGTGACCCGCACCTTCACCCTCCCCGAGGCCGCGGCGGCCGTCGATCACCTCATCGACGGCCATCCGCGTGGGAAGATCGCCCTGCGCATCGGCTGATTCGCCCTACCAGGGCAGCGGGCCCTGATTACCGAAGAAGCCGCCCGTCGGGCCGTCCGGCGCGACCAGCGCCATGCGCACGATGATCTCGGCACCCTGCTCGACGGTCTGCGCACCACTGTTGCGGTTCAGGTCGGTCGAGGTGAATCCCGGTTCCACCGCATTGATCCGCATCTGCGGGAACGCCTTCGCGTACTGAATGGTCAGCGCATTGACGGTGGTCTTGGACGCCGGGTACGCCACACCCGGATAGTTGTAGCCCGGACCGCCGGGCGTGCTGATCCGGCTCAGCGATGCCAGCCCACTGCTGACATTCACCATCACCGGCGCGGCGGACTTCTGCAGCAGTGGCAGGAACGCGTGAATCACGCGCACCAGCCCGAACACATTGGTCTCGAACGTGTTCCGTATGAGGTCCACGGTCAGGTCCGCGGCCCCGAGCACATTATTGTCGGGACCCCATTCCCCGGCGACGCCGGCATTGTTGACCAGCACGTCCAGCCCGCCCTCGGCGGCAATGGTTTCCGCCGCGGCCGCCACGGACGCGTCATCGGTGATATCGAGCTGCACCGAGCGCGCGCCCAGCTCCTCGGCCGCGCGCGCACCCGCCTCGGCATCGCGGCTGCCGATATAGACGGTGTGGCCCGCCGCGACGAGGCGGCGAGCGGTTTCGAATCCGAGCCCCTTGTTGGCTCCGGTGACCAGTGTCGTTGTCATCGCTCGACGTTAGAAGTTCGAGCCCGCTCCAAGTCAAGGTTTTGCCGCCGTGTCGGCCGGCGTTGTTCTATCGCGCGCATCAATTCGTGCACCGACGGATCGGCGGCGAGCCGGCCGTCGAGCAGCACATTGATCACGCCGCGGAACAGGGCGTACGGCTGCCAGCTGCTGGGTGCGATGGTGCGCGGGGCGCGGCGGGCGATGCCGTCGGCAATGGTCCGGGCCGCGTGCTCGGCGCTGATCCGGACGCTCAGCGGCCAGGGCAGCAGATCGTCGATGCGGTGGCCCAGCTCGTCGGCGTCGAGCATCTCGTGGGTCATCGGGGTGTCGACGATGCCGAAGTAGGCGACCCCGGCGCTGGCCCCCGCACCGGCCAGCTCGACGCGCAGGGCCCGGCCGAGCTGCTCGACCGCGGCCTTGCTGATCATGTACGGCGCACCACCCGCACCGGGGGCGAAGGCGGCGCACGAAGAGACCACCACGACATGGCCTTTCGACCACACGATGTGCTCGAGGGCCGGGCGCACGGTATTGAACACGCCGGTGAGGTTGACGCGCATGACCCGATCGAAATCGTCCGGATCCATGGTGCGCAGGGTGGCGGGCACCGGCGTCACCCCGGCATTGGCCACCACCACATCGAGCCGGCCGCATTGCCCGGCCATGGTTTCGACGGCCCGTTCCATCTGCTCACGATCGGCGACGTCCACACCGACCGCGTAGGCGCGGGCGCCGAGTTCCGTTGCGGCGCGCTGAGCCAGGAACTCGTCGATATCGGCCAGGATCACCCGCGCGCCGCGGGCATGCAGCAGCCGGGCCAGTGCGAGGCCGATGCCCTGGCCCGCACCGGTGATGAACACGACCTTGCCGGCCACGTCGTAGGCAGGGGAGAACCAGCTCGCGGGATTGAGCACCGTGCGCATCATCAGGCCGTCACCTCGTAGGAGTTGGTATCGAATCTGCTTGTACGCCTACGGTATTCGAAGCTCCAGCCCGGATACAGTCCGGCATTGCCGCCGGCGGGCGTGGTGTAGTAGCTGCGGCAGCCGCCGGTCAGCCACACCGTGGACGCACTGCGCCGGCGCATCTCCTCGATGAAGGCATCCTGCGCTTCGGGCCGCACCTCGACCCGGCGTGCACCCTGATCGCGCACGGTGGTCAGGGCGTCGACGATGTAGGCGATCTGGGATTCGATCATGTAGATGGCGGACTGATTTCCGGCCGCGCCGAAAGGGCCCAGGGTACAGAAGAAGTTGGGGAACCCGGCGACGGTCGCACCCAGGTAGGTGCGGGGTTGCTTGTGATACAGGTCCACGATCGACAGACCGTCACGGCCGATGATGCGCTCGAAGGCGGTGGGAATCGACTCGAAGCCGGTGCCGAAAATAATGGTGTCCACCGGGATCTCGGCTCCGGACCGGGTGCGGATGGAATGCGGGCGCACCTCGGCGATGCCGTCGGTGACCACATCGACATTGTCCCGGTCGAGCGCGGGCAGATAGGCATCGGAGAAGATGGCGCGTTTGCAGCCGATCATGTAGTCCGGCGTCACCTTCGCGCGCAGGCCCGCATCACGGATCTGCCGCCGCAATTGCAGGCGGCCGAGCAGTTCGAACGGATGCCGGAAACGATTGTCCACGAAGCCGACCAGGCCGAACCCCTCGATGAGGCCGTACCAGGTCGCGCGAACGGCCCGCTGCGTCAGCGGAATCCGCCGCAACAGCAATCGCTCCAGACCCAGTGTCGGCCGGTCCAAGCGCGGGATGATCCAGGGTGCCGACCGCTGGAAGACCGTCAGCGCGGCCACTTCCGGCTGGATCTCGGGAATGAACTGCACCGCCGACGCGCCGGTGCCGATGACCGCGACGCGCGCACCGCGCAGATCGTGCTCATGATCCCAGTGCAAGGAGTGAAATGTGGTGCCCTCGAAGGTCTCCATTCCGGGCAGCTCGGGATACTTCGCCTCCGCGAAAATGCCTGCGGCCGAGAGGAAATAGTCGGCGGTGAGTTTCCCGCGCGAGGTTTCGATGCGCCACAGCCCCGCCGCCTCGTCCCAGCGTGCGTCGAGTAGTTCGGTGCCGGTGCGAATGTGGCGCTCCACATCGTGGGTGGCGGCCACCGACTGCAGATAACCGAGGATTTCGCGCTGCCGCCCGTAAGTGCGCGACCAGTCCGGATTGGGGGCGAACGAATAGCTGTACAGCTGCGAGGGCACATCGCAGGCGCAGCCCGGATAGGTATTGGCCTGCCAGGTGCCGCCCAGCCGGTCGGCGCGTTCGAGCAGGACGAGGTCGTAGAACCCGGCCGCGCGCAGCTTGACGGCCAGGCCGATACCGCCGAAACCCGCGCCCAGAATCACGATCTGCCGGTGTTCGGGAGTGGCCGGCGCAACGCGCAGGGGGATGGGACCGTCTGTCATGGGACCGAAAGCCTTTCGAGATCAGAGATCGAGGGTCAGTGGTCCACCGGCCGAGCGGGAGACGCAGGTGAGCAGATGGTCGGCGCGTTCAGCGGGCGTCAGCAGCCGGTCCCGGTGATCGACTTCGCCGGTGAACACACGGGTCTTGCAGGTGCCGCAGAACCCTTGCCGGCAGGAATACGCGACGCCGGGCAGCGTCCGGCGGATGGCCTCGAGCGCGGTCTCTCGCGCACCCACGTGCACGGTGCGGCCGGTGCGCGCCAGGGTGAGATCGAAGGCGTGACCGTCGAGCACTGGCAGCGGTGAAAACCGTTCCGTGTGCAGCGAACCCGTGGGGTTGAGCGCGAAGAAGCACTGCTGCGCGGCCGCGAGCACCGGCGGGGGACCGCAGACATACACGGCGGCACCGGGATCCGCGCGCGCCAGCAGAGCTGGGATATCCGGTGTCCCGAACTCGGTGTCGGGCCGGATATCGGCATGCTCGGGCAGTTCGTCCAGGAACGGCATGCTCGATCGGGACCTGCCCAGATACACCAGCCGTCCACGCGGGCCCGCGGCCCGCACCATCGGCAGGATCGGGGTGATGCCGATGCCCGCGGCGAGAAACAGATATGACGGCGCGGTCTCGATGAAGGTGAACGCATTACGCGGCCCGCGGATCATCAGCTCGTCACCCGGTACCAGCGCGTGCATCTCCGGCGATCCGCCCTCCCCGCCCGGAATGCGCCGCACCGCAATGCGATAACGCCGCCGATCACGGGGATCCCCGCACAGTGAGTACTGCCGCTGCCGGCCCGAGGGCAGGAACACGTCGAGGTGCGATCCGGGCCGCCACGCCGGCAATTCCTCCCCGCCGGGGCGTTTCAGGTGCAGGCTCACCACGTCCTCGGCCTCGTCGAACACCTCCTCGACCACCACGTCGAGATCGAAGCCCCGCAGCCGCACCGGATGCGGCCGGGCGAGCGCGGGCGTGGTGAACACCCGCTTGTAGACATCCATGGCCGCACCGAGCACGCGCAGTCCGGTCATGGCAGGGTCGGCGCGGTTCATCTCCAGGACTCTGTTCATGCCCGTGCCGCCGGTGAGTGCGCCAGGTACCGCAGCGCATTGTTCATCGAACCCAGTTGCGAGGGATGGAATCCCGGCCGCAGATAGCGGGGCATCTCGGTGAAGAAGGTGGTGAAGCTCGGGATCACGCCGCGCGCGGTGGCGCTCACGAACTGCAGCCCCCAGAACCGCCCCTTGTCGGCGCTGCGATCCTTGCGATACAGGTAGGCGGTCGATATCACGAACAGCGGCAACAGCATTCCGCTCGCCAGCAGCCCGGTGCGCAGGCGCCGCGCGTACCCGCCGTCGATATGCATGTAGGCGTCGAAGACCACATTGCGATGCTCGACCTCCTCGGCGCCGTGCCAGCGCACCAGATCCAGCATCGTCGGATCCATGCCGAGTTCCTCGAGCCGCCGCGATTCGAGCATCCATTCGCCGATGACGGCGGTGAAATGTTCCATGCCCGCGAACATTCCGAGGCGTTCCTTGAGCCATTCCTCCTTGGCGCGCCCCGACAGGCCGTGATCGCCGAGCACCCGGTCGATGAGCCAGGCGATCTTCTCGACATAGGATTCGACATCCAGGCCGATGTCCTGCAGATGCCGGCGGGCGCCCTCGTGGCTGCTGGCGTGCATGGATTCCTGGCCGATGAATCCGGTGACCTCTTCGCGCAGGCGTTCGTCGTCGATGAACGGAAGGGCTTCGGCGAGACAGGCGGCCATGGCTCGTTCGCCTTCGGGCAGTACCAGGTGCATGACATTGGTGACGTGGGTCGCGAGGACTTCGCCGGGGATGTAGTGCAGGGGGACCGACGAGAAGTCGAAGTGGACGTCACGTGCCTGGATCGCATGCTCTTCGTCCTGATAGGAGCGCGTCTTTGCACCGGTATCAGCCATGTCCAGACCGTACGATGCAACAACATGGATTGCAATGTTGCAGCTACAGAATGGCTGAAATTGTTGCAAACGAAGGGTTGGCTGCTAGCGTCGAGGCGTGCCGTCCACCGCCGCCACCTCGGCGAACTCCAAGGCCGATCCGGCCATCGAAGAGCGCATCCTCGATGCCGCCCTGCTCCGGTTCGGGCGCGTGGGCGTCAAGAAGACCACCATCGAGGACATCGCCCGCCAGGCCGAGGTGGATCGGGTGACCGTCTACCGGCGCATCGGCTCCCGCGATGACGTGGTGCGCGCGGTGACCGATCGCGAGATACGGCGACTGCTCGCCGAACTGGGCGAAATCCCTTCGCGGCACGAGACTTTCGAGGACACGGTGGTCGACATCTTCGTCACCGTGATCACGCGGTGGCGCAGCCATCCGCTGGTGGAGCAGCTGCTCACCCTCGAACCCGAACGGCTGCTGCCGCAACTGACCATCGAGGGCGGGCCGTTCTTCACGCTTTCGATCGCGGCCGCCACCGGAATTCTGCAAGATGTGGTGCGGGACAAGGGAATCCCGGATGTTCCGGACCTGGCTGCCCGGGTAGAGGTGGGCGGGCGGCTGGTGCATTCGCTCATCCTGCAGCCCGTCGGCGCCATCGACACCGACTCCGAGGAGGCGCTGGCCGCCTTCGCCCGCGACTACATCGTGCCGATCCTCATGCGTTCATGACTGTGCGGTCGCGGGCTTGCGATGCAGGCCCTTCCGGTCGTAGTACCGGGTGACGACCGCGCCGAGCAGCAATCCGATCCCCAGGCCGAGCAGCGTCATCCAGACCGCCCGGGCCAGGCCCGCATCCGCGCCCGCATCGAAATAGAGGATGGCGCGAATCCCGAGGAAGACCTGGTGCATCGGTTCGAAACCGGCAAGCCAGGCAAGCGATTTCGGTATCGCCTCGACCGGAATCGTGCCGCCCGAGGACGGCAGGCCCAGCACGATGAACAGGATCAGGTTGATCAGCAGGCCCGCCGTGCCGAAGGCGGCGACCACCGACAACGCGGTCACGCCGACCGCGATGATGGCGAAGGTGGTGTAGAGCCACAGCGCCGGCGCGCGATCGATGGGCATGCCCAGCCAGGTCGCCAATCCCATATAGATGGCCGCGACGATGGGTGCCGTGCAGGTGATGATGCCCCACTTGATGAGCAGCGTCTTGAGCCGGGACACCGACGCCGCCGGATAGTGCACGTACCAGGGCCCGAATTCGGTGGGCGCGAAGCCGAGCGCGGAATCGACCATGCCATTGATGACCATGGCCCCGGTGAAGCCCGCGAGCAGCACCATCATGGCGTAGAAGAAGGCCACCAGTCCGCCGCCGGTGCCGGACGGCAGCGGACGGTAGGCCGTGGTGAGCACATTGATCGGCTGGGCCAGCATCAAACGGCTCAGCCCGGTGAGTTCGGTGGTGCTGCCGTTGGGCTGGCGCAATTGGGCATTCACCGTGTCGCCGAGCTGTTTCCCGACGGTCTCGTTGACCTTGCTCAAGGCGGTGCCGGTGATGGCCTGCACGAGCGAGACCGAGAACGAGCCCATGCGCGGGCTGGTGTTCACGGTGATGGTCGGCTGCGTGACATCGCCGGGTACCACGCTCGCGGTGGCGAAGATGCCGAGCCGCTTGGTGAAGTCGGTCGGAATGATGATGGCGCCGTAGATCTTCGCGCTGCCCAGGTCGTGCTGGGCCGAGTTGATGCCCATGACGCGCAGATCGACCTTGTCGGAGGGGATCTGCGCGAGCAGGGCGTCGGAGATCTGCTTGCCCACGTTCATCGGCTTACCGCCGATGGTGTCGCCGTCGTCCTGGTCGACGAGGGCGATCGGGAAGCGGTGCAGATGCGAGGCCGGGTCCACCACGTAGGCCAGGTACATGGTGCCCAGCAGCGACATGAGCAGGGTGATGACCACCATCGGCCCGACCCACATCCGCACCCGCTTGCGCATGGTCATGGCCGCACGGTAACGGCTCTACGGGTGGCTCGCCCTGTGCTGGACCCGCGTGTCGCCGACCCGCTCGTGGATCTTGTCCAGCAGGCCGTTGATGGCCGCGAGAGAAGACCAGTGATCGGCGTTGATCAGTCCGGGAAATTGCTCGGTGCGCGCGATGTAAGCGTCCTCGGGATCGGACCATTGGACGTGGATCGCGGACAACGGGACGGCGCAGTCGATGTCGTCCATGAGCCTTTCCCTCTCCTCGGTGGGTGCACAGGTTGCCATCCATCCATGATGCCAGAAGCTACTACGCTGCGTAATAGCCCAAAGTTCCATGGGCGTAAGGAATCCGGAAAAGTCGCCGGGGAGGTGAGCGAGGTCACTCCGAGTTCGCCGGGCGGTCGCCGGGCCCGGATCGGCACGGCCGGGGAGGGTCGCCCAGGCCAGCGCGGAGAAAGAAATACGCCCCCGCGTGGAATCATGCGGGGGCGCTTCGGATTCGGTAGCGATTGCGTCGTCGGAATTCGCTGTTTCGGATGGATGGACAGTTCGAGGGATATCGATTTCAGAGGGTGGGGCAGAGCAATCCTCCGGCCGGCGGCGGAACGGGAACGATCCTTTCCGGCGCCGGACCCACGCCGCCCGGTCCGGCCGGACCATTTCCGGCGGGCGAGGGGACGCCGGGGGAGGCTCCTGGGCCGTTTGAGGGACCGCCTCCGATGTCGCCCGAACCCCACGCAGCTGATGGATTCAGCACGAACACGGCGGCACAAACGAACGCACCGACAAGCAGGCCGATGAGCTTCTTTTGCGTCATGAGCTACGACGGTACAACCAGCTCAACGTATTTCGCGGTAATGCGGCTTTCTCGGAATGTCGCGGCCGGGTCGGGGGTGTGGGCGGCATTGAAATCGCTTGCCGTGCAAGGGCGTAACCGGACGGAATAAACCGTTTTCACATTTAGTCGGAACGCACTGTTTTCACATAACGGTCCGGCGTGTCTACCGCTGACGTGGCGATCCGTGCTGTTCAGTTGGTTGTCAGGTGTCGCCGAGGGGAAGGGCAGGTCATGGGCGTGCGTGCGGTGTCGAGGATCGCCGCGGTGGTGACGGCTGGAACTGCGCTCGGCGCGGGGATGTCGGCGCTGGCGCCCGTGGGGAACGCCGCCGGATTGTGCGGCGCCGACCTAGGGGATTACCGCGGGGAATTCGCGGCGCAGGAAGAAGCCGGCAATGTCCTGCAATTCGACGGCGCGGGCGGCATAACCTTCCGCAGCGCACAGCACGGTAACGGCAGCGGGATCTACGCGGTCATTCCCTCGGGCGGCTTCACGGCCAGTCTCCGAATGGACGCCAAAGGACCCGGAGCCCCGGCCAATGCGACCGGAATGGTGAAGACCACGACCTTCTACTGCGCCGCTCCGGGCACGATTGTCACCTCGTTCACCTCACTCGACCAGAGCGGCGGCCGATTCAACTACAGCCGGGCGAATTGAAAAGCAGTTCAGCCTTTTTCGCGCAGTAGCGCGGTGACGTGCACGGAAGTCTCGTGCAGCCGGTTGAAGATTTCCAGCAGCAGCGCCAGCTGTTCGTCGGTGTAATCATCGGCGATCTTGGCGAATTCCCTTGCCAGCACCTCGTAATGGGGTGCGATCTCATCGATGCGGTCCGCTTGCGCGGTGATGATGACCCGCCGCCGGTCCTTGGAATCGTGCTCGCGCCGGACGAATCCGCCGGCCAGCAGACGGTCGATCATGCGGGTGATGGCGCCGGTGGTGAGCCCGGTGCGCTGGGCGAGTTCCCCGGCGGTAGCGGGTCCGCCTACCCGTAGCAGGTTCAGGCAGCGCAGATCGGTCACATGCAGGCCGAGCTTGTCGGCCATGGCGCCGTGCAGCATGACGGCATCGGTGGCGCTGCGCTGGGCGGCGGCGGTCAACGCGGCGCCGAGCTGATCGTGTGTCGTGGTCATCACTTGACAGCTTAGTCTGATCGGGACAATATCTTATTCATTCAACTACTTCCTGATTCACTTGATGAAACGTTCAGATTGTTCGAGGGGATGTCATGACCACACAGCAGCTCACCGACGAAGCCGCCGTCCGGGCCCTGTTCGATCGGTCCAACCAGGCCTGGGAAGCGGGGGACGCGGTGGCCTATGCCGCGGTCTTCGCACCCGATGCGGACTATGTGACGTGGTTCGGTCAGCATCTGAAGGGGCGGGCGGCCATCGAGGCGAGCCACACGCCGCTGTTCGAGAAGTACCTCGAGGGCACGCGCATGGACGGCGAGCTCACCGGATTGCGTTTCGTCACACCGGATGTCGCCGTGGCGCACGGCCGCGGGGCGCTGGTGAAGGGCAAGCGCCGGCGCGGCCGGTTCAACACCAAGGTGAACGTCTATGTGGCGGTGCGCAGGGACGGCGAATGGGAATTCGCCGCCTTCCACAACACCAAGTACAGCTGGCTGTTCAATACCCTGTTCGCGGGTAAGGATTCAGCCCCGGCCTAGCTGAACGGCCTTGACCACCAACAGGACCGCACCGACGACTAGATAGCCGCGCAGGGCCAGCATGCCGAGTTTCGTCCCGGAGGACCAGGTCACCGGTTCGAGCAGGGCCAGCGGCGGCATCCGCCAGGAATCCCGCTCGGCCATATCGAATTTCGGTGCGGCCGGCGGGGCCGGAGCGCGTCGTTGCAGGAACTTCAGCACGCCGACCGTGATGATCGCCAGCACGACCAGCGCCACCGCCAGATACTCGGCCGTGCTGATCACGTTCAGGTTCGGGAACAGCGTGGTGGCCATCAGAATGCCCGAGAGCAGCAGCAGGACACCGACGATGAACCCGGCCACCACATTGAGCCAGGTCTTGTTCACCCACGGGCCCAGCACCTGCGGATCGTTGCACAGCAACAGCAGGAACACGCTCGCACTGGGCAGTAGCAGCCCGGCCAGCGCCTGCACGGCGGTGGTGATCAAACCCAGTGGCGCGCCGGGAATCAGGACGATCGCGGCCGCCACGATCACCATGGCGATGTAGGACAGATAGAACTGCTTCGCATCGCGGAAGCCGCGGTGCAGCGAATGCTTGATGCCGAACACATCACCGAAGGCGTAGCTGGTCGCGAGCGTCACCGCGGCCGCGCCGATGATCGACGCGTCCAGCAGCACGATCGCGAAGATCGAACCCAGGGCGTGGTGCGCGTCGCCGAGCACCCGGGCGATATCGCCCGCGTCCACGAACTTGCCGACCGAACCGGTCGCCCGCGCACCGAAATCCGCGGTCATGACGATCGCGGTCGCACCGATCACCACCACGAAGGCGCCGATGGTGGTGTCGGCGCGCTCGTAGCCGATGAAACGCGGCGTGATGCGCTTGTCGACCACATTGGACTGCTGGAAGAACAGCTGCCAGGGCGCGACCGTGGTGCCCACGATGGCGATGATCAGCAGCACGGCATCGGAAGTGATGCCACCGGAGACGCCCGGCACCACGAAATCCTTTGCCGCCCGGCCCCAGTCGGGATGCGACAGCAGCAGCATCGGAATCTGCAGCACGCTGAAGGCGATGAAGATGAACATCGCCCGCTCCCAGCGCCGGAAGCTGCCGCTGGCCATGATGGCGACCAGCGCGACCGCCGCGATCGGCACCACGATGTACTTCGAGACGCCGAAGTAGCCCGCGGCCAGGCTGACACCGATGAACTCGGTGACGATGGTGAGGAAGTTCAGGATGAACAGGTCGCCCACCGAGAACCAGCCCCAGCCGCGGCCGAAGCGCTCGTTGATCAGCCGGGCGTGGCCCACACCGGTGACCGCGCCGAGCCGGACCACCATCTCCTGATTGACGATCAGCACCGGAATCAGCAGCAGCAGCACCCACAGCAGGCTGTAGCCGTAGTTCTGCCCGGCCTGGGCGTAGGTGGCGACGCCACCGGCGTCATTGTCGCCGACCATGACGATCAGGCCCGGGCCGACAATGGCGAGCAGGGTCAGCATGCGGGTCTTGAAGGTGCGGGAATGCTCGGTATCGCCGACCTTGATCCGCCCGAAGGCGCCCTCGATATCGCCGAGGTGCGCCGAATCCAGCACGGCCGATTGCCGATTCGCGGCGGCCTTCGGGGCGCGGGCGGCCGGTGCGGTTTCGGCGGGCGCGGCGTTGTCCGTGGCCGGGGCGGCCGGTCTCTCGGTTCTCGGCTCGGATTCTACTGGTACAGAGCGGTTTTCGGAAGTATTCGTCATAGCTGCGCCGCGCCGTCCGAGTTCTGGGTGGGGTTCTTGACGGTCGGGGCCGGTTCGCGCGCCGGCCGCGGCGCGGGCTCACGGCGCCGCCAGTCGTCGGGAATGATGTCCTCCAGCACATCGTCCACGGTGACCACGCCGAGCACGCGATCCTCGTCGTCCACGACGGGCAGCATGTAGAGGTTGAAGTCGGCCATCAGCAGCGCGATATCGGTGAGGTCGGCATCGGGCGCGATGCGCACCGGATCGGCGTCCATGATGTCGGTGACGGCGCTGTCCGGTTCGGCCTGTAGCAGGGCGATGACCGAGACCACGCCCGCCAGCCGCCCGGCATCGAGCACGTGCACCTTGAGCAGCGCCTCGGGCTGCAGCGCGTGCGCCGACCGGATGATCGAGAGTGCCTGCGCCACGGTCGAATCGGGTGTGCAGGAGACGACGTCCACATTCATCAGGCCACCGGCGCTGTCCGGGTTGAAGCCCATCAGCGTGATGACCTTGACCCGCTGCCCGGCCGGCATGAGGTCCAGCACCCGGCGCCGGCGGGACTGCCGCAGTTCCATGATGGAGTCGGCGGCATCGTCGGCGCGCATGCGGCCGAGCAGGGCCGCGACCTCGGAATCGGACATGGCGTCGAGCAGGCGGCTGGACTTGTCGGAGTCCAGTTCCTCGAACACATCGGCTTCCAGCTCGGGATCACCGTGCACCTGGTCGAGGATCTCGCCGCGCTCGTGCTTGTCGGCATCCTCGAGCAGGTCGGCGATCTGGGCGGGCTTCAGCCCGCGCACACGCGCGCTCACCCCGCGAATGGTCATCGACTGGCTGTGCCCGATGAGCGGTTCGAAGGCCTTCCAATCCCGGGAGGCATGCCCGCCGGAGGATTTGAGCAGCCCGAAGAAACGGGCCGGGCGGCGGGTGTCGAGGCGGGCCAGCACCCAGCCCTCGGGGGTCTCGTCGAGTTCGACATCGTAGGCGCGGACCAGTTCCGCGGCCGCGACATCGATGAGCCGGTGGCCGAGAATATCGGCCTTCAGTAGGACTTCACCGTCGCGGCGTTCGAACGATCGTAGGTCGACCTTGTTGACCGACAAGACGATCCGATCCGCGCCGAACTCGGCGATGCGCTCGGCGGAAACGAACACCTCGCGCCCGCCCACGCCCACGACCACACCGGTCACGGGCGGATAGGCGTCACCGCCGGGCAGGCGCACGATCAGATCGTCCACGCGGCCGATGGACTCGCCGGATCCCGCGATGACGGGGGATTTCAGCAGCTGCGACAGATGGATGGTCGCAACCGGCTGCGCACTCGGCTGCGAGGTGGGTTCGGTCATATGAGCTCCTGTCTCGGCGTCCCCGGAAAACCGGCGACCACGGCCACACCTTGCACCCCGGCTGGTGCCATCTCTCGAATTCTGTCTCAACACCGAGCATCCGACAGGCCAACGAAACACCGCAGTTCGGCCGGGCCGGAAACCCGTTGCCCGACTTGACGAACAATACATAGCGGGTTCACTATGTGTTGTCAGCACCTCGCTAGGCGAGGCTCCTGTACGAACACAGGCCACTGATCCGACGACGTCGAGAGACGCCCAGGATCAGGACAGGTTTCCCCGGATTAAGGGGTTACCCCAGGTGGCTTCCCGCGTAGTGGGATACGTCGTGCAGTGCCGAAGCTCTGACGAGAGGGGTGCCTCACCCGCCGATCCGGCGGGATCACCCCCTGCGTACTGGCGTACCCGTAGCGACGTCCCCGTACGTCACGGCAGCAAGGAGGTGAGGGACGAGAAGTGAACGGTGATGACCCGTACCCGAGTAGGGCTCGGCACATTTCGTACCCAGCTTGCTGCGGCTTTCCGAACGCCTGACGCACCGCGTAATCGACCGTCGGCCGATTTCGGCGTGCCCGGAAAACCTTGCGGCGGTTGGCTTCACGCCAAGGAGCAAGTCATGGCAGTAATCGCTTTCCCGGCGCGCGACCACGTATCCCCGTCCGTCGCGCTGAACGGCATCCTCCGCCGATTCTGGACCCGCGCCCGGCTCACCGAGCAGGAGCGCGTCAATATGCGGGCCGCCCGGCCTCGGGCAGCTCTCTACACCGCCTCCCTGGGCGGTCACCCCTACCACTGGTAGCGGGTAGCGGCCGGCAGTCCCGGGCCTGGGTGAACATGCGCGTATCACCCCGTCCCGGGCTGTCGGCTGTCCTGAAGCTGTAAGTGCCACAACTGATTTCAGAGAGGGAGAAACGGTCATGGCCTTGTTCTCCGCCGGCGGGAATCGCCGTAATACCTCCACTGCCGAAGACAACCCCGCCCCGGGCGGCGCTGTCATGGACAGCGCGCACGTCGGCGATATCGTCGGCGCGCTGGGCCGCATCGGTCAGCACGACACCGCCGAAGGCCGGACCCGTTGGCAGCGGTTCCGCATGTTGCTCGCGGTCCTCGGACCCGGGCTGATCGTCATGGTCGGCGATAACGACGCGGGCGCCGTCACCACCTATACGAACGCCGGTCAGAACTATGGGATGGCCCTGGTCTGGACCCTCGTACTGCTCATCCCCGTGCTCTACGTGAACCAGGAAATGGTGGTCCGCCTGGGCGCGGTCGCCGGCGTGGGACACGCACGGCTCATCTTCGATCGCTTCGGCAAGTTCTGGGGCGCGTTCAGCGTCGGTGACCTGTTCATCGTCAACGCGCTGACCATCGTCACCGAATTCATCGGCGTCTCCACGGCACTGAATTACTTCGGCCTGCCCAAGTCGATTTCGGTGCCGCTGGCAGCGGTGTTGTTGTTCGCTGTCGTGGCGGGTGGTTCGTTCCGGCGTTGGGAGCGTTTCCTGTTCGCGTTGATCGCGATCAATATTGTGCTGTTCCCGCTGGTCTTCATGCTGCACCCGAGCGTCACGGCGACCGCCAAGGGGCTCATTCCGTCGCTGCCGGGTGGTTTGAATTCGACATTGCTGCTGCTCATCGTCGCTATCGTGGGCACGACGGTCGCGCCGTGGCAGTTGTTCTTCCAGCAGTCCAATATCGTCGACAAGCGGATCACCCCGCGCTGGATCAAGTTCGAGCGCTACGACCTGATCGTCGGCATCGTGATCGTGATGATCGGTGCCGTCGCGCTCATGGCGGCGGCGGCCTTCGGCCTGCCGCCCGAGGTCATGGGTAACTTCACCGATGCGGGCGCCGTGGCGCAGGGGTTGCACGACCATATGGGCAAGACCGTGGGTGCATTGTTCGCGATCCTGTTGCTGGATGCCTCACTCGTCGGCGCTAATGCCGTCGGCCTGGCCACGACTTATGCGCTCGGCGATACCTTGGGCAAGCGGCATTCGCTGCACTGGAAGATTACCGAGGCGCCGGTGTTCTACGCCGGTTACGCGGCGCTGCTCGCGGTTGCCGGTGCGGTGGCGTTCAGCCCCGATCATGTTCTCGGTTTGCTGACTCAGGGTGTGCAGGCCCTGGCGGGTGTATTGCTGCCCTCGGCCACGGTGTTCCTGGTGCTGTTGTGCAATGACAAGGCGGTGCTCGGGCCATGGGTGAACTCGGTGCGGCAGAACGTCGTCGCCGGCGTGATCGTGTGGACCCTGGTACTGCTGTCGCTGGCGCTGACGGCCAGCACCTTCTTTCCCGACCTGTCCACGGAGACACTCGAAATCGGGTTCGGTGCCGGTGCGCTGGTCGGCATCATCGGCGGCGTACTGATGGTGCTGACCGGTAATCGCAACGGGCGCAGGGAGATCGAGCGTACGGCCGCCGAGCTCGGTGGCCTGGATCCGGATCAGGTCGAAGAACTGGATTCGACGCCGCTGAGCCGGGCCGAGCGCAAGGCGATCCGGGCGGTGGACCGCGACACTTGGCGGACTCCCGCCCTGGACACTTTGGAACGGCCGGAATTCTCCACCGGGCGATTGGCGGGCATGATCGCGCTGCGCGGCTATCTTGCCGTGGCTGTCGTACTGGTGGTGGTGAAGATCGTCCAATCCATCGGTAGCTGATCTCCGCGCGGGCGGCCGGGCAACGTTTCGCCCGGCCGCCCTTCGGGTAAACCCGGGGTAAGCATCCGATCTCGTTTCGGGTGTCAGCGAGACCCGAAAATCGCCGGAAGGGCAACCAATGATCAAGAAACGGTCGCAATCGTCTTTTCCGGCGGGTTTTTCTCACGGTGCTATTGCTGGATGGTTGCGGGAGGGCATAGCGTCGAGTTCCGTTGATCGCATGACGTGACGCGGATGGCAAGGGTCGGGGACCAGCCAGTGAAGAGAACAGTCATGACTCGAAATCAACTTTCGCCCGCGAAACGACACGAATGCTCGCCCGCACCGGCCAAGGTGCTGATCGTCGAGGGTAATCCCGCGAACGCGGAGATGGCGGTGCTCGTGCTGGCGCATGCCGGTTACGACTCGCTACGCGTGCCCACCGGCGCGCAGGCGGTGGCCGCCATCCCGCTCTGGCACCCGGACCTGGTGTTACTGGATCTGGTGCTGCCGGATCTGGATGGTTCGGAGGTGTGCCGCCAAATGCGGCTGAGCACCGCGGCGCCGATTCTGATCATCTCGACCGAAACCGATGCCGCCGTCATCGATCTGGCGATGGCCGCGGGCGCCTCCGACTACCTGCGAAAACCCTTCCGCACCGGTGACCTGCTGGGCCGGATCCACGCGCGGCTGGCAACCGGAAGCGCTGCGGCACAATAGCGCCAGCAGCGAATTCGCTCTCTGGCAGGGCATCCACAGCTGAAAGTGTTACGGTTCTGCATCGAAGCAGGACGCGTGGTCGGCTGTGCTCATGAGGCGCTCCGCACCGGACTGCTACCGTCGGTTCCGCGTAGGAGGGCTCAGTTCTGTTGCAGGGCAATACTTCCTGGGATGGTCGCAGGTACGAATCCGATAATCGCTGGGATACGTATCAGGATGCGCCGGGCTATCCGGTGGACGATTCGCCCGGGATGTCCTGGGGCACAGACGAGTCGCCCGATGCCGGTTGGGACGCGTGGCAGGAGCCCGGAAGTCCCAGTCGGGACGGCTGGCCCGAACAGGCCACCGTCGGTGGCCTCGCCGCCCGGCAGGCCTGGCGGGCCACGCCGAAGCGCGCGCCGCGCGACCCGGGCGCTCACCGCCGGCCGTCGCTGACCATGCTCAAGGGGCGTGCGGTGATCGCCGCGGTCGCCGCCGGTGCGGCCGTCGCCGCCACCCAGTGCGCCTTCCAGGATTCCGTGCGTGAACACAAGGGCGCCGCCGATACGCAGGAACTGGCCGCCATGACGAAGGCGGATCCCAAGGGTCCGCCGCTCACCGGCACCGATGCGCACTTCCCGGAGATCCTCGACGCCAACCCGGTGGAGGATCCCAGCCAGTTCCAGGACATCCTGCAGAACGGCAAACAGTACGAAGAGGATGCCGCCGCCGAGAACGACAAGCATCTGCGCCCGCTCTGGGTGAAGTTCGCGTCGGGTGTGTTCACCTCGGGTTTCGGAACGCGCTGGGGTGCGCAGCATCTCGGTGTGGATGTGGCGGCACCCATCGGCACTCCCATTTACGCGGTGGCCGACGGCACCGTGATCAGCGCGGGCGCGGCCTCCGGCTTCGGTATGTGGGTGCGGTTGCAGCATGATGACGGCACCATCACCGTCTACGGTCACGTGGACACGGCCACGGTCTCGGTGGGTCAGCGGGTGATGGCCGGCGATCAGATCGCCACGGTCGGCAATCGCGGTTTCTCCACCGGTCCGCACTGCCATTTCGAGGTGTGGCTCCCGGGTGGCACCAAGATCGACCCGCTGCCCTGGCTTGCCAGTCGCGGCATCAACCTTGGTCCTGAAGAGGACTGACACACTTTCGCCCGCGTGCGGGGTTTGAATCATCGATTCAGTCAGTGATTGAAAAAGCGGCCGAGTCGTGATTGGCTCCGCATGTGACAGGCAAGGTTTCCGCGGGCACCCGTACCCGTTTGCTCGCCGCCGCCGAGCGGCTGTTGCTGACCGAGCGCTACGACGAGGTGTCGGTGCGTGCGATCTGCGCCGAGGCCGGCGCGAATCCGGCCGCGGTGCACTATCACTTCGGGTCCAAGGAAGAGCTGGTCGCCGCCCTGCTCGAGGATCGGCTCGGACCCCTGTGGGCGGATCGGCTCGCGGTGGCCACCACCGGCGAACGGTCCATCGCGACCGTGGTCGACGCCGTGCTCGCACCCTTCGTCGAACTGTCCGATGATCCCGTGGGCCGCTTGCATCTTCGCCTGCTGGCCCAATTCGTGCTCGGCCGGCACGCGGCGCTGTGGCAGCAGCCCTGGTTCCGGATGGACTCCTGGGTCGGACTGCTGCCCGACCTCAGCGAGCGGGAGAGCCGGCGGCGCTGGAGCCTGGCCTTCGATCTGATCATCATGCGTTTCGGCGGCGCGGGCACCGCGGGCCGGCAGATGTCGGCGGCCACGGTGACCGCGCTGCGCGAATTCGTGGTGGCCGGACTGACCGCGCCCGCGAAACAGCAGTAGTGACAGGCGTGTTCGCGCCACCGAATAGAAGAGGTTCGATGAGTAGCAGACTGGCGGGCCGGGTCGCGTTGATCAGCGGTGCGGCCTCGGGCATGGGCGCATCCCACGCGCGGGCCTTCGTCGCGGAGGGCGCCGCGGTGGTGATCGGCGATATCGCCGACGCGGCCGGCGCGGCACTGGCGGCGGAACTGGGGGAGCGGGCGGCCTTCGCGCACCTGGACGTCACGCGGTCCGAGGATTGGGACGCCGCGGTGGCGGAGGCGGTTCGGCGGTTCGGCAAGCTCGATGTGCTGGTCAACAATGCGGGCGTCCTCGATGGCGGACCCATCGGCACCTACACCGAAAAGCAGTGGCAGCATGTGCTTTCGGTGAACCTCACCGGTCCTTTCCTGGGGCTGACCGCCGCCCGGGACGCCCTCGTGGCCGCGCGGCCGGCCGCGGTGGTGAACATTTCCTCGGCCGCCGGTATGCAGGGTGTGGCGGGCATGCACGCGTACACGGCGTCGAAGTTCGGGCTGCGCGGGTTCACCAAATCGGCTGCGCTGGAACTGGCTCCGCACGGTGTGCGGGTGAATTCGGTCCATCCGGGCGGCATCGTCACGCCCATGATCGGTGCCATGACCGGGGACGTCACCGTCGATCGGGATGCCGACACGTTGAAGCGATTGGGCGCGCCGGAAGAGGTGACGAGTCTCGTCGTGTTCCTGGCCAGTAGCGAGTCGAGCTATTGCAGTGGTGCCGAATTCGTGGTCGACGGCGGTATGACCGCTGGGTCCACTTTCGGCTGAATTGCGGTGTGTGGGGCGACCCCTGCCGCCCCGTTCGCGCCCGACAGCCCTTAATCTGCTTGGGTGACCTCCTCCGATGTTCGAGCGATCTCGGTGTCCGGTAATGAGGTAGGCGTCGCCGAGTACGGGGATCGGTCCGGCCGTCCCGTTCTGTACTGTCACGGCATTCCCGGCTCGCACATCGAGGCCGTCGCCTTCGATCAGGCGGCGGTCACGCTGGGCATGCGCGTCATCGCCGTCGACCGGGCCGGCATGGGCGCCTCCGCACCGGTGTTCCCGCGCCGCGTGCTCGACTGGGCCGATACCGTTGCCGCCCTGGCGGATTCACTCGGGCTCGGCCGGTTCGGCATCATCGGCGTGTCGGGTGGCGGACCGTACGCGCTGGCCTGCGCCGCGGCTCTGCCCGAACGAGTGACCACCGCGGTGCTGGTGAGCGCACCCGCGCCACTCGACGAACTCAGCGCCACCGGCGAACTCGACGATGCCGCGAAGAAACGCCACCGCGGCCTGAGCATGCTGCGCCGCTTCCCGATCCTGGCCCGCCCCGCCGCCGCGCAAATGGCCGCCTACGCGCGCAAACCTGGCGGCGTCGAAGGCCTGATCGCGCAGATGTCACCCCTCGATCGCGAGCGCGTCCTTTCCGACCCCGAGCTGACCGCCAAGCTGGAAGCCAATCTGCGCGAGGCATTCCGGCAAGGCAGCCGCGGCTTCGCGCTCGACCTGCAGATCCTGGTGGCCCGGCCCTGGGGTTTCCGCCTCGCCGACATCACCGTGCCGATCCGGATCTGGCACGGCGACGCCGACCAGAACGTCCCGCTGTCCGATGGCCGTCACCTGGCGGCGGCCCTGCCCACCAGCCGACTCGAAATTGTCAGCGGCGCAGGCCATCTACTGTTCGTGGACCGCGCCGCCGACATTCTGCAATCGATCTCCGACGATCAGACCGACTGAGGCTCCCGCTTCCCGGCCAAGCGGGCCGCGATACGGTCGCGCCGCTCCTCGAACCGGAGCACATCCTTCTCGAATTTCTCCAGATACTCGGCCAGCTGCTCCCGGGTCTGCTCGCCCGCCGCGGTGAAGTCGTTGCGCTCGAAGATCTTCCAGGTACGAAGAACAGGCATGACCACGGATTCGAGATGCTGGCGCAGGTCGTAGATGCCGTGTTTCGCCATCAATGCGCCGTATCGCCGGAAGTTCGGGTTCTCGGTGCCCGGCATTTGGAAGTTCATCACCATCACCGCGATGGCTTGAATCGCTTGATCCGGGGCCAGATTCAGCGCGGCCTCGCACATGTTCCGGTAGAAGATCATGTGCAGGTTCTCGTCCGCGGCGATGCGCTGCAGCATGCGGTCGGCCACGGGGTCGTTGCAGACGGCCCCGGTATTCCGGTGGCTGAGCCGGGTGGCGAGCTCCTGGAAGGTCACGTAGGCGACGGCGTGCAGGAAGCTCTCGTCGGGCACGTCGTCGGGATGGATATCGGTCAGGTTCACGCCGGACATCGGATCGAATCCGCGGGTCATGGACAGCATCCGGGCCTGTTCGAGCTCCACCGGATCGACGCCGCGGGTGACGACGAGATAGTCCCGCATCACGATGCCGTGCCGGTTCTCCTCGGCGGTCCACCGCCCCACCCAGGTGCCCCAGGTGCCGTCCTGCGTGAAGTGCTGGGCGATCACGCGGTGGTAGGAGGGGAGATTGTCCTCGGTCAGCAGATTCGTGATCATCGCCGCCTTGGCGACGTCGGACAGTCGCGACTGCTCCGGATCCCAGTCGATGCCGCCCATGGCCGCGAAGTTGCGGCCCTCGTCCCACGGTCCATCGGCGGCGTGCACGCCGAGCACGGCTGGTCCGAATTCTCGCTCGATGATGCGGCGGTCAAACAGGCCGGGCTGGCGCAGGCCGCGACCACGATCGCGGTAGCGGACGCCACCAAACTCGGTGTGCGGGCCTTCAGCCAGGTGGCGCCGCTGGGAGCGGTGGACACCTTCGTCACCGATGAGAGCGCCGCCGATGCGGACACTCATCCGGGCGGCCCGCGCACACTGGAGGCGCTGCGCGAGGCGAATGTCGAAATTCTTTTTGCCTGAGGCTGTTTCAGAAATCTGGTTCACAAAGGAGCGCTCATCATGACCACCGTGTCCGGTCCACAGATGATCTTGGTTGCCGGTCCCTATCGCTCGGGAACCGGGGACGATCCGGACAAACTCGCGGCCAATGTGCAGGCGATGAACGACACCGCGCTGGTGCTCTTCCGGGCGGGACACCTGCCCGTCACCGGGGAGGCGCTGGCGCTGCCCCTGCTGGAGACCGCGGGCAATACCCGGCCCGGAGATCCGGTGTACGAGGAGATCTTTCACCCCATCGCCGAACGTCTGCTCGCGCGCTGCGATGCGGTCCTGCGCATCGGCGGGCCCTCGGAAGGCGCCGACCGCATGGTCGCCCAGGCTCGCGCCGAGGGAAAGGCCGTTTACACCGATCTCGGTCATATTCCGGACGTGCGGTAGCCGTACGGATTTCGTCAAGGACTACGCGCGGTGCGCTAGGAGGCCGTTAATCCGGCCCACGCGGACTCGCCGGCGGGACTGGATAGTCCTGTGGAAAGGGTATTTCGGAGAGACGCGGCGAGCGTCGTGCTGATCGCGGCGCTGATCGCCCTGCTGGCGATCCCGCTGGCGCTGGCGGCCGGGACCGCCGTGTACACCGATACGGCGACGCGTATCCGAGCGGACGATGCCTCGAAGACCGCGGTGGCGGCGACGATCCTGGACGATCCCGTGATCGGCGCCGGCCATCACCGGCAGGCTCAGGTGAGCTGGCCGGACGGCGATCGGACCCGCACCGGGCTCGCGGCGGTCCCGAACTTCGTCGGTCGCGGCGCGCGGATACAGGTGTGGCTCAACCCGGACGGCAGCCCCACCGACCCGCCCGCACCGCCGGATGCGGCTGTGCTGCAAGGGATCGGCACGGGCCTCGGGCTCGCCGCCGCCGTCTGGGCCATCGTGGCGATCGGTGTCGCCTATGTCCGGCATGCGCGGGAGCGGCACCGGGAGCCGTGGTTCGGCGCCCGGTCGCCCGGCTTCAGTTCAGCGCTGTGACAGCGGTTTTCGCGGCCGCGGCGATGAGCGCGTTGTCGTAGGGTGCGTCCTGCTGATCCTTGGCGGACATGACCGCGAGGACGAGTGGGGCGCGGTTGGGCGGCCAGATCACCGCGATGTCATTGCGGATGCCGTAGCCGCCATTGCCGGTCTTGTCGCCGACCACCCAGCCCTGTGGGACTCCGGCGCGAATCAGCGCGTCGCCGGTGGTGTTGCGGCGCAGCAGATCGGTGAGCATGGCGCGGTCCTCGTCGGTGAGGGCATCGCCCAGGACGTAGGCGCGCAGGTCGGTGGCGAGGGTGCGCGGGGTGCTGGTGTCCCGCAGGTCGCCGGGCGTGCCGGTGCTGAGTTCGGTTTCGAAGCGGTCCACGTTCGACACCTGGTCGCCGATGCCGCGCAGGTCCTGTTCGAGCCCCTTCGGGCCGCCCAGGTGATTCAGCATGAGATTGGCGGCGGTGTTGTCGCTGTAGCGGACGGCCGCGTCGATGACATCGCGCAGCGGCATCCCGTCGGCGACGTGCTTTTCGGTGATCGGCGAGTAGGTCACCAGGTCGGCCTGGGTATAGGTGACCTTCGCGTCCAGATCAGCGGGTGTGGTGCGTTTCAGCAGGGCGGCCGCGGCGACGGCTTTGAAGGTGGAGCAGAAGGCGATTCGATCGTCGGCCTTGTACTCGACGGTGCGGCCGGATCCGGTGTCGAGGGCATAGACGCCGAGGTGCGCGCCGAATTGGGTTTCCAGGCGCTGGAATTCGCTGTCCATGCGCACGGCCGATGCGGGCGAGGCGGTCGTGGTGCCGGCCGCCGATTTTGCGGCCTGGTGATCCGCGCAGGCCGCGAGGGGAACGAGCAGCGCGGCCGCGGCCGCGGTCAGAGCGGAGCGGCGGGCAAGGGAGCGGGTCGAGCTGAGCATCATCGTCGCTTTCCATCCGTCGGGTGCCGCTGGGATGCGGCGGTTCGCGATAGGGAGCTTCACATCCGCGCATGCATGCTGTCCAAGACAGAATTATGGGAAACCATGCCGAATTGGCATACAATCCGGCGCTGTGGATGTGGTGGCGGCGTGCAGAGCCTTCGTAGCGGTCAGCGGCCACGGTAGTTTCACCGTGGGCGCGGCAGCAGCGCGGATTCCGCAGTCCGTGGCCAGCCGCCGGATCGCCGCCTTGGAACAGCACTTCGGTGCGAGACTGCTCGACCGCACCTCGCGCACCGCGACCCTCACCGCATTCGGCCGCGACATCCTGCCCACCGCCCGGCGACTCGTGGAGCTCGCCGAGGCCATGGAATACGAGGCCGAACGCGCCAAACTGCGCCCGCTCCGCATGGCGGTACCGGAAATCTGCGCCCCGCTGCCACTGGCCCGCCTCGTCGCGGCCGGACAGGAGCAGCACGTCAATCTCGATCTCTGCCAGGCCGCACCGCGCGAGCGCGCGGAACTGGTCCGCACCCAGGAGGTGCGCGCGGCCCTGATCGCAGTCCCCGCCGACCAGGGCAGCTGGCGAATCCCCTTGGGGCTGGCCGATACCGAGGGGCCGCACGCGCTGCCGATGTATCTGGAAACCCTGCGGGCCGGTCGTGCCGACCGCGACAGCAGGCGCCGCCGGATCTGGCTCCAACCCGAGGACGATGTCCCGCACATCCGTGACCGCATCAACCGGCTGCGTGATGCGCTCGGTTTACAGCCCACCCAGGTCGTGCTGGCATCCTCGCTGGTGACAGCGGTGGCGGAGGTGCTCGGCGCCGGCGATCTGCTGCTCTGCTCGCCCGCCCAGTCCCACGCGCTGGGCCTGCACTGGCGCGAGATCGGGGAACTCGACCTCGCCCGAGGTTACGACATTGCCGCAGGTCAGCATTCGGATGCCGAGCGCCTGCGCGCTCTGCCGGCGGACGCGATCGGAAACTGCCTCGGCACCAATGGATTCGGATCGGAAGGTGGACGACAGCCGTGGGAATGACCGCCGCCCTGCACGCGGCTCGGCGGGAACTGGAGGATGCCGGACTGCGCGGCTCGTTCCTGGTCCGCGACCTCGACACCGGCGACGAGCTGGGCATCGACACCGAAACCGAATGGCCCATCGCCTCATTGGTCAAGGTGCCGCTGGCCGTGGCCACCCTGGAACGCGTCGCGCGCGGCGAGCTCGACCCGGCCACGCCGATCACGGTGGCGCCCGGCGGCCTCTCCACGCCCGGCCCGACGGGTACCGCGAAGTTCCGCTATCCGGCCACCCTCGCGCTGGATGATCTGCTGTACCTGTGCCTCGCCATCAGCGACAATGGCGCCGCCGACGCCCTGTTCGAGCTCACCGCGCCCGCCGCGGTGACCGCCGAGCTGCGCCGGCTCGGCTACGACGGTTTCGTGGTCCGCCACCTCATGCACGATCTCAGCGAGACGCCGGTGGAGTGGCTCGAGCCCGACCGCAAGCATCTCGCGCACACCCTCGCGATCGCCGGCGCTACCGCCGACCGCGGCCACTCGCTACCGCAACTCGACATCAGCCAGGCCAATACCGCGAGCGCGCGGGCCTTCGTCGACCTGCTGCACGGACTGTGGCGCCCCACCCGCATCGAACCGGGCGCCGCGGCACGCGTGCGAAACATTATGGCGGACAATCTGATCCGCCAGCGCCTGGCGCCGGACTTCAGCTCCGACGCCTCGCGCTGGTCGTCCAAGACCGGCACCCTGCTCAACCTGCGGCACGAGGCCGGCGTGGTCGAGCATGCCGACGGTCAGGTGCTGGCCGTGGCCGCCTTCACCGAATCCCGGGTCTCCGCCGCCGTGCAGCCGGGCGCGGAGGCGATCATGGCGAAGGTGGCGCGGATCATCCACAACGAGTTGCGGATCCGGCCCTACTGATCACGACCGTTCCCGATCACGACCACTGCCAGTCGGCGACGGCCGGAATGTCCTCGCCGTGCTCGCGGGTCCAGAGGCGGGCCTGCCAGCGCGCGTCCACCATCTCCTGCCGCAGCCCGGCCGCTTTCTCACCGAGTTCGGGGACGCGGTCGATGACATCCATGACCAGGTGGTAGCGGTCCAGGTCATTGAGCATCACCATGTCGAAAGGCGTTGTGGTGGTGCCGCGTTCCTTGTAGCCGCGCACATGCAGGCCATTGTGATTGGTGCGCCGGTAGGTGAGCCGGTGCACCAGCCACGGATAGCCGTGGAAGGCGAAGATGATCGGCTTGTCCTGGGTGAACAGGGTGTCGAACTCGCGGGAGGGCAGTCCGTGCGGATGCTCGTCGTGCGGGACCAGGCGCATCAGGTCCACCACATTGACGACGCGGACCCGCAGCTCCGGTAGCCGCTGCCGCAGAATCGACGCCGCGGCAAGGGTTTCCAGCGTCGGTACGTCCCCGGCGCAGGCCAGCACGACATCGGGGGACACGCCCTCCACATCATTGTTGCCCGCCCACGGCCAGATGCCGATGCCGCGCGCGCAATGCACGGCGGCTTCCTCGACCGACAGCCAATTCTCCTGCGGCTGTTTGCCCGCCACCACGACGTTCACGTAATGACGCGACCGCAGGCAGTGATCGTAAACGGAGAGCAGGGTATTGGCGTCCGGCGGCAGGTAGACGCGGATGATCTCGGGCTTCTTGTTCAGCACGACATCGAGGAAGCCCGGGTCCTGATGGGTGAAGCCATTGTGGTCCTGCCGCCAGACATGCGAGGACAGCAGGTAATTGAGGCTCGCGATCGGCTGCCGCCACGGCACCGCGGAACTGGCGTCCAGCCATTTGGCGTGCTGGTTGAACATGGCGTCGATGATGTGGATGAACGCCTCGTAGCAGGTGAACACGCCGTGCCGGCCGGTGAGCAGATAGCCCTCGAGCAGGCCCTGGCACATGTGCTCGGACAGCACCTCGATGACGCGGCCGGTGCGATCGAGTTTCTCGTCGTATCCACCGATTTCGGCCTGCCAGTCGCGGCCGGTGACCTCGAGGATGTCCTGCAGGCGATTGCTCGCCAGTTCGTCGGGGGCGAAGGTGAGGAAGTTGTCCGGGTTGTTCCGGGTGACCTCGCGCAGCCAGCCGCCCAGTACGCGGGTCGCCTCGTTCTTGGTCGCGCCGGGTGATGCCACCTCGACGCCAAAGTCACGCCAGTCGGGGATGGTGAGGTCGCGGGCGACGCCGCCATTGGTGATCGGGTTCGCGCTCATGCGGCGCACGCCGGAGGGATTGCGGCGCAGCAATTCCTCGACCGGATGGCCTTTCTCGTCGAACAGCTCCTCGGGCCGGTACGACTTCAGCCAGGCCTCGAGCACGCTCCGATGCACCGCATTGTCCCGGGCGCCGGGCAGCGGCACCTGATGGGCGCGGAAGGTGCCTTCCACCTGTTCACCGTCCACCACGGGCGGGCAGGTCCAGCCCTTCGGGGTGCGCAGCACGATCATGGGCCAGCACGGGCGCTCGTCGGCGCCCTGCTCGCGGGCCGCGGTATGAATGGCCGCGATGCGGTCCAGGCAGGTATCGATGGCCGTGGCCATGGCCTGATGCACCAAGCTGGGATCGTGGCCCGAGACCACGATCGGCTCGTATCCGTATCCGCGCAGCAGCGACACCAGCTCCGATTCGGGTATGCGCGCGAGGATGGTCGGGTTCGCGATCTTGTACTGGTTCAGCGCCAGGATGGGCAGCACCGCGCCGTCGCGGACCGGGCTGAGGAACTTGTTGGCATGCCAGCTGCCCGCCAGCGGACCGGTCTCGGCCTCACCGTCACCGATTACGCAGAACACCGTCAGATCCGGCTTGTCCAGGGCCGCGCCGAAGGCATGCAGCAGTGAATAACCCAGCTCACCGCCCTCGTGGAACGACCCGGGCGTCTCCGGCGCACAGTGACTCGGCACGCCGCCGGGAAACGAGAACTGCGCGAACAGGGCCCGCATCCCGTCGCAGTCCTGCGGAATGTGGCTGTACAGCTCCGAGTACGTACCCTCCAGCCACGCACACGCATTCGGTCCCGGCCCGCCGTGCCCCGGGCCCGCCACGAACACCGCGTCCAGATCCCGCGCCAGAATGGCCCGATTGGCATGCGCCCACACCAGATTCAGCCCCGGCACGGTCCCGAAGTGACCCAGCAGCCGCGGCTTGATGTGCTCGGGCGCCAGCGGCTCGCGGACCAGCGCATTGTCCATGAGGTAGATCTGCCCCACCGCAAGATAATTCGCCGCCCGCCACCACGCGTCGACGGCCTCCAGTTCCGCCGGCGCGAGCGGACCCGGCACCTCCTCGAGCCGGTAACCGGGAGGCGCGAGCGTCTCCCCGGCGCCGGAGGTGATGTTGTCCGCCGCCGTGTCACTGGTAGTGCTCACCGCTCCACCTTTCGCGCCGGGTCGCCGACCCGGAAACCGTGTCGATGTGGCCAGTCGTCAGGGAGAATTCGCGCGCGATCCATCCCCACCGTACCGATGCCCGCTGCCGCGGTGCGCGAACTGCGCGCGCCCGATTCGATGTTCGGGTGTCGTTCGCCTGACCGTCATCGATCCGTGCCCGGGCGGGCGGATGTCGGCGGTTCGCACGGAAACAGCCTGGTGAATGCCGTAAGTTTGCTGACTGGACGCGGTATCGATGCGATGCGGCCGTGAGGAGGCACCTTGGCGCGGGTCGACGGAAACCTGGAGGTCGGTGGTCCGGGGGCCGCCACGGCACGCGCCGAGCCGGTACAGAGCGGGAATCTGCCGCTGTCCGACGCCCAGATGCGATGGTGGGTGGCCCAGCAGCTGTATCCGGGCGTGCCCAACACGGTCGCCATGTACCTGGATCTGCGCGGGCCCCTCGACGTGCGGCTGCTGCGCTCGTGCGCCGGGCGCGCGGCGTGGGAAATGCAGTCGCCACATGTTCGCTTCCGCATGGCCGACGGGTATCCACGGCAGTATCTGGACCCCGATGCCTTCGAAGCGATGCGGTGGGAAGACCTCAGCGGATGCGCCGATCCGGTGCGGGTCGCGCTGGCCGCCATGGATCGCGATCACGACTCGCCACTGGACCTGCTCGCCGATCGGCTGACCGTGGCGATGCTGTTCCGGATCACGGCCGAACAGCATCTGCTGTATCTGCGCAGCCATCACATCGTGCTGGACGGGGTCGGCTCCGCGGGCGTGCTGCGGCGCACCATCGAGTTGTACGCCGGCGCACAGGATTCGGCCTGGCCGCCCCTGGGCCGGACCGCTCCCGCCGCCTCGCACGGGCCGCTGACCATCGCCGAGTTGCTCGAGGACGAACGGGCCTACGCCGATTCGCCACGCGCGCAATCGGATCGCGAATACTGGGCGCGGGAAGTGGCCGGAATCGGCGAACCCGCACGCCTGGCCGGACGACTGGCCGCCGGAGCCCGGCCGCACCGAGTGTGGGCCGAGGCCTCCGGTCGGACCGTGCAACGGCTGGCGGCGCTGCGGCACGACTCGGCGAGCACCTTCCCTGAACTGCTCATCGCGGCCTTCGCCTGCTACCTGGCCGCCATGACCGGCGCCGCGGACATCGTGCTGACACTACCGGTGACCGCCCGGCCCACCGCCGCGCTGCGGGCCTCGGCGGGGTCGATGTCGAACGTGGTTCCGCTGCGGCTGCGCGGGATTCGCGACGCGACGGTGTCGGACGTGATCGCGCAGGTCCGGGCGCGGGTGGTCGGGGCGCTGCGGCATCAGCGCTGCCGATACGAGGACATTCAGCGCGGCCTCGGCGAGAACCACACCGTGCGAGGCGGTTTCGGGCCCGTGGTGAACGCCATCCGCATACCCGAGACCCCGCACATGGGAGGCAGTTCCGTGCAGGCGCATCTGCTGGCCTTGGGGCCGGTGGAGGACCTGCTGGTGAACGGCTATCAATTCGGGCCGGACGAGCATTCGATCATCATCGGGATGCAAGCCAATCCGGGGCTGTACTCGGCGGAGACGCTGGAACTGCATCATCGGCGGTTCCTCGAGTACTTCGAGGGATTCCTGGCCGATCCACGGCAGGCGGTGCGCAGCCTGGACCCGGAACCGGTGGCGCCGAGTGCTGTTGTGCCGGGAACCGATCGACTCTTGCCGGATCTCTTGCGTGCCAGGCTCATCGAAGGCGGCCGGTCCGGCGTTGCCGACGCCGTGGCGCTGCAGGATGGCGACCGCTGCTGGACGTATCGGGAACTGGACGAGATGTCCTCGCGGTGGGCGCGCGAGTTGATCGAATCGGGTGTGGGGCCGGGCACATTCGTGCTGGTCGCGGTGCCCCGGTCGGCCGAGTCGGTGCTCGCGGTCTGGGCGGTGGCCAAGACCGGCGCCGCGTTCGTCCCGGTGGATCCCGCGGATCCGGCCCGGCGACTGGGCGCCGTGGCCGCGGATTCCGGTGCGCTGCACGGCCTGACCGTGACGGCGGTCCGCGCTGGACTGCCCGCCGCGGTGGAGTGGCTGGCTCTCGATGACGCGAGTACCCGGGCCCGGGTGCAGCAACGATCCGGTGCGCCGATCCGCGCCGCGGAGTTGCTTGTGACGCCGTCCCCGGATCATCCGGCCTATCTGATCTACACATCAGGTACCACCGGTACTCCGAAGGGCGTGGTGGTCACCCATCGCGGACTGGGACCGCTCGCCGACTACCTCGTCGAACACTATGGGGTGGACGGGAATTCACGCGTGCTGCATGCGCACGCTCCCTCGTTCGACGCGCATCTGCTGGAGTTGCTGGCCGCCTTCGCGGCCGGGGCGCGGCTGGTCGTCGAGCCGCCGGAGATCGTGGCCGGAGCCGAACTGGCAGGGCTGCTGAGCGCGTCCGGCATCACCCATTTCCTCACCACCCCGGCGGTATTGGCGACGCTGGATCCGGCCGCTGTGCCGGATCTGCGGGTCGCCGTGGTGGGTGGTGAGGCCTGTCCCGCCGATCTGGTCCGCCGATGGGCGCCGCACCTGCGCCTTTACAACGGCTACGGCCCGACGGAAACCACCGTCATGGCAACACAATCCGACTCCCTGGTACCTGGCGGCCCCGTGCCGATCGGGCCGCCGCTGCCCGGGGTCCGGGCGATGGTGCTCGACGCCCGGCTACAGCCAGGCGCGCCGTGCGGCAGCGGTGAGCTGTATGTAGGCGGGCCGGGAGTCGCGCAGGGCTATCGCGGACGACCGGGGGCGACGGCAGAGCGCTTCGTCGCCGACCCGTCCGGCGTCGGTGGCCGCATGTATCGCACCGGTGACCTGGTCCGGTCGGCGCCGGACGGCGTTCTCGAATTCCTCGGCCGCGCCGACGATCAGGTCAGCGTGCGCGGTCGCCGCGCCGAGCCGGCCGAGGTGGAGGCCGCGCTGCTCGCCCTGCCCGGAGTGGTCGGCGCGACCGTGACCGCCGATGACGGGCCACACGGCATCCGCCTGGTGGGTTACATCGTTGCCGCACAGGGTATCCGGCTCGATCACGCCGATCTCATCCGGCAACTGCGCGAACGGCTGCCCGCCGCACTGGTTCCCGCGCAGCTGGTGGACCTGGACCGGCTGCCGGTCACCGCGCACGGCAAGGTGGATCGCGCCGCCTTGCCCGCGGCGCCGGCCGTGCAACGGCCCTATCGCGCACCCGAATCCGGCCTGGAACAGCTGGTGGCCGCCCGGTTCGCGGCCGCCACCGGCCGGGAACGCGTCGGCCTGGACGACGATTTCTTCGAGCTCGGCGGCAATTCGCTGCTGGGCGTGGCGCTTTCGGCCGAACTGGCCGCCGAGACCGGCCTGCCGGTGACGGTACGCTGGCTCTACACCGCGCCGACCGCGGGGGAGCTGGCCGCCCGGCTGGCCGGGCACGAGGGCGACTCCGCCGGGGACGACGCCCTCGGCGTGGTACTCACCCTGCGCCGCAAGGGAACCCGGCCACCACTGTTCTGCGTACACTCGGCCGTTCCGCTCGCGTGGTGCTATTCGGGTCTGGCTCGACATGTCCCGGACCGCCCCGTGTACGGGCTACAGGCGCTGACACTCGCGGGTGAGCCGCAATCCGGTGTCACCATCGACGATCTCGCCGACGGCTATGTCGCGGAGATCCTGCGCGTGCAGCCCGCCGGTCCCTACCATCTGCTGGGCTGGTCGCTGGGCGGGCAGATCGCGCACGCCATCGCCCTGCGGCTGCGGGCGCGCGGCGCGGCCGTCGAGACCCTGGCCATGCTCGACAGTGTCGTCTTCCCGGACGATATGCCGCCACCGCCGGTGCCGCGCATGCGGGATCTGCTCACCCATCTGCTCGGTGAGGAGCCCGAGAACGCCGATGAGCTGCCGGATCTCACCGCCGAGGAGGCGGCCGCCGAATTGGCCTCGGCCGCGGCCTCGTTCGGCACGGGCCTGACCGCCGATCAGCTGGATCGGCTGCATCGCGGCTACATGGACGGTGTGCGACTCTCGCACGGTTACGAACCTGGGGTGTTCGACGGTGATCTGGTCTACTTCTCGGCCGCCCGGGGCGTGACCGAATCGGTGGGATCGGATATGTGGCGGCCCTACGTCACCGGCACTCTGATCGAGCATCCCGTCGCGGCCACGCACGCCCAGCTCACCAACGCCGACGTCGTGGCCGTCATCGGCCCGCTGCTCGCCGCCCACCTGGACCGCGCGGAGCTCCGATGATCACCGGTGCGCGGACGGGCGTGCGGTGGTGGAGCGTGTACGAGGACCCCGAGCGGTGGAACCGGGAGGGCCCGGAAGCGCGGGCGCTGCTGCGATGGGTGGACGAGCATGTGCTGAAGCCACATCCGGAACTCGGGCGGCCCGGCCCGGTATGTCCCTTCATGCGGCACAGCGTGACCCGTCAGCTGATCTGGGCGGGTTCCGTGGCGGGTGGCGACGCGGTGCCGGGGGAGCGGCTGCACGCGATCGTGGACGACGCCTTCGAGGCCTACCGCGGCCTGCTGCGGGAAAACCCGGCCGACGCACGGGGTCTGGCCCTGATCACGCTGTTTCCCGGAATGACCCGCTACGACCTCATCGAGGACGTGCACGGCGCCCGCAAGACACAGGTGGTCGGCGAGGGCCTGATGCTGGGCCAGTTCTATCCGGGCTGCCCGGTGCCGGGCCTGTGGAACAGCGCCTTCCACCCGCTCGATGCCCCGGTGCCCATGCTGGTGCTGCGGCCCATGATGAGCACCGATTTCCCGTTCCTGGTGGCCCGGACCGACTGGCTGTACGCGTATTTCACCCGCTTCGCCCCTGAGCTGCCGCGCAGACTGCGCTGGGCAATCTCGGAGCGAATGCGGGTCATGGGTCCGGCGGCGGCGGAGATCACAGCGCTGCGCGTGCATTCGGCGGATGAACACGCGCGCTGATCACCGAAAACGCTGCCGTTGCGGGGGATACTCCAACAATGCATCGGCTTCTGCGCTGTCTGATCGTCGCCGTTTCACTATTCGCGGCCTTGACGCCGGCCGTGGCAACGGCCGATCCCGCACCCGGCATCGTCGGCGTGCGCCCGCTCGGTGGCCGCCAGTTCGAGGTCGACGTCTATTCGGCTGCCATGAACCGGACGATCCCGGTGTGGATCTCGCATCCGGACGGCCCGGCCCCGGCCCTGTACCTGCTCAATGCGGTCGACGGCGGCGAGGACGGCGGGCCGTGGACCACGCGCACCGATGCCGCGCAGTTCTTCGCGGACAAGCAGGTCAATGTGATCCAGCCGATCGGCGGGCGCGCCTCCTTCTACACCGACTGGGTCTCCGACGATCCGGTGCTGGGCCGGAACAAATGGGCGACCTTCCTGCTCGACGAACTGCCGCCGCTGCTGGCGGACCGCTTCCAGTTCACCGGGCGCAATGCGGTTGCGGGAACGTCGATGTCGGCCACCTCGGCGCTGGACTTGGCGATTCAGGACCCCGGCCGATTCCAGGCGGTCGGCTCGTACAGTGGCTGCCCGCAGACCGAGGACACCGCCGCGCGCAGCATGGTCTATTCGGAATTGCAGCTGTTCGGGGCGAACGCGAGCAATATGTGGGGCGGTCCCGGCGATCCGGCCTGGGCGGCACACGATCCGGTGCGCAATGCCGATCGGCTCCGCGGTGTGGCGCTCTACATTTCGGCCGGCAACGGCGCGCCCGGCGTGCACGAGGCGCTCAACGATCCGTCCATCGCCGGGAACGTGGGTGCGCTGGCCGATCGGATGACGGTCGGCGGGGCCATGGAATCGGTGGTGCGCGGTTGCACGGCCGCGCTGGTCGATCGGCTGGGCGCGCTCGGCATTCCGGCGGATGTGGTCTACCGCAATGGAACTCACGCCTGGCCGTACTGGCAGGACGATCTGCACGATTCCTGGCCGGTGTTCGCGGCGGCGCTGGGGGTGTAGCCGCCGGCGCGGTCAGCGCAGCGCGTCGAAGCCGTGCAGCATGGCGGCCACGGCGAATTCGAAACGCGTCTCGTCGTCGGTGCCCGCGCCGGTGCGGGCCGCTTCGGTGATGAGCGGGAACTCCGCGGGGTCCATCGTGTTCAGGTAATCGACCGAGCCCGGTCCTTGCGCCTCGTTGACGCGCGTCGTGTGCGCTTCCGAGGTGGCGTGCGCGATCACGAACAGGGTCAGCGCATTCACGATGTCCAGGGCCTGGCCCAGTGCGAATCCGGCTGTGCAGAGCACGGACAGGCCGTGTTCGGCGGTGCGCAGGGTCTGCGGGGTGACGGCGATCCGGGTGGCGACCAGTGGCAGGGCGCCTGGGTGGCGTAGCAGGGCCAGGCGCAGTGCGCGGGCGTACTCGGTGAGCGAGGTCCGCCAGTCGCCGTCGGCGACACGGATTTCGGCCGCGGACATGACGCGTTCCACGATGCCGTCGAACAGGGCGTCCTTGTTGGGGACGTAGTGGTAGAGGGTCATGGCCTCGACGCCCAGGTCCGCGCCCAGTTTGCGCATGGACAGGGCCGCGAGGCCGTCGCGATCGGCCATGGCGAGGGCGGCGTCGAGCACCTGTTCGCGGGAAAGCCCTGCTCGTTCGGCTCGTGTTCGTTTGGGCGGCACCTATTTTCCTCTCCGGGTTGACACTCTTACGTCGTAAGTGGATAGTACTCCACAGAAGCTCTTACGACGTAAGAGTGCGATTCACGGGAGAGACCGATGAGCATCACCGTCACCGACAACAAGGCCACCATCACCGCGTTCATCGAGGCGCTCAATCACGGTGTGGACGGCGACGAAGGCTGGGTGCGGTTCCTGTCACCGCAGGTCATCGACCACAACAAGATCATCTTCGGTGAGGAGGACGAGCCCGGCGCCGCCATCGAAGGCTTCCGCCAGCAGCTCGCCGCATTCAGCCGCACCGAGGCCGAGCACTCCGGAATCCTGGTGCAGGAACTCATCGGTGAGGACGACCGCATCGTGGCGCGCCTGCGCGTCGTCGGCTCCCACACCGGCTGCCACGTCCGCATGCCCGAGCCCACCGGCCGCAGCTGCGATGTCGAGCAGATCTGGATCTTCACCCTCGCCGAGGGCCGCATTGCCGAAATCCGTGCCGTCAGCGACCGTCTCGGCATGTTCCTGCAGCTGGGCTGGGACTGGCCGACCGTCGACTGACCCCGATCACTACCGCTTACAGCAGTTCTTGAATGCGGATCTGATTGCCCGCGGGATCGCTGACGGCGCAATCACGAATCCCGTAGGGCTGCACGGTCGGTTCCTGGATCACGGGCGCACCGCCGGCGCGCGCCCGGGCGAAGGCATTGTCGATATCCTTGCTGGCCAGCACGATGCGGGCGTACGTGCCCTTGGCCATCATCTCCGTGATGACACGCCGCTCGTCCGCGGTGATGCCCGGCTCGATCGTGGCCGGATGCAACACGATCGAGGTGCCGGGCTGATCGGGCGAGCCGACGGTGATCCAGCGCTTGGTGCCGTTGCCGACATCCTTGCGGACCTCGAAACCGAGGGCGTCCCGGTAGAAGACCAGGGACGCCTCGGGATCGGTGTGCGGGAGGAAGATCCAGTGAATGCTGATGTCCATGGCATAAACGCTAGGTTCGGCCATGGGGCCGGAGCTTCTCGATTCCTGACCGGTCTCAGAGCTGGGAAGCGCCACCGTCGACGGCGAGTTCGGCGCCCGTGGTGAAGGTTGCCTCGAAACCGAGGAACTGTACCGCCTTGGCGATCTCCTCGGCGGTGCCGAAACGCAGCATCGGATTGCTCGCGCGCAGAGTCTCCGTGAAGGCCTCGGCCGCCTCGGGGGTCAGCGCGCTCTTGCCGAGGATCGGCGTGGTGATCGGGCCGGGGCTCACGGCGTTCACCCGGATGTTGCGGGGCAGCAGTTCACGCGCCAGCGAACGGGTGAGCGAACGCAAGGCCGCCTTGCTGGCCGCGTAGGCGCTGACCTGCGGGATGCCCGCCACATTCGCGATCGAGGTGGTGAGCACCACCGCGCCGCCGTCCTCGATCAGCGGGGCGAGCTTCTGCACGGTGAAGAACGGGCCCTTGGTATTGATGCCGAGTACCTCGTCGTAGGCGGCCTCGTCGACATCCTCGAACGCGGCGAAGCTGGCGATGCCGGCGTTCACGAAAAGCAGGTCCACCGTGCCGAATTCGGTCTTCACCCGATCGGCCAGCGCATCGATATCGGTCAGCGAGGCGGCATCGCTGCGTACTACGACGGCGTTGTCGCCCAATTGTTTCCGCGCCGCGTCGAGGGTGGCCTCGGTGCGGCCGGTGACCAGGACGCGGGCGCCCTGACCGAGCAGCAGTTCGGCGGTCGCCAGACCCATTCCGGTGGTGCCGCCCGTGATGACCACTCGTTTGCTCTCGTAATTTCCCATGACTCGACTCTGTGCCCGCGGCGCGGTCCTGGTCCAATGAATGTTCCGCAAGGCACATCCCGGAATATGCATCGTCGCAGCTCATTACGGCTACTCTCGAGATATGACGTCTGTATCCGCGCCCTCCGCCGACCTCGATCTGCGGCTGGTGCGCTGCTTCCTCGCCGTGGCGGAGCACCGGAACTTCGGGCGCGCCGCCGACTCGGTGTTCCTCACCCAGTCCTCGCTGAGTCGCCAGATCGCCCGGCTGGAAAGGGATCTGGGGGTGCGGCTGCTCGATCGCACCCCGCAGCGCGTGCAGCTCACCGAGGCGGGCGCGGTCTTCCTGCCGCTCGCCGAGGAGTTGCTGCGCGGGGCCGACCGGGCGGTGGCGCGGGTACGGTCCGCCGGGGCGCCCGGTCGCCTCACCATCGGATTCACCACCGGGCTGATCATCACCCCGGCCGTGCGCGCGCTGCGTCAGCGGTTTCCCGAGGTGGAAGTGCGTACGCAGCATCTGGATTCGTGCGAGCCGCGCGCGGCATTGCTCGAGCATCGGGTGGACGCGGTGGTGTCGCGGACGCCGTTTCCCGCCGATCAGCTGCGGGTGACGGCTCTCTACGACGAGCCACGGGTGGTCGTGGTCGCGGCGGATCATCGGCTGGCGGGCAAGGAGTCGGTCACGCTGGCCGATATCGTGGACGAACCGCTGGTCCGGGTGCGGCAGGCCGATCCGGACTGGTGTGCCTTCTGGCGGCTCGAGCCGCGGCCCGACGGGCGGCCGGCCCCGGGCGGGCCTATCGTGGAGAACATCGAGGACCGATTCGAGGCCGTGGCCGCGGGCGACGCGATCACCATCGCGGCCGCGCCGACGACGCTGCGGCCCGATCTGATCACGATCCTGCTCGAGGGCGTGGAACCCAGCCACGTCGTGCTCGCCACCCGCGCCGAGGACCGCAATCCGCTGCTGCCCGCCTTCCGGGAATACGCCGGTGCCCGCCTGCACTCGGCGGCGCAGGTAAGGGCCACAGCACAATCGGGGTCGTGAAAGGTGTCGGAGGGCGGGCGTATGTTGGTCGAATGGTCACGCATCTGACCCATTGGGGCGCATTCGAGGCGGACAGTGACGGCACCCGCTTGACGGCGGTGCGACCTTGGCGTGGCGATCCGGAACCGACGCCGCTCATCGAGAATGTGGCCTCCGCGCAGCATCACCCGGCGCGGATCGATCAACCCTATGTGCGCAAGGGCTGGCTCGAGCACGGGCCCGGACCGGCCGCCCGTGGCGACGACACCTTCGTACCGGTTTCGTGGGATACCGCGCTGGATCTGCTGGCCGGCGAATTGGCCAGGGTATACCGGGAATTCGGGCCGCAGGCGGTGTACGGCGGATCCTACGGCTGGGCCAGCGCGGGGCGGTTCCATCACGCGCAGAGCCAGGTGCACCGGTTCTTGAACGGGCTCGGCGGGTACGTGTCCCATCGCAACAGCTACAGCCTCGGCGTCTCCCAGGTGCTGCTGCCGCATGTGCTGGCCGATATGGGCACGCTCATGGCGCGGTCGACCACGAAATCCGTGCTGGCGCGGCATTCGGAGCTCATCGTGTCCTTCGGCGGGTTGTCGCCGAAGAATTCGGCGGTCTCGCCGGGCGGGGTCTCGCGGCACAATACGCGCGGCTGGATCGAGACGGCCCAGGAGAACGGCTGCCGTTTCGTCACCATCAGCCCGCTGCGCGACGATATTCCGGCGCAGGCCAATGCGGAATGGATCGCCCCGCGCCCCGGTAGCGATGCCGCTCTCATGCTGGCGCTGGCGCAGGTGCTGGACTCGGAAGGGCTGGCGGACAACGATTTCCTGGACACGCATGCGGTCGGCTACCCGCGCTTCGCGCAGTATCTGCGCGGCGAAGTAGACGGTGTGGTGAAGGATCCGGAATGGGCCGAGCAGCTCACCGGTATTGCCGCGCAACGGATCCGGGAGCTGGCCCGCGACATGGCCGCACACCGGACACTCATCACCGTGAGCTGGTCGCTGCAGCGCGCCCGATACGGTGAACAGCCGCTGTGGCTCGGCGTGGTGCTCGCGGCCATGCTCGGCCAGATCGGGCTGCCCGGTGGCGGATTCGGGCACGGCTATGGCTCGGCGGCCAATGTCGGCCTGGCCGTACGGGTCAGCTCGCCGCCGCGGCTGCCGCAGGGCGAGAACGGCGTCGACGACTTCATTCCCGTCGCACGCATCGCCGATATGCTGCTGAATCCCGGTGCGCCCTACGAGTACAACGGTGAGCACCGGGTGTATCCCGATATCCGGATGGTCTATTGGGCCGGCGGGAATCCCTTCCACCACCACCAGAATCTGGCCCGGCTGCGCTCCGCGTTCGCCCGGCCGGACACCGTCGTGGTGCACGATCCGTTCTGGTCGGCCACCGCCCGGCACGCCGATATCGTGCTGCCCTCGACCATGACCATCGAACGCGACGATTACGGTGCGGGGGAGGGGGATCGGTTCTTCTTCCCGATGCCCGCGCTCACCGCCCCGCATGCCGAAGCCCGCGACGACTACTGGATGTTCGGTGAACTGGCCGAACGACTGGGCTTCGGAAAGGAATTCACCGAGGGGCGCACGGCCTCGGAGTGGCTGCGGCACCTCTACGACGAGTGGCGTCAGGGTCTCGCCGAAAAGGGCCATGAACTGCCCGATTTCGAGGCGTTCTGGTCCGGTGCGGCGCTGGAACTGCCCATCGAGGCCGAGGAACACATCGCCTTCGCCGATTTCCGGGCCGATCCCGCCGCGCACCCGCTGAGCACACCGAGCGGCCGCATCGAGATCTTCTCCGAGACCATCGCCGGTTTCGGCTACGACGATTGCCCCGGCCATCCGGTCTGGCTCGAGCCCGAAGAATGGCTGGGCAGTGCGCGGGCCGCGGCGTTCCCGATCCAGCTGGTGGCCAATCAGCCGCGCACCAAACTGCACAGCCAGCTGGATATCGGCGCGCACAGTCAGTCCACGAAAGTCGAGGGGCGCGAACCGGTTCGACTACATCCGGACGAGGCCGCGGCGCGTGGCCTGCACACCGGGGATATCGTGCGGATCTTCAATGACCGCGGCAGCTGCCTGGCCGGATTGCTGGTCGACGATGCGGTGCGGCCCGGAGTGGCCCAGTTGTCCACGGGCGCCTGGTACGACCCGGATCCGCGGGATGCGTCGTTCTGCCGGCACGGCAATCCGAATGCCGTCACCGCGGATCGGGGATCCTCGCGGCTGAGTCAGGGCTGCACCGGCCAGTTGTCGCTGGTGGAGATCGAGCGGTACACCGATCCGGTACCGGAACTGACGGTCAGCGGTCCGCCGTCGATCGAGCGGGTGTGAACCGGTAGGCGGATTGCTCGGGGCTGCGCAAGTATTCCACCCCGGTGATGATGTCGGGGTGAATGCGCACCATACGGTCGCGCGGTCCCGGAATGGCCGAGTGCAGCAGCAGTCGCATGCGGGCGATCTCCTCGCGTGAGGTGACCTCCTCGGCGGTGCCGCGGACGATGACACACCAGCCGGTCTGGGTGACGTGATCGATGGTGTCCGCCTCGAAGGCCACGATCTGCCGTGCGCCGGTCAGAGCGCTCGCATTGGCGGGGATCACGATGGTGCCGTTGTGCACGATGTGATTGACCGGGCGAATGGTGGGCATGTCATGTCGAGTGAACACGACCCGCCCGAAGCGGACGCCGCTCAGCAACCGGAGCGCCTCCGCGGTCGACAGCTCGCGGGCTCCGAGTGATTCGTTCATCGCACCCTCTCCGGAATACGCTCGTGCACCACCGATTTCAGTGAGTGATCTGCTGCAGTGAGATTTCGCGCGACATTGAGCGGCCAGCGATTCGTGGCACCGAACGGTCAGAGAACGAAACCGAGCGGCCGGTGAATGCTGATCCTTTCATGGTTCCCGCATGTGTGGCGAGCGAAACATGGCCAAGCGAAGCACGCGAAGCTAATCTGGAATCGTTCCAGAAAACGAAACCGGGGTGATCCCCTGAGAGGAGTAGTCGTGACCAGCACACTGTCCAAGGGCGGCGTCATCACCAGCCCGCTCGCCGCGGCCGATACCGAGATCGTCGGAGCGGTCCTGCAGGAAGCGCTCACCGATCTCATCGATCTCTCGCTGACCGCCAAGCAGGCGCATTGGAACGTGACCGGCCCGCATTTCCGGTCCCTGCACCTGCAGCTGGACGAACTCGTCGACAGCGCACGGCTGTTCTCCGACGCGGTCGCGGAACGGGCTGCGGCACTCTCGGTTTCGCCCGACGGCCGGGCCGCGGCGGTAGCCGCTGCCGCCCAGCCGTTTCCCGCCGGCTATCTCGCCGATCGCGACGTCGTGGGGCTGATAGGCCGTGCACGGTGGACTCCAGGCGGGCGACGCAGGTCGTGTTCATCACCGCCGATCCCGGCTCGCCCTCGGCCCGGATACTGAGCGGAATTGCCGCGCGGTTGCCGTGACTAGGATGGTCGCATGCTGGAGATCAGGCAGCTGAAGATCTTCCGGGCGGTGGCGCGCAGTGGTTCGTTCTCCGCCGCGGCCCGCACTCTCGGCTACACGCAACCCGCGATCAGCCAGCAGATCAAGGCCATGGAACGGACGCTGGGCACCGCGCTGGTCATGCGCTCCGGCAACCGGCTGCAGCTCACCGAGGCGGGCGATGCGCTGTCCCGGTACGCCGCCACCATTCTCGGGACCATGGACGCGGCCGAGGCCGAGATCCGCGCCCTCACCGAACTCCGTGCCGGACGCGTGCGAATCGCGGCCTTCCCCAGTGCCTATTCGCTGCTGCTGCCCAAGACCATCGCGGGAGTGCAAGCGGCACAGCCGAAGCTGCGCGTGACCCTGATCGAGGCCGAACCGCCGGAGGCGGTGAGCATGCTGCGCACCGGCGAATGCGAGATCGCCCTGGTCTTCGACTATCCCGCCGGCCGGGTGCCGGACGGTGAGAGTGCCGGTGAGGTAGGCAGTCCGGACTACGCCGACCTGAGCGTGCACACCCTCTTCACCGAGCGGCTGCGTGTCCTGCTGCCCCCGCGTCACCGACTGGCGGGCACCGCGCGCACCCAGCCGTTGAAACTCGCCGAGCTGGCGGGGGAGCGGTGGATCGCCGGCTGTCCGCAGTGCCGCGCCCATCTCGTCGACGTGTGCAAGGAAGCGGACTTCCATCCCGAAATCGACTACACGACAGAGAACTTCGCCGCCGTCGTGGGTTTGGTCGCCGAAGGGCTGGGCGTGGCGCTGGCCACCGAACTGGCCATCTCCGGTCTCCCGGCCGCCGGGGTAGTGCGGTCCTTGCCCCTGGAACCGGCGATGGAACGCCGCATCTCGGCGGTCACACTCCCCAAAATGGAGGCCGTGCCCGCGGTGGATGCGGTGATCCGCCAATTGCGGGCAACCACCCCGCTGATCGAGGCTGCCGTCGCGCGCTAGCGGCCGCGCGCCCATTATCGATAGTTTCAGCCCCTATTAGAGACTGTTGGGGTCAACCGCCCGAGGTCACATTTCCTGGGCCTTTGCATCGGATAGGTTTGAATTCCGATGAATTGGAGGGAAACGAAATGACCACGGCGTCCGATCTGCCCGTCGTCGACGAGACCGATATCGACCGTTACGACCCCGAGTACCGCGCATGGTTGCGCGAGGCCGTGCGCAAGGTGCAGGCCGACGGCAACCGGTCAGCGGACACCCACCTGCTGACGATTCCGCTGCCGCCGGAGTGGGGTATCGACCTCTATCTCAAGGACGAATCCACCCATCCCACCGGCAGTCTCAAGCACCGGCTGGCGCGCTCGCTGTTCCTGTACGCGCTGTGCAATGGCTGGCTGCGCCCGGGCCGCCCGGTCATCGAGGCCTCCAGCGGTTCGACGGCGGTGTCGGAGGCGTACTTCGCCAAGCTCATCGGGGTGCCGTTCATCGCGGTCATGGCGCGTTCCACCGTGCAGTCCAAGATCGACCTGATCGAATTCCACGGCGGCCGATGTCATCTGGTCGACAACCCGTGCGAGGTCTACGAGGTCGCCGCCCGCCTGGCCGAAGAGCAGGGCGGACACTACATGGACCAGTTCACCTACGCCGAACGCGCCACTGACTGGCGCGGCAACAACAATATCGCCGAATCCATCTTCCGCCAGCTGGACCAGGAGCGTTACCCCGAACCAGCCTGGATCGTCGCCACCGCCGGCACCGGCGGCACCTCGGCCACCATCGCCCGCTACGTCCACTACACCATGCGCAACACCGGCATCTGCGTCGCCGACCCGGAAAACTCCGCCTTCCTCGCCGGTTGGCGCGACGCCGACCGGAACGCCAGCTCCGACAACGGCTCCCGCATCGAAGGCATCGGCCGCCAGCGCGTAGAACCCAGCTTCATCCCCGGCTCCGTAGACCGCATGATGCGCGTCCCCGACGCCGCCTCCGTGGCCACCATCCACCTCCTCGAACGCCTCCTGGGCCGCAAATGCGGCGCCTCCACCGGCACCGGCGTCTGGGCCGCATTCCGCGTCATCGCCGAAATGCTCGCCCAGGGCCGCCACGGCAGCGTCGTCACCCTCCTCTGCGACCCGGGCGAGCGCTACCTCGACAAGTACTACTCCGACACCTGGCTTGCCGACCAGGGCATCGACCCCGACCCGTATTCCGCTCGCCTGGAACATTTTCTGCTCACGGGCGACCTCGGATGCTGATGCCCGGGTTGACCAGCCGACGGGCATGGTGACCGGTGACTTGGCGCCAGGTGTGCGCCGAAGCAGTTGTGTGCGACCACGTGCTCGACGACCGTCTCCTCGACTGACCCGTCGGCGTGACCGCCGGGGCCGTCATGGACTGCGCAGCCAGATGCCGTCCATGTTCACTTCGAAGATGTCGTCCAGGACGACCCGGGGTGCGCGGCCCTGCGGTATTGCGAACCATTCGATCGGCACGACGACCCCGTAGATGCACGCCATCGGGGCAAGCACCGGCAGCACGGTGACGATCCGCTCCGCGACTGTGGTCCACCACGGCTTTCGGGCACGGTCGCTGTCGTGAAGCCGTGGTTGCCCGGACCCGGTCACTCGTCGACATCCCGGAAGACATCCGGCTCGGCCGTGGCCAGGGCGGACAGCTTCCGGACGTAGCCGTGGAACACCTCGTGCTGCATGGCGTTCCGGTGTGACTCGGCGTCGGTCCAGCGCGCCATCTCCACATAGATCGCCGGATTGCGCAGCGATCGGCACAGCCGATGCTCGACGAAGCCCGGCTGGGTGCGCATGTACTTGGTGATATCGCCGAGGATCTGTTCGAACTCGCTGGTGTCGCCGGTGACCGTGAGCCGGTTGATGACGGTGGCGAACTCTTTGTCGGCCATTGCTGGTGCCTCACCTTCGTTGTCGGTTGTCATTCGGATGCCTTTGCCCGGCGGACGATCTCGCGCAGATCGCGGCGGGACACCTTCCCATTGGGGGAGCGCGGAATGTTCTGCGTGACGGCGATCGCCTGCAGCTGCTGGTATTCCGGCAATTGCGCATTGGCCCAGGTGGCGATCCCGGCGCCGGTGGCGCCGGTGGCGCGGTCCAGTACCACCAGGGCGGCCGCGACATGTCCGCGGAATTCGTCCGGCAGATCGACGACGACGCAGTCGGTGACACTGTCGTGCCGGCCGAGGACCTCTTCGATCTCCGACGGGGCGACCAGCCAGTTGTCGCATTTGAAGACGTCCTTGATGCGGTCGACCAGCACGAGCCGCCCGCCGCGGTCGAGATAGCCGACATCGCCGGTGGCGAACCACCCGTCCGCGTCGATCTCCGGAGTGTCTTCGCGGCCCAGGTAGCCGCTCATCAGCTGTGGTCCGCGCACTCGCACCTCCCCGCGCTCACCGCAGGCGAGGAGATCGCCGGTGTCCAGATCCGTTATGCGGCACTCGGTATCGAAGACGGGGCGGCCCACCGACCCGATCGTCGGATCGATGGGGTCGTCACTGTGCGTCAGCGGGGACATCTCCGCGAGGCCGTACCCTTGGGCCACCGGCACCCCGAAATGCGCGTGCAGTGTCTCGGCCACCCGTGCCGGCAGCGCCGATCCGCCCGAGAGGAAGGACGGGCGCGCGGTCAGTCGCAGTCCGCGTAGACGCGGGTCGGCCGCCAGCCGGGCCAGCCGCACCGGCAGGCTGTAGAAGTGCGTGGCCCGATGGGCATCGACAGCCGCGAGCGCGTTCACCGAATCCGCATCCGCGCAAAGGATCTGAACGGCCCCGGCCGCCACGGCGGCGTTCAGGTGCATCGGATGATAGGTCGGCAGGTGGTTCACGGTCACCGACGTCTCGTCCAGGCGGTGTGCGGTGGCGACCTGCCGGGCATTGGTCGCCACATTGTGGTCGGTGAGCCGGACGCCCTTGGGCAGACCTGTTGTGCCGCTGGTGAATTGGACGCAGGCGGTGCGGGCGCTGTCGGGCTCGGCGAGAATGGGCCCGGCGCCGGACGGCAGGGCATCGAGCGGCACGATCGCGGTGAGCAACGGCAAGCAGTCGCGGACGTGGGCGAGCCGGTCGGCCACCTCGGCGGTGACCACCGCGATCCGCACGCCACCCGTCGCCAGCACATGGACCAGCCGCTCGGCCGGCAGCAGCGGATTCAGGACCACAACGGTATTGCCGCTGCGCACCACCCCGTAATACGCGGCAGCAAACTCGGGGACCAGCGCGTTCGTGATCGCCACCGGCTGCTGCGGCGCGTCGAGCTCGGCGGCCAGCCAAGAGGCGAAAGAGCCTGCCGCGGCGTCCAATTCGGCGAAGGTCACGACGCCGCCGGGGGTGCGGATGGCGGGCCGGCCGGGTCCGCTGCGGGCCTGGGCCCGGAGCAACCCGTCGAGCGTGATCGAAGATCGGGACACGAGCGGTCCTTTCGCGGGCTCCACTGGATCGCTCGCCACGATGTCACCGCGCGCTCGAGCCACGAGGTGCGCGTCCCTCGAGCCGTGCTCGATGCCGGCCGGTCATGGTGGAGCGCAACGGGACTCGATGAAGGAGTGGGTCGATGAAAATCGAAGAACTGGCCGTGCCGGACGCATACCGGATCATTCCCGAGAAATGGCCGGACATACGCGGATACTTCTACGAGGCGGCCCGCACCGAGAATATCGGCGAGGCGATCGGGCATCGATTCGAGATCGCCCAGGTGAATTTCTCGGTCTCACACCGCAATACGCTGCGCGGGGTGCACGGGGTGACGATCCCGCCCGGACAGGCGAAATTCGTCAGCTGCCTGCGTGGCGCCGCACTCGACATCGTGGTCGATCTGCGGATCGATTCACCTGCCTTCGGCAGGTACAGCGTGAACATCCTCGATGCCTCCAGTGGGGTCGCGGTGTACATCGCCGCCGGACTCGGGCACGGATTCCTGGCGCTCGCCGACGACACCTGCGTCGGCTACCTGTGCTCGACCACCTATGTGCCCGAGGCCGCCTACGAAATCGATCCGCTGGACCCCGAACTCGACTTGCCGTGGGGGCTGACCGAACCGCCGATCACCGTCAATCGGAGTGCTGCGGCGACCAGCCTCGCCAGCGCCATCGAATCCGGCGTGCTGTCCACTTACCAGGAGTGCAAGGAATATTACGAGAATTTCTGAACCGCTGGTGCGCTGGGCAACGCCCAGCGCACCAACGTGCTTGCTCAGGCCGTCCGGCGGTTGAAGATCCGCAGTCCGTACCAGGTGGAAAGGATCGCGAGACCGAATGCCACCAGGACGCCGATACCCACGCCGCCCGCGGTGTACTGACCCGCGAACAGATCCCGGATCGCATCGACGATGTAGCGCAAGGGATTCGCGTGCGCGATCCAGTCCAGCCACTTGGGCGCGAACGACAGCGGCAGCAGAATGCCCGACAGCAGCATGAGCGGCACTGCCACCGAGTTGAGCACCGGCGCGAACAGGTACTCGTTCGGCAGCCCCAGCGCGAGCGTGTACGACAACGCGGACAGGCTGACACCCATCACGAGAACGAAAATCAGACCGATCAGCACACCGAGAATCGGCGCCCGCATGCCCATGATGAATCCCATGATGAGCAGCGGAATCGCCTGGATGAGCAGGACGACCGCGTCGCGGATCATCCGGCCGAGCAGCAGTGCGAGCCTGCTGACGGGTGTTACCCGCATGCGCTCGATGAATCCGCTGCGCATGTCCGGAATCAGATTGAAGCCCGCATATCCGGTCGCGAACAGACCCAGCTGCACCAGCAGACCGGGAATGTAGAACCGCCATGCGTCATGGCCATTGGGCAAAGCCCGGGTGAGCAGTGGACCGAACAATAGGAGATAGACGAAAGGCTGGATCAATCCGATGATGAGCGCGAACTTGATTCGCATCGTCATCGCCAGCTCGTTGCGGAAAATGATGTAGACATCTTGCACCGTACGCATGAGCATCCCTTTCGAAATAAGTCAGAATCCCGCAGCGTGCGGTATGGCGGGCGCCTCCTCCGCCGCCCGCCCGGTGATCGACATGAACACGTCGTCCAGCGTCGGTCGTTCGATCTGCGTGGAACGCACCTTGATGTTCTCGTCGTGCAGCGCGAGCAGGTACTCCATAAGCAGCTGATCGCCGTTTTCGCACGAGATCCGCACCGTCGAACCGTCGACCGCGATATTGCGGCCACCGGGTCGCGCCGCGAGCGCCGCGTAGGCCGCCTCCACGTCACCGTCGATCTCGATGACGATGACATCGTTACCGAGGATCTGCTTGAGATGCGCCGGGCTGTCCTCGGCGAGGATCTTGCCCTTGTCCAGGATCAGGATTCGATCGCAGAGCGTATCGGCTTCTTCGAGATGATGGGTACTCAGGAAGACCGTCGTCCCGTAGTCGTCACGCAGCTGACGGACCAACTGCCACAACGAAATACGGCTCGCGGGATCGAGGGCCGCGGTCGGCTCGTCGAGGAAGATCACCTGCGGGCGATGCACGAGCCCGAGCGCCACATCCAATCGCCGGCGCTGCCCGCCGGACAGGGTGATCGTGGTGCGCTCCTCCAGCCCCGACAGATCCAGCGCCGCGATCAGTTCCTCGGCGCGAGTCCTGGCCTTGGCCTTCGGCATTCGATACAGCAACGCCTGCAGCATCAGTTCGTCCATGACCGTGGCGGTCGGCCGGGTGCCGCCGGTCTGTGCGACCAGCCCGATCTCCAGTCGCACACCCTGCGGATCGCGGAGCAGATCGCGACCGGCGACGGTGGCGCTGCCACTGGTCGGGGGCAGCAGAGTGGTGAGCATTCGCATGGTCGTGGTTTTCCCGGCGCCGTTGGGTCCGAGGAAACCCACCACCTCGCCCTGCTTCACCTGGAAGTCCAAGCCGTGCACCGCATCGACCGGACCCTGCTTGGTATCGAATCGTCTTGCGAGACCTTGGGCCTCGATCATCAGCATGATGGGCTCCTTCTACTCGGCTCGGGTTACTTGGCTTGGGCGATGTGCTTGGTGACGCCGGAATCGGTGGTGGTCCAGATCGCCTGGCCGTCCACCAGTTGCTGCTGCGGCCAGCCCAGCGTGCCGTCCTCGATATCGCTGATGAGCTGGGTCACCCAGGCCAGCTCCGCCTCGATGACCCGCAGCGCGTACTCCACCTCGATGACGAACAGTCGCGGCACCCCGGTCTCGAGAATGCCGGCGAGTGAGGTGTTCGTGGCCTGTGAGTCGGCGGCCAGGCGTTCGCGTCGCTCGGTGAGCGCGGAGATCGCGCCCTCACGCCCCAGCGCGCCCAGATAGCCGACCGCGGTGAGGAACTTCGGGTACTCCTTCGCAGGGGTGCGGACCAGTTCGTCCAGCCAGCGGATGAACTCCTGTCGGCCGAGTTCGGTCTGGGTGTAGACGGTCCGTTCCGGCCGGCGACCGTCGCGCTCGATCGCCTGTTCCTCGACCCAGCCCAGCTTGTTCAGTGTTTCGACGATGTCGTAGAGCGAGCTCTTGGTGACCTTGACGCTCGCATCTTTGTTGCGCTCGAGCAGCGTGTTCACCATTTCGTACGGATGCATCGGCTTCTCGATGAGGAGACCGAGTACCGCGAGCGCCAATGTGTTGCGGACAGTGCCTGGTTGTGCCACCGATTCTCCATATGGTCGGTTCCGACTAATATTTGGTCGGTTCCGACTATACGGTTCCGACTGATCCGATGGCAAGCAGCCGAGCCCGGCCGCTGCACGCCTGCGCCCAGACACGCGAACGGACCCGAGATGACCTCGGGTCCGTTCGAAAAAGGTTCGGCGAGTGGCTAATTCGGCCCGTCGACCAGTGCGTCGAACGAGCGCGGAATCCAGGCCGGCACACCGCCCTCGGCATTCAGGCCGCGTTCGATGACCGCCAGATTGTGATAGACGTGCAGCCCCACGATCAGCTCGGCCGGATAACTGCCGGGTTCGCCCAGGCGGTCCTGGAAGTGCAGGTGGTCGAGCACCGACTTGAGCATGCCGATGGAGGTGCCGGCCGGCGCCACCGGATCCTCCACGCCACCGAATCCGGGGCAGTATGTTGTGAACAGATCCTCGATGACATACACCCCGCCTGGCCGCACGTGCCGGAACAGTGTCTGGAACGACGTGATGACGTGCTCGTTGATATGGCTGCCGTCGTCGATGATCACATCGAACGGCCCGTACTTCGCAGCCAGCGACTCCAGGAAGGCCGGATCGTTCTGATCGCCCTGCACGGTACGCAGGCGAGTCTCGTCCAATCCGTGCTTGGGGAAGATGTCCAGACCGGTCACGATGCCGCGCGGGAAGAACGCCTTCCACATCCGGAGCGATGCACCACCGTCGGCGGGATCCTTGTAGCCGCCGATCCCGATCTCCAGAACTCGCACGGGCTCATCGCGCAGCTGGGCGAGATGTTGCTCGTAATGGGGGGTGAACCAGTGCAGCATCCCCCACTTGTCCGAACCGTAGCGGACCGACAGATCGTTGAGATCCGGTCTGCGCGAAGAACATCCGCTCAGTACGGTATCGACGGCCTGGCCGATGGAGAACCATGCCTCGCGCAGCACGGACAGATACTGCTCGCGCACCGCGGGCTGTTCCAGCCGCAATTCGACGCGATGCGTGCCCGCCGCGCGCTCGCGGGGCGGGCCGTACAGGATGCGGACCAATTCGGTGAGATCGAATTCCAGCCGCACGATCGCGGTGTCTGCGGCACCCTCGGTCACGCTGATCGGTTCGCCGGACCGGACGCCGAGGGTCCGGCTGAACCGCTCCGCGCCGTGCATGAGGTCCAGCTGGATCTGCATGAGATGCGTATTCGACGGCGGGCGGCTGCGATACAGCACCTCCTCGACGGCCAGGGCGGTGACCTGCTTCGCACCGATCGCGTCGATGACTGCGACGAGTTCCGTATCCCGGCCTCCCGCCGCCAGGATGAGGCGTTCGGCCTGCTCGGTATTGGCTTGCATGAATCTCTCCCTGCTGTGATCGGTTCGCCCCACTCTGCGGCGTGCGCCTCGAGCTGGGGTGGAGCCGTGTTGAAAGCCGTTCCCGCTATTCGGGTGGGTGATCGAGCCGCGCCAGTTCCCCAGCGGTGAGCTCGATTTCGGCCGCGGCCGCGGAAGCCAGCACCGACTCCGGGCGGCTCGCCCCGGGGATCGGGATGACCGTGGGGGCCTTGGCGAGATGCCAGGCGAGACAGATCTGTTGCGGGCTCACGCCGCGCTCGGCCGCCACCGCCGCGAAGGCGGGATGGCGCGCGCCCAGCGTGCCGGCCTCGGCGATGCTGCCGAGCGGGCACCACGGTAGGAAAGCCAATCCGGCTGTGCCGCAATAGGTCAGGTCGCCCTCGGTGGCGCGGTGGTTGGGTGCGAACCGATTCTGCACGCTGACCAGCGCCGAACCCAGTACGCGCCGGGCGATTTCGATCTGCTCGATCGACACATTGCAGATGCCGACCATGCGGATCTTGCCCTCGGCCCACAGCTCGCGCAGGGCGCCGAGACTCTCGGCATAGGACACCGCGGGATCCACCTGATGATGCTGATACAGCCCGATCGTCTCCACTCCGAGTCGCCGCAGACTGTTCTCGCAGGCGTGCCGCAGGTATTCCGGCGTCCCGCGGACTCGCCAGTCGTCGCCGGTCGGGCGGAGATATCCACCCTTGGTCGCCACCAGCACGGCATCGGCGCTGCCCGGCCGGGCGGCGAGCGCCGCCGCGACCAGGCGTTCGCCGTAGCCGAACTCGGAAGGCCCTGCGCAATAGGAATCCGCGGTATCGAGGAGAGTCAGTCCGGCGTCGATCGCCGCGTGGATGGTCCGGACGCAGCGGTCGCGGGCGGGACGGAACGGCAGGGTCAGCCCCAGCGTGCCGAGTCCGATCGCGCCCACCGTGACGACGCCGACGGTCTCGTTGCCGAGGCTGCGCGTCCGCATCGCTATTCCTCGCGCCGCCAGCATGCCGAAGAGATGTCCACCGGGCGCAGCCGATCCGAAATGCCGTGTTGCCGACGATATTCCAGCACCGCTTCGTGCACCGGCGGGAGTACGTAGTCGTCGATGATGACGTAGCCGCCGGGGGAGAGTTTGGGGTAGAGGTGGGTGAGGGAGTCGAGGGTGGATTGGTAGAGGTCGCCGTCGAGGCGGAGGATGGCGAGTTGGTCGATGGGTGCGGTGGGGAGGGTGTCGTGGAACCAGCCGGGGAGGAATCGGACTTGGTCGTCGAGTAGGTCGTATTTGGCGAAGTTCTGTCGGACTTGTTCGAGGGGGATGCCGAGGACGTGGTTGGCGCGGTGGAGTGCGAGTCGGTGGTCCATGGGGTGGCCGTCGGGTCCGATTTCGGGCATGCCTTGGAAGGAGTCGGCTACCCAGACGGTGCGGTCTTTGATGTCGTGGGCGCGGAGGTAGGCGCGCATGAAGATGCAGATGCCGCCGCGCCAGACGCCGGTTTCGATGAGGTCGCCGGGGATGGCGTCGGCGGTGATGGTTTGCAGGCAGTGGTGGACGTTGTTGAGTCGTTCGGTGCCTGCCATGGTGTGCGCGACACTCGGCCAGTCCTCGCCGAGTGCGCGTTCGGTGGGGTCGTACCCGTCCGACGGGCTGCGCCACGGCACCTGGACGTCGTCGGACAGTTGTACCGGCGGGTCCTCGTAGACGGAATTGACGAGGGTCTTCTTCATCAGGTCCAGATACAGTTCACTGCCCATGTCAGGCTCCTCGACGCCAGTACATCGCCGCCATGTCGATCCGTTCCAGGGGGTCGGTGATGCCGTGGCGATCCCGGTATTCGTGCACGGCGCGGCGGCAGGGGGCGAGGCTGTAGTCGTCGATGATGACGTAGCCGCCGGGGGAGAGTTTGGGGTAGAGGTGGGTGAGGGAGTCGAGGGTGGATTGGTAGAGGTCGCCGTCGAGGCGGAGGATGGCGAGTTGGTCGATGGGTGCGGTGGGGAGGGTGTCGTGGAACCAGCCGGGGAGGAATCGGACTTGGTCGTCGAGTAGGTCGTATTTGGCGAAGTTCTGTCGGACTTGTTCGAGGGGGATGCCGAGGACGTGGTTGGCGCGGTGGAGTGCGAGTCGGTGGTCCATGGGGTGGCCGTCGGGTCCGATTTCGGGCATGCCTTGGAAGGAGTCGGCTACCCAGACGGTGCGGTCTTTGATGTCGTGGGCGCGGAGGTAGGCGCGCATGAAGATGCAGATGCCGCCGCGCCAGACGCCGGTTTCGATGAGGTCGCCGGGGATGGCGTCGGCGGTGATGGTTTGCAGGCAGTGGTGGACGTTGTTGAGTCGTTCGGTGCCTGCCATGGTGTGCGCGACACTCGGCCAGTCCATACCGAGCGCACGATTGTCCGCCGCGAAATCCGCCGACCCCGACCACGCGTCGATCGGCGGATCCTCGTAGATGACGTTGGTCAAAACCTTCTTGATCAACTCCAGATACAGCGTGCTGCCCATGTCCTGCATTCCAGCGTCCTTTCCGGCCCGAATTCGTGTATCCCCCAGCGTGCGGGGCGGCACTCGAACGGAACTGGAACTTCGGCTCAGCGGGCAGCCGGCTCAGGACAGCAAGGTACGCAGATACGTCGAGGTCGGCCCTGAGCCTTCGGCAACGATCTCCGGCGGCCCCTGGTTGATCAAGCGCCCGCCGTCCGGACCCGCGCCCGGGCCGATGTCGAGTAGCCAGTCGACGGCGGCGGCCAGGTGCAGATCGTGTTCGGCGACGATGACCGTGTTCCCGGCCGCCAGCAACGCCTCGAAGGCGTCGACGATCCGCTGCACATCCGCCGGATGCAGACCCGTGGCCGGTTCGTCGAGAATGACGACGCCTCCGCCCTCGGTGGTGCCGCGCAAGATCGCCGTCGCCAGCTTCATGCGTTGCGCCTCACCGCCCGACAGCTCCGTGGCGCTCTGCCCGAGCTGCAGATAGCCCAGCCCGACCTGATCGAGTGCACGGAGAATGCCGACCAATTTCGGTGCGCCGGAAAAGAATTCGACGGCATTGTCGACGGTGAGCTCGAGCACCTGATCGATGGCCAGCCCCCGATAGGTGACAGCAAGGACTTCCGGCTGGAATCTCCGGCCCTCGCAGACCTCGCACACCACCCACATATCGGGCAGGAACTGCATATCCACCTGTCGCCGCCCGTATCCGGTGCAGGCCTCACAGCGGCCGCCGGGGGAATTGAAGGAGAAGGCCGTGGCCTTCAGCCCCGCCGCGGTCGCCTGCGGGGTGGCGGCGAACAGTTTGCGGATGGTGTCGAACGCCTTGGTGTACGTCGCGGGATTCGAGCGCGGGGTGCGGCCGATCGGATCCTGATCGACCACGGTGGTCCAGGCCACCCGCTCCAACCCGGCAGCCGAGCCCACTGCGGCACCGTCGCCGCCGGTCAGCGCGATCGCCACCGCCTCGTTCAGCAGACTGCTCTTACCGCTGCCGCTGACTCCGGTGATCGCGGTGAGGGTGCCGAGCGGGATCCGGAGTTCCTCGATGCGCACATTGTGTACCGCGATATCGCGGAAGGTGAGCCAGCGATCAGCGACGGGCACTCGGCGCTGCCGATTCACTCGTGGCCCGAGCCCATTCAGGTATGCGGCGGTGAGGGATTCGGGCACCGCAGCGACTTGTTCTGGTGTGCCCTGCGCGATGAGCCGCCCGCCCTCGGTGCCGGCGCCGGGACCGAGATCGATGATCCAATCGGCGTGCCGCATGAGATCCGGATCGTGCTCGACCAGCAGGACGGTGTTGCCGCGCTCTTTGAGTTCGTGCAGCACCAGATGCAGTTCCTGTTTGTCCGCGGGATGCAGTCCGGCACTGGGCTCGTCGAGGACGAAGGCGATACCGGTCAATGCGGTACTCAACTGCGCCGCGATCCGCGCGCGTTGCATTTCGCCACCCGACAGTGTGGGCGCGGTGCGAGAGAGCTGGACGTGCCCAAGCCCGAGCCGGCCGAGCAGGCGCAACCGTTCGTGCAGCACGGGTAGCAGTTCGGTCGCGACTTCTCTTTGCGTGCCGGTCAATTCGTCGGTCAGCCGGTCGGTCCATTCCCGCGCGGCACTGACATCGAGATCCATGATCTCGGCGTAACGCAGTCCGCCCAGGATCACGGTGCGCCCGACGAGACCGAGCCCGGTGCCCCCGCAGACGGGGCAGGGCTCCCAGCGGATGAACGGTGCGTATCGGTCCCGGCCGGGGCCACCGGCCGCAGCCTGATAGAGGCGTTCGACGTCGGCGAGCACACCGCGCAACGGCTGACTGTGCTTGACGTTGATCGCGGTCCCGGATTTCTTGAGCGTCGTGTTGACTTCGATATCGATCGGTTGGTCGCCGGTACCGTACAGCACCGCGTGCCGGAACTTCTCCGGCAGTTCCTGCCAGGGTTGTTCCAGATCGATGCCGAAATGCCTTGCCAGCGAGGGCAATGCGGATTGTTCGGCGGAATATCGTCCGCTGAACCACGGCGCGCCGCCCGCGGTCAGCGGCAGATCCGGCCGGGTGATGATGAGCTCCGGATCCGAATGCCCGGCGCCGCCGATGCCGAGGCAGGTCGGGCACGCGCCTTCCGGGGTGAAGCGCCGGAACTGGGCGGCGGTGAGCCGTAGGCCCAGTGCGGGATCCCAATCCGGCGCCAGCGGTGGCAGCCGCGAGAACACCAGGCCGAGATAGTCGTCGATCGTGGTGATGGTGGCGAGCGTGGATTGGCTGCTGTGGTTGAGTTTTCGCTGATCCACCGCCAGGGTGGCGACGAGTCCGTCGATGCGGTTCACCCGTGGGCGGTCTTTCGGAGTGATGAATTGCCGGACGAATGGGGCCATGCCCTCGAGATAGCGCAGTTGCGCTTCGGCGTGAATCGTATCGATGGCCAAGGAGGTTTTGCCGCTGCCGCTGACTCCGGTGAATGCGACCACTTTCCCCTTGGGTACCGATACGTCTATCCCCTGTAGATTATGCGTTCGAGCGTCGAAGACATCGATTGATTCGCTCTGCATTTCTCCCCTGATTCGGTATCAATTTGTCAGTGGTGGTCCGAACCAGCGCCGCAGGGCCGATCGGAGATCGTGCGCGTCGCCGCCGTTGGGCACCACCCAGGCAGTGTAGCCATCCGGGCGGATGAGCAGGCCGTCCACATCGATCGGCCGGTCGACCGACCCGATCACGTAATCGACTCTGTCCTTCCATGATTCGGCGGCAGTGCGGAGCTCGGGCCTGCCGAGTACATCGATGAACACGCCACGAGCGTCGTGCAGCAGATCGGTCAGCGGCGTCAGCCGCACCGAGAGATGACCGGCGAAGCGGCCGAGCAGCGGATGCGCCGAGGCGCCGGACTGTTCCGGGGGCAGGTATCGGACATCGGATCCGCTGATCATCGCGGCGAAATGGCGATTGGCTTCCGGATATGCGAGCAGGTCTTCGACGAGATCGCGGAGCGGCGAGGTGTGGTCATTGTCGGGATTCATGAGCGCCAATTGCGCACGCGTATTGGCCAATACGCGTGCGGCCGCCGGATGGCGTTCGGCATGGTAGGTGTCGAGCAGTTCGGGTGAGCCCCAGCCGTGAATTCGCGCCGCCAGCTTCCAGCCGAGGTTGACCGCATCGTGCAGGCCGGTATTGCAGCCCTGGCCGCCGATCGGGAAGTGCACGTGCGCAGCGTCTCCGGCGAGCAGTACCCGGCCGGTGCGATACTGCTCGGCCTGCCGGCTGACGTCGGTGAAGCGTGACATCCACAGCACCGGCTCGGTGAGTGTCAGTTCGGCGCCGCGGACGCGGGTGACCGCGGCGGCCAATTCGTCCAGCGTGACCGGTTTTTCGCGATCCGGGCGGGGGCGGTCGTATTCCACGGTCACCACCCGGCCGATGCCCCCCTCCGGCGGAAACGACAGCACCAGCAGGCCCCGCTCGGTGCGTTCCCAGCGCCGGGGCACGTCGTGTTCGGGTGTGGTCACGTATCCGATCAGAGCCTGGACGTGCCCGTCCGTACCCGCGAAGGGGATGTTCGCGAGCCGCCGTACCGTGCTGCGCCCGCCGTCGCAGCCGGCCACGTAGGCGGCCCGCAACAGACGTTCACCGGCCGGTGTGCGAACGGTCAGTTCGACGTTGTCGGCCTGCTGGGTGAGTCCGACGACCTCGTGTTCGCGCCGGATCTCGACATCGAGTTCGCGGGCGCGCGCGGTGAGCAGTTCCTCGATCCGGGATTGCGGTACCAGCAGGCTGAACGGCCGGCGGGTGGGCAGCAATCGAAAGTCGAGGCCGCGCCGGAACATTCCCGCAAAGGGGAGTCCGTGCACGATGTCGTTGCCTTCGAGGAACCGTTCGAGCAGGCCGCGCATATCGAGCAGTTCCACGCTGCGCACGTGCAGGGCGCCGGCGCGATCGTGCCCGGCCGGTTCGGCGAGGCGTTCGATCAGTAGCGGCCGCACCCCGCCCAGTCGCAGTTCGCAGGCGAGCATCAGACCCACCGGGCCGCTGCCGACGATGATGACGTCGTAATCCATGGGAATTTCTCCTGAACGGGTGGGTCTGCTGGTGGTCCGGCGGCGAATCAGGCTGCGCCCGTGAGAGATTCCAGGCGTCCGACCACTGCCGCAGGTTCGGGCCGGGCAAGGCTCTCGGAACGCAGCGCGGCCGCTCCGGCGTGGTGGGCGGGATCGTTCAGCAGTGCGGCGGTGGCGGCCAGGATGTTCGCGGTGGTCGCTTCTGCGGCGGGCAGATGGCGTCCGGCGCCGGTTGCGGCCAGGCGTTCGCCGTGCAGCTTCCGCTCGAACATGTGGCTGATGATCAGTTGTGGCACACCGGCGATCGCGGCACCGAGCATCGTATTGCCGCCGCCGTGATGGATGATCGCGGCGCAACTGGGCAGCAGCAGGTGCAGCGGCACCGATTCGGCGATCCGGACGTCGGCGGGCAGGTCGCCGAGCAGGGCCCGGTCGGCCGCGGTGGTGGCGATCACCGGTTCCACCTCGAGTTCCCGGAGCGCTTGCACGACTTCGGGTACGAGGTACGAGCCTGGCAGGCCTGCGGAGAACGTACCCCAGGTGATGCAGATCCGCGGTCGTGCCGGCGGGGTGGTGAGCCATTCGGGTATCGCGCCGCCGATATCGGCGGCCACGTACCGGATCGCGATCGGTGTGCCCTCGCCATACTTCTGGAGACCGTCCGGGCACGGGTCGATGCTCCACTGGCTGAGCAGTTCCGGCGGTGTCGCGCCGTAGCCGGTGAAGAGCGGGTCGAGGCGTTCCCGGAGTAGGCTCAGCAGCCATAATCCCTCGTGCGTGCCGAAGAGGTCGGGGCCCCAGAGCTGGCGTAAGGCGGGCACTCCGATCGCGGCCGCGGCGATCTCCGCGGCGAAGGTGATCGGGTCGCGGACCACCAGCTGTGGCCGCCATTCCTCGGCGAGGGCGACCAGATCGGGGACCATCATCTCGGTGACCGTGTGGAACATGACGGCGAGGGTGTCCTCGGACCGGTACTCTCGTTGCCCGCCGGTCGCGCGGCGCTGCCGGTGCCACTCGGCGAAATCCAGATCGGAGCCGATGGTGACCGCCGGCAACGCCGATCCGAGCGCGCAATCACGTTGTCCTGGTTGACAAGCGACGAGCACGTCGTGGCCGGCGGCGCGCAGCGCCCAGCCGAGCGGGATCATCGCGGTCAGGTGGGAGTGGGCGACCGATGCGGCGAGCAGCACTCGCATGGACACACCTCTTTCGAAGTTCCGGCAGGCGAGTCAACGGACAGGTCGACGCTAGGACGCGCGACTCGAATCGTGGTCGAGGCGGTTTGACCCCGTTTCGACCGCGGCTATACGTGGGTGCCGGACCGTGAGCGATGGCACAGGCGGTATCCGGTGCAGTCGAGGCGCCGCCGCCCCATTAGGAGGGCCGATGGTTCCGGAGTTTGTCTCTCGCTTCGAACGCGCGTATCTCAGTGGCGCGCAACTGCCGTGGGAACTGGACGGGCCGGCGGAGTTCGTGGTCCGGCTGGCCGAGGAGGGGGTGTTCCGCGGGCCGGTGCTCGATGCCGGCTGCGGTACCGGGGAGAACGCGCTTTTCCTGGCGGGCCGTGGTTATGAGGTGGTGGGGGTGGATGCGGCGCCGACGGCCCTGGCCCGGGCGCGGGCCAAGGCCGAGGAGCGTGGTGTCGACGTGGAATGGTCGGCCGACGATGTGCGTGAATTGCCCGGCAGGCGTGACTTCTTCGGCACCGTGCTGGACAGCGGGCTGTTCCACAATCTCGATGAATCCGATCAGCGCCGGTACGCCGACACGCTGTATCGCGCCTGCCGGTCCGGCGCCGATGTCTATTTGTTCGCGATGAACAACAATCCGCTCAATTTCGCTGAGCCGCACCGTTGGTCGCCGAGTTGTGATCGCCACGGGGTGCGGCTCTCGGCCATCGAGCAGGCCTTCGCCGGTGATTGGAACGTGGCGGCGATCGACGAGACTCGGATGACGGTTTTCGTTCCGCACCAAGGGGATCGGGTGCGTTATTTCTGGCTTGCCCGGCTACACAAGGGCTGAGCAGATGGCGGAGGTTCCGGTCCTCATCGCAGGTGGTGGACTGGTCGGACTGTGTGCTGCCGCGTTCCTGCACTCGCACGGGGTGCCCGCGCTCACCGTCGAGCGGCATACCGGCACCTTGGCGCTGCCGCGGGCGCGGGTCGTGAATGTGCGCTCGATGGAGCTGTTCCGCAGTCTCGGCCTGGAACAGGCGATTCGGGCCGCGCCCCGGTCGGTGTTCGCGGATCGGCCGCTGTCGATCCGGGCCCGGACGCTGGCCGGACCGGAGCGCGCCCGGATGCCGCGCCAGCCGGAAGGCGCTGCCGCGGAGTGGAGTCCCGGCGGACCAGCCTTCATCGACCAGAATGTGCTGGAGCCCTTGGTGCGCGCGCACCTCGAAGCGGCGGGCGCCGACCTTCGCTTCGGTACTCGGCTGGTGTCGTTCACAATAGGCGACGACGGCGCCACCGCATTGCTCGCCGATGCGCGGAGCGGCGAAACCTGTTCGGTCCGTTGCCGGTACGTGATCGCGGCCGACGGGCATCGCTCGGGGATTCGTGACACGCTGGGCATCGACATGACGGGCGAGACCATCGCCCGGTTCGTGACGGTCATCTTCCGGGCCGATCTGACCGGGCCGCTGGCCGCGCGCGCGATTTCACTGGCCTACCTGGACGAACCGGCGCCGGGAACGCTGCTGACTCCGTTCGACGGCGACGGCAGCTGGGTGCTGATGGTGCCGTTCCGCTCCGAGTCGGGCGACGCCGCCGAGTCTTTCGACGGTGATCGTTGCCTGCGCCTGATCGATGCGGCGATCGGGCGCCCGGTGGACGCGGAGTTGCTGCTGCCGCGGTCCGCACCGGTGCTCGGCTGGGAACTCGCCGCCCGGGTGGCCGAAACCTACCGGCGGGGACCGGTTTTCCTGGTGGGTGATGCCGCGCATGTGATGCCGCCGGCGGGCGGTTTCGGTGCGAACACCGGGATTGCCGACGTGCACAATCTGGCCTGGAAGCTGGCAGCGGTGCTGCGCGGCAGCGCCGGCGCGGCACTGCTGGACAGCTATGACGCCGAGCGCCGGCCGGTGGCGGAAGCCACCTGCGCCTACTCGGCCGGTCTGCTGCGCGCGCGGCACGATGGCGCTGCGGACGGTCGTGCGGTGGCGGACCCGGTGACCATAGCGCTGGGCTATCGGTACCATGCGGACGGCCCGGACTTCCGGTCGCCGGGTGAACTGCACGGCGAAATCGGCACGCGGGCACCGCATCTCGTACTCGAACGGGACGGTGAATCGATTTCGACATTGGACCTGTTCGGTCCGGACTGGGTGGTGCTCACCGAGTCGGCAGAGGTCGCCGCGGCCGTGCGCGCCCGTGCGATCGAGGCGGTGTGTATCGGGACGGATGTCCGAGATGTGACCGGGCGCTGGGCGAACGCGTTCGATATCGAACCCGGCGGCGCGGTGCTGGTTCGCCCCGACGGTTTCGTCGGCTGGCGCCTGCCGGGTCCGGTGGCCGATGCCGGCGCGGTGATCGCGGCCGTGCGCGCCCGGTTGTCGATGCGGCCGCACTGAATTCAGCGACGGGCGCTGACCATGTAGAGGTTGGTGCCCGCCATCGCCGGATCCTGTTCGACCTCCGTCCGGAAGCCGCGTTCTGCCAGCAGGTCGACGAGTTGTCCCACCCGGCCGTCCACGTCGTGCGCCTCGGCGACGACGCGGTCGATGCCGCGCCAGTGGGCAGCGGTGATGCCCTGTGCGACTTCGAGTTCGGCCCGTTCCACGTCGATCTTGAGCAGTGCGACCCGGTCGATCCGGAAGCGGTGCAGCAGTTCGGAAATCGTCGTGATGGGCACGACGGTCGTGACGGTATGCCGGAACTTGGCGACGACGGCGCGTTCGCGTGCGGCCCGGATCTCCGCGGGCAACTGCATGGTGCCGAGATAGGTGTGCCCGACCCGGACGGTGTCGTCGAAGTCGGCGTGCAGGGTCGAGTTGGCGGGCGAATCCGGGTAATAAGTAAATTCGCCGCTGCCGCAGACAGATCCGACGGCGCTGTGTACCGCCGTGCAGCCCGGTGCGTGGCGGGCGAGATTGACCGCGAGTGCGCTGTAGCTCGCGGCCGCAGGCTCGGCGGCGATCACTCGCAAGCCGGGAGCCTGTGCGACGAAGTGGAGGGTGGTCAGGCCGATGTTCGCCCCGATGTCGAGAACGACGTCTCCGCCGGTCAATTCGGCGGCGCCGGCCCCGTAGTAGGGATCCTGTGACACGGATTGCCAGAGAAAACCCGCTTGCTGTGGATTCGGGGCAACGATCCGGCGGCCGTCCGGGAGTGTGACGTCGGCCAGGGCGCCGGGGGAGTGCGGTGATGGCATGGCACCCACGGTGCGGGAGAGCACTCGAACTGGGCTGCAGGGTGCCTCGAAGGTCGAGCCGGACTCGACTCGCGCCCGGGGCGGGTTCGGTACCCATGACGCATGCGAATTCTTGTGACCACCGGACCGATGGTGGGGCACTTCTATCCGATGGTGCCGCTGTCGTGGGCCTTGCGCACCCAGGGGCATCATGTGCTCGTCGCCACCCCCGACTACTTCGCGCCCGCGGTCGTCGCGTGTGGGTTTCCGGTGGTGGGGTTGCCGAGTATCGATATCGCGCAGGCGATGTCGCGTGACCGGCAGGGCAATCCGGTGCCGGCCGACTATTACGAGCCGGCTCGAATGCGCCGCAGCGGGCGGGGATGGGGCCGGCTCGCCGCGGACGGACTCGACGGGGTGCGACGGGTGATCGCCGAATGGCAGCCGCAGTGCGTGCTCAGCGATCCGATGGAGATGGCCGGGCGGCTGGCGGCGGCGGAACGCGAGGTGCCATGGGTCGAGCACGGCTGGGGAGTCCGGCCGAGTCCGTACTTCGAGGAGGCGGCCGCGGCCGAGCTCGTCCCGGAACTTCGCCGCCTCGGCCTGGATCGGCTGCCGCGGCCCGGGGTAACACTGGACGTCTGCCCGCCGGGATTCGATGTCCCCGCCGCGGTTCCGGGCCGGCCCATGCGGTACGTGCCGTTCAGCGGTCCGGCCGAGCGCCCGCGCAGGTACGCCGATGGCCGGCCGTTGATCTTCCTCACCTTCGGAACCCTGCTGCCGCGGGCGAATCCGGAACAGGCGCTGGGCTTGCTGGAAGCTCTGATGCGTGAATTGACCGCCGGTGGCCTGGATTTCCTCGTCGGCATCGATCCGGACCTGGTCGCGGGCATGCGGCCGTTCCCGTCGGGTGCACGGGCGGTCGGGCGGATTCCGTTGGACCAGGCGCTGTCCGAATGCGCCGCGGTGGTGCACTACGGCAATTCCGGAGCCATGATGACCGCACTGGCACACGGCGTCCCGCAGGTGGTGCTGGCCGCCCCGGTCGCGGACGCACCCGACAATGCGGAACGGGTGGCCGCGAGCGGGGCCGGCATCCGGATCGGGGCGGGGGAGGTGACCGCCGCCGGCGTGCGTGAGGCGTGCCTGCGCGTGATATCCGAACCGGAATACCGCGATCGGTCACGCGCGCTCGCGGCGGCGATGCGCGGATTGCCCAGTCCCGCCGAGATCGCGCGGCGGAGTGCGGAATTGGTCTGACGGTTCACCGGATGCGGCGGGCGGCGGTCGCCACGGCTTCGACCAGTGCCGCCTGCCGTACGATCGAATCCACATCCGTCTTCTCGGAATTCCGGATCGCGCGCGCGAAAGCGGCCAGGCCGTTGGTGAATTGCGCATCCGGTGCGAGGGTCCGCTCCTCGATTCCGCTGTGCCGCATGATCCGCACGACGGGAGTGAAGTCATCCGGGAATGTGAAGGCGCGGTGCACGCTGATCCGGCCCTGTTCACCCCAGAGCGTGTAGGCGCAGCGGTACGAATGCGCGAAGCCGAAGTGCAACTGCGCGGGGATGCCGACCGGGGACGTCAGCAGCGCGGAGCCGGCGATATCGACACCGTATTCGGGTGACATCGTGAGTGTGGCACCCGCGACCTCGAGGTCCGGGCCGAGGAACAGCTGGGCAGCCCGGATCGGATAGACCCCGGCGTCGAAGAGCGCACCGCCGGCGAGTTCCGGCTGATAACGGATATCGCCGGCCGGCAGCGGCGGAAACGCGAAATCGGCGGTGAATGCGCGGAGTTCACCGATCACACCGGCCGCCAGCAGCGCCCGGACCTCCGCGTGCGCCCGGTGATGCAGGAATGCGAAGTTCTCGACCAATACGCGGTCGCGCGCCACGGCGGACAGCGCCAGCTCGTTCGCGGCCGATTGTGTGGTGGCGAGCGGTTTCTCGACGAGCACGTGCAGTCCCGCCCGCAGGGCGGCGTCGATCCATTCCGGGTGCAGGGAGGCGGGCAGCGGGATGTAGACGGCGTCGATGTCGGGGCGGTCCAGCAGCGCACGGTATCCCGATACCGCTTCGCCGCCGAATCGCCGGGTGAACTCCGCCGCCTTGGCCGGATCGCGGCTCGCGATCGCGGCCACCGTCAGTTCGGGCAGGCGGGCGAGGGAGGGGAGGGTGCGTCGCCATGCCACGCCGGCGCAGCCGAGCACCCCTAGTCGAAGGGTCATGGACGTGCACCCTGCGGTATCGGGGTCGGGCCGGACTCGAATTCCGCTGGGCGCCGGGATCGATCGTGGTTCGAGTGCAGTTCGAGCCGGTCCGCCCAGGGTTTACCCATGGAATTTCGCCAACTGGGCAGCAGTGGTCTGCGAATCAGCGAAATCGTGTACGGCAACCTGCTGTATCCGCAGGACGAGATCTCCGACGAGGCGGTCATATCCGCGATCCGCACCGCTCGCGAGGTCGGGATCACCACCTTCGACACGGCCGATATCTACGGCCTGTTCCGCTCGGAGAACCTGCTGGGGCGCGCGCTGGCCGGGGAACGACGCGAGGAACTCGTGCTGTGCAGCAAGGTGTGCATGCCGGCGGGGAGCGGCCCGAACGGCTGGGGGCTGTCGCGCAAGCACATCATGGATTCGATCGACGGTTCCCTGCGCCGCTTGCGCGTCGATCACCTCGATGTGTACATCGCGCACCGGCACGACCCCACCACTCCGGTGGCCGAAAGCCTGCGCGCCTTCGCCGATCTGACCCGCTCGGGCAAGATTCTGTATGCGGGACTGTCGGAATGGCCGGTCGAGCGGATCCGGGAGGCGAAGCCGATCGCCGACGATCTCGGCCTGCAACTGGTCGTGCACATGCCGCGCTATTCGATGCTGTGGCGGGTGCCCGAGCACGAGGTGATACCGGCCTGCGCCGAATTCGGTATCGGCCAGGTGCCGTACTTCACGCTGGAGCAGGGCGTGCTGACCGGGAAATACCGTTCCGGCGTCGGCTATCCCGAGGGATCGCGGGCCACCGACCTCAAGGGCGGGCGGGCACCGCTGATGCTGCGCTGGCTCGAGGACGCGCAGGTGCTCGATCGGGTGGAGCGGTTGCGGCCGCTCGCCGCGGAGGCAGGGCTGCGCAGCCTGGCCCAGCTGGCGGTCGCGTGGGTTCTGCAGCGCGACGGCGTGTCCGGGGCAATCATCGGTTCCTCGCGCGCGGAACAGATTCCGGAGACCGCGGCGGCGGCCGGAACCAAGCTGGACGCGGATCTCATGGCCCGGATCGACGAGATCCTCGACCCGGTCGTCATCCGGCGCGACCCGATGCTGTCATAGCCGCCGTGGGCCTCGGAATTCCCGGCGCACCACAAGTTTTCGCAGAGAGGACGGGTCGATCATGCGCATATTGTGCACGACGTTCCCCTGGCATTCGCACCACTTTCCGATGGTGCCGCTGGAGTGGGCATGCCAGACCGCGGGACACGAGGTCCGGGTGGCGAGTACGCCGGCCTTGACGGACACGATCATCGAATCCGGGTTGCCGGCGATCGCGGTCGGCAAGGACGTCGACCTCGTCCGGATGTCCACCGATCGCCGGCGCAAGGCCTGGCACACCCAGGAGCGCTGGCCCGAGGATTGGCCGATCCGGCCCGAGCTGCTCGGTGCGCGGCAGCGCGAGCTGATCGCGGACCTGGGCCGGATGCAGGTCGCCATGGCCGAATCGATGGTCGACGATCTGATCGAATTCGGCAGATACTGGCGGCCGGACCTGATCGTGCACGACGCGGTGACCCTCGCGGGCCCGGTGGCGGCCGCGGTGCTGGGCGTGCCGAGTGTGAGCCATCTGTGGGGCGCGCCGGGGTGGCAGCGCATCGAGATGCGTGACCTCGGTGACGAGCCGCTGCCCGAATACGCCGCGCTGTACGCCGCCCGGGGCTCCGCGATCCGCGTGGTACCGGATGCCTGGATCGATCCGTGCCCGCCCGCGATGCGCTATGCCATTGCGGGTCACTGTCTTCCGATGCAATACGTCCCGTACAACGGGCCCGGCGTGCTGCCGGAGTGGCTGCTCGAGCCGGTCGAACGGCCCCGGGTCTGCGTGACCTGGGGTGGCACCGCCGTGCGGCTCGATACCGCGCCGATCGAATTGGTGCGCAAGGTGATCGAGGCGGCCGCCACCCTCGAGGTGGAGGTGGTGCTGGCCGTGACGCAGCAGCTGGCCGACCGGCTCGGTGTGCTGCCCGCGGGAGTGCGCACGGCGGTGGATCTCCCGCTCACGCTGCTGCTGCCCAGCTGCGCCGGAGTGGTCCATCACGGTGGCGCGGGGACGACGGTGACCGCGGCCCGGCACGGGGTGTCGCAACTGAGCATCACCAGCCGGCCCGAACCGGCACTCACCGGTTCACGATTGGCGGCCACCGGAGCGGGACGTCATCTGGCGGCGGCCGAGCTACCAGAGGGCGCGGCGGCCGTGGACATTCTGCGCGCGGAACTGGCCGTGCTGCTGAACGAGCCGTCCTACCGGGCCGCCGGCGCGGAGGTGCGGGCCGGAATCGTGGGGCAGCCCACGCCGGCCGAGGTCGTCGGATCCCTCGAACAGCTGGTGTGAGGAGACGGCGATGAGAGTCCTGTTCGGCGTATCCGGCTGGCAATCCCACTATTTCACGGTCGCCCCGTTGGCCTGGGCCTTCCGGGTCGCGGGTCACGAGGTGCTGGTGACTACGCAGCCGTCGCTCACCGAGGTGGTGCGCCGCTCGGGTATCGCCACCGCGCCCGCGGGGCCCGACGTCGATCTGGTCGCCATCCGGCGGCAGAGCCTGGCCTTTCAGGCCGCCGAGGCACACGAGGGCGAACTGGGCAGCGGTCCCGCGCCGGAGATTCTGGAATTGTGGCGTGCGGCAACGCAATCCAATCTGGACGGCGTGGTGGCGCTGGCCCGGCAGTGGCGGCCCGATCTGGTCGTCGCCGATCCCATGTGCCCGGCCGGGCTGGTCGCCGCCCAGCTGCTGGGCGTACCCGGCATTCGATATCAGCTCGCGCCGGACCCGATCGTCGGTTCCGCCGCGGGCGAGGCGATACTGCCGCACCTACCCGGGTTCTATGAGCCCTACGAGCGTTTCGGCCTGCACCCCGAGGGCGATCCGGCGCTCCGCACGGTGGATCCCTGCCCGCCCAGTCTGCTGCCGCCGCCCGCCGCGAATCGCGTGCACATGCGCTACGTGCCCTACAACGGTCCGGGCCTGGCTCCGTCCGAGTTGCCGCCCTGCGGCAACGGCCGTCCCCGGGTGTGCCTGACCTGGGGTACCACGCTGGCGCGGACGTTCGGTAACGACTTCGTCGGCGCGCAGAATCTGCTCATCGACGCGTTGGCGGCCCTGGATATCGAACTCGTGGTCGCCGTCGACGAGTACCAGGGCGCGATGATCGGCGACACCGCGCCGAATGTGCACGTCGTCGTCGGTGCGCCCTTGCATATGCTGATGGCGGATTGCGCCGCGATCCTGCATCAGGGCGGAGCGGGGAGCGTACTTACCGCGGCAACATACGGATTGCGGCAGTTGTCGGTGTCGTTCCTGCCGGATCAGGCGCATGTGGCGAGGGTGCTCGCCGATACCGGCGCCGGAATCCATTTGCCCGGTTCGGATTCCGGGCCGGCGGAGATCCAGGCGGCCGTGCGGGCACTGCTGGACGAGCCCGGCTACGGCGCCGCCGCGGCCGTGCTGCGATCGGAGATGGCCGCCCAGCCCGGTCCGCACCGGATCGTCGGCGACCTGGCCGAACTCACCGGCGCATACGGAGGGATACGATGACCGAGACTCGTTGGCTGTTGTGGCAGCGGATGGACCCGTCGGTCCGGGGTGCCGCTGCGCTGCGCACCGAAATCACTTCCACCGCAGTTCGATTGGCCGATTCCGAGGGCTTGCAAGCGGTCACCGTCGACCGCATCGCCGCCGAATTGCACCTGGCGGCAAAGGATCTGGACGGCTGTCTGGAGCGGGAGACCGATCTGACCGACCTATTGCTGGACGCCGCGTTCGCGGAACTCGAGCTGCCAACGGAGCCGTCCGGTGACTGGCGGGCCGACCTCGGCCTGCACGCCCGGCGGCTGTGGGCCGTGCTGAAGGCACATCCGTGGCTGGCCGTGGTGGCCAGCACCCGCCCGCTGCTGTCACCGAATGCCTTGCGCCAGCTGGAATTCTCCTTCGCGGCCCTGGACGGCCTCGGACTGGATCCGCAGCGACTCGCGCTGTACGCCGGTATGGTCACCGGCCTCGGCTACGGCCCGACGCTGGCCCGGTTGCAGGAGCGTGAATCCTGGAATCGGCTCTACCAGCGCGAGCCGGCCGACCAGCTGCACGAACCGATCAGCGGTTTTCTGCAGGACATCGTCGCTGCCGGCGACCATCCGCGGGTCGGCGGCTTCCTGGCGGCCGGAGCGCCGCACGCGGGGGACGACGAAGCCTTCGAGATCACGCTGGAATGCCTGCTGGACGGGCTGGCCGTGCGCCTGGGACAAGGGAGATGAGATGCGCGTGCTCTTCGCCACGTCGCCGTGGCCGACACACTACTTCATGACCGTGCCCACGGCCTGGGCCTTCCGGGCCGCCGGCCACGAGGTGATCGTGGTCAGCCAGCCCTCGATGGCGGAGCTGATCGCCCGGTCCGGCATGGCCGCGGCCCGTGTCGGCCCCGACATCGATCTGGTGGCGATCCGGAAACGCACCCTGCCGTTCGAGCGCAAAGCCGGGGCGCCGCCACCCGCCGATGGCGAGAACGACGGCGCGGACCAGGTTTTCGACGCCTGGCGAGCGGCCACCACCGCCAACGTCGACCCCCTCGTCGACTTCGCCAAGGCCTGGCGGCCCGATATCGTGCTCTGCGATCCCATGTGCCCGGGCGGTCTGGTCGCCGCCGCGGTGCTCGGCGTGCCCGGTATCCGGCACCTGTGGGCGCCGGACTTCCTCGGCTCGGCCGGCGCCGAGCAACTGCTGCCCCAATTGCCTGGTTTCTACGAGCCTTTCGAGCGGCGTGGCGTGCGAGTCGAAGGCGATCCGGCGCTGCGCACCGTGGATCCGTGCCCGCCGAGCATGGAGCCGCCCCCGTCGGATCGGCGCATCCACGTGCAATTCGTGCCGTACAACGGAACCGGTGTGCTGAGCGATCGGCTGCCGCCGCGCAGCGGAAGGCCGCGCATCTGCCTGACCTGGGGCATGTCGGTGACCCGGATCATCGGTTCGGCGGCTTTCCTGCTGCCGCAGATCATTTCGGCCCTCTCCGGGCTCGACGCCGAGATCGTGGTGGCGGTGGACGCGACGCAGCGGGCGATGCTCGGCTCGGTCGCGGACAATGTTCGGGTTCACGAGTCCGCGCCGCTGCACATGCTGCTGCCCACCTGCGATGTCATCGTGCATCAGGGCGGGGCGGGCAGCACACTGACCGCCGCCCGCTACGGGGTCCGGCAGCTGGCCATCACCCATCTGCCCGATCAGGCGAATGTGGCGATGGCCTTCGCGGGCACCGGCGCGGGTATCCACCTCTCCGGGGAAGAGATCACGCCCGCGGACATCCGCCGCGCTGTGCACGATCTGCTGGCCGATCCGGGCTACCGGGCCGGCGCCGATCGGCTCCGGGGCGAAATTCTGGCCCAGCCCAGTCCCATCGACGTGGCCGGGCAGCTGTGTGCGCTGACCGCGGCGTCCCCGGCCACCGTGCAGAGATGAGAATGTCGTGATCGAGGATGAAATGCGGATCACCGAACTGGATCTGCTGCAACTGACACAGACCGTGCGCCGTGTCGCGATCCTGCGCGCCGCGATCAAACTCCGCGTCTTCGATTCGATGGCGGCGGGTCCGGCAACGGCGGCGGACATCGCTGCGGGGCACGATCTGGATGCGCGTGGCACGCGTATTCTGCTCGACTCACTGGTTGCCATCGGGATGCTGCACACCGCGGACAGCCGCTATCGCCTGGCCGCCGGCGCCACCGAGCTACTGGTCAGTACCAGTGCTGGATACTTCGGGGCCGCAATCGAACTCACCGCGAGCGATTACGAGTGGGAAGCGCTTGGACGGTTGGCCGACTCCGTCCGGCAGGGTGGGACGGTGCTCGACCAGCACGCCGAGCTGCCCGACTATCCGTTCTGGACCGATCTGGCCCGAAATCCCACCGCGCACACCGCATTCGTGGCCGGACTGCTCGCCGACACGGTGGCGCCGCGGGTATCCGCCGCCGGGTGGTTCGATGTGCTGGATGTGGCGTGTGGTCACGGCCTGTACGGATTCGGTGTGGCGCAACGGTTTCCGACGGCTCGAATTCGCTCGGTGGACTGGCAGGACGTCCTCGGTGTCGCGGCGGCGCATGCCCGGGAGCTCGGTGTCGCCGAGCGGGTCGAGTTCACCCCGGGCGATATGTTCACGGTCGATCTGGCGGGGCCCTACGACCTGACGCTCATCACCAATGTGCTGCACCACTTCTCGGCGGAACGGGCGACTGTGATGCTGCGTCGGCTCGCGTCCGTCACGAAGCCCGGCGGCCTGATCGGCATCGTCGCGATCACCGCCGATCGCGAGGCGCCCCGGGCCGATCCGGTGCCGCATCTGTTCTCCGCGCTGATGCTGGCGTGGACGCACGGTGGCGAATCACATTCCCTCGATGACTACTGCGCCATGCTCACCGCCAGTGGTTTCACCGCGCCGACGGTACACACGCTGCCCGCGATACCGCTGCGCCTGCTCCTTGCCGAGCGCGAACAAGACTCACGTCGGAAAGACTTGCCATGACCGAGGTTTCAGCTGCCCGTGAGATCATCCTGCTGAGTCAGGCCTACGCCCGGGCGCGGGTGCTGCACAGCGCGGTCGATGTGGGCCTGTTCGAACTGCTGGCGGCGGGACCGCGCGAGGTCGCCGGCATCTGTGCCGCGCTGGGCCTGCATCCGGCCCTGGTCCCGGATTGGCTGGACGCGCTCGTCGGCCTGGATCTGCTGGTGCGCACCGAGCGTGGCTACGGGAACAGCGCCGCTGCGACGGCCTTCCTGGTACCGGGCAGCCCGGCCTATCTGGGCGGCGCCGTCGCACAGCACGGGGCCGTGCACTACCCGCTGTGGCAGCGATTGACCGAGGCGCTGCGGGACGGACATGCCAAGTCGGATCGATCCACGCTGGCCGGGGCGGTCCAGGACGAGCAACGCGACCTCGAGCGTGCGCGGCGTTTCCTGTCGCATATGGATACCTTCAACGGTTTCGTCGCGGACGACCTGGTGCGGGCGCTGGACTGGCGGAACTATACGAAGGTGCTGGATGTCGGCGGGGCACGGGGGAATATCGCGGCCGCGCTGGTCGCGGAGCATCCGCACCTGCGCGCGGCGGTCTTCGACCTGCCCGGCGTGCGTCCGCTGTTCGACGAACATATGCGGCGGCTCGGCACCGCCGACCAGGTCGACTTCCATGGTGGCGACTTCTTTCACGATCCGCTGCCGCCGACGGAGGTGGCGATCCTCGGACACGTGCTGCACGATTGGCCCGTCGAGTCGCGCCGGCGGATCCTCGAGGGCATCGCTGCCGCGGTCCAGCCGGGGGGCGCGCTGCTGATCTACGACGCCATGCTCGAGACGGACGCCGCGGATCCGCACGGCCACGTGCAGAGCCTCATCTGTTCCATGATCCGGGACGGCGGTTCCGAATACTCCGGGGAGGACTGCCGGATCTGGGTGGAACAGGCGGGATTCCGGGTGGATCGGGTGATCCCGTTGCAGACCATCACCCGGGACCGGCTGCTGATCGCTCACCGTCTCGACGTCTGAGGGCCTAACCCGGAATACGACCGGGCCCGAATCCTGCGACAGGATTCGGGCCCGGTTCGTGTGCGGTCAGGGCTGCCGGCGGGCGAGCCCCGTGCGGAGTTCGGTGAATTCCTTGGCGTGACGCAAAGTGTTCAGGCTGTTGCCGCTGAGAACCCGGCGCAGATACCGCCGCGCGTCCGCCACCGTGGCATCGGGACCGAGCAGGGACAGGGCCGCCGGTTTGATCACGACCGTGTGCCGGGCCTCGGCGACGACGCCCTCCGGGGCGGTCGTGAACAGCCAGTGCCCGGTATGGGCATCGAGCAGCTTGGGCAGCTGAATCTGTTTGTACACGATGAGCTGCCGTGGAAAGCACAGCCGGACCGATCGGGTGGTGTGTGCCGCGCCGTCCGGCGTATGGGTGTCCATATCGAAGAACTGCACGCCGGGAATGTCTTCGGTCATCTCGAGACCGTTGACGTGCTCGACCCGCTCCGGCCACTTGTCCGCTTCGTAGAGGAAGGCGTACGCGTCGTCGACCGAGCCACCGATGAACAGCGGATCCGTGAAGGAGAGCAGGAGCTCACCGCGGGCTTCGGGGCGCGCGGCATCGGCTATCGCGGCCAGTTGCCGCGGGCCGCTCCGCTGGATTCGTTCGGCGAACTGCGCGGTGAAATCGGCTGCCGAGGAACCGAATTCGTGACGCAACCGGATCCGCGACTCGGTCTCGGAGAGCGGCTCCACGGTCCAGATCACCGTCGAATCCACCAGCGGCGGACGCGGATCGAGCCGATGCTGCTCGATCCGCAGTCGCGGCCGATCGAGAATTCGATGGGAGAGCAACAGGTCGACCTGTTCGCCGGAAAGCAGCCAGTGCCGGACGACATCCGCGTTATGGCTGCGTACCGGGCGATCGGCATAGACCGACGGCTCGTGGAACTGCGGCCAGCGCTCGACCTCGGCGATCAGGTCGAAAAGGGTCTCGGGGGCGGCGGTGACGACGATCGTGTGCTCGATGACCTCGGGGGCGGCCGGAAGTGTGCTCATGGGTAGACCGTTCTTTCAGCTCGGGAGGGTGAAGCCGTCGTCGCGGGTGACGCGGCGAGAGCGGACGCGCAGTGCGCCTTCGGTGCGGGTCAGCACGTCCTCGCAGACGCAGGCCCGATGCAGCCGGGTGTCACCGCCTCGTGCAGTGGCGAACACGAGGGCGTAACAGCGCACCGCGAGTGTGCCGTCGTCGTGCGGGGTGATGGCCACCATGCCGTGCCAATGGCGGTGTACCTCACCCGCTTTCGCCTGCTGCTCGGCGGCGTGCCGGATGGCCGCGGCCAGCGCCGCCCTGCCCTGCACCGGAGCGGGCAGCGTGGGCACATCGAAAGTCCCATCCGCACAGAAGGTTTCCGCCCATTCCGTGGCGGCGCCGGAGTCCAGTAGATGCATGTGCTCGGCGTAGAACTGCATCACCTCGGCGTAGAGTTCGCCGAACGTGACCGGCGTTCCGTTTCGAATGTGTTGGTCCAGCACGTGTTTTCCTCTCATCCGTGGTCGGAGCTGATCTGCACCCGGCTGTGGTCGCCGAGTACGAAGCGATGGGCGCGCGGTGCGCGCGGGCTGGGGGTGACCTCCACGTTTCGCCCGATCAGCGAGGATTCGATCCGGCGAACCCCCTCGATGGAGGAGCCGCGGAGGATGATCGAGAATTCGATTTCGCTGTCCACGATGCGGCAGTCCTCCGCAATGGAGGTGAACGGGCCGATATAGGAGTTCACGATGCGGACGCCGGCACCGATGATGACCGGGCCGACAATGCGCGACCCGGAGATCTCCGCCCCGGCCGACACCGTTACCCGGCCGACGATTTCGGACTCGGCGTCGATCCGGCCGGCCAGCCCGCCGGGCAGCGTCTCCAGCACGAGGCGGTTGACCTCGAGCATGTCGGCGACATTGCCGGTGTCCTTCCAGTAGCCCGAGATCGGGGTGGCCTGTACCGCGCAGTCGTTGTCGACCAGCCATTGGATGGCGTCGGTGATCTCGAGTTCACCGCGGCCGGAGGGCTGGATCCGCCGTACCGCGGTGTGCACCCGGGCCGTGAAGATGTAGACGCCCACCAGGGCGAGATCGCTGCGCGGCGACTGTGGTTTCTCCTCCAACCGCAGCACCTTGCCGTGCTCGTCGAGTTCGGCCACACCGAACGACTTCGGATCCGATACCCGGGTCAACAGGATCTGCGCGTCGGGCCGGTTCGCCTCGAACTCCTTCACGATGGGCACGATGCCGCCGACGATGAAGTTGTCGCCGAGGTACATCACGAAATCGTCGTCACCGAGGAAGTCCCGGGCGATGAGCACGGCGTGGGCCAGCCCGAGTGGTTCCGGTTGCCGGATGTAGGTGACGGTCAGGCCGAAATCGCTGCCGTCGCCCACCGCCTCGACGATCTCCCGGGAGGTGGTGCCGACGACGATGCCGACATCGGTGATCCCCGCGTCGGCAATGGATTCCAGCCCGTACATGAGGACTGGTTTGTTGGCCACCGGAACGAGCTGTTTCGCCGATGTGTGGGTGATCGGGCGTAGTCGGGTGCCGGAGCCGCCCGAGAGAACCAAGGCTTTCATTGTGTCCCTTTGCAATCCGGCGACCACCGGGGCGGCGATCACTCGATGATGGCGACCACCCGCGCCCAGCCCGCCCCGGCTCGGGCGATCTTGACCGGGAAGGCGCTGACGCGGAATCCGTGTGGCGCGGGCAGGGATTCGAGATTGGTCAGCCGTTCGATCTGGCAGTACGGTCGTCGTCGTCCCGCGAAATGCGCGGGCCAGAGCAGGTCCCGGCGGCCGGTGCGCTGGTACTCGCGGATCATCCAGGTGAACGGTGCGTCCAGGCTGAAGGCGTCGGTGCCGATGACCCGGACGCCGAGGTCCAGGAGCAGTTCGACCGCGCTGCCATCCAGGCCGGTGAAGTCGGTAAAATACTTGGGTGTGCCGTTCAGGTCGGCCGCTCCGGTGTGCAGCAGCACCATGTCGAGCGCGGAAGGCCGGTACCCGATGCGGTGGAACTCCGCACGGAGTTCGGCGGCGTCGACCGTTCCGACAGGGCAGTGCCGCAGGTCCAGCCGGACTGCCGCGGCATAGAACCAGTGCAGCGGCACCTCGTCGATCGTCATGGGCGCGCCGGTGGGCCCCCGACTGCCGTAGTGCGCGGGCGCATCGACGTGAGTGCCGGTGTGCGTGGTCAGTGTGAGCGTGTCGATGGACAGCAGCTCTCCGTCGGGCAGGAGTTCCGGGGTGAAGTCGAGATCGAAGTGCCGGCGCATCTCGTCGCGCATGTGCCGGGCGCCTTCCGCAGGCGTGAGGATGGTGTGCGAAATATCTTCGGGCTCCCACTGATTGGTGTCGATGGGGCTCGACAGATCGATCAGGCGCATGGGTTTCTCCGGTCGGCCGTGAACAGATCGGTGCGAACATGAATATCCGGGTCGCCGTAGGCGATACGGTGCGATATCCGGGGGAATACAGGTGTGCGCCTTATCAATCCGAGCACGCCGGCGCGCACCGTGGCGGCCAGTCGTCCCTGGGAAAACATGGTCCGGCTCTGCACGCCTTGGAATCTCATGATGCGATCGACTTCCGGAGTGCGGCGGGCCGGAAACGCGGACAGGGTTCCGGCGCCGAAGTCGTTGCGCCGCCGGGCCTCCAGCAGGATGGGATGCAGGACCGCGGCATCCTGCAGGGCCAGGTTGATGCCCTGCGCGCCGAGTGGGCCGTGGGTGTGCGCCGCATCGCCGACCAGCACGATGCCGTCGGCGACCCACTGCCGCGCTCGTCCCGCGAAGACGTCGAGCAGTGTCATCCGGCCGAGATCGGTGATCTCGGCATCGATGGCATCGGCGTAGCCGGGGAGTGCACGGGCGACTCGCCGTCTTATTTCCGCCGGCCCTTGCACCGCGAATTCCCGATATTGTCCGCGCGGCATCGCCCAGCCTATCTGGACCATGTTCGGATAAGAACGATGAATGACGACCGCGCTACCGGCGGAATTGATTATACGCACCGTATCCGGTTCCGCTTCCGTGGCCGGAATGCGGAACCACAGCAGATCATGGCCGGATATGTCCGAGCGGTCGTATTCGATCGCCGCGAGGCGGCGGATCTTGGAATGCCGGCCGTCGGCCCCGATTACACAAGGCGTCCGGACCTCCAGGGATCCGGCCGCGCCGCCGACCTGGATTCCGGTGATCCGGCCGGTATCGGTCCGCAGTTCGTCGGGGTGGCTGCCGTCGATGTAGGCGAATTCCTCGTACCGGCGACACTGCGTGAGCAATTCCTGCAGGAGTTGTTGTTGCGGAATGCTCAGCAGGTATTTGTAGGGTCCCGGTACGCGACGATAATCGACTTCCATCATCGTTCTTCCCTCGGCCGTCATCCGAAAGCCGGAGAGTCGGTGCGCGCCTGTGCCGATCACCCGGTCCAGCACACCGATTTCATCCAGCACGGCCAGTCCACCGGGCTGCAGGATCTCCCCACGGAATTCACGCACGAAGGAACGGCTTCGTTCCACCAGCGCGACGCTCGCCCCCGACCGTAACAGCAGCAGGGCCAGCGTCAGCCCGGCGGGCCCGGCTCCGACGATACAGAATTCCGCGTCGATCCGATTCGTATTCGACGTCGTCACCCTATCGATTGTCGGCAGCCCCCTCGACTGCGACTCGAAGGTGAGTCAGACCGACAGATACTCGATGCCGGAATCCGCCAGGACCGCCTGCTGGACCCGGTACAGCATGCTCGACGGTTCGAGCCCGACCTCGTCGATCATGCGAGTCCGGAGCCGTCGGAAGATGTCCAGCGCTTCCAGCCGGCGACCGGCCCGATAGAGGGCGACCATGAGGTGCCCGTGCAGCTTCTCGTCGAACAGATGCTCTCCGGTGAGTTCGGCGAGTTCGGCCAGTACTTCCCGGTGGCGGCCGAGTCGCAGGTCGGCGTCGATGCGCTGTTCGAGGGCGACCAGCCGGGCTTCTTCCAGGCCGCGGACCTTCGGTTGGAGCACCTGGCCGACCGGGACGTCGGCGAGCGGGTGGCCACGCCACAGGCACAGGGCCTGACGCAGCAGGTCGGCGGCCTCGGCGATCCGGCCCTCGGACATCGCCCGGCGGCCGCGGAGTGAGAGATCGTTGAAATCGTGCAGATCGAGCTGCCCGGGACGTATCTGAAACGTATAGCCGGCGGGCTCGGTGACGAGAATGGTCTTGGCCACCTGTTCCGAGCTGATCTGCAGCGATGTGGTAAGAAATTTACGTAAAAGCAGAATATAGGTTTGTATCGTTGTCATGGAACTGCGTGGCGGATTTCCTCCCCATAATTCCTCCATCAGTTTCTCGACCGCTACCGGGCGATTCGGATTGAGGAGAAGGAGGGCCAATACTTGGCGCGGTTTGTACGCGCTCAGCGTGAATTTGCGGTTGTTGCTCGTCAGATGCATCGACCCTAGGACGGAGATTTTCATGTCCAAGTCATCGCGGATATTCATGTCTGCTCTCTCGCCGAATGCCGTGTGCCGGATCGAAATGCGTGAGCTTGTATTCCCGCATTTCTGACCAGCGTCGTAATACCCCTTGTGGGGATGCTTCCGAACCGAATACTGCTATTCGAGATGCTACCAAGCAAAAATATAACCCCTTCGGCAAGATATCACGGCTCGAATGCACGGTCAAGGTTCGCTCGAGAAATGAATGAAGGTTTCTGTATTGTTGCTGGAGTGTGGGTAGAGCCGCGTTCCGGCTACGTTCCAGGTAACTTATCGGGCGCTCGATCGCACTCGACCGTGGCTTGAACGACCTGCGAGTCCGGGCCCCGAAACTTGCCCGAGGAACTGCCGATGTCCGGACAGGTAGGAAGAATTACATGAGACGGCGGGTCGTAATAACAGGTGTCGGTGTGATCGCCCCCGGCGGTATCGGTGCGAAGTCGTTTCTCGAACTGCTGTCCTCGGGTGTCACGGCAACTCGCAGGATTTCGTTTTTCGACCCGGGTGCCTATCGGTCGCAGGTCGCGGCCGAATGCGATTTCGACCCGGTGGCGCAAGGCCTGACGCCGCAGCAGATCCGCAGAATGGATCGCGCCGCCCAGTTCGCCCTGGTCTCGGCCCGGGAGGCATGGCAGGACAGTGGATTGGAGGCCGATGACATCGCGCCGGAGGATCTCGGCGTCAGCCTCGGCAGCGCGGTCGGCTGCACCATGAGCCTGGAACGTGAGTACGCGGTCGTCAGCGACGGGGGTGCGCACTGGCTCGTGAATCAGGGGTACGCGGTGCCGCACCTCTTCGATTATCTGGTGCCCAGCTCGATGGCGATCGAGGTCGCCAGGGATCTCGGCGCCGAAGGCCCGGTCGCTCTGATTTCCACCGGATGCACCTCGGGACTGGATTCCATCAAGCATGCGCGGGATCTGATCATGGAGGGCTCCGCCGAGGTGGTCCTAGCCGGCGGCGCCGATGCGCCGATCTCGCCGATCACGGTGGCGTGCTTCGACTCATTGCGCGCCACCACACCGAGCAACGACGATCCGGAACATGCCAGCCGTCCGTTCGATCGGCGCCGCAACGGATTCGTACTCGGTGAGGGGGCCGCCTTTCTGGTACTCGAGGAGTGGCACCGGGCGCGGGCCAGGGGCGCGCACATCTACGCCGAGATCGTCGGAGCGGCCTCGCGCAGCAATGCCTTTCATATGACCGGCCTGCGCCCGGACGGCCGGGAGATGGCCGCGGCGATCACCAGCGCCCTCGACGAGGCCAGACTGGATCCGACGGCCGTCGACTACATCAATGCGCACGGATCGGGCACCAAACAGAACGACCACCACGAGACGTCGGCGTTCAAGGCGAGTCTGGGCTCGCACGCCTACCGGACGCCGGTCAGCTCCATCAAATCCATGATCGGGCACTCGCTCGGCGCCATCGGCTCGATCGAAATGGCCGCGTGCGCACTGGCTATCGAGCATTCGGTGGTACCACCGACCGCGAATCTGCTGGAGCCGTCCCCGGAATGCGATCTGGACTATGTTCCCCTGCAAGCGCGGGCGCAGCAGCTGAACACGATACTCAGCGTCGGCAGCGGCTTCGGCGGCTTTCAGAGCGCGATCGTGCTGGTCGCTCCGGACCGGGCGGCGGCATGACGGATCGGATGGTGGTCACCGGAATCGGCGTGCTCACGCCGACCGGGGTCGGGGTGGACGAATTCTGGTCGGCGACACTGGCCGGGCGCTCCGCGATAGCGCCGGTGGAGCGGTTCGATACGGACAGTTACTCGGTGCAGCTGTGCGGTGCGGTCACCGGCATCGATCCGGCCGCGGAACTGCCGGGCCGGTATCTGCCACAGACCGACCACATGACCCGGCTCGCGCTCGTCGCGGCCGAGTGGGCGCTGGCCGATGCCGGCGTGGACCCGCAGACGCTGCCGGAGTTCGAAATGGGCGTGGTCACCGCGAGTTCCGCAGGCGGATTCGAATTCGGGCAGCGCGAGCTGCAGAAGTTGTGGGGCCGTGGCAACCGGTTCGTCAGCGCGTATCAGTCGTACGCCTGGTTCTACGCGGTCAACACGGGGCAGATCTCGATTCGCCACGGCATGCGCGGACCCAGCGGGGTGGTGGTGAGCGAGCAGGCGGGCGGGCTGGACGCACTCGCGCAGGCCCGCCGGCATCTGCGGCGCGACTGCCGGTTGGTTCTCGCAGGCGGTGTCGACAGCAATCTGTGCCCGTGGGGCTGGATCGCCCAGATCGCCGGCGGCGGTTTGAGTTTCGGCACCGATCCTGATCGTGCGTACCTGCCCTTCTCCGAGGAGGCTTCCGGTTCGATCCCCGGGGAAGGGGGCGCGCTGCTGATCACGGAGAATGCCGAGTCCGCGGAACTCCGGGGTGCGCGCCGGCGCTATGGCGAGCTGACCGGGTTCGGCACGGCCTTCGACCCGGCCCCGGTTTCCGGGCGGCCGCCGAACCTGCGGCGTGCCATCGATCGTGCGCTCGCCGACGCCGGGATCGGGCCGGACGATATCGATGTCGTATTCGCCGATGCCTCGGGTGTCCCGGAACATGATCGGGTCGAAGCAGACGCGCTGGCAACGGTTTTCGGGCCGAGTGGTGTTCCCGTGACGGCGCCCAAGGCCGGCACCGGGCGGTTGTCGGCCGGAGCCGGCGCGGTCGATGTGGTGACCGCATTGCTGTCGTTGCGCGATCAGGTGATCCCGCCGACGCCGAACGTCGATCGTCCGGCCCCCGGCTATGGGATCGACCTGGTCACGGGGGAGCCCCGGGCATCGGTGCTCCGCAACGCCCTGGTGCTGGCCAGGGGACACGGGGGTTTCAATGCGGCGGCGGTGTTGGGGCGCTGAGCCGCCACCCGCCTGTCGCCGCGCCCCGATATATCAGTTCAGGAGGGAGAAGTCATGCGACAGTTCACCATTGCGGATCTGTGGCGGATCATCCGGGAGTGCGCGGGGGAACCCGATGCGATGCCCCCGGGCACGGACCTCGACGGTGCGACATTCCGCGATCTCGGCTACGACTCGGTAGTCATGCTCGAGGCCGCGACCAAACTCGATCAGGAATTCGGGGTGGCATTGTCGGATGAGGTCGTCTTCGATCTCGCGACGCCGCGGGCATTCCTGGACGCGGTGCGGGAGCGGCAGGTAGCGGAGGCCTGAAGCGGTCAGCGGCCCCCGGTCCGGATGTTCCGGGCCGGGGGCCGTGCGCGGAGTTGCCGCGACAGCGGGCTCAGCGACCGCCGGAAACGGTGATCGCTTCGCCGGTCAGGTTGGCGTTCGAAGCGAGCAGGAGCACGGCGTCGGCCATCTCCTCCGGGGTGCTGAGCCGGCCGCTGGGCGTTCCGGCCAGTTCCCGCTCCAGCACCGTCGCCGGTAGGTTCGCCAAAACGCCTGGGGTGGTGGTCAATCCGGGGCACAGTACGTTGACCGGAATGCCGTAGGGGCCGGTATCCCAGGCCAGGCTGCGGGCGAAGCCGTGCAGCGCGGATTTCACCGCGGCGTAGAACTCCTGACCGCGCTGGCCGTCGCGGACCACATGCGAGGAAACCAGTACTATTCTGCCCCAGCGACGTTCGCGCATGCCGGGCAGCACCGCAGATACCGTGCCGAGGGTGCCCGCCAGATTGTCGGTGACGAAGCTACGCCAGGACTCGGGTGGCACCTGTTCGAAATGCGCATCCGCGCCCCGGCGGGGCAGGCGGTGCACCGCATTGGCGACCAGGATGTCCACCCCGCCCCAGCGCTGTTCGATGGCGTGTACCGCCGATTCCGGGGAGTCCGGTTCGTCGAGTGCGTAGCGCACGGCCATGGCGCGGTCGGCCCCGCCGCCCAGTTCGGCGGCCAGTTGTTCGGCGGTGTCGCGCTGGGTGCGGTAGGTGAGCGCGACCCTGGCGCCCTCGGCGGAGAAGGCCCGGGCCACGGCCGATCCGATGCCGCCGGTCGCGCCGGTGACCAGGACGCGGCGTTCGTGAAATCCGAAATCCATGGTGCTCAGGCCTTTCCTGCGCCGAGCCCGGCCAGCGGCACGTCGGCGAGGGCCCGGTCGATGGCGTCCGGGTGCGCGTGCGATCCGCGGGCGGCGACGTAGCCGTCCGGGCGGACCAGCAGCCAGCCGCCGCGGCTCAGCCCGGTCGTCTGGGTCAGCACCCCGTCCGGATCGGCGATGGTGTCGGCGATGCCGGATCGGCCGTCGGTGCGTGCGACCACGCGGACCGCGAGCCAGGACCGGTGGTCGTCGGCGACCGGGTTCAGGAAGCCGAGGTTGCTGCCGTCCGGTCCCGGGGCCGCGAGCAGCAGCCAGCGCGGGTCCCGCAGCTCCCGCAGCACCGAGGCCCATCCGGGCGAGCACGCGTGCTGACCGCCGACCTGCGCGAAGCGTTGCCCGGGAACGGGATTCGCGTGCTGCCCGGTGGAGGTGGTCAGGCCGCTGTCCCGGTAGCTGAGCTGCAGCCCGGAGATTCCGCCAAGGATCTTGGCCTGCAATCGGCGGCGGAGCGGTGGGAAGGTGCGGACCGCCCGGAACATGACGGGCAGCACCCGATCCGCGACGGGGGAGCGCAGTTCCACGAAATTGGTTGCCCGCTTGGCCGATCCGAGCAGCTTCCGGCCGATCGGCACCCGCTCCTCGGAATAGGTGTCGAGCAATTCGGGCCGCGCCGCCCGGTGCACCACCATGGCGAGTTTCCAGGCGAGGTTCACGGCCTCCTGGATGCCGGTGTTCATGCCCTGCCCGGAGGCCGGACTGTGGACATGCGCGGCATCGCCGGCGAGCAGACACCGGCCCACGCGCATCCTCGACACCATCCGCTGCTGGGCGGTGAAGACCGAGATCCAGGCCGGCTCGCCGACCCGCACCACTGTCCCGGTGCCGCGGGAGAGCTTGCGGGAGAATCGATCCCGGACGGCTCGTGGATCGCTGTCGGTGTCGGCGGTGTCGAGCAGCCGCCACCGACCCTCGGTGCGCAGCGGGACCGCCATCACTGTGGCCTCTTCGGTCCGCACCCAGTAGATACTGTCGCGGGGGAGGTCGGTGTCCAGCGGTGCGTCGGCGAGCAGCCAGGTCTGGTTGGCGCGACCGGTCAACGGAACGCCGAGCGTCTTGCGGACGGTGCTGTGGCCGCCGTCGCAGCCGACCAGCCAGGGTGTCGAGTAGTGCTCGACGGTACCGTCGCGATGGGTGAGTTGTGCCGTGACCCGGTCGGCGCCGGAGCGGATGGTGTCCAGCCGGACACCCCATTCCGGCGCGATGTTCCGCTCCGCGAGCGCTTCCCGCAGGACGGCTTCGGTGGCCGTCTGCTCGACGGCCACCGTGAACGGGAAGCGGGTCGGCATCGTGCGATAGTCGGCGTCCAGTCGGATCAGCTTGCGGCCTTCCTGATACACGGTGAAGCCGCTGATCACCTGGCCGCGCGCGATGATTCGGTGCACCAGCCCCATCTGGTCGAAGGTTTCCAGGGTGCGTGGATGGGTGGCGATCGCCCGGCTGGTGGTGGCGGGGCCGTCGGCGGCGTCGATCAGCCGGACTCGCACGCCGTGGCGGCACAGCTCATGGGCCAGCGTGAGCCCCACCGGTCCGGCGCCGACAACGAGTACGTCTGCTTCCGCGGGCATGGCCTTACCTCCGTCGTATCGGGTCCGGCACGCGTCGCGCACGATGCGCACCTCGGAGTCCCAGGCTGCGTGCCGGCTCTCGGACGGGGCTGGAATGGCGGTACATCGGTGAGATCGGCTGTCCTCGAGCGTGATTCGAGTAGACGGGTCGATGCTTGCCGGGCGTGACGATTCTCGATACAAGGAGGTGCTGGGTGTCCCAGGCGATACCGCCCCGCCTGCTGCGGCCCGGGCACGATGCCGGCGACCGGATCCGGTTGGCGAATTCGGCGAGCATCATCGAGACCGAGACGTCCTCGGCCGCCGAATTCGCGCGGTGGTGGGACGAGCTGAGCTCGAATACCGTCTTCGAGGTCGAACGGGTGCCGTTCACCAGCCTGCGAAAATGGGAATTCCACTGGGAGACGGGCAATCTCGTACACGACACCGGCCGCTTCTTCAGCGTGCAGGGGTTGCGGGTGCGGTCGCCGGGCGGCCCGGGTTTGGAGTGGACCCAGCCGATCATCAATCAGCCCGAGGTCGGCATACTCGGGCTGCTGGTCAAGGAATTCGACGGCGTGCTGCATTGCCTGGTGCAGGCGAAGGCCGAGCCGGGGAACATCAATGCGATCCAGGTGTCCCCGACCGTACAGGCCACCCGGAGCAACTATACCGGTGCGCACGGCGGTGAGTCCGTGCCGTATCTGGAGTACTTCACCGATTCGAGGCGGGCCCACGTCCTGGTCGACGTGCTGCAATCCGAACAGGGCGCGTGGTTCTACCGGAAGCGGAATCGCAACATGGTCGTCGAGGTGACCGGGCCGGTGCCGGTTGCCCCGGGTTATCGGTGGATAGCGCTCGGGCACCTGCGCCGTATCGCGGCCGCCGACAACATGATGAACATGGATCTTCGGACCGTGTTCGCGTGCATCCCGTTCGAGCAGTGCTCGGAGGTGCTGGCACAACACACCGTTGATCCGTTCCAATTCGCGCTGGCGCGTTCGCTGGCGCTGGACGCCGGCGCACTGCACACGACCACCGAGGTGATGAGCTGGTTCACCGACATCAAATCCCGGGACATCACGTCCGCGATTCCGATGCCGTTGCGGGACATCCGGGACTGGCATCGGACGGATCACGCGATCGTCCACGATTCCGGGAAGTACTTCAGTGTGATCGCCGCCGCGGTGCGCGCCGGTCGCCGGGAGGTCGTGGAGTGGACCCAGCCGTTCTTCGAACCGCAGAGCATCGGCCTGATCGCCTTTCTGGTCAAACGGTTCTCCGGAGTCCTGCACGTGCTGGCGCACGCCCGGGTCGAGCCGGGATTCCTCGATATCGTCGAGTTGGCGCCCACCGTGCAGTGCGCGCCGGAGAACTACGCCGACTGGCCCGCGGAACACCGGCCGCCCTTCCTCGATGCGGTGCTGCGCGCGGTGCCGCAGCAGATCCGTTACGACGCAATCCAATCCGAGGAGGGCGGCCGGTTCTTCCGGGCGCAGAACCGCTATGTGATCGTGGAGATCGATCGGGAGCCGGACATCCCGGCGGACTATCGGTGGATGACGATCGGGCAGTTGACCGGATTGCTCGAGCACAGCCATTATCTGAATGTGCAGGCGCGCAGCCTGATCGCCTGTCTCAATGCGCTGTGGTAGCGATCGTGCGCGTCACGAGTATCCGGAGGATCCGGACCGCCGCGCCGGTCGCCTCGACCTGGATCGTGAAGTCGCGGTGCAGGTCGTCGTCGGTGTAGAGGCGATCGTCCACGGTGCTGACCACTGGCTGCCACAGCACCGCGCCCCCGCCGTAGTCCGGCCAGTCCGGGATCGGTGCCGCCGCCGCGTGTACGGCAAAACTGCGGCGCGCCAGCGCTTTCCCGATCAGTGTCAGATCGTCGGCGAGCGCCACGCCGGAGTCCGGGACGAGCTGCCGGAGCTGGTCGAGCAGACTCTCCGCCGGCCTGGTGAGATCGGCTGTGGCATCGAGAATTCGCACTGCCAAGCCGAGTACCTGCTCGGTTTCCGCGGCCTGCGCGGTGATCAGCCCGCGCAGCCGGTCGAGTTCCGGGCTGTCGGGGTATCCGGCTTCCGCTGAATAGTTCGTGTTCCAGACGGATCGCCACGATCGGACATCATGTACCTGACGGGATTTGCTGAATATCACCCGACGAAGAATGGCACCGCGGGGTCGAGAACCGCTCGACCAGCGGTAGACCTGCTTGCGCGCGAATGAATCCGGCCGGGTTCATCCGCTGCCGCGGACATCCGCGCCCATGCCGTGGATCAGGCAGTCGAGGCCGAAGCCGAAACTCTGATCCGCGGTGTCCTGGTCGGAACCGTTGACCACATAGTCGACCAGCCTGGGGTAGCGGCCCGACTCGATGAGTTCGGCGCGGTACGGATGGTAGGCGCTGCGCGACATCTGCCGTTTGCGGGCCACTTCAGCGGCTGCGGCGCCCTGCGCGTACGCGGTGACGGAGGTGAGCATGGCGATCCTCGCGTCCGCGTCGATCTCGAGCGTGTCCATCGAGGCGAGGACCTGTTCGGAGAGTTCGGCCAGGCGCGGGGTCAGGATGCCGGGCAGGCGGGCGTATATCTGTACCAGCCAGGGATGACGCACCGTGACGCGGCGTAGCTGCTCGGCATAGCTGCGCAACGTCTCGGCCCATCCTGTGCCGGGCACCGGGAGGGCGACATCTTCGTGCACCGTATCGACCATGGTCTCGAACAGGTCGTCCTTGCCGGAGATGTAGCGGTAGGGCGCCATGGTCGTGACGCCGAGATTCTCGGCCAGCCGCCGCATGGAGACCGCGGCGAGTCCGTCGCTGTCGGCGAGCTCGATGGCCGCGGCGGCGATCCGATCGTAGGTCAGTGGCTCTCGTGTCGCGGCCGACGTGCGATCGCACCGGCCCCAGGGCCCGCGATGGCCATTCGTGGTCCGATCTCCTTGTCCGCCTGCTGACTTCACGAAGCCCGCTCCCTACCTCGACACTGCCCGAATCGTACACAGCGGGCAATCGTCCTAAGGGATGGTTAGGAAACCGCGGGGGCTCTTCTGTCGGGGTGTGTCGCCCGACACAGTGGGGGGCGAATGCGATGGGGCATTCGCTGCAGTGAGGAGAACCCCCGTGAGTAGGACAGTGCCGGCTGGTGAGGGTCGGGTTATCGCCAATGTGTTGCGTGGCTCGGTCGGTAACCTCGTCGAGTGGTACGACTGGTATGTCTATGCGGCATTCAGTGTGTATTTCGCGAAGACGTTCTTCCCTGACGGGGATGCGACCGCGCAATTGCTTTCCACCGCGGCGGTTTTCGCGGTCGGGTTCCTGATGCGGCCGATCGGCGGGTGGGCGTTGGGCCGGTATGCCGATCGGTTCGGGCGGCGGTCGGCGCTGACGCTGTCGGTGACGGTGATGGCGGCCGGGTCGCTGTTGATCGCGGTGACGCCGAGTTATGCCTCGATCGGGTTGGCGGCGCCGGTGATCCTGTTGCTGGCGAGGTTGCTGCAGGGGTTGTCGGTGGGTGGTGAATATGCCACCAGTGCAACGTATCTGTCGGAGGTGGCGTCGGCGGGGCGGCGCGGGTTCTACTCGAGCTTTCAGTATGTGACGCTGGTGGCGGGGCAGTTGATCGCGCTCGGGGTGCAGATCGTGTTGCAGCAGGTGCTGACGTCGGCGCAGATGTCGCTGTGGGGGTGGCGGATTCCGTTCCTGATCGGTGCGGCCGGGGCGCTGATCGTGATGTGGTTGCGGCGCGGCATGGATGAATCCGACTCGTTCCGCAGCGAAGCCGATGCGGCGCAACCGAATTCGAGCCGTGGCTCGTTGCGGGCGCTGCTGGCGTATCCGCGGGAATGCCTGCTGGTGGTGGGTCTGACCATCGGCGGCACGGTGGCGTTCTACACCTATACGACCTACATGCAGAAATACATGGTCAACACCTCCGGCATCTCGAAGGCGACGGTGGCGTGGATCAACTTCGTGGCGCTGCTGGTGTTCGTGGTGCTGCAGCCGGTGGCGGGCGCGCTGTCCGATCGCATCGGCCGGCGCAAGTTGCTGATCGGGTTCGGGGTGGCGGGCACGATCTGCACCGTCCCGATCATGACCCTGCTCGGCGACACCCGGAATCCGTACGCGGCGTTCGCGCTGATGCTGGCGGCGCTGATCATCATCACCGGCTACACCTCGATCAATGCGATCGTGAAGGCCGAACTGTTCCCCACCCGCATCCGGGCGCTCGGGGTCGGGCTGCCCTACGCGCTGACCGTCGCCATCTTCGGCGGCACCGCCGAGATGATCGCCCTCGCCCTGAAGAAGGCCGGGCACGAATCGGTCTACTTCTGGTACGTCTCGGCCTGCGTGCTGATTTCGCTGGTCACCTACTTCTTCATGCGTGAGACCTCCGCCGACTCCGCCATCGATGCCGAGGCGGCCGACTCCGGGCCGGGCAAGTCCGAGGACCAGCCGGTTTCGCATGCAGGAGAGAATCGCCGTCATGCGGTTGGCAGTAGTCGAGGATGACGACGGAGTAGGTGATGCCCTCGTCGAGGCGTTCGGAGTCCGCGGACACCGCGCGGTGCGCATGCGCCGCGGCGCCGATCTGCTGACCGCGCACCGCGGCTTCGACGCCGTCGTCCTGGACCTCGGACTGCCCGACGCGGACGGACTGACCGTGCTGCGGCGACTGCGCGAGGTCAGCACGGTGCCGGTGGTCATCCTCACCGCACGCAGCGACGAACGCTCCATCGTGCGCGGACTGCGCGGCGGCGCCGACGACTACGTCGTCAAACCGCCGCGCATCGCCGAACTGCTCGCCCGCATCGAGAACGTCATCCGCCGCGCCACCCCACCCGCACCGGCCGACACGGCACACACCGTGCACACCGGCGACGTCCTGGTGGATCTCGATGCCCGCCGCGTCGATGTCGGCGGCGTCGAGATACCGCTCACGCCAAAGGAATTCGAGCTGGTGCGGGTGCTGGTCGAGAAGCCCGGGGCGGCGGTGAGCCGCCAGCAGCTGATGGACCGGATCTGGGGTGACGCGTTCGTGGCGGTCTCGCGCTCGCTGGACGTGCACATGACCGGGCTGCGCGCCAAACTCGACCGGCCCGGACTGATCACCACCATCCGCGGCTACGGCTACCGGTGGGGTGAATGAGCGCATGCGCCGCCGCCTGCTCATCGCCCTGACCGTGTTCTCCACCCTGGCCGTGTTCGCCTTCGCCGTGCCGCTGTGCCTGACCGCCGCCACCAGCCGCACCCAGCAATTCGTGCTGGCCCGCACCGGCGACGCCGACCGCTTCGCCGGCCTCGCGGTCACCGCCGACCGGCTCGGCGACAATCGCGCGCTGAGCGTGGAGGTCGACCGCTACCGCGACCTGTACGGCGAATCGGTGCTGCTGGTCGATGCGCGCGGCACGCCGATCGTGAATGCGGGCGTCGATACCGCCGACACCGCGGTGGCGGCCGCGCTCGCCGCGGCGCGCCGCAATCAACGCCCCGCGCCGGTGACGCGGCTGCTGCCGTGGAGCCCTGGCAAGGTGCTCATCGCCCGCCCGGTGGGCTCGGATACGCATGTCCAGGGCGCGGTGCTGATCACCGCGTCCACCGCCGCGGCACGCAGCGATATCACCGGGGTGTGGACGATCGTCGCAGTCGGGGCGCTGGTCGCCATGGCCGTGTTCACCGCACTCGCGCTGGTGCTGTCACGGTGGGTGCTGCGGCCGCTGGCCGGATTGTCCGGCGCGGTCGCCGAACTCACCGCCACCCTGCCCAAACCGCGCGGTGGCACGCCGGTCACGCGCCGCCACGGCGGCCCTCCGGAACTGCGGGCGGTTGCCGAATCGTTCGACTCCATGGCCACGGCCGTACGTGATTCCGCGCTCGCGCAACGACGCCTCGTCGACGACACCGCGCACGCCATGCGTAACCCGCTGGCCGCCTTGACCATTCGACTCGACTCGCTCGAACCCGCTATCCCCGAGGGTGCCGCGCCGACCTTCCACGGCGCGACCCGGGAGGTGGAGCGGCTCACCGGACTGCTCGACGGACTGCTCACCCTCGCTGTCGCCGAAGGCACCGACTTCGACCCCGCCACGGTCCCGGCGAGCGAGCACTGTGACGCAGTGCAGGTCGTCGAGGATCGAATCGACGCCTGGCGCAATGCTTTCGAAGCCGCGGGCATGACCCTCGTCCAGGTCGCGGGCAACCCGCCCACCGATGCCGCCATCTCCGCGGAGGTCCTGGCTCAAATCCTGGACGTACCGCTGAGCAACGCCTGCCGCTATGCCGGGCCCGCCGCCGTCACCCGCATCACCATCACGGCTGATCCCGGGGAGGTCGTCCTCACCGTTGCCGACAATGGAACCGGCGTCGCCCCAGGCGAACTCGATCAACTCACCACCCGATTCTTCCGCGGCGAATCGGCCGCCGGTGTGGGCGGCTCCGGCCTGGGCCTGCCTATCGCCGCGGCCCTGGTGAACGCCCGGCACGGCACCCTCACCATGGAAGCCGTTGCCCCACAAGGCTTGGCGGTCATCATTCGCCTGCCCGCGGCCAACCTGCCCGGCACACCGTCATGGGACGCCCTGTGACCGCCGGGCCGGACTCCGTGCCCGACGCACCGCACCGAGCCCGTCACTACACGCGTCGTCACCTGTTGCGCAGCGCCGCCGTCCTCGCCGCCGGACTGGCCTTGCCTGTGGGCGTGGGCAGTTGCGGGCGGGGGAGCGGCGACACCACCGTCCGGCTCGCGGCCGGCGAAGCAGGCGGCTTCTACCACGCCTTCGCACTGCTCCTGGCCCGCGCGGCGACCCCCTACGACTTGCACATCGACGTGATCGAAACAGCCGGATCCGTGGACAACCTGACCATGCTGTCGCACGGCGCCGCCGATACCGCACTCGTGCTGGCCGATTCGCTCGCCGAGGACCCCGACCGTCCCCCGGCGATCGGCCGCGTCTACGAGAACTACCTGCAACTCGCGGTCGCCTCGACCAGCGCCTACCACGCGGTCAGCGACCTGCGCGGCGCCCGCATCAATCTCGGCGCCGCCGGCTCCGGCGCCACCCGCATCGGTGAAAAGCTGCTCACCGCAGCCGGTCTCGCCCCCTCCGACGTCACCCGCACCCACCTGCCACTACGCGATGCCGTGACCGCGGTCGCCGAGGGCCGCCTCGATGCCCTGCTCTGGGCGGGTGGCGTCCCCACCGCCGCCCTCGAATCCCTGCGCCTGCTGGACCTGGACCCCCTCGCCGCGACCATGCGCGACCGCTTCGGCTACCTCTACGACCCGGTCCTCATCCCCGCCGGCACCTATCCCGGTGCCCCGTCCGTGCACACCATCGGCGTCGCCAACCTGCTCGTCGCCGCCCCCACCCTGCCCGACGCCACCGTCACCACCCTCACCGAAGTCCTGCTCACCCACCCCGATGCCCTCGTCCCCGCCGAGGCCGCCGGCACCCAATTCCTCGACGCCCGTTCCCTGGTCGGCACCGGCACGGTCCCCCTGCACCCCGGCGCGGCCGCCGCCTACCGCCGCCACCACGGCTGAGCGACGCGATTCCCTAGCGGTGGCCAAACGCTCTTGTTGGTGGACTGTGCCAGGGTCACCGAACGTCAGGTGATCCCGACATTCACGACGGAAGGGTCATCGGAATATGACACGCATCGGCACTCGGATCATCCTCGTCTGTAGCGGATTGGCTGTCGCCGGTTCGCTTTTGGCACCGGCACTGGCCGCGGCGGATCCCGGCGGATCCGGAATGCTCAGCACCACCTGCAGTTTCGATCAGATCGACGCTGCCCTGCGGGCGCAGGCACCCGATCTCGCGGCGAAACTGGATGCGAATCCCGAGAAGAAGGCGCGGTTGCAGGATCTGCTGAATCTGCCGGTGGACCAACGGCAACAGAAGATCCAGGAGTTCCTGAACACGCATCCGGATGCGCAGGCGAAGATGCAGGAACGGCGGAACTCACCGGAATTCCAGCAGCACGCCGATACTCTGCGCGCGGTGCTGGACAGCTGCCACAACTACTGACGGATATCCAGCGGCACTGTGACGGTGACGGTGAGCCCGCCTTCGGGGCGGGCCACCGCTCGGACTTCGCCCGCATGGGCGTGCGCGACCGACCGCACGATGGACAACCCCAGCCCGGCACAACGGGCGGGGTTCGCCGGCCGCTGGGCAGCGGCCAGGCGGCGGAACGGTTCGAGCAGGCCGTCCACCTCGAACGGCGTCGAAAGCGCGGTCCAGCCGTTCCAGCATCGCGTCGAAAGTGTCTGCGAGATCCTTGATCTCATCACTCGGACCCGACAGTGCGATGCGCTCGTGCAGGCTGCGGTCGGCCACCCGGCGCGCGGTCGTGGTGATCCGCTGCAACGGCCGCAGGGCCCGCCCGGCCATCAGCCAGCCGACGGCGCCGGCCAGCACACCCAGCACGCCCAGCGCCACCAGCGAGCGGATCAGCATGACCCGCAAGGTATCCCGCCGCATCTGTTCGGCCTGCGGGGCGAGAGCCGAGAACAGACTTCCGGAGCCGGCGGATTCACTGCGCGCGATCAGCCATTCGCGCGCGAACTGCGGTGCGTCGGCTCCTGGTTTGCGGCCCATGAACTGATAGAGATTCAGGTACATGACCGCGATCAGCAGGGTACCCGCGAGCGGGAACGCGACCGCGTACAGCAGGGGCAACCGCGCCGGATGCTCATCGGATGCGATATCCCACGCCAGGTTCGGTATCGATCACCGGTGGATCGCCCAGCTTCCGGCGCACCATCATGATGGTGTAGCGCACCACCACGGTGAACGGGTCGATGTTCTCGTCCCACGCCTTCTCCAGCAGCTGCTCGGCCGACACCACCCCGCCGTCGGCCCGCAGCAATTCGGCCAGCACCGCGAACTCCTTGCGCGACGCCACCGTCGTGCACCGCGTCCACGGCCATCGCATGCCGCCGTAAACCCTGAGCAATGGCATCCGCCAGCAACTGCTCGTCTTCGACCACCAGAACCCGCATCCCCACATAGTGCGCAACCATTCTGTTGGGCGCCTGTGAGGAAACCGGATCGCGAACCGGCTAGCCGTCGATCTCCCGGACGATCTGCTCGCAGACCTCGTGGGTGCGCAGCGCGTCCCGGGCGTCGAGTGTCTTTCCGGCGCGGACGGCGTCCAGGAAATGATCGACCGCCTGCTGGATACCGCGCTGGCTGCCGACCGGGGTCCAGTCGCCGCGCGGGAGCGCGGTGGCGACGCCGCCGGTGTAGTCGACGCCGTCGCCGAGGTTGACGACCTTGTATTTTGTATTCCCGCCGGAGATTTCGAGGATCTCCTCCGTGATCCCGCTGCACCGGTTCATGATTCCGAGGGCGGTGACGCCGTCGCCGGACAGTTCCAGGACGACGTGCTCGAGCTCTCCGTTCTCGGGCGATCCGCGAAAACGCGTCCGGACCTCGGTGATCTCGGCCGGCATCAGGAAGCGCAGCGTGTCCACGACGTGGATGAAGTCGTCATAGACGAACGTGCGCGCGACCTCCGGTTGACCGTGCCGGTTCTTCTGCAGCACGATCAGCGATCGATCCCGCTGTGCCGCCTCGGTATAGGCCGGGGCGTATCGGCGATTGAAGCCGACCATGAGGCTGCGTTCGCGGCTTTCGGCCAGCTCCACCAACCGGCGTGCACCCGCCAAGGTGTAATCGAGTGGCTTGTCGACGAATACATCGATTCCCGCCTGCAGCAGGGCCTCGCACAACTCCACATGCGCGCTGGTGGCCGCGTGCACGAAGGCCGCCCGCACACCGGAAGCCAGCACACTGTCCAGCGTGGAATGCCGGTTCGGCAGCCGGTAGCGATCCGCGACCCGATCCAGCCGCTCCCGGTTACGGGTCATGAGATGAATATCCAGCCCCGGCTCGGCCGTCAGCACCGGCAGGTAGGCCTTCTCCGCAATGTCACCCAGCCCGATCACCGCGACCGGTAGCAGCCCGCTCTCCATGCGGGCCAGCTTGTCATGCGGCAACCGGGCGGATCAAGATCGTCGAATGCGGCCCCTAGCGGCTGTTCGCCGGGGCGAGTCCACGGACCAGGTCGATGCCGCGCCCGAGATTGTCGAGCCGGGCGGTGAGGGTGTCGCCGGCGGGGTAGAGGCGGACGGTGTCGACTCCGGTGTCCTGCCAGGTGCGCAGGCGCTCACGGACCATGTCCTCGGTGCCGATCAAGGTTGTGGCGAGCACCATGTCATCGGTGACGAGGGCGGTCGCGCCTTCGCGGTCGCCGGCCTGCCAGCGTTCGCGGACCTGCGCGGCGACGTCGGCCCAGCCCTGGCGGCTGTAGGCATTGTTGTAGTAGTTGGTGGATCCGGAACCCATGCCGCCCAAGGAGAATGCGAGTTCCTTCTTGCGGCTGCCGACCACTGCGGCCAGCTGGGCCTCATCGGCGACGATATTGATCTCCGCGCCCTGACAGACATCGAGGTCCGCTCGGTCGCGCCCGGCGCGGGCCAGGCCGGCGTCGAGATGGTCGAAATAGGCTTGTGCGCCTTCGGGAACGAAGCTGGTGCCCAGCCAGCCGTCGGCGACCTCGCCGGTCAGTTCGAGCATCTTCGGCGAGAGCGTGGCCAAGTAGATCGGCACGCTGGCGGGTTGCAGGCTCAATCGCATGGGGCGGGCGTCGCCGCCGGGGCGCGGGATGGTGAACTGCTCACCCTGGTAGTCGATCTTCTCGCCGGTGAAGACGCTGCGGATGACCTCCACCGTTTCCCGCATGCGCGCCAGCGGCCGCGCGAAGGGAAGTCCGTGCAGTCCCTCGATGACCTGCGGCCCGGAAGCGCCCAGCCCGAGCAGGAATCGGCCCTCGGACAGCAGGTTCAACGTCATGGCGGTCTGCGCGATGAGGACCGGGGAGCGGGTGCCGAGCTGGATGATGCCCGAGCCCAGCAGGATTCGCTCGGTACGCGCGGCCAGGAATCCCAGCGGTGACGGGGCATCGGTACCCCACGCCTCGGCCACCCAGCAGATGTCCAGTCCGAGGCGTTCGGCCTCGACCACGAATTCGGTGATGCCCCGCCAGTCGCCCGCCGAGCCCTCGATCGTTGTGGCGGTGCGCATCACGACTCCTGTTCCACGAGTTCGCGGATGGCCTCGAGATTGGCCTTGATACCGGTCTCGAACTCGCGCAGGCGGACGAACACGATCTTCTGTTCCTCGTCCGGCATGGCGTCGATGGCGTAACTGAGGCCGGAACGCGCCGGTCCCATCTGCGTCCACTGCTCGAGCACCGTGCCCGTGCCCTCGGGGCGCAGCGTGAAACGCCAGATGCCGGAGGGATTCTCGGGGTCACCGACGGCCCAGGCGAAGCTGCGCGGCGCGTCGTATTCGACGACGGTGCTGATCGTCTCCCAATCGCCCAGCGCTTCGTGCGCATTGCGGCCGCTGAAGCGGGCGCCGATCGCGGGCCCGGTCGCCTCGTCGAGCCAGCGGACCTCCTGCAGCTCGCTGCTGAGCCGGGGCATGAGGTGGATATCGCTCACGCAGTCCCACACCCGTTCGGGCGCCGCCTCGATGTAGGCCTGCGCCGACACGGTCGGCGTATCGGCATAGACCTGGCCCGTCCACTCCATTGCGGACTCCTTCTCTCGACTACCACCATAGTTGCGTAGATAGACTTACCAGCACAAGGCCCCCGACACCCGATAGGATCGCGATATGAAGCGCACCTCGTTCGCGAACTGGCCCTGCTCGGTGGCCAGGACCATGGACCTGCTGGGCGACTGGTGGACCCCGCTGGTACTGCGCGAAGCCTTCTACGGCATCCGCCGCTTCGACGAGTTCCAGCAGGAACTCGGCATCGCCCGCAACACCCTCGCCGAGCGATTACGCCGCCTCGTGGACGCGGGCCTGCTCGAGAAACACGTCTACGAGACCATGCCCGTGCGGCACGAGTACCTGCTCACCGCATCGGGCCGGGACTTCTACAGCGTCATCGCCGCCATGACCGCCTGGGGCGACCGCTGGCTCGCCGACGAAACCGGGCCGCCCGTCCTCACCCACCACGACACCTGCGGGCACGACGCCCAGGCGGAAGTGGTGTGCTCGCACTGCAAAGAACCCCTGGAAGGCGCCGAGGTCACGCCGCGGCCCGGGCCCGGATATCCACCAAAACTCTTGGCGCGTCCTGACGTTCGGCGGCGGTTCCGGCTCGACGACGTGTAGCGTTCGATTCGTCTCTGGTGTCGAGGGGGGCGAATGCTGTGCGTGGGTGACGTTTTCGCCGGTTACGTGATCGAGCGGGTGCTCGGTGGCGGCGGTATGGGCGAGGTGTATCTCGCCCGGCATCCCCGGCTGCCGCGCTCGGTCGCCTTGAAACTGCTGAACGTGGACTTCGCCACCGACACCGAGATCCGGGGACGGTTCGAGCGCGAAGCCGATCTGATCGCCCGGCTGGATCACCCGAACATCGTGTCCGTCTACGATCGCGGCGTCGAAGACGGCCGCATGTGGATGTCGATGCAGTACATCGACGGGATCGACGCCTCGGCAGTGGATCCGGCCCCCCTGCCGCCGCAGCGCGCGGTGCACATTGTCGGCGAGATCGCCAAGGCGCTGGACTTCGCGCATTCCACCGGTGTGCTGCACCGGGATGTGAAACCCGCCAACATCATGATCGCCCGGCCAGCTCCCGGCTACGGTGAGCGAATCCTGCTGGCCGACTTCGGCATCGGCCGTCTGCGCGACGACACCGGGCACCTCACCAGAACCGGTCACCTCACCGCCACCCTGTCCTATGCCTCGCCGGAACAGCTATCGGGTGCCACGCCGGGACCTCGCTCGGACCAATACTCCGTGGCCTGCAGCCTGTTCTGGCTGCTGTGCGGAACTACACCGTTCGCGGCCGAGAGCGTCGCCGCCGTCGTCGCGGGCCACTTGCATTACCCGCCGCCCCCGGTTAGCGCGCGCCGACCGTTCCTGCCGCCCGCTCTCGACGGGGTTCTCTTCCGCGCCTTGGCCAAGAACCCCGACGAGCGATTCGGCTCCTGCACCGAATTCGCGCAGGCCGCCGCCTCCGCGTTAGCCGTGCCCACAGCCGTCGTGCCGCCGGAACCGACCCGGGCGCAGATGCCTGCGGCCGAAGCCCGGCGTCCGTGGCGCAGGATGGCACGATGGCGGTTGCCCGCCGCGGCCGCAGGCCTGGTCGTGGTGCTCGCGGCGGTCATCGGAATCGTCTGGGCGACAACGAGTTCCGGCAGCTCCGGATCCTCGAGCACTTCCAGTACCACAGCTCCGACCAGTAAGCCTGCCATTCCACCCGCCGCCGTGGTCAGCGGTATGCAGCCGATCGGTGAGCTCGACGAGCAGGGGAATCTCGTCGGAAGCACTGTGCCCGGGCCGTATCCGGCGGTGGACGGACCGGTCAACTGTGCGCCGGTGAGCATTGCGATGGCGGGCCCGCTCTCCGGCGCGAACGCGGTCCTCGGTGGCAACGTGCTCGGTGGGGTGCGACTGGCCGTCGACCAGTTCGACCGGAAGAATCCCGGATGCCAAGTGACGGTCAAGAACTACGACACCCTCGCCGACCCGATCAAAGCAGCGCAGCTGGCGCCCGCCATCGTGGCCGACGCGTCGACCGTCGCCCTGATCGGCCCGACCTTCTCCGGCGAGACCCAGGCCACCGGCCAGACCTTCTCGAACGCGGGTCTGCCGTTCCTGTCGCCCTCGGCGACCAATGTCACGCTGCTGAGCCATGGTTGGCACAGCTTCTTCCAGGGGTTGGCCATGGACACCTTGCAAGCGCCCGGGATGGCGCGGTACCTGGTCGCCAAGGGCTACCACCACGTCTGCGTGGTCGCCGACAACAGCGACTACGGCGCCGGGCTGGCGCGCGCGACCACCCAGTCGCTCGGCGGCGCGTCCCTGTCGTCGTGCGCGGTCACCGTGCAAACGGGTGCGAAGGATTTCGGCGACGCGGTGAAGGAGATCACCGCCGCCGCACCCGATGCCGTCTTCTACGCCGGGTACTACACCGAGTCGGGCGGGCTGCTGCAGCAGTTGCGCGCGGCGGGCAGTACCGCCGTGTTCGCCTCCGGTGACGGCAGTTTCGATCCCGGGTTCCTGTCCGGCGCCGGATCCGCGGCGTCGGGCGCACTGCTGTCGTGCCTGTGCGGTCCGGCGTCCGCGCCCTTCGACTTCGATTACCGGACCCTGATCAATACGGCGCCGGGCGTCTATTCGCCCGAGGCCTACGACCTGACCGCAATCGTGTTGCACGGCATCGCATCCGGCCACGTCACCCGGGCGGATCTGCTCCGATACATTCAGAGCTACTCGGGGGACGGCATCGCCCACAGCTACCGCTGGACCAGCACGGGTGAACTGGCCGAACCGCGAATCTGGCTGTACAAGGCTCGTTAGCTACCGGACGTGGAACGAAGACCGGTATCGGTTCGGGGCAACACCGGCGATGCGTTTGAAGCGGTCGCGGAACGCGGTCGGGGAGCCGAAGCCGGCCAGGGCGGCGACGCGGTCCACCGAATGGTCGGTATTCTCCAGCAGGTGCTGGGCGCGGCGGACGCGGGCGCGCAGCAGCCACTGTAAAGGCGTGGTGCCCAGCTGTTCCCGGAAGCGGCGGCTGAAGGTGCGTTCGCTCATGCCGGCGCGGGCCGCCATATCGGCGAGGGTCAGATCATCGTCGAGATGATCCTCGATCCAGGCGCAGACCAGTTCCAGGTGTGAGCCCGCGGGCGTGGGCGGCTGGTGGTGCACGACGAATTGGGCTTGCCCGCCTTCGCGTTCCAGCGGCATGACCGCCATGCGGGCGGCGTCTGCGGCCACCGCGGAACCGAAGTCGCGGCGCACCATGTGCAGGCACAGGTCGAGTCCCGCGGCGGCGCCCGCCGAGGTGAGGATGGCGCCATTGTCGACGTAGAGCACATCGGGTTTCACATCGATGGCGGGATAGGTGCGGGCGAGATGATCCGCGGCGAGCCAATGGGTGGTGGCCGCAAGGCCATCGAGGAGTCCGGCCGCGGCGAGGGTGAAGGCGCCGGAACAGATGGAGGCGATGCGGGTGCCCTGCCGGGCGGCCGCACGTAACGCCGCCACGATCGGTTCCGGTTCGGGCACAGCGATTTCCGATCGTCCCGGGACGATGATGGTGTCGGCGGTGGCCAGGGCATCGAGGGGCCAGGGCGGGCGCAGCGCGAAGGCTCCGGCATCCACTTCGGTGCTCTGTCCGCAGACGCGGACGCGATAGGGGCTGCGGCCGTCGGGCAGACGCGCGCGGCCGAAGACCTCCAGGGGAACGGCCAGATCGAAGGCGACCACCCGATCGAGGGCCAGGACGGCGACGGTGTGCACAAAGGGAACTATAGGCGGATTCTCGCCAAGAATGTGACCTGCTTTTTCAGGTCGATGTGAGTGGAAACACGATGTCATCGCCGATGGCGAGAATCAGTTGATCTTTGGCATTCCAGCCTCTGGGCAGCCGGGATGGGTGGCTCTAGCCTCGGTCCGGTGACGAAAGCCCTTCTCGCCATTCATGTGCTGGCCGCGATCATCGCCATCGGCCCGGTCACCGTGGCCGCCAGCATGTATCCGGCCGCCGCGCGGCGTGCCACCGGAGTGGACGCGTCCTTGGAGACCGTCCGTGTCCTGCACCGCATCTGCCGCGTCTACGCCTTCCTCGGCCTGGTCGTGCCGGTCGTCGGTTTCGGGTTGGCGCAGAGCATGAATGTGCTCGGCAGCGCGTGGGTGATCACGTCCATCGTGCTCACCGTGGCGGCCGCCCTCATCCTGGGCCTGCTGATCCTGCCCACCCAGGACGCGGTGCTCACCACGCTCACCGGTGCACGCACGGCGGGCGTCGCGGTTCCCGACCTGCCCGCCGCGGCGCGGCTCGCCATGCTGACCGGCATCTTCAACCTGTTGTGGGCGACGGTCACCGTCTTGATGATCGTGCGCCCGGGCTCCACAACCGGCGTCTGAGGATCAGTAGTAGTGCCGCCGCCCGCCGATCGCGCGTCCGGTCGCGCCCAGTAGTGCCAGGCCCGCGCCCACGATCAACAGGATCACCCCGAGCACGGCGAGAATATGGAAGCCGACAACGAAGCCGACTACGAGCAGAATGAGGCCGAGGATGATCACGGCAACTCCCTTGTAGTGCTGAAACTGACGTCCCCGCCATTCCCCGTGCGCCCCACTTCAAACGGACCGACCGCCTGCCATGATCAACCCCGGAACCGCCATCGGTAGCTGGGAGGGTGCAAAACCATGTCGACGATTCCCGAATGGGCGCAGCAGATTTCACACGGCGTCCGCATCGACTGGGGTGCGGCCGGCGCCCAGGCCATCGGCCCCAGCAGCGCGGCGATCATCGTGATCGACGTCTTGTCCTTCAAGACCTCGGTCTCGCTGACGCAGGGGAGCAGAACTCGCGGTGGCCGGCGAACCGTCTCTGTCGAACAGCCCTGGCGGCCAAGGCTTGCTATGGCGGGATCGCTGATGTTGCGGCGTTGATCGGGGAGTATGCGTCCGGGCGGGAGTTGCGGAGCCAGGGGTTTGCCGAGGATGTCGCGGTGGCTGTCGAGGTGGGTTGCAGTGAAACTGTTCCGGTTCTGGTTGACGGGGCCTTCGGGGATGCGGGCTGAGACCGGTTGGTGTGTTTATACTGCGTCGCCGGAAGTCTTCGGTTCGTTCAATCATCTTCGTGTTATTCCCCGGTCGGGGGGCCGGGTGGCTCTGTCCTATCCACAGCACGGACTACGGAGGTAACGGATGAGTCGGCACACGCCTTTCTATGCCGATGTGCGGTCGCACTACGATTTATCTGATGATTTCTTCGGGTTATTTCTCGACCCGACCAGAACCTACAGCTGCGCCTATTTCGAAGAGGAGGATTACAGCCTCGAACAGGCGCAGCTGGCGAAGATCGATCTGGCGCTCGGGAAACTGGGCCTGCAGCCCGGTATGACCTTGCTGGACATCGGATGTGGGTGGGGAGCGACGCTGATGCGGGCGCGGGAGCGCTATGACGTGAATGTCATCGGCCTCACCTTGAGTCGCAACCAGTACGAATACGTGGGGGAGTTGCTGGAACGCCAGGCGGGCGCGCGCAGCGGCGAGGTCCGGCTGCAGGGGTGGGAGGAATTCGACGGCCGGGTCGATCGGATCGTGAGCATCGGCGCGTTCGAACATTTCCGAACGGAAAGGTATTCGGATTTCTTCCGGTTCGCCTACGACGCCCTGCCCGCCGACGGGCGAATGTTGTTGCACACCATCGTGGCGTACACCCAGGGTTATCTGCACGACCACGGGATCTCCTACACGCGCGACGACCTCGAGTTCCTGAAATTCATCCGCAAGGTGATCTTCCCCGGCGGAGCCCTTCCCTTTCCGGACAGCACGGCCTTCGGCGGCGTCAAACAATTCGCCGAGGCGGGCGGATTCGAGGTACAGCGCATGCACGCGCTGCAGCCGCACTACGCGCGCACCCTCGACTGCTGGGCGGACGCCTTGCGGGAGCATCGAACCGAGGCGATCGAACTCTGCGGCGAGGACACCTACGACACCTACATCCGCTACCTCACCGGGTGCGCGGAACGCTTCCGTTCGGGACTGATCGATGTCATGCAGTTCACGTGTGCGAAGTAGCCGGCAGACCCGCACCGTCCAGCGGTGGAATCCCGAGATGACCTGCGACACCACGGATGTCGCGTCGAACTGATGGCTGAGCTTCCCGATCAGCACCCGCGGTAGATATTGGCAGAGGACCGGGCTCGACCCTGCGCCCCCGGCGTGGCCGGAGGCGATCGGACCGGTCCTCGGCAATGATCCGGTCGATCACCGCCGCACAGCCGAAGATCAGGCGCGGTCCCGGATGGCGGTCAGGGTGGCGGCCGCGACCTCGGCGGGCGGCGGGCCGATCTCGATGCGCACCACATCGTGCTCGTCCGCGGCCGGCGCCTCCAGGGTGTCGAGCTGTGAATCCAGCAGGCCCGGCGGCATGAAGTGATCCATGCGGGCAGTCAGACGGTGCTGCAACAGTTCCCGTGAACCGGTCAGGTGCACGAAGGTCAGCACCGCCTCCGGATGCCCGGTCATGGCCTGCCGCAGAATATCCCGATAGGAATGCTTGAGCGCCGAGCAGGTGACCAGGCCGGAGCGGCCAGCGCTCACCTCACCCGACATCCAACGGGCGATCGCCTCCAGCCAGGGCCGGCGATCGGCATCGGTGAGGGCATGGCCCGCATGCATTTTGGCGATGTTCGCCGCCGGATGCAGGTCATCGCCCTCGAGCAGATCCCAGCCCAGCCGGGTGGCCAGGATGCCCGCGACGGTCGATTTCCCGGATCCGGATACGCCCATGAGAACCACGATCTGCGGACGAGCAGCAGTCTCCGACGACACCCGGACCTCCTAGACGATCACGCTGAGCGCCAGCACACCGGCCAGCCCCGCGAGGGAAATGATGCATTCCATGACGGTCCAGGATTTCAGGGTCTGCGCCACGTCGATGCGCAGGTACTCCTTCACCATCCAGAACCCGGCATCGTTGACATGCGACAGGAACAGCGAACCCGCACCGATGGCCAGCACCATCAGCGACACATGGGAATTGGTGAGGCTCGCGGCCACCGGCGCGAGAATGCCGGAGGCGGTCACGGTCGCGACGGTCGCCGAACCGGTGGCCACCCGGATGAGCGCGGCCACGAACCACGCCAGCAGCAGCACCGGCAGGCTGCTGTCGCGAATGGCATTGGCGATGGTGTCGGCGATCCCGGTGTCGACGAGCACCTGCTTGAACCCGCCACCCGCGCCGACGATCAGCAGAATCCCCGCGATCGGCGGCAGCGCGTTACTCATGGTGGCGGACACGGCTTCCCGTGTCATGCGCCCGCCCCGGCCCAGCACGAGCATGCCGACGATGAGCGCGATACCCAGCGCCACCGGCGGCGTGCCGAGCACATCCAGGACCTTCTTCAGCTCGCCCCCGGACTTCGGCGACACCACATCGACCACGGCGCTGCCGAGCATGAGCACCACCGGCAACAGGATGGTGGCCAGCGTCGCGGCGAAACTGGGCCGCGGCTTGCTCTCCTTGACGTCGCCGGCCGCGTTGTCCTGCTCGCCCTGATCGGGCGCCGAGAACAGTTCGGGCACCGGCACATTCACCCAGCGGGCGGCCAGCTTGCCGAACAGCGGCCCGGCCAGGATCACCGTCGGCACCGCCACGAGCACGCCCAGCCCGAGCGTGAGACCCAGGTCCGCCTTCAGCGCGGCCACCGCGACCAGCGGTCCGGGATGCGGCGGCACCAGCCCGTGCATGGCGGACAGTCCCGCCAGCGCCGGAATCGCGATGGACATCAACGGCAGTCGTGAGCGGGTGGCGACCAGCAGGATGACCGGCATCAGCAGCACCACGCCGATCTCGAAGAACATGGGCAGCCCGATGATCGCGCCCACCAGGCCCATCACCCACGGCAGCGCCCGCGGCCCGGCGCGTCCGACGAGGGTGTCGACGATCTGATCGGCGCCGCCGGAGTCGGCGAGCAGTTTGCCGAACATGGCGCCGAAGCCGATGAGGATGCCGACGCTGCCCATCGTGGCGCCGAAGCCCTTCACGAAGGAGGCCACGGTGTCGGCGGCGCCGAGCTTGGCGATCAGGCCCACGGTGACCGCGCCGATGGCGAGTGCCAGGAACGGGTGCAGTTTCAGCCAGGTGATGAGGGCGACGATCAGCGCGATGCCGATCAGCGCGGCGGTGACGAGCTGGGCATTGCCGGCGTGCGGCAGGGCCTTGTCGGCCAGGCTCGGCAGGGCGAGCGGGGTGATGTAGTGCATGACGCTTCTTCGAGTCGGGGTGGAGTGATCCACGGCACTATGTCCGAATATGGAGGACTATATCAAGCCGATAGAAGAATAAGTACTACGTATTGAGCAGCGCGCGACCATACATACGCCGAGTGTGTGAGACTGAACCCATGGTCGAGGGCGCCGACACACGGCAACTGCACGAATCGGTACTGGACCGTCTGGGCTTCGACATCGTCAGCGGTGCCATCCCGGCCGCTGCCCGCATCTCCTCGGAGGAGATCTCCGAACGCTTCGGCGTCTCGCGCACGGTGGCGCGGGAAGTTGTCCGGGTGCTCGAATCGCTGGGCCTGGTGAGCATCCGCCGCCGCGCCGGCATCACCGTGCTCGATCAGCGCGAATGGCAGGCCCTGGACCCCAAGGTGATTCGCTGGCGGCTCGCCGGTCCCGAGCGCTTCGCCCAGCTGGCCTGGCTCGCCGAACTACGGTCGGGCGTCGAACCCCTGGCTGCCCGCCTGGCCGCCACCAATGCCACCCCCGACGAATGCGGCGCGCTCACCGCGGCCGTGGTCGGCATGTCCGCCACCGCCCGCGCCGCCAACAAGGCCGCCTATCTGGGCCACGATGTCGACTTCCACGCGACTCTCCTTGCCGCCTCGGGCAATCCGCTGCTGCAGGTCTTCGCCCCGATCGTGCGCGAGGTGCTGGCCGGCCGGACCGAGCATGCTCTCATGCCCGAGCATGCCGATCCGGTCGCGGTCCAGCTGCACATCGACGTGGCGGCGGCGATCGGAGCCCGCGATGCCGCCGCCGCGGAGGCCGCCATGCGGGAGATAGTCCTCGAATCCGCAACGGCCGTGGCGGATCTGCAGACCGCGGTGCAGCCCGCTACGCAGCGCTGATGCCGCGTCAGATGGGCTGGTAACCCGTCCCCGGCCCGCCGGTCGCGTCGATCGAGGAGAGGATCTGATCGATCGGCCGGTAATAGGTGGGGGAGTGAATGGGGAATGCGGCCGTCACACAAGGGATGTCGACGGTGAGCGCGCCATACCCGATCAGCCCGCCCTGCAGCATCCCCACGAGCCGATCGCCCGAGGTGATCGGACCACCGGAATCGCCGTGGTTGGAACAGGTCTGGCCGAGGTCGATGTCCTCCAGCGGCCCCCAGTTCACACTGCAGTTGAAACCGGTGGTGCGGCCGTCACTGCAGATCTGGGCGCCGGGCCCGGGTGCGGGCGCGGTGCCCGCGATGGTGGTGGCGCCGATGGTGCGCACCGGCACCACCTTGTCCGGCTCGAATTCGATGACGGCGTAGTCGAGTTCGTCATCGGCGGCGGTGATGGTGCCGACCGGTCCTGCGAACTTGTCCTTCTCCGCGGAGACCAGCGTGCCCGCGGGACCGCAGTGCCCGGCCGTGAGGCCGACGAGCCGGCCCGCATTGTCATGGCCGATGGTGGTGAGCGAGCAGACCGTGTGATTGCTCAGGATGATTCCCGAGCCGCCCCCGAGAGTGACGGGGGCGGCCGCGTGCGCGGTGGCGGTGCCGGCCAGCGTGGCGGCGCCGGCCGTGGCGGTCAGGGCCAATACGGTGCGGAGCTTCATGATTCGGCCTACCAGTCCTGGACGATGCCGACCTGACCGCCCGGCGTGTACGGGTTCGAGGGATCGAGCAGGAACAGTCCGACGGTGCCGCCCGGATGTGCGGCGGCCTCGCCGATGATCTGGGCGTCGGAGGCGAAGATCCCGTTCTCGTCGGCCGGAATGGTCGATCCGTCCGCGAGCCAGATGACGTGCCCCTGCGGGGGCACCGCGGCGTCGATGAGGTTGGGGATGGGGCTGTTGGCGACCGCGGCGGTCTCTCCCGGATTGAGCCAGACGCCCGTGGCCCCGAAGTCCGGATCCGAGACGGGCTGGAATGCGGCGGCGGTACCCGCGTCGAGCACGGTGAGGGCGGCGGCGGTGGCGACGAGGCCGGTGGCGGCGGTGAAAAGGGTACGGCGCATGACGAGACTCCTTACGGATGGAAGATGTCACCTCAGGAATTGGGTGGCAGGTTCCGCGGATCCCCCGATCCAGCGAACTTTGAGCAAATCGTGTGGTTAGAGGATTCTCGACGTGGCGGCCCGGCGGAAGAGGAATGTGACCGGCACCACGGCCTGTCGCTGAACCGTTACCTGCCTGATGAGACCGACTGGTCCAGGAGGGTGCGGGACCCCCGTCGCGAGGCCCGCGACCTGCGTACGTTTCACAAAAGAAGTGCGTGTGCTGCGGTGCTGCTAGTGTGCGAGTCGTCGAAATGACCGGTCCGGCCGGTCTGCTCGATGAAAACTGTTCCTCGGTAGGGAGTTTCGTTCTTGCACCCGACAGGCTCTTACGCGCCCTACAACCAGTGCCCGCGAATCATGTTGGGCACCCCGGAGTTTGCCGCCGACCCGCACGCCGCCTACCGGGAGATGCGCCGGCAGCACGGTTCCATGGTGCCGATCGACCTGGCCCCCGATGTGCCCGCCACGCTGGTTGTCGACTACCGCACCGCGGTACGGATCCTCAACGATCCGGAACACTTTCCGGCCGACCCGCGCATCTGGCAGCAGGGCATCGCCGAGGATTCCCCCATCCGCCCGATGATGCAGTGGTACCCGAACGCGCTGCGCAATGCCGGCGCCGAACACGCACGGTACCGCCAGGCCTACACCGCCGCCATCGACGGAATCGACCTGCACGCACTGCATTCGACCGTCGAGGCCATCGCCGCGCCGGTGATCGCGTCCTTCGCCGCCGAGGGCGGCGCCGACCTGATCTCGCAGTACGCGCTGCCGCTGGTCTTCGAGACGCTGAATCGGATGGTCGGCTGCTCAATGGAATTGGGGCAGCGCGTGGCCACCGGTATGGCCGCGCTGTTCGACACCGTGAACGCCGCCTGGGGTATGCAGACGCTCAGTGAGGCGCTGCTGGAACTGATCGCACTGCGCCGCGTCGAGCCCGGCGACGACGTCACCTCCCGCATGGCGCACCACCCGGCCAATCTCAATGACGAGGAGATGCTGTACCAGCTGGTCAGCTTCTACGGCGCCGGCCTGGAGCCGATGCAGAACCTCATCGCCAACGCGCTGCTGCTCATGCTCACCGATGAACGCTTCGGCGGAGATGTGCTGGGCGGCAGCCTCTCCACCCGCGACGCACTCGACGAGGTGCTCTTCAACGACCCGCCGATGGCCAACTTCGCCATCAGCTACCCGCGCCAGCCGATCCTCATCGACAGCACCTGGCTGCCCGCGCATCAGCCGGTGCTGGTCTCCTTCGCCGCGTGCAACAACGATCCCGCCATCGCCGGCGGCGACCGCACCGGTAACCGCTCGCATCTGGCCTGGTCCGCGGGCCCGCACGCCTGCCCGGCCCGCTCGGTGGCCTACCTGGTGGCGCAGAACGCGATCGATCAGCTGCTGGACACGCTGCCCGACCTGGAGCTGGCCGTCCCGAAGGACGAGATCGGCTGGCGGCCCGGGCCTTTCCACCGTGCGATGGTCGCGCTGCCGGTGCGCTTCCCGACTTCTTCCGCGTTGAACATGCACTAAGGAGACGCTGATGTCACAAGAACCGATCGTCCTGGATCTATCCGGTACCGATATCCAGGGCGAGTCGGCCCGGATTCGCGCGCGCGGACCTGTTGCCCTGGTGGAACTTCCCGGCGGCGTGCCCGCATGGTCGGTCACCGATCAGGCCGTGCTCAAGGATCTGCTGGCCGGCCCCCGCGTCTCGAAGGACCCGCGCCAGCACTGGTCGGCCTTCATCAACGGCGAGATCACCGAGGCCTGGCCGCTGCTGCCCTGGGTCGCGGTCGACAATATGTTCACCGCCTACGGCGGCGATCACCGGCGCCTGCGAAAGCTGGTGTCCCCGGCCTTCACCCACCGCCGCACCACCGTCATGCAGGACCGCGTCAACGAGATCGTCACCGAGCTGCTCGACGACCTCGCCGCCCTGCCCGCCGGCGAGGTGGTGGACCTGCGCGCCCGCTACTGCTACCCGGTGCCGATCCGCGTGATCAGCGAATTGATGGGCGTGCCCGCACATCTGGGCCCCGATATGCACCGCTGTGTCGACGGCTTCTTCGACGGCTCCTTCACCGCCGAGCAGGCCCAGGCCAACTACGTCGAAATGTACGGCCTGGTGGGGCAACTCGTGGCCTACCGCCGCGACAACCCGGGCGACGATGTCACCAGCGTGCTCATCGCCACCCGCGACGACGACGGCTCGGCGCTGACCGAGAAGGAACTCGTCGACACCCTGATGCTGGTCATCAATGCCGGCCACGAGACCACCGTGAACCTGCTCGACCAGGCCATCACCGCGCTGCTCACCCATCCGGCGCAGCTGGCCGAGGTGACCGGCGAGCAGGTGCCGTGGTCCGATGTCATCGAGGAATCGCTGCGCTACCAGGCGCCGGTCGCGCACCTGCCGCTGCGATACGCGGTGGAGGACATCGAGATCGGCGATCAGATCATCACCAAGGGTGAGGCCGTTCTCGCCTCCTACGCTGGAGCCAGCCGCGACCCGCAGCTGCACGGCGACACCACCGACGAGTTCGACATCCACCGCAAGACCAAGGAACAGCACGTGGCCTTCGGCTACGGCGCGCACCACTGCCTGGGCGCACCGCTGGCCCGCATGGAGGCGACCACCGCGCTGCCCGCCCTCTTCGGGCGCTTCCCGGGGCTGCGCTTCGCCGTCGACCCGAGCGAGCTGACCCCGATCGGCAGCTTCATCTCCAACGGTCACACCGCACTGCCGGTGTACCTGAACGCCGAATAGCCACAGACACTTACGGAGTCGGCCACCGAGCACCGGTGGCCGACTCCGTTCGTCTTTGCGGACTCAGCGCCAGCCGGTGGCCGACTGCAGGGCGAGACTGCCGACCGCCAAGGTGACGGACAGGATCCCGCCGAACAGCAGCGGCCGCGTCCCCGCGCGGCGGATCTGCGCCCACGTCAGCGACGTGCCGATGCCGACCAGCGCCGCCGCGATGAGCCAGCCGCCGGCCAGCGAGATATCGGAATGCCACGACGCCGGAATCACGCCGGTCCCGGCGATCACCGACGCGACGAGGAACAACAACACGAACACCGGCACGATCTTGCGCACCGAGAGCCGTTCGCTCCCCGGCTCGGCAGTGCGCCGCCGCTGCATATGCAGGCCCAGGCACATCGGCACGATCATCAGGCTGCGCGCCAGCTTCACGATCACCGCGAAATGCGCTGCGGCCGCACCGAAGATCACCCCGGCGGCCAGCACCGAGGACGTGTCGTTGATCGCCGTCCCCGCCCACAGCCCGAAAGCGTCCTGCGACATGCCCAAAAGCCGCCCGACCGGCGGGAACGCCAGCACGGCAACCACATTGAACACGAAGATGGTGGCCAGCGCGTAGCCGACGGTATCGCGCCGCGGCTTCATCACCGCCGTGGCCGCGGCAATCGCCGACGCCCCGCAGATGGTGGTGCCGACCGCGACCAACGTGGCCGATTCCGCATCCAGGGCAAGCATCCTGCCCACGGCGAACGCGGCAATCGCTCCGATTACCAGCGTCCCGATCAGCACCGGAGCCGTCCGATTCCCCACGGCGAGCACCGCACTCACCGGCAACCCGAGCCCGAGCATCACAATCGCGGCCTGCAGCAACCGCTGTCGCGCGAACGCGAGCCCCGGCGCGAACCGGCCGTCATCCTGTAAAGCCTTCCCACCGACCGCTGCCACGATCGCGCCCGCGACCAATCCGAGCACGGGCGCCCCCACGACGGGCAATACCCGCCCGAGCACAGTGGCGAGAGTAGCGAGGGCCGCGGCGAGAGCCACACCCGGAAGATACGAGCGCATGCTGCACACGATCTCCTGTGACCCCGGCCACGAGTAGCCACCGATCTCGAAAGGACTCATAAACCGGAGTTATGAGTCCGTGAGCCGGGCGGCAAGCGGTTGCCGCCGGATCGACCGGACCCGCGCCGCGTCGCCGAGTGGGTATCCCGGGGCACCGGACGAGTTGGTTCCCTAGCGGGACTCGGGTCGACACCGCAAGTGATGACCGGGCCGTCCGCGGGGACCGGCTGGGGTGGTCCGCGCGGGTGGACCAGGCTCCGGCGGCGGGTCCGGCCAGGCATGGGTGTGCGGCCCGAGCGGTCTATCGCACGGGTACCGGCTGGCGCGATCGGCCGCGCGCCTGCTAATCAGGACTTATGCCATTGCCGCCCGGAACACCCGACCTCGAGGCGCTCGATCTGCTCGTCTCGGTCGCTGATCTGGGGAGTCTCGGCGCGGCGGCCCGGCGTCACGGCATCAGCCAGCCCGCGGCGAGTATGCGGATCCGGGCGCTCGAACGGCGGTTGCGGTTGCATGTGCTCGAGCGCGGGCCGAACGGATCCGTGCTCACCGATGCGGGCCGCACGGTGGTGACCCATGCGCGAGCGGTGCTCGCCGCGGCCGCCGCGTTGGTCGAGGGGGTCGCCGAAGTGCGGAATGCCGGGGCGTCCCGGCTCCGTATAGCGGCGTCGAAAACGATTGCGGACTATCGCATTCCACACTGGCTGGCCGCACTGCGGTCGATGCAGCCGCAGGTCTCGGTGGCGCTGGAGGTCGAGAACTCCTGCCAGGTGGCCGAATTGGTGCGGACGGGCAGCGCGGATCTCGGCTTCGTGGAAGGCCCGCATCTGCCCGATGGCCTCGCGGGCCGGGAACTCGGGTCCGACGACCTCGTGATCGTGGTCGGGGCCGGCCATCCCTGGGCGAAACGCAAGCGCGCGCTGTCCCTGCGGGAACTCGCCGAAACACCGCTGCTCTGGCGCGAATCCGGTTCGGGCACGCGCGATACGCTCTGGGAGGTGCTCGACGATTACGGCGTTCCGGCCGCGCCTGCGGCCGAACTCGGCTCGGCGGTCGCGATTCTGGCCGCGGTCCGTGCGGGTGTCGCGCCCGCGGTGCTGAGCCGCCTCGTGGCCGGGCCCGATCTGGCGGCCGGCGCGCTGCACGAGGTGCCGCTGGCCGATGCCACCGTGTTCAGCAGGCAGTTCCGGGCGGTCTGGCGTCCGGGCGCGCCACCGGAGGGTCCCGCCGAACTGCTGGTCGACTGTGCCGCCCGCATCGAGTCCTCGCGGTGAGGCCCGCCCGGAGACGGTCGGGAATCGGCCGGGAATGCCACCGGGGTTGTATGCGCTGTCATAGATTGAAATTGCTCGCTTCCCACTGAAAGGCTGCGCCGCATGCCCATCGCGCTTTCCATCCTCGACCTGGCGACCATCGCCCCCGGCCAGTCGGCGCGGGAGAGTTTCGCCAATAGCGTGGTACTGGCGCAGGCCGCGGAGCGCAGCGGCTATCGGCGGGTCTGGTATGCCGAGCACCACAATATGGATTCCATCGCCTCGAGCGCGACCAGCGTGCTCATCGGGCACGTGGCCGAGCACACCGACACCATCCGGCTGGGCGCGGGCGGGATCATGCTGCCCAACCATTCCCCGCTGGTGATCGCCGAACAGTTCGGCACCCTCGAGACGCTGTTCCCCGGCCGCATCGACCTCGGCCTGGGCCGCGCACCCGGCAGCGACCAGAAGACCATGTACGCGCTGCGCCGCGACAACTCCTCCGCAGACAGCTTCCCGCAGGATGTCCTGGAACTGCAGGGCTTTCTGAGCGGGAATTCGCGCATCCCCGGAGTCAACGCCGTTCCCCGCGCCGAAGGCATTGTGCCGCTCTACATTCTGGGATCGTCGCTGTTCGGCGCCCAGCTAGCCGCGCATCTGGGCCTTCCGTACGCCTTCGCCTCGCACTTCGCGCCGGGCGCCCTGCACGAGGCCGTCGCCGTCTACCGCGACAAGTTCCAGCCCTCCGAGCAGTTGGCCGAGCCGTATGTGATCGCCGGTGTCAACGTGTTCGCCGCGGACGATTACGAGACGGCCGCCGAACACCGCGCCATCGCCTACCGTGACCGCGCCCGCCGGATGATCCAGCGCCGGCCCGGACAGCACGATTTCAGCGATGACGAGATCGACGCCTTCCTCGCCTCGCCCAACGGCGCCCAGCTCTCGTCCATGACGAAGTACACCGCGGTCGGCACGCCGGATGAAATCCGTGCCTACCTCGCCGATTTCGCGGACTCGATCGGTGCCGACGAACTCATCACCGCGCACTATTCCCAGCGCATCGAGGACCGGATCCGTTCGGTCGAGCTCACCGCACAGGCGGTCGCGACGGTCGCCGATCCTGCTGTCAGATAAGGGTGTTAGGGTGCGTACGAGATCGTGCATAGGGTTCCGTACGCATACCGTCGGCAAGACAACACAATCAGGTAGTGCGTGGACTGGTCCGAGCTGCACCTAGGCGCTTCCCCCGTGGGGAGCGCCGACATCTGAAGGGACAAAAGCCTGGAGGACTCTCATTGGCATGCCCTGGATACCCGGGGTTGTTGACTGGAGTTCCCCGGAATGGGTATTGTCGCCGCCTCGTCGTCCCTGTCCTCGCAACCATTATCGGTGGACGTCCTGCTGGCCACCTTGGCGGCGGCCTGCCTGCACGCCACGTGGAATGCCATCGCGCACTGGATTCCAGACAAGACGGTGTCGTTCACCCTGGTGAATCTGGGTTCGATGCTGTGCGGAGTACCGCTGATCTGCCTTGCGGCCCCGCCGGATCCGCGCAGCTGGATCTGGCTGGGCGCCTCGGCGGTACTGCATCTGGCCTACAACGGCCTGCTCATGGCGTCGTATCGGCTCGGTGATCTGAGCCAGACCTACCCGCTCGCGCGCGGCACCTCGCCGCTCGTGGTGACGCTCGTCGCGGCGATCTTCCTGGGGGAGTTGCCGACCGCGAGCCAGATCGCCGGCGTCCTGCTGATCTCCGGAGGACTCGCCCTGCTGGTCTTCTGGGGCTACCGCACGCACCCCGCGTCACCGACAGCGATCCGGACCGCGGTAGCCACCGGAGTGATGATCGCGGCCTACACCACCTGCGACGGCATCGGTGTCCGCGCGGCGGGCAGCACCATCGGATATATCGGCTGGCTGATGGTGCTGGGCGAGTTCGGAGTTCCGATACTGGCGGTCGCACAGCGCGGCCGCGGACTCTGGAAACAGTTGCGGCCGTACCTATTACTCGGACTCTCCGGCGGCCTGTTCAGCGTGCTCGGCTACGGGCTGATCCTCTGGGCACAGACACGCGGCGGCCTGGCCGACATCGCCGCGCTCCGCGAATCCAGCATCATCGTCGGCGCATTGATCGGTGCCTTGTTGTTCAAGGAGGGCTTCGGCCGCGCCCGCATCGTCGCTACGTGCGCGGTCGCCGCAGGCATCGCGGTGATGTACCTGCGATGACCGCGCCGCCGGATCAGCGAATCGTGCCCACGCCCGGGACGAGTGGTAGATCCAGTGCGGTCACCCAGCCCGCGGGCAGATCGTTCACCGCGGGAACGGCATTCAGGGCGCGCATGCCGGTGGCGAGGCAGCCCGCGACCGCGGGAGTGCGGCCGGAACCGTCGGTGAACCGGAACGAGGTCTCCTGCGAGATCGACGGGGAGCCCAGGATATCCACGCGGTAGACGTCGTCGCGGGTGCCGGCGGGCCAGTCCGGGGCGCCGTCGAGGCCGATGCGGTTGACGTGTTCCAGGGTGATGACCTCACGGCCCTGGTAGATGCCGTTGATGGTGAAGCGGATGGCGGCTACGGTGCCTGCCTTCACGATGCCCTTGGCGGATTCGCGGTCCTCGGGTGTCACCCATTTGTCCCAGGTGGTGGTGATGTCGTCGAGTTCGATCCCGGCGGCGCGGGCGATCATCGGCACGGTCGGGCCCCAGGCCATGATCAGTACATCCGGATATTCCAGCAGCGCTTTGAATTCCGGCGGATGGCCGATGCCCATCTCGAACTCGTAGTCACCCTCGTAATCGGTGTAGTCGAGCAGCTCCGAGGCCCGCACCGACTGCACCTCGCCGCACAGGCCCATGAGGGTCAGCGGGAACAGGTCATTGGCGAAGCCCGGATCGATGCCGGTGGTGAAACATGATGCGCCGCCCTCGGTGCACGCGTCGGTGATGGGATCGCGCCACACGCTGGGCAGCTGGTCCATGGCGGGATACACCCACGGGGTCATGGCGGTGGAGCACACATCGATGCCCGCGCGCAGGAAAGCGCCGATGACCCGCATGTTCTCATCGGCGAACTGGGCGGTGGGGCCGTAGTGCACGACGGCGTCCGGGCGCAGCGCGATCAGCTCGTCGACCGAATCCGTGGCCAGCACACCGGTTTTCGCCATGCCGCAGAGGTCACCGGAGTCCTTGCCGACCTTGCCGGGATTGCTCACGCCGACGCCGACCAGTTCGAAACGCGGGTGGCGCAGGATCTCCGCCAGCACCATGGAGCCGACGACTCCGGTGCCCCACAGCACGATTCGCTTCTTCACGTGTACTCCTGCACTCATCGGTGGAACTCGCCGCAGTCGACGGTGAGCATCTGGCCGGTGACGGCCGTGGCCAGGTCGCTGGCCAGGAAGAGCGTGGCCCGCGCGACCTCCTCGGGCCCGGCCAGGCGCTGCAGATCCGTGGGCGCGGCCTTCTGGCGGTAGATCTCCTCGTGCGTCACGCCCGCCTGGCTCGCCAGCCAGTCGAAGTAGGCCTTGTTGATGTCCTCGTAGACATACGAGGGCGCGACGCTGTTGACGCGGATGCCGCGCGGGCCCAGCTCGGTGGCCAGCGACGAAGCCAGGTGCTGCAGTGCGCCTTTGGAGAGCTTGTAACCGGAGTACTCCGGCTGCGAGCTGTAGGACACGCACGAGTTGAGCATGATGATCGAGCCACGGGACTGTTCGAGCGCATCGGCGAACAGGGTCGAGAGCCGCAGCGGCGCGAACACATTGGTCTCGTTCGCGGTGCGGAGATGCTCGAGCTCGATCTGGCTGATCGGGTGCATCGGCGGAATCGCGAAGGCATTGTTGATCAGGCAGTCGACCCGCCCGAACTCGGCCAGCGTGCGCTCGACCACGGACTGCCGCTGTTCCTCGTCGGTGATGTCGGCGGGCGCGACCAGCACCTGGTGCCCGTGTTCGCGCACCTCGGCGGCCATCTTCTCGAGCTTCTTCTCGGTGCGGCTGACCAGCACCAGATCCGCGCCCATGCGGGCCGCCTCGATGCTGAGCGAATGGCCCAGGCCGGGCCCGACGCCCGACAGCACGATGACCTTGTCCTGCAGCAATGGCACCGGCTGATAGGCCTCGGCGGGTGCGGTGAGGTGCGGGGCAGCAGACACGATTTCTCCTCGGGTCCCCAGCAGTTACAGACTGTAACGACTATTGATGTGACAGACTGTAACGACTCCACCTCGCGCTGACAAGGACGGATTTCGTGACCGAACGCCCCCGCCTGGGCCCGCGCCGCGACCCCGCGGTGGACCGTGCCGTACTCGACGCCGCCCGCAGCCTGCTCGTCGAAAGGGGTTATGCCGCAACCTCGATCGACGCCATCGCGGTGCGCGCGGGGGTCAGCCGCCCGGCCATCTACCGGCGCTGGCCCTCCAAGGCCCACCTGGTGGCGAAGGCCGTCTTCCCCGATGTCGGCTCCGAGGTGGTCGCCCCCGACCTGCTCTGTGAGATCCGCAAGGTCATCCGCGGCACCATTCAGCTCTTCGGCTCGGCCGAGACCCGCGCGGCCATGCCCGGCCTCATGGCCGAAATGCGCGGCGACCCGAGCCTCTACGCCAAGCTGTCCGCCCGGCTGGACACCCCCACCCGCCGCGAACTGGCCGACTATCTGCCGTCGGACGGCGAACCCACCCGCCCGGGCCTGGACCCGAACACCCTGCTCGACACCATCGCCGGCGCCGCCCTGTTCGCCATGTGCATCCGCGATATCGACGACCTCGACGGCTTCGCCGCCTCGCTCGAGGATCTGCTGCTCTACGGAATCCTGGGCGCACAACAGCGAACCGGCGACCGGACCGGGGTGGCCGAGCCACCCGCGGACCGATCGCCGGTCGAATCCTGACGGCGCTGTCGGAAGGAAATCAGTTGTCGGCGAGCCAGCTGCCGTGGAAGCCGAACGGGACCCGCTGCGGCAGATGGATGGTCGCCACCGGCTCGGCCGTGAGGTCGGTGGCGTCGACGATGGCCAGATCGCTGCGATCGGTGGCCGCGTCGTAGACGTAGGTCATGAGATAGCCGGGGCCGCCGGGGTTTCCGTCGGCGGGGGCGAAGCAGGCCTCGGAAGGGATTCGGCCGGGGCCGAAGTCGTGGGTGAGGCTCGAACCGGTGGTCAGGTCATAGCGGATCAGTGCGCCCGCGTCCTTGCCGGCGACCGTGACATGGCCGAAGTTGGCGTTCTGACCGACCAGGCGCTCGTCGACGCGGGGGAATTCGGCTGCGCGATCGTCGATCTGCTCTTCGCTGACCGTGCCCGCGGCGAGATCGATGGTCCAGCGCCAGAGGCTGGCCTGCTCCTGTTCCTGCGAGTCCTTGCGCCACAGGCTGGCATAACGCATGACGTACAGGACGATTCGGCCCGGCTCGTCGTGGGCGTTGAGGGGATGGAAGACGTAGCAGGGATCGATGTCGAACCAGCGCACCTCCCCGAACGGATCGTCGCGGCGCAGGACGCCCAGGCGGGCCTGGTAGCTGTCGCTCCAGCGGTAGGGCATGCCGGTGCCGGCCTGCGCGGTCTCCAGGTCGAAAAGCACCGGCAGATCCATGAATACGACGTGCTCGGCGGTCAGGTTGAAATCGTGGAGCATCGACGCCGCGGGGACATCGATATCGCGGCTGACCTCGAGATCGCCCGCGGCATTGGCGCGATGGTAGGTCAGGTAGGGCTCGACCACGTCGTAGCCGAAGAAGTGCAGTTCCCCGGTGACCGGGCAGGTCTTGGGGTGCGCGGTCATGGCGGTGCGGAGCTTGCCGTCGAAGTCGTGCGGGCCGAGAGTGTCCAGATCGCAGGTCAATTCGTAGGGGAAGGACGATTCGACCAGTGCGAGGATGCGTCCGGCGTGCCGGATGACGTGGGTATTGGCCAGTCCCGCGGTGAGATCGCGGTGGCCCTCGGCATCGCGGCCGGGGGTGCCGTCGAGGAAGGTGGAGGTGCGGACCCACCGGTTGCGGTAGGACACCGCCTTCCCGTTCTCGATGCGGACGCCGTGCACCATGCCGTCACCGAGGAACCAGTGCGTGGAGGCGGCCGCGTGCGGGTTCGGGCCGTTGCGCAGGTACCAGCCGGAGAGTTCGGGCGGGATCTGCCCGGTGACGGGTAGTTCGAGGGCGGTGACCTCGTCCAGGACCGGGGCGTAGTTGCCGGTGAGGTAGGAGGGGACGTTCATGCGTCGTACCTGTTCTGTTCGATGCGATCGGACGGCCGGGCCGGATCGGCCGGCTGGGCGAGCAGGGTCCGCGCCTTCGCCTGGATGTAGGCGACGTAGCGCAGAGTGAAGACCACCGGGATCACGAAGGCCAGCACCTGCACGGTGGTGCGCGGGCCGGAGTCGTGCGCGAGGAAGGCCAGTGCGACGCAGCCGATGGCGAAGCTGGCGGTCCACACCGAGGTGAGGACGTAGGCGGTGCGGATGAAGAGCGGGTTGTCCCAGAGCTCTTGCGGTGTGGTCTGTTTGGCGATGGGCAGGGTGAAAGGCACACGCACGGCCAGTGAGATGCCGGCGATCACGGCGAGCACACCCGAGGAGATCGCGGGGGTGTAGGCGTGCAGGGCGGTGTTGGGATCCGTGAAAGCCAGCACCGTGAGCGCGGCGAAGAACACGCCGGAACCGATGTCGATGATCAGGGCCTCCGGCTTTTGCCCGGCGCGGAGTTGCATGGCGATGCCTGCCACGGAGATGCAGAGGGCGATGAGGGCCGACCATTCCCAGTAGTGCGTGGGGATGATGGCGTAGACGATCCAGGGGGCGAATGTGCGGAGATACATCATTTCCGGGAGCTCCTCCACGGCGACATTCCAGTTCTGACATGTCAAATCTTGGACCCTCGGGTCTCGACATGTCAATACTGGAATGTAGACTCAGGGTATGAGCCTCCGACACGCCCTGCTGGGACTGTTGTCCGCCAAACCCGCCAGCGGCTACGACCTGCTGGGTCGGTTCAAGGAGTCGCTCGCGAACGTATGGCCGGCCACCCAGAGCCAGATCTACACCGAACTCACCAAGCTCGCCGACGACGGACTGATCGCCGTCTCCGACGAGGGCCCGCGCGGCCGCAAGGAGTACACGATCACCGAGGTGGGCCGCGAGCAGCTCCGGACCTGGATGGAAACCACCGAGCCGAAACCGAACACCCGCAACGAGATGCTGCTGCGCGTGTTCTTCCTCGGGGAGCTGTCACCGGCCGCGGCCCGCGAATACCTGACCGGCATCGAGGAACGAGCCGCCAGGGGGCATGCCGAGCTGGTCGCGCTGAAGCAATCCGTCGAGTGGAACGACAACGACTTCTCCCGCCACGGGCGGATGGCCATGGAGTGGGGTGAGCGGATGTACACGATGAATCGGGAATGGGCGCAATGGGCGCTCGCGCAGCTGCCCGAACGCGAAGACTGAACCGCTGCGCGAACGCCCGCGCCGATCAGGCTCGCCCGGCCGCAGCGGTCACGCCAGGCTGACCAGCTTGTTCTGGCCGGTCACCACATTGTCGTTCTGATCGACGAGAGCGGCGCGGATCTGCACCTGCTGCCCGGCCTGCAAGGGTGACCCGCCCGCGGTGGTGGTCAGCACGACGGTCGCGGTGTGCTGGGAGCCGTCGCAGGTGACGCCGTTCTGCCCACCCGTTGCCGAGGGGCTCGACGCGGTCGGGTCGCCGACCATGACCTGCACACTCGTCGCGCCCGAGCCGGCGTCGCAGCTGTATCCGACCGCGACCGCGTTGGACGCGACATTCGTGACGTCGATGGCATTGTCGGCCAGCGCAGGAGCCGCGGTGAACCCCAGAGCCACGCATCCCGCCACGGCGGTGAGAGCGAGGGTCGCGCCGCGCCGGCGAATTCGAATGGTTCGCATGGTTTTTCGTTCCTCCTGTGTTGCGGACGATTTCCTGCGTGCTGATACGTCGAAGAAATGGAGCGCTGAACAGGGCGAGAAACACGCGCGGCCGGACCGCGCGGCGCATTCCATCCTGCCCGCGGCGTCCCGCCTCGCGTGGGAAAACGTCGCGATTGGCGCGTCGCGTCGCGGCGATCCGGTGGCTAACCGACCCCGGGTGTGAGTCCCCGAGATCATCAGCTATCCTTTATTGCGGCGCTGAGCATGCTCGCGCCTGCGTCGTAGATCGCAATCATTTCGCGACCAGCCCCAGCTGCGTGGCAACGCATTTCTAACGGCGATCGATTTTGCCCATCGGCAATCTCGCCACACGTGCCCTCGGCGCGGACCCGAAGTCCGCGCACCGGTCGGGCACCCCCTGCCCGAAAGGCACTGCAATACCTATGAATTCCGCTTCTCCTTCATTCGCCGCGCTCGGCGTGCGCGAACCCCTCGTCCGTACCCTGACCCGGGCCGGAATCACCGAGCCGTTCCCGATTCAGGCCTCCACCCTGCGTGATTCGCTGGCCGGACGGGATGTCCTGGGCCGTGGACGGACCGGCAGCGGTAAGACGCTGGCCTTCTCGATCCCCATGGTGGACCGGCTGGCGGGCGAACTCGCCGGCGCACGGACCCCGAAGCGCCCGGCCGGGCTGGTGCTCGCGCCGACCCGGGAACTGGCGACCCAGATCGCGGCCGCGCTGGAGCCGCTGGCCTCCGCGTACCGCATGACCGTCACCACGATCTTCGGTGGCGTGCCGCAGAACCGTCAGGTGCGGGCGCTGAAGAACGGCGTCGATATCGTCGTGGCCTGCCCCGGGCGGCTCGAAGACCTCATGAAGCAGGGCGCGATCAGCCTGGACGCGGTGGAGATCACCGTCATCGACGAGGCCGATCACATGGCCGACCTCGGCTTCCTGCCCGGCGTCACCCGGATCCTCGCGGCCACTCCGGCCGATGGTCAGCGACTGCTGTTCTCGGCGACGCTGGACAATGGCGTCGACAAGCTGGTCAAGCGGTTCCTGCCGCAGGCCGTGCGGCATTCGGTGGACGAGGCGACCTCGCCGGTCGCGGCCATGACCCACCACGTGTTCGAAGCTTCGGGTGCCGAGCCCAAGCGCGAGATCATCGAGAAACTCGCCTCCGGCACCGGACGGCGAATCCTGTTCACGCGCACCAAGCATCAGGCTCGTCGCCTGGCCAAGCAGCTGACCGTCGCCGGTATCCCGGCGGTGGACCTGCACGGCAACCTGTCCCAGGCCGCCCGTGACCGCAACCTGGCGACCTTCGCCGCCGGTAAGGCGCGCGTGCTGGTCGCCACCGACGTGGCCGCGCGCGGTGTGCACGTGGACGGCGTGGAACTCGTCGTGCACGTGGATCCGCCCGCGGATCACAAGGCCTACCTGCATCGTTCGGGCCGTACCGCCCGCGCGGGCAATGCCGGTGACGTGATCACCCTGGTGCTGCCCGCCGAGCGGCGCGACCTGGCCGCGCTCATGCGCAAGGCCGCCATCGATGTCACCCCGCAGAAGGTGAACGCCAACTCGCCCGCGGTGGCCGAACTCGTCGGCGATGTCGCGCCGCTGGTGGCGCCGTCGCGCGCGAGTCGCGAGGAACTGGACGAGCCCCGCCGCCCGGCCGCGGCCCCGCGCCGCCGCAATGGCGGTGGCGCCCCGCGACGCAGCGAGGGTGCCGCGCAAGGTGATCGCAGCCCGCGCCAGCGCACCGGTGGTGCCGCGCAAGGTGAGGGCGGCGCCCGCCGTCGCAGCGGTGGTGCGGCGCAAGGCAATAGCGGCGCCCCGCGCCGTGGCGGCAGTGACCTACATCGTGGCGGTGCCGGCGCGGCGCGCAATGATGGTGGATCGCAGCAGAAGTCGCGTGGTGACCGGGACGGCCGCACCGCCGCCAACTCGGCCTCGACCACCAGGCATCAGCGCCCGACCTCCGGCGCCCAGTCCGGCCGCCGCGGCGGCGCCGCGTCCCCCGCAGGCAGCACCGGTGGTCTGGCCGGTTTCTCGCGGGCCGGTGGCGGCGGCCGTCGCCGCGGCTGATCACACCTGATCCCAGCGAGTACGCCGCCGCGGCCGTCGAATCGGCTGCGCGGTTGATCGCATCCGGTTCTTACGAGTAAGCCGCCGCGGTCGTCGAATCGGCTGCGCGGCTGATCACGTCCGGCCCTTACGAGTTCGCCCCGCAGCCGAATCGGCTGCGGGGGCGTTCTTTTTCGTTCGTGAGGCTGTGCTCAGGGTGTGCAGGGCGTGGACGAGTACAGCGTGCCGATCAGGCACTCGGGATGCTGCACCGATCCGAAAGCGTCGCCGACCAGCGGAGAAATAGCACTGAAGAAGCCGTAGAGGGTATCCACGACCAATCCTGCGGCCAGATCGCTGTAGACCGACAAGAAGTTGGGGTCCATGGTTTCCCACCCTAGTACCACCGCCGGGCAACCTGGAACGGTTGGCGTGAGCAAGGACTCATCGAGGCCTGTCGATCAGGCTCGCGAACGTCCAGCTAATCTGGCGGCATGTCGGCAAACCTGGAAACGGCTGAAGTCGCACCGGCCGCAGCGCAGATCGTTGCTCTGTGCAATCAGAAAGGTGGCGTCGGCAAGACCACGTCGACGGTGAATCTGGGTGCCGCGCTTGCGGAAACCGGACAGCGGGTACTGCTGGTCGATCTGGACCCGCAGGGCGCCCTGTCGGCCGGTCTCGGGGTGGCGCACCACGACCTGACCCTCACGATCTACGACCTGCTGGGCAAGCAGGCGCCGCCCATCGACGAGGTGCTGATGCCGACCGGCGTCGGCAATATGGATCTGCTGCCGAGCAATATCGACTTGTCCGCGGCCGAGATTCAGCTGGTCAACGAGTACTCCAGGGAACACTCCCTGGCCCGGGTGCTCGATCCGATCCGCGACCGCTACGACTACATCCTGATCGACTGCCAGCCGTCGCTGAGCCTGCTCACGGTGAACGCGCTCGCGTGCGCGGACGGTGTCATCATTCCGATGGAGTGCGAATTCTTCTCGCTCCGCGGGCTGGCGCTGCTGACCGACACCATGGACAAGGTCCGCGATCGGCTCAACCCGCGCCTCAATCTGTGGGGCATCGTCGTCACCATGTTCGATTCGCGGCTGCTGCATTCGCGCCAGGTCATGGCCCGCGTCGCCGAAACCTTCGGTGACAAGCTCTATCGCACGGTCATTTCCCGCACTGTCCGCTTCCCGGACGCGAGTGTCGCCGGTGAACCCATCACCACCTGGGCCCCCACGTCGCGCGGCGCCGAGCAATACCGCGAACTCGCCCGCGAGGTGATCGGCCACTCCGCTGCCTGATTCGGGCGAATCAGGCAGCGGGTCGCCAGCGGCGGTGGGTGGGGGATTCGAGGGTGACGCTCGTGGCCAGCAGCGCGGCGAGCGCCGTGAGGACCAGGGCCACCGGGAGGTAGGGGGCCGCGGGCAGCAAGGCCAGGATGAGCAGCGCCGTGATCAGGCGGTGCAGCACAACGACTTCGGTGAAGCCGAGGAACGCGGCCCGTGTCAGGGCACTGGCGGCCAGGAAGAGGGCCACGCCGCCGAGGATGCAGGCCGCCGCGGTGTCGTTGAGGTGTCTGCCGCCGTTGGAGACCGCGATGCCGATCGATGCTCCGGTGAGGGCGAGACCCAGCTGCAGCGGCAGGTGCCCGAAGGTGTAGGCGTGCAGCAGTTTTCCGCCGCGATCCAGGGCCGCGTGGGCGCCGGGATGGGTGCCGCTGGCATTGAAGTACGTCCACCACAGGCAGGCGATCACACCGAACGCGGCGATGCCGGTGAGTCCGGCTGACAGGATGGTGCGGGCCTGCGTCAGGCCGCCGGTGAATCCGGTCACCGATTCGCCCAGCACGATGATCGTGAACGCGCCGAACCGATCCCGCAGATGGTCGGCCTCGTGTGCCACCCGGGTCAATGAGCGTCCCACGATCAGGGGGAGCAGCAGTTCGAAAACCATTGCCGCTGCCCACACTCCGTATCGTGGCGCGCCGTGCAGCAGGTACAGGCCGCCCAGCCAGCCGGCGGCACTGATCAGTGAGCCGCGGGTGAAGTTGCGGAACACCCGCCGCAGCGCCTGCTCGCCCCGCGCGTCCAACGCGTAGAGCGCGGCGACACCCGCACGGGCACAGAGATATCCGAGTACGAACCCCGCGTCGGCGCCCTTCGTGTGGCCGACGGCACCGGCGAAGACCGCCATGGCGACGACCCCCGTGAATCCCGCCATGGCGATGAGCCGGTGCGCGACCGTGTCGCGATCGGCGCGATTGGCTTGCACGGCATACAGCACCCAGGCCCACCACACGGGAACGAACAGCCCGGCCGCCGCGGCGATCGAACCGGCGGTCGGATGGGTGCCGACCCGATGTGTGATCTGCCCGATGGCAGCGACGAACACCAGGTCGCCGAACAGTTCGAACCAGGTGGCGCGGCGGGGTACCAGACTGCTCACTTCGTGCCCGTTGTCATCCGGAAGCCGCAGTGCCGGTTCGGAATCTCGATCGGTCACAAGCCGGTGAGCCTATCGGACCGGTTCGTTTGGTTCATCCCGGAGTGGCGCCGGCGGCGGGGGACCACCGGGTTCGCGGGGGATTAGCCGTATCGTCTGGCATGCGCGGGATGTGGGCGCACCATCGGGGATTCGCGAAATCAGACGAGCAGGCAGGAGACCGCTGTGGGCGACAACTTTCATCCGCTCGATCCGTTGGCGTCCGAGGAGTTCCGGGCCGTGGTCCGGGTACTCGGCCGCGCGCACGGGGTGGGGGCGGGCTGGCGGTACGCGTCCATCGAGCTGGTCGAGCCGTCGAAGGCCGAGGTGGCCGCCTTCGATCGTGACGGTGTGGCGCCGGAGCGGCGGGCGCTGGTGGTGTGCTTCGAGCGGGCGAGCAATCGGACGTACAAGGCGGAGGTCTCGCTGAGTGCGGACGCGGTGGTGTCATGGGCGCACGTGCCGGACGTGCAGGCCAACTTCACGATCGACGAGTGGGAGGAATCCGATGCCGCGCTGCGCGCGCATCCGGATGTGATCGCCGCGCTCGCCCGCCGCGGTATCACCGATCTGAGCCTCGTGTTCATGGACACCTGGACCTATGGCGCGGTCGTCATGCCGGAGAAGTATCGGGACCGGCGGCTGGGCTGGTCGGATGCGTGGGTGCGGTCCGAGGCGGGCGCGAATCCATATGCGGGGCCGGTCAATGGATTTCACTGCCTGATCGATATGAACACCATGGAGTTGCTCGAGATCGAGGACAGCTTCACCGTCGAGACGCCGTCGATCATGGGGGAGTACGTGCCCCGGCACGTTCCCGAGCGGATTCGCCGCGCGAGCACGCGGGAGCCCTTGCAGCCCTTGAACATTACGCAGCCGGAGGGGCCGTCGTTCACCCTCGACGGGCATCTGCTGCAGTGGCAGAACTGGTCGCTACGCATCGGATTCAATCATCGCGAGGGCATGACGCTGCATCAGGTGACCTACAACGATGCCGGGCGGGTGCGGTCCGTGGCGCATCGCATGTCGTTCGCCGAGTTGTTCGTGCCCTACCGCGATCACTGTGTCGACCACTACCGGCGCACCGCCTTCGATATCGGCGAGTGGGGCATCGGCTTCATGACCACCTCGCTGTCGCTGGGCTGCGACTGCCTCGGCGAAATCCGTTATCTCGATGCGGAATTGCACAATTCGGCGGGCGAGCCGCTCACGATCGCCAACGCCATCTGCATTCACGAAGAGGACAATGCCGTCCTGTGGAAGCACGTCGACCATCACGACGGGGCCGAGGTGCGGCGCATGCGCAGGCTCACCATCTCGTTCCATGTGACGGTCGCGAACTACGAGTACCTCGTGTATTGGCGGCTGCATCAGGACGGCAGTATCGAATGCGAGGTGCGGGCCACGGGGATCATGGTGGTCAGCCATTTCCCGGCGGGTGGCGCGCACCCGCACGGAACCCTCGTCGACGAACGGACGTACGCGCCGTTCCATCAGCATTTCCTGGTCGCCCGCCTGGACATGGACATCGACGGCACCGAAAACACCGTCTACGCAACGGAAACCGAGATCGTGCCCACCGGACCCGATAATCCGTACGGATTGTCGTTGCGGCAGAAGAACACTCCCTTGCGCACCGAGGCGGAGGGCAAACAGGACATGAATTTCGCCACGCAGCGTGTCTGGAAGGTGGTCAACGACAATGTGCGGACCGGCCTCGGCGTAGCACCGGCGTACAAAGTGGTTTCGGGCGGCGCGATTCCTTCCATGTTCGCGCCGGATTCGCCGATTCTGGCGCGCTGTGGCGCGATCGAGCACACCCTGTGGGTGACCCCGAATTCGCCCGAGGAGCGCTGGCCCGCAGGCGAATTCGTCACTCAGAGCGCCGGTGGACTGGGCCTGCCGGAGTGGACCGCCGCCAACCGTTCCATCGAGAACACCGATGTGGTCCTGTGGTACGTCTTCGGCATTCACCACATTCCCCGCCCCGAGGACTGGCCCATCATGCCCGTGGACACCGTGAACTTCTGGCTCAAACCGGTGGGTTTCTTCGACCGCAACCCGGCCCTGGACGTGACCGCCTCCCCGCCGGCCGCCTGCCACAGCAACGGGCAGCCCCCGCACCAGCACTGAACCCCGGTCCGCACGCCAATTCCTCCCAGGACCAAACCCCCTGCCCGAGCTGATCGAAATTACTTGTGTGCTCACCGGATACGTAATGAGCACCGGGGCCCGATCCGCCCCCGCCCAAAGATGGTCACCGGCCGTATCTCTCCCGACCCACGGCCGGTGACCTGCGGCGGCGCGATGCCCGAAGGATCGTCCGACTCGGAGGAATCGAATCATCATGTCTTTGATGCAGCGCACCCTGGTGCTGGCCATCGCCCTGACAGCGGCTGCCGCCGGTGTCACCGCCTGTTCCAGCGACAACTCCTCGACCAGCGGTAATGCCACTTCCGCGACCACCACGCCCGTGGGCGCCGACACCGATCTGGTCGGCGCGGGCTGCAAGACCTACGCACAGCAGGTGCCGACCGGCGCCGGCTCGGTCGGCGGCATGGCCAAGGACCCCGTTGCCGTGGCCGCCTCGAACAATCCCATGCTGAAGACGCTCGTCTCGGCGGTCTCCGGACAGTTGAACCCACAGGTGAATTTGGTCGATACGCTCGACGGCGGCCAGTTCACCGTCTTCGCGCCGGTCGACTCGGCCTTCGCGAAGATCCCGGCCGCGACCGTCGATGCGCTGAAGACCGATTCGGCGGGACTCACGAAAATCCTTACCTACCACGTGATTCCGGGCCGGATCGCGCCCGCGCAGATCGTCGGTTCGCACAAGTCGGTGGAAGGTGCGGACGTGACCGTCACCGGCTCCGGCGACAATCTGAAGGTCGGCGACGCCTCTGTGATCTGCGGTGGTGTGCAGACGGCGAATGCGACGGTGTACATGATCGATTCCGTGCTGATGCCGCCCGCCTGAGCGGGCGTGGCTCGCATGGCTACCGAAGAGAATGCCGGTGTTGTCTCGCTGTTCGGGGTGCGTGAACCCGATCCGGGCCCGTCCTGCCCGGCCACCCGGCCGGTCCGGGATATGGAGCTGATCCGCCGGCTCAGCGCGCTGCTCGCCGCCGTCGGCGCGGGGGACCGGGACGCCTTCACCGAGCTGTACCGGCTCACCAACCATCGGGTCTTCGGACTCGCGGTGCGCATGCTGGGCAATCGGGCGTCGGCGGAGGAGGTCACGCAGGAGACCTATCTGCAGGCGTGGTCGCTCGCCGGCCGCTACGACGAGCGGATGTCCAGTCCGATGGGCTGGCTGATGATGCTGACCCATCGGCGCGCGGTGGATCGCATCCGCAGCGAGCACTCCAGCGCCGGCCGCGAATCCGTTTACGGCCATTTGCATCTGGGCCGCGACCACGACGTTGTCGCGGAGACCGCCGAGCAGCATTTCGAAGAACGCGCGGTGGTCGACTGCCTCGGCACCCTCACCGAACTGCAGCGCGAAACCATCGCCCTCGCCTACTACGGCGGCCTCACCTACGGGGAGGTCGCGGAAAAGCTGGGCACGCCCTTGCCCACCGTGAAAACCCGCATTCGGGACGGATTGAAACGCCTCGCGGCGTGCCTGACAGGAGGTGTCCACCGATGAGTACCATCGAGCGGGCGGACGGGGACCTGGTCGAACTCGCCTTTCCCTACGCCCTGGACGCGGTCACGGACCGTGAGCGGGGTGAGATCGAGCAGCGGCGCGAGCACGCGAATCGGCTCACCGCGGCGCAGTTCGATGCCACCGTGTCGCAGGTGCGGACCACGCTGGAGGACCTGACCGTGGTCGATTCCTTCGCCGCGCCAAGGGAGTTGGAGGGGCGGCTGCTCGCCGCGCTCGATCAGATGATCCGGGCGGCTCGTAGCCGAACGCGTCACCGCTGGACTGCTTTCGGCTCGACGTCGTGGCCTGCGCGGCTGGTTGCGGCCGTGGCCGTCGTGCTCGCGCTGGGCGCGGCCGTCGTGGGTGTGGGGTATTTCCACGCGGATCGGGCGCAGCCGGGAGGGGTTTCGGCGGCCATGGTCGCCGCGCAGCCCGATGCGGTGCACCGCACCGCGACCGTCGGGGGCGGCGGGGAGCTGCAGATCCGTGCTTCGCCGAAAATGTCCACTGCCGTAGTGGCTTTCGAGGGAATTCCCGCGCCGCCGGCGGGGCGTTCCTATCAGGTCTGGCTGGTTCCGCTCGGCGGGACGCCGCGGTCGGTCGCGGTCTACGACTCGCTGCCGGCGCATCCGCTGGTGACCCGATTCGACGCGGTGGACACGCTGGCGGTCACCGTCGAGCCGGCGGGTGGTTCCGCGCAGCCGACCACTACGCCTATTGCCGCCATCAATCTGGATTGAGTTCGGCCCCGCCGGGACCGGGCAGGAGAAGGGACTGTCATGTCCGTATTCACCAGTCCCACTGACATTCCGGTGGCTGAGCGGCCGGTGCTTGCCCCGCGTTGGCGGGCGGTGGTGGCCGGTCTGCTCGCCGCCGCGACCGTGCTGGGTGTCGGGCATCTGGCTGCCGTGTTCCTCGATCCGAATGCTTCGCCGTTCTTCGTACTCGGCTCGACCATGGTCGATCACACGCCACATGCCATGAAAGACGCGGCGATTCGGCGGTTCGGCAGCCACGACAAGACGGCGTTGTTCGCGTCGATGGCTTTGGTGATGGCGGCGGGGGCGGCTGTGGTCGGGCTGCTGGAGCGGCGGCGGTCTATAGGCAGTGTGCTGCTGGTGTTGCTGGGCGGTGTCACCGCCATCGCGGCGTTGCAGCGGCCGACCGCGACCGGATTATTCGTGCTCCCAACGGTTCTGGGCACCATTGCCGGTGTTCTGGCCTTGCGGTGGCTGGTCGCAGGCGGCACAGTGCGGCGAGCACCGGTGGCGGGAGGGTTGTCGCGTCGTGGATTTCTGATCTCTGCGGTGAGCATCGGTGCGGTGGCGGCGGGTGCGGGGGCCCTGGGGGAGTGGCTGGGCAGCCGGCTGCGGGATGTGGCCGCGGACCGCGCCGGGTTCGTGGTGCCGCGACCTTCGGCGCCCGCTCCTGTGGTGCTGCCGGACGTGACGGTGCCCGTCCGGGGTGTGACTCCCTTCGTCACGTCGAATGATCAGTTCTATCGGGTGGATACGGCCTTGCAACTGCCCGCTCTCAGCAGCGTCGACTGGCGGCTGTCGATCCATGGAATGGTCGATCGCACAGTGGAATTCGACTTCGATCGGTTGCGGCGGCTGACACCGATCGAGCGGGTGATCACCATGACCTGCGTATCCGATGAGGTCGGCGGCGACCTGGCCGGGTCCGCGCGCTGGATCGGATACCCGCTGGCGGACGTACTCGCCGAGGCCGGAGTGCGACCCGGGGCGGATATGTTGTTGTCGCGCAGTATCGATGGATTCACCGCGGGTACACCGCTTTCCGCCGTGCTCGATGGGCGGGACGCCATGCTGGCGGTGGGGATGAACGGGCAGCCGCTGCCGATCGAACACGGGTATCCCGCGCGGCTGATCGTGCCCGGTTTGTACGGGTATGTCTCGGCTACGAAATGGTTGGTGGATCTCGAGGTCACCCGGTTCGCGGACGCCCGGGCTTACTGGACGCGGCGTGGGTGGTCCGATCACGGGCCCATCAAGACCGCTTCCCGGATCGATGTGCCGGCCGCGTTCGCCACCGTCGCGGCGGGGGAGGTGCTGGTCGCGGGTGTCGCGTGGGCGCAGCATCGGGGTATCGCAGGGGTCGAGGTGCAGGTGGACGACCAGCCTTGGGAGCCGGCGGTGCCGGCCGCCGAATACGGCATCGATACCTGGCGGCAGTGGATGTGGCGGTGGCAGGCCACGCCGGGCACCCACACGCTGCGTGTGCGTGCCACCGATGCGACCGGCGAGCTGCAGACCGCGCAGCGTAATCCGCCTTTTCCGAGTGGGGCCACCGGCTGGGCCAGCCGGGTGGTGACCGTGCGGTGAGTGGTCGCGATTCACGGACCAATTCGTCCGGTCGGTGTGTACGACTTCCTTCCGGTTGATTGCGAGATTGTTGCTGTCCCGTCCGGTGTGTGTCGTCCTGCTCGTCTCCCGACCCCCAGGAGTGACTTGTGAACTTGCCTCTGTCCGTTCGAAGGCTGCTGGCGCTGAGCGCGGGGTGTGCCGCGGTGGTCGCCGCGCCGCTGATTGTGCCGCCCGCCGCGCAGGCCGGCCCGGTGTATCCGATCGCCGACCCGGACGAGTTCTACGCTGCTCCGGGCAATCTGGCCGATTCCGCACCGGGTGACATCCTGCGGGTTCGCCAGGTATCGCAGCATCCGTGGCCTGGGGCCACGGTCTGGCAGTTGCTGTTCCACTCCACCAATTCGACCGGCGGCCCGATCGCGGCCGTCACCACGCTCATTTCACCCGGATCGGGTCCCCGCCCCTTGCTGTCTTATCAGCCGTTCGTGAATTCGCTCGGCCTGCAATGCGCCCCGTCGCACACCTTGTTCAATGGCGGCTTGCAGGAGGCCGGCGCCCTCGAAATGCTGCTGGCCCGCGGCTGGGCCGTCGCGGTTCCCGACCATCTGGGGCCGACCAGCGCGTACGGTGCCGCCCGACGAGGCGGTCAGATCACCCTCGACGGCATCCGCGCCGTGAAGCGCTTCGCACCTGCGGGACTGCAGGATTCGCCGGTGGGCCTGGCCGGCTACTCCGGTGGTGCGATGTCCACCGGCTTCGCCGCAGCTCTCGCGCCCGAGTACGCGCCGGAACTCCCCATAGTCGGTGTCGCACAGGGCGGGCTGCCCGTGAACCCCGGCAAGATGGCCATGCAGATCGGTGATAATCCCCATCCGCTCTTCGGTCTCGGGTTCGCGGTGGCAATGGGATTGGAACGTGAATACCCCGACCGCCTCCCGCTCGATCGGGCGCTGACCCCCGCCGGGTTCGCTCTCCGTGACCGCCTTGCCAATTCCTGTGTGGACGACATCATTTCCACCGGTGCGGGCCATGCGGTGAGCGAATACTTCACTTCTGGAATGGAATCCGACGCCGCGACCATCGACACTATGCATGCCAACGCGCTGGAAGTCTTCCCCGGAATTCCGCGTGCGCCCATCTACCAGTGGCACGGCGCCAACGACCAGGTGCCGCTCGACGAGGCTCTCGCCACCACCGGCCGCTAATGCGCCGCAGGCACTCCCGTGCAATTCGACATCATCCCCGGTGCCGACCACGCCGGAGCCATCCTGCCCGGCACGCTGAACGCCATCAACTATCTGGCCGACCGCTTCGCCGCCCATCCCGCACCCTCCAACTGCTGATCGGGAGACGAACGAGGGCGGAGCCCGTGCCGATATGGCACGGGCCTCGGTTTCGCCGCTGGATTCGTCCGGTGAGCGCGATGCGGGCCACTGCGTCATGTACGGCGGCGGGGCGGGTGGCGTAGTCGTACGCGGCGTCGTCACCGGTGTATTCGGGGTCGAATTCCTCGCGGTAACTGTGCTGGGTGAGGCCCCAGTAGGTTTTCGCGTGGTACGCCCACAGCGGCTCGGATTCCGCCGGGAAGCCCGCAGCCACGATGGCGGCGCGCGCTGCCGGATGCGATTGGTACTCAGGATAGTTCGCGAGGACCGGCGGTAGGAAGGTCAGCGGGTTGGCGGTATCCGACCAGAGCGTGCCCTCCCAGTCGATGCCGCCGTCGTAGAGCCACGGCACATTCTCCAGCTGCCAGCGCACCAGGTAGCCGCCATTGGAGAGGCCGGCCATGAAGGTATGCGCCGCGGGCCGTCCGTAGCGTTGTGTGACCGTCGCCTGTGCGGCGAGGGTGGAAGCGCAGATTGCCGTATCGGTCACCGCATTCCGCGTGTACGAGGGCGTAGTCGGTGGTGATCGCCTGCTCCAATACGTAACTGTTGCCGTCGAATTCGCGAGTCTCCTTCGCCGGGGAGGCCACCGCGATGGAGCCGTCCGCGGCATAACGCCACGGCATGCCGCCCTCGGCGATCTGGGTGCCGACTCCGGCCGGCGTGTCGAAGGCCGGGATTCCGGCGCCGCCGGCGCGCAACCGCTCGGCGAGCGTGCCTTGCGGTACCAGTTCCACTTCCAGTTCGCCGGCCAGATATTGGCGCGCGAACTCCCGGTTCTCGCCGACATAGGAGCTGGTCATGCGTGCGATGCGGCGTTCGGTGAGCAGGATGCCCAGCGCCCAGTCGTCGGTGCCGCAGTTGTTGGAGACCACGTGGAGTCCGGACGTGTCGCGGTCGCACAGTGCCTGGATCAATGTCATGGGGATGCCGCACAATCCGAATCCGCCGACCGCCAGGGACGATCCGTCCGGAATATCCGCGACGGCCGCCGCCGGCGACGTTACGAGCTTATTCATTGCCTCACCCGTCTTGCTTGTTCGTGTCGGGAGCCCGACAGTACGAAGCGGCGGGGAGCGCTGGCTACGGATGGCCGCCACATAAAAACGGGCCTGCCGATGTGCTGGACGGCGATATGTGTGTGAAAGGGATTTGCGCGGGCGCGAATATGTGTCTCAACTACATAGTCATGTTGCGTACGCAGTTCTAGTGTTCCAGGTCACACCTTTTTGGCTGGAGGCGGGAAACGCACACAATGATCGCCATGACCTGCGAGATCTTCCTGGAATTGCTCGAGCGGGAGGCTCCGGCTGTCGAATTCGAAGGCCCTATCCTTCAGGCCCGCGCCGCGGGCGCACCCGCGGCCACCCTGGCCGAACTCGAGGCGGCCAAACGGGCCGCGCTGCGGGTGCGGGCGCTGCTCGAGCGCCGCGCGCGCCGGGAAACCGAGCTCGCGGCGCTGTTCGATACGGCCAGCGATCTCGCCGCGCTGCGCGATGTCGACGCGGTGTTGCAGGCCATCGTGCACCGCGCACGCCGGCTATTGCAGTCCGACACCGCCTACATCACGCTGCCCGATCCGGAGCGCGGCGACACCTATATGCGGGTCACCGACGGATGCGGCTCCCAGGCGTTCCGGGAATGCCGCTTGCCGATGGGCGCGGGCCTCGGCGGATTGGTCGCGCAGACCGGAATGCCCTCCGCGACTTCCGATTACTTCGCCGACGAGCGCTTCCACCACACCTCCGGAATCGACTTCGCGGTGCGGGAGGAAGGCATCGTGGCCATTTGTGGTGTGCCGCTCAAACTGGGCAATCAAGTCATCGGTGTACTGTTCGCCTCCCATCGCGACGCCAGGCCCTATGCACCGGAGGACATCGCGCTACTGGTGTCGCTGGCCGCCCACGCCACCATTGCCCTCGACTCCGCCCGCCTGCTCTCCGAAACCCGCACCGCGCTGGCCGAATTGAGTGCCGCCAACACGGCCATGCACGCCCACTACAACACGGTCGAGCGCGCCGCTCAGGCCCACGACCGCATGACCGACCTGGTGGTGCGAGGCGGCGGCGTCGATGACGTCGCCGCCGTGGCGGCCGATATCCTCGGCGGCTCGCTTCTGGTGCTCGACGCGGACGGCCGCCGCATCGCCCGCGTCGATCCTTCCGGCGACTCCGATGACTACTTCGACGATGAGCCCGTCATCACCGAAATCACCGCCGCCGCAGCATAACTGGGCCGGACCGCGCACCTGAAGGACCTCTGGGCAGCCCGTGGCGGCGCCGGCAGCGAACCACTCTGCACCGTAGTACTGCACCACCCCGGCGAACTCTCCGGTTCGGACCAGCGCATTCTCGAACGAGCCGCCCTGGTCACCGCACTACTACTCCTGTTCCGCCGCAGCATCGCCGAAGCCGAAGGCCGAGTCCGCGGCGAACTACTCGACGACCTGCTGGGCGGCCGAGTCCCCGACCGCGAGGCCCTGCAAACCCGTGCAGGCCTACTGGGAGTCGACCTCACCCGCGCGCACGTACTGGTAGTGATCGACCACGCCAAACACCCCCGAGCCGCAACCTGGGCCACCGGCTACGCACTCGCCCGCCACGGCCTGGCCGCCACCCGCGGCGACCACGTCGTCCTCCTGCTCCCCGGCACCGACGCCACCATCACAGCCCGCCACGTCTGGCGCGAAATCGGCCTCTCCCTGGCAATCTCGGCCACAGTCGCGGGCTCGGGCCCAGTAGACCTCCCGGCCCGCGCCCCCGACGCGTACCGCGAGGCCGGCAGCTGCGTCCAAGCTCTCCACGCCCTCGGCAAACACGGAACAGCCGCCGGCGTCGACTCCTTGGACTTCGCCGGCCTCCTCCTGAGCCGCGAAACGGACGTAATCGCCTTCCTGAGAACAACTCTCGGCCGAGGAATCGACTACGACCACCGCCGCAACACCCTCCTCCTCCCCACCCTCGACGCCTACTTCGAAACCGGCTGCAGCCTGAGCCACAGCGCCAAACGCCTCCACATCCACGTAAACACCGTCTCCCAACGCCTCGAACGCATCACCGCCCTCCTGGGCGAAGGCTGGCAACACCCCAACCGAGCCCTGGAAATCCAACTCGCCCTCCGCATCCACCGCCTCCGCCAAGCAAACGTCTTCACCGGCTGAGCCGAGGGCTTACTCTGCGCTGGTCCGGGCGATCGCCAATAGGTGCGCGCTGGTGTTGATCATCAGTGGGTCCTGCTCGAGCAGTCGCGCACTGTGCAGGGCTGCGGTCACGAGGGACTGAAAGTTGTGTTGACCGGCGTGGTCGAGGGTGGGCCACGTCGGACCTTCGATGCCGTAGATCTCGACCTGACTGAGGCCGGCTGCCGCGACCTCGGCGTGGAGCTCGTCTGCGGTATGCCAATGAGTCCGAACGAATCCCGCGTGCCCGTCGTAGTCGCCCGTCGTGATCACCTCACGTACGGCAGGTACGAGCGCCTCGTCGAGCCGGCCGCTGGTGCCGGTCTCCAAAACCGACAGATAGCGACTGATCGCCGCCGCAATGAGCACGCCTCCCGGGCGAAGAACGCGCATCGCCTCACTCAAAGCCGTTGCGCGCTCGCTGGATTCGGTGAGGTGGTACAGCGGGCCGAGCATCAAGACGGCGTCGAAGGTGTCATCACGAGCGGTCAACCTCCGCGCATCGCCCACCTCCGCGGTCATGCCTCCCAGCGCCGCAGCAACCTCGACATGTTCCGGTACCGGGTCGACAAGATGCACGACATGCCCATCGCCCACCAGCCACTCGGCGTGCACCCCCGTCCCGCCCCCGACGTCAAGCACCCGCGCCGGCGTGGTCAGGACCCGGCGAATCAGTTCTTGCGTCCGCAGAAACTCCAGTCGACCGTGCGGAGACCTGGATAGGCGATCGTTCTCCGTCACGCCGGAATAGTGTTGTACGAGATCAGAAGTCATACCGAATGCTCGGTGGTCACCGGGCATGGCAGCAACGGATTATCGAGTGCGACCCGTTCCAGCGGTATCAGTTGTGCGAGCACAGCCATTCGGTGCCGTAATGCGCGGCGTTCCCGCCATCGAGGTGCACCCAATGCCCATCGCCTTCACAGGGCGCGCCCTCGGTCGGCGTGGGTCCGGGCGGCGGTGTGGGAATCACGCCGGGCAGCCCCCGGAACACGCCATCGGGCAGCGGGATCGAAATGCCCGGCACCGGCTGCCACACGTCGGCGTTCGCGGTGGCGGTCGTCAACAGTGGCGCGGCGAGTGCGGCGGTCACGGCCGCGGTCAGGATCACTGCACGCTGCTTCATCTGGTCCTCCGGTGGATACGGTTCGGAACAAGCTCTGGACAACCGTATATCTGTAGCTGAGAGGTAACTGTTAGAGCTTGTTGACCAGGATCACATGTGGGCGCCGACCACTTCGGTGGGTCGAGATCGGCGGCGTGTCACGTCAGGCAACCACGGCGAGTAGTGCCGTCGCTGCTTCGGTGAGTTCGCTGTCGCCGTGGAGTTCGGCACGCTGACGTGCCGTTTCGACGGTGATTCCACGGCTGGCCAACCGCCAGACCGTGTCCTGGTCCATGCGCACGGACGCGGCAGGGTCCTCGATATGGGTGGAGGTGAGGTCCCAGCTCGTCCCGTCGGATACGGCCATCCAGTGGCCGCCCGCCGGGCCGGTGATCTCGAACCGTACAGCGGTCCCACGCGGGCGAATTCGATCGTGCAGGGCGAAGGGTAGGGCATGGAGAAAGGTGACGAGCACCGGGTGCGTCAACGACCTGTCGTCGGCGCCCGGACGAGACACCGCATCTCGAATCTGCTGCTGATGAACCCAGAATTCGGTGTATTCGCGGGCTATGTCGAGCCAGGCCGGACTGGTACCTGGGCCCGCCCATGATACGTTCAGATGGGCGGGTCCCGTGAGATCGGTTGCCGCCCAGACGAGATCCAGCTGCGGCCCCAGATGGGCCAGCAGATCGATCATGAGTGGAGGGCTGCACTGGCGCATCGCGCGGACGAACTCGTCGTTGACGCGTGTCAGATAGGCCGGCAAGGTTTCGCCCTCGTCGAATACAGCACCACCGTATTCGTCCCGGCTGCCCGAAATTCGCCGTAGATAGTCGTTGAGGATATGTGCCGTCACATCACGGACATCCCAGCCAGGACACACTGTCGGCTTCGCCCAGTCAGCGGCATCCAGCGACCCGAGCAGCTCGAGTAGCGTCTGACGCTCGAGGGGGAACAGTGGTCGGGTGTCGAGTGGGAGCATGCCGTTCAGTTAACCGCCCGCACGGTGGTCCGTGCCAGCGATTTCTTCTCACTTCTGAATGCGCTCGGCCAGCGAGACGATGATCCCTTCGGGTCCGCGCACGTAGGCCATCCGCCACACGCCTTCATACTCGCCGATCCCTCCCACCAGTCCATAGCCGTCGGCTGCGACGTGATCCACCGCAGCCTTCAGATCCTTCACCTCGAAGGCGACATTACGCAGCCCCAGTTCATTGGCAGGCGCGGCAGGCGACCCCGGAAGGTGTTGCGGCCGTGCGAAGCTCGACAGCTCCAACGTCGTCCCGCCACCGGGTACCCGGAGCATGACGATCTCGGTGGCCGCCCCGGTCATCCCGATAACGGTGTCCAGAAACTCGCCCTCGACAGCCATCTTCTGATCGGCCTCCAGTCCGAGGCTGACGAAGAACGCCATCGCGGTGTCGATGTCGGCAACGGTGATGCCGACGTGGTCGAAATGCTGTGCGAAGCCCATCGGATACCTTCCTATCGTTTTCGACCAGCTTCCTCCAGCTGCAGCCGACCGTCACCTTCGCTCGATCATCGGCGCGTCCGGTTATCGTGTTCGGATGCATTCCGCGGGTGAGGAGATTTCCGGTAGTGGTCTCGACCGCGATACCGTGCGGCCCGAGCTACGTTGGGCTGCTGCCGATGTGACCGACCGGATGCTGATCGCCGGGTTCGTGCTGGCGGCGGCGGTACTCGTGTGGCATGTGTACGGGATACCTCTCGGCAACCCGTATTACGGGCTGTTCAGCAATGGCCTGGATTTGGAGGTGTATCGGGCCGGCGGGGCGGTGTTGTGGAACCGGGACGGCCTGTACGACGGGCCGGTGATATTCGGGATGGAATTCACCTACACGCCGTTCGCGGCGATGGTGTTCATTCCGCTGGCCGTGATCTCGTCGGTGACGGTGAAAGCCTTGTGGTCGGTGGCGACGATGGTCGCATTGGTGGCACTCATCTGGTGTTGCCTGCGTGCTCTGGGTTACCGGAATTCGGTGCGCACCTGGGTATTTGCGCTGCCGGTCGCCGTGATCTGCACCGCCCTCGAGCCGGTGCGCACGACCATCTGGCTCGGGCAGATCAACATCTTCCTCGTCTTGGTGATCACAGCGGATCTGCTGCGCCGATCGCCGGCCCGCCTGCGCGGGGCCGGGGTGGGCATCGCGGCCGGAATCAAGCTGACCCCCGCTTTCTTTCTGCTGTATCTGGCCTGCACGAGACAATGGCGTGCCTTGGGAATGGCAAGCGGCGCGTTCGCGGCGACCATCGCAATCGGCTTTCTCGCCCGCCCGGCGGACGCCTATTCCTACTGGAGCCGGCAGGTCAGCTCCGCAGGTCGTGTCGGCGCAGTCGACTCACCCGGCAACCAGTCCGTGAACGGTTTTCTCGCGCAGATGCTGCGATTCCTCGAGGTGGACCGCTACCGAGCAAACGTCTTCGGCATGAGCGTGTTCCAGCCACCGACCTGGATGTGGCTGCTCGCACTGCTACCGGTCATCGCCCTCGGACTCACCGCGGCCACGCTGGCCCACCGCGCCAACCAGGAACTACTGGCCATCACCATCACGGGCATGACCGCCGCCTGCGCGTCGCCATTCTCCTGGGGCCATCACTGGGTGTGGTTGGTGCCGTTGGCGATTCTCGCCTTCCACCACGCCCGCACAACCCGCACCTGGCTCGCCGCGATCCTCGTATTCGGAGTGGGCTTCAGCTGGTGGTGGACCTTCTCCGACCGCCCACCCATCGAGGGTTCCCCCCACCCGATCGGCATCGGCTTGTTCATGCTGCCCCGCGCCGACTGCTCGGTCTGGTGGGCCTACATCACCGTACCCACCTACGCCGGCTGCTTCCTCCTCACCCAACTGGTCACCAGCTGCTACACCATCCGCCGCTTCCGCCGCCTCCCGTCGAGCGAAAGTCGGTGGTCGGCTCCGCGGATGGCAGCAACACGTGGATAGATTGCTGGTCTTGGTGAACGGACTCCCCGGCGCGGGCAAGACGACATTGGGCGCGGCGCTATCTCGCCATCTGAACGCCTGGTTCCTGTCCAAGGACGCCATCAAGGAAGCATTGGCCGACTGCCTCGAAAACGCCTCGGAAATACCGGAACTGGGCGGAATTGCCATGGACACGGTCTGGGCATTGGCGAAGGAGTCGCCCACCGACGTCATCATCGACTCATGGTGGTTCAAGCCACGAGATCTGACCTTCGCCCGCGCAGGTATCAAGAAATCCGGCGCCGGCAGAGTCATAGAAGTCTGGTGCGACGTACCCCCAGAGCTCGCCCGAACCCGATACGCGTCAAGACAGCGCCCAGCCCTACACCGAGACCAGCAACACTTGGCCGAAAACTGGAACAACTGGTCCACCCACGCCACACCCCTAGGCCTGGCTCCCACCCTCAGAGTCGACACTACCCGCACAGTCGATCTCACCGACCTCGTCCGCCGGATCAGGACCCTCGGAAATCGACGAGCTGGACAAGATCGGCCGGTGATGACAGAGAACGGATCCGCTGAGTATTCGTGGGCGGATCCGAATACGTTGCTGGGGTTGATGGAGCGTGGGCGCGGGGCCTGTTTTGCGGGCGTGGGTAGGGAGCCTGAGCTGGCTGGTGAGTTGGTGGTGGGGTGCATCGTTCGGGATCCTCGGTGGGATCGGCAGGTTGAGCAACGGGGTTGGCTTTACGCGATGCTCGTTGCCGAGTCGGGGGTTGAGCTTTCTCGGTTGCGCGCGGCGTATGACGGGGCGGCCGATCCTCACGGTGACTCTGATGCTTGGTTGGTTACGGGTGTTCTTGGGCTGCTGGCTCGGCGGGGTGTCGAGGGGGCTGTGGGGGAGTTGCGGTATTACTTGCGGTTGGGGCGGGATTTGGGGCTGGCGTTGAATGCGTTGGGGCCGTTCGTGGATCGGCCTGACGCTGAGGGGGTGCTGGGGGAGGTGCTGGAGGTGGCTGATGACGAGGAGTTGCGGTCGGCTTTGGCATTCGGTGATTTGGCGGCGGCGCCGTGGCCTGAGTGGCGGCGGATCAGTCCTCGTATCGAGCGTGTTGCGGTGGCGGTTGAAGAGGATCAGTTGAGGTGGGAGCGTCCGCCGTGTGATCGGAGTGCGCGGGAGTCGATCGACCGGGAGAGAGTGATGCAGGCCGGGGTGGAGTTCGGGCTCATCACGTCGGCGGGAGTCGAGAACGGCTGGGAAGCAACGATTTTGAACCTCGGGCCGGAGTTGCTCCGCCAGGAGGGTTGTCCCTTCCAGGTGAGGCTTGCGGCGTCCAGGAGTCTGCGGCGGCTGCGTTCCCCACAAGCCTTGGCATGGGCTCGGGCCAGCGCCACTCTCGATGATGTCGCGGGGCAGACCGCGCTGTCCATGTTCGCCGGGCGCGCCGTGTCATCCGACGGTCCTCGGCTGCTCGAGCTTCTTGTCGAGTCCGCAGCACGCGGCAACGACCATATCTACCACCAGTGCGACCTGGTCTCGGCGCTCGGCCGTCTGAACCATGTCGCTGCGATATCCACAGTCGCAGCGATCTTCGATACCACCGTCTACTCCTACCTCCGCGAGAAATGCGCCTCCACGCTGGCCGGGATTGCGCCGGGCTTCGCGAACGAACGGGCGATCGAATGCCTCGATGACTGCGAGCCCGGGACGCGGGCGATCGGTATCCGGCTGGCAGATCTATCGATTCCTGGAGTGCGCGAGCGCATAGGTCGGGCTGCCGAGGATCCAACCGAGAAGGATGAGAACCGCACTGCGGCAGCCGCTCGTATTACTGAATGAGCCGGCGAGGTTCGGTACTCAGGAACCAGTGGTCGATCAGACCTGTGAGTGATGCTCGATCGGGCGTTGACCGACAGAGTTATACGCATGAGCAGCAGACCCGTTCATGCAGGTAATACGCAGGCTGGGGCGTCGGAGTCGCCGACTGCCGTAAGGGTTTGGGCGGCGCTCGCGGTCTACGTGCTGGCCACTCTTGCCGCGTCCGTTGTGTTGCTTGCGGTGCAGCCGCTGTCGGGGATCGGCCCGGCGGTGTTGTCGCTGGTTCAGTTCGGGCCGGCGTTGGGTGTGCTGGTCACCTGGTTGGCGTTCAGGAATACCGTCTCCAGGTTGCTGCCAGCACCGGTTTCCTCGCGGCGGGTCGGTATCAGTGTGCTGGTGACAGTTGTTGTCTGCGCGCTGTTCTTGCTGTTGGTGACGGTTGCGGCCGTTGTGTCGGACACCGCGATGGTCGGGCCGGTAGCGGTCGGCGGTGTGCCGTTCGTTGTGTTCGTGGTCCTGCAACTGATCGGCGCCTGCGGTGAGGAGATTGGTTGGCGGGGTTTCATGCAGCCGCTGCTGGAATCCCGGATGGCCAGGGTGGCAGCGATTTTGGTGACCGGGACGACGTGGGCTCTGTGGCACGTTCAGGCATTCGTGGCGGGTCCGGTGACCGGGATCTGCTTCTTCGCCTCGGCGGTTGGTTCAGCGATCGTGTTGGGGTACCTGAGCACTGGAAGCTTCCGGCAGCGGGTGCTGATCGCAGCGATCGGGCATTGGCTGATCAATATCGCCTGCTATCTGCTGGCCGGTGACAACACGTTGGATCAGCCACAGCTCGTCTTCATGGCAATCGGCACTGTGCTTGTCGCCGCGGGCGTGATGATGGCCCGGTCATTGCTGTGGCGGGACCGCATGGGGCGGACGCCAGATGGTGGCGGCGACTCCGTACAGGATGGCTGACACCACGCCCGCCACCACCGGCAACGGCAAGACGTTGTAGAAGAAGCTCGGTAGGAACTTATCCCCCCAATAACCGAGGACGAACCCTATGGCGACCGCAATGAGCGCGCTGGGGACGACACGATCGCGCCACCGATTCGGGCGCTCGTAGAACGCGGTCGCCGGCGTGCGCCGCCGCTGCACATACAACCAGTCCACCAGGATTACGAACATGAATGGCGTGATGACGTCCCCCGCATCGGTGATCAGCGTCTCGACGTGGTTGAGGATGCCCCATATAGCCAGGGCGGTACCGAGCACGCCGAGGCCGATGGTGGCCAGCGGCTGCTGCCAGCGGCTCGGCTTGTGGACGTTGTTGATCGCGACCAGCAGGCTCGCGGTCGACGGGTAAAGGTTCATCGCATTGGTGTGGATGACGGCGAGGGCAGCGCCGAGAGCAGCCACGAAACCCCACCCGCTGATGTGCGCGCCGAGCAACGCGATATTCCAGTCCCCGGTCGCCGACTGGGAGTAGGCGCCCAGAACGCCGAACACCAGGACGGCGAGCATGATTCCGACCGATGGCGCCAGGAAGTACGGAATCTTGGCGCGCCCCTTCGTCTTCTCCCAAGGCACCGCGAACCGTGTCGTGGTGGCGAGGCTGTAGATCCAGCCGAGAATCGAGAAGGTCAGCACCGTGGTCAGTGCCGTACCCCAGTTCATCGGCGTGGTCTGGCCAGGGTAGTGCAGCGTGTAGTGCGTGATCAGATAAATGGCCAAGGCCAGGTAGGCGGCGACCAGCAGCAGGGCCGTGTAGCGGTAGAACCGCTCCAGCCACTTCATGCCGAACAGCACCAGAACGACCTGTATGACGCCAACGATCACGTCCCACAGGTACACGGACGAATGCGTAATGGCAGCCAGAATTTCGGCGCCCACCTGCGTATTCAACCCGAACCAGCCGAACCCCACGATCGTGAGCAGAATCGAGAACAGCAGCGACCCGTCCCACCCATAGGTCTTGCGCGCGACCACCAGAGTGTTCAACGGAACCTGCCGCCCCATCTCGGAGGTCAGGCCGGCCGGAATGAACGCAATCAACCACGACACCACAATCGCCGCAATCATGTACGTCAACCCGTACTGAAACAGCAACGCCCCGATGAGCGGCGTAGTAGCCGAAGCGGACGCCATCAACCAGACGATGAAAATCTTCCACGACGTCTGAGTCCGCTGGCTGTCGGGAACCGGCGCCACCCCCACGGTCTCGATCTCGCCCCCGACCCTCCGCCCAAAGGTCACCGAGCCCCGCGCTCCGCCAATACGACGTCTGATCTGCACCATGACGAGAACCCCACATTCACTGCGTCACTTGCGAATTCGGCAAGACTACCAACGATCACACGCCGACCGAGGCAAGATCACGCAGACCGCCGACGTCAGGGTTCGGCGAGGGTTTTGTTGCGGGGGAGGAAGAGGGCTGTGAGGAAGGTGACGGCTATCAGGATGGTGGCGACGGTGAAGGTGTGGCCGAAGGCTGTTGCGGCGTGATGTAGGCCGGTTTCGAGGGCGCCTGGGGGGAGGGCGTGGGCTATGGCGGGGTTTTGGCGGGATGCTACTGCGGGGCCGGCGAATTCGGAGTTTTTGATGAGGGTGGTGAGGATTACCGACATGGTGGCGGTGCCTATGGAGGCGCCGGTTTGCTGGATGATGTTCATCATTGTGGAGCCGCGGGCGGTTTCGTGGGGGGAGAGGGTGCGGAGGGCGCCAGTCATCAAGGGCATCATGGTGAAGCCCATGCCTACGCCGATTACGAACAATGCACTCAGGAGGAGGGCGTAGGAAGTGTCCGGGCCTACTTGGGTCAGGACCGCTAATCCTGCTCCGATCAGGGCGATTCCGAAGGGGACTATGCGACCGGGGCCGGTTTTCTCGATGAGCATGCCCGCTATGGGGATGGCGACCATGGCGCCGAAGCCTTCGGGGGCGATGAGGAGGCCGGCGTGCAGGGTTGATTGGCCGCGGATTTGCAGGAAGTAGCTCGGGATCAGGAGGCCTGCGCCGTAGAAGGCCGCTGCGAAGACCAATACCGTGATCACGGCGGTGGTCAGGCTGCGATTTCGGAACAGGCGCAGGTCCAGTAGGGGGAACCTATTTCGGAGGGCGTGCCAGACGAAGACCAATATGAGCACGATGCCGATTGCCGCGGGGATGAGGACGCGGGCGGCCGCGATCGTGCCCATGACCGGGATCTGCGAGACCCCGAACAGGAATATCGCCAATCCGGGTGAAAGCAGCAGCATTCCGAGCAGGTCGAAGCGCTCGGTGGGTTGCGGTAGATCGCGGGGTAGCACGATCCTCGCCGAGATCAGCGCCGCGATGCCGATCGGCAGGTTGATCAGGAAGATCCAGCGCCAGGACGCGACCTCGATCACCCACCCGCCGAGGATCGGCCCGCAGACCGGCCCCAGCAGCATGGGCGCGCCGAGCACCGCCATGAGCCGCCCCATGCGTTGCGGCCCAGCCGCTTTGGTCACGATCGTCATACCCAGTGGCATGATCATGCCGCCGCCGAGTCCCTGAATGGCCCGGAAGGTCAGCAATTCGCCGATGTTCCCGGCCGTGCTGCACAACACCGACCCGACGGTGAACAAGCCCAGCGCGAGCATGAACGGCCGTTTGGTGCCGAATCGGTCTGCGCCCCAGCCGGTCAGCGGAATCACCGTGGCGAGGGCGAGGGTGTAGATGGTCATCGTCCAGGCGGCGACGGTGTAGCTGGTGCCGAACCGGGCCTGGAAGGTGGGTATGGCGACCGTGACGACGGTGGTGTCCAGGATGGACATCACCGCACCGAGCACCACCACGAGGGCGATCTTCAGCACGGTCGCGTCGAGCTTGTCGGTGGTGACGACTTCGGTGTCGGCGTCAGCGTCGGACGACATTCTTACCCCCGCGCTCAGCGTAATAGCTTGGCATGCCTGCGGATTTGATTACGATACTCCTGCTTCTCGACGACGAGCGGATATTGCCCGGCGTTGTACAAGCGGAGTCCCGCCCGTAGTTCTACCCGCCCCTCGCGCACGGTGGCATCGAAACGCGCTATGTGGCTGGATGTTTCGGCCCCGGCGCGCAGATAGTCGGCCACCAGCCCGGCCTGGGCCTCGTAGATGTCCCAGTGCGAGCCGATGGGCCGGACCATGCCCACCACGAACAGGTTCGGCGTGCCGGGCGGAAAGATATTCAGGTACAGGCCCGGTCGCAGCTGATCCGGGCTCCAGTTCAAATGCGCCCTGTCCACGAACGGATACGACGGCAGATATCCGGTCGCGAGAATGACCAGGTCCACCTTCTCCTCGGAACCGTCGGTGAAGGTGACCCGATCATCGTCGATGGACCGGACGCCCGGTTTGTAGCTGATATCGCCGTGCGTATAGGCGTGATGCAACTGATCGCCCAGCATCGGGATCACAAGCCCGTTCGTGAAGTCCGGCACCGGAATACCCAGCGCCGCCGACCGGTACCGGAGAAACCGAAAGAACATCTTGTACGACGCCCGCCGCAATGGCCGCCACATGGGCGTCTGCAGCATGCTGTCGGTGGTGCGCCCGAAGAGATACTTCGGCATGCAGTAGAAGCCCCGCCGGCTGCTGTGCAGCGTGGTCGCCGCCGTGACAACGCAGTCGGAGAGAATATCGGCGGCCGATTGCCCCGCGCCCACCACCAGCACCCGCCGATCGGTGAGCTGCGCCGGATGGTGATACTCATTGGCATGCAGCACCGGAATGCTTGCGGTGCCGTCGAATTCGACCCGGCGCGGCAGCCGATCGTGCCCGGTCGCGATCACCACCGCGGCATAGTTGTGGTCGCTCCCGTCGGCGAGAGTGACCCGCCACCCCGCCGACGGACCATCCACCGCGGGCCGCACCCGCCGCACCGCGCTGTGCAGGCGAATATGCGGCCACAAATCGTGCGCGTCCGCGAAGTCGTGCAGATACGCCAAGACCTGCTCGTGCCCGGGGTAGTCCGGATACTCGGCAGGCATCGGGAAATCGGTGAACGCCTGCAACGCTTTCGACGCAATGACATGGGTATTGCGACTCATCGGCGAATCGGCGCGCCCGGCGTCCCAGATGCCGCCGATATCATCGGCGGCCTCCAGCACATCGAACGACAGCCCACGCGCGGCGAACTGCCGGGCCGTGGCGAGTCCCGCCGCGCCCGCGCCGATCACGCAGTACCGACCGCTCATGTCGTGACCGTACGTTCCGGCGCCGCAGCGGAAACCTCCTCTGCCGCCGCGGTTTCCCGCGCGGTTCCGGACGCGGCCCGCCACGTCATATAGGTGACCGCCACATAGAGAATCAACTGCGCCGACAAGGTGAAGTACACGTTCTCCAAGTACAGAGCCACGACCGCCCAGACGATCGCCACCACCGCGATATTGATCCTCGTCGGATTCAGCATCCCGGCCGAATAGACAGCGAACAGCCAGATCGCCCCGACCGCGATGTACAGCCACGGCCCGAACGGTTCGCGGAAGGACGCCAGCGTCAGAATCCCCAGCCAGACCGCCAGATTCTCCGCACGGAACAACGGGCTATCCGGCTCGACGCGCGCCCTGCGATACAGCCGCAACGCCACCGCGACCACCAGCGCCAGCACGAGCACGGTGTAGATATTGGCGATCAGCAGCCCCGCTGAGTGCGGATTGCTGAAATGCCACCCCATCTGCCCGAGCTTGTACGGAATACCGAACGGCGCGTAGTTGATCAGCTGATTCGTCTTCACATCGAGCACGAAATCGAAGAACTTCCCACTGGCAATGTTCTTCCAGGTCCCGTCGGACAGGAAGCTGCGCCACGGACCCCACCCGAAGATCGCATAGGACAGCACCGAATAGATCACGCACCAGCCCGCCGTCCACGCGGCCGGCCGCCAGCGTCGCTGGATGAGCAGATACAACACCAGAATCCCGGGCGATACCTTCGCCACGATCGCGAAACCCAGTGCGGCGCCGCCCAAGATATGCCGCCCGCGATAGAACAACACCATCGCCGTCACCGCGCCCACATAGCAGAGCATCACGTGGATATTGCCCACCTGCAACGTCGACAGGGTCGGCAGGCTGATCCAGATCAGCGGCGTCAGCACGGCCAGCGCCGCGCCCACCCGTCCGCCGACCCACCGCGCGACACCCAGCGTGGCGGCGAGCAGCGTCACGATGTAGAGCACGTACCAGGTCGCGCGCAATGCGACGAAGCTGCTCGTGAACAACGTGAAGATGCGGGGCAGCAGCAGGAACGGCGGCGGATAGACGTAGACGTCCCGCTGCATCGGCACAATGCTCGGCAGAATCGAGTCCGCGTTCGGCGAGCTGTAGCGATGGATGTTGTAGAGGTTCTGCGGATCATGCTCGGCCACCCAGACACCGCTGATGTAGCCCGACATATGCGTGTGCTCGACCATGAACGTGTTGTTCGGATCGAGCGAATCGTGGACCTTGTAGGGATCGTCGATGAACAGCGCCAGCCGGGCCAGCATGACCACCACGACGACGATGACGAGCCCCCAGCCGATCCGGATCAATACCGGTTTGGTCCGGATGACATCGGTCCACTCGGCCGGAACCAGCGGCACTCCGACAATGAAAAGAACTATGCCGCAGACGATTCCGAACACGGCGGTGAGCGCCGAGGGAAACCTGAGCACGGCGGTGAACAGCATGATCGCGGGCACGAGCAGACCGACGGCGAACACACCGAAGAGGGCGGAATAGATATCGAGCGAATCGCGGAATCTGGACAGTGTTTTGGTCATATCTGATGGCCTCGTGATTCTGGCTGGAGCGATCAAAACCGATGTGAAGCGATCAACCGCACCCCCTCGGCTTCGAGCATGGCCCGGACCAGGCCGGGGAAGTCGACGGTCGGCTGCCAGCCGGTCAGCTCCCGCAGCCGGCGGGCATCACCGACCCGCGGCGATTCGCGCCGGGTGAGGACGCCGGGCTCCTCCCGGACGTGTTGTTGCCAGTCCAAACCCGCCATGCCGAAAGCGATCTCGCAGAATTCGGCGACGGTGTGGTGTTCGCCGGTGGCGATGACGAATTCGGCGGGCTCGTCGAGCGCGAGGATGCGGGTCATGGCGTCGACATAATCGGGCGCATACCCCCAGTCGGCGCCAGAGCCGAGGCTGCCCACAACCAGTTCGCCAGACTGATCGCGCTGAATGCGCGCGACGGCTCGGACTATCTTGCGGGAGACGAAGTTCTCCCGGCGCAGCGGCGACTCGTGATTGAACAAGATGCCCGTCGCGGCGAACAGGCCTTGCTCGCGATAGGCGCGGCAGGCCAGCAGCCCTGCGGCTTTCGTGACCGCATAGATCGAAGCGGGAGCCAACGGGCTCGTCTCGTCGAGGCACGGGGCGGCATGGGAGCCGAAAACGTGGGAGGACGCCGCATAGAACACTCGCGTCCGTGCGCCGGCAGTGAGAATCGCCTCCGCAAAGTGCTGCAGGGACAAGGTATTCACCAGATGCGAGCGGCGAGCCAGTCGGCCCCGATCCTCCGGTGGATCCTGCGCCGAATGCTGCACCGCGGCAAGCAAATAGACCTCCGCCGGACATTCGGTGGCGACCAACCGCTGCACCTCGGCCCGATCGGTGATGTCGACCGGTCCGCTGCGGCCCACCTCGATCACCCGACGCCCACGTGCCGTGAGCATCCGGGACAGCAACGTGCCGTCCTGCCCGCGCGCGCCGGTGATCACCACGGTCATGTCACACCACGCTCAATTGCGGCAGTGGAAAGACGAGCCTGCCGCCCGCCGCGCGGAACTCCCGCTCCCGCTCGATCAGCGTGTCCCGGAAATGCCAAGGCAGCACGAAGAATTGGTCGGGCCGATAGCGCCGCGCCTCGTCTTCGGAAACGATCGGGATCCCGGTCGAGGGCGTGAACTTCCCGAACTTCTCCTCATTGACCTCGGCGATACAAGGCAGATCCCCGGTATCGAGTCCGCAATACTGCAGCAGCACATTGCCTTTGGTGGAGGCTCCATACCCGACAGTGCGCCGCCCCGCGGCCCGTGACCGCTCGAAGAATTCCCGTATCGCCGCGCGATGCCTGCGGGCCCGCCGCGCGAAGTCCGCGTAGGCGTCGGGCTCGTCCAAGCCCAGGCGGGCCTCCTCGGCGCGCAGCCGCTGCACCGATTCCGAATCACGTCGATACGGCGTACCCGCCGGTGCGAGCGTCAGCGCGAAGCTGCCGCCATTGATCTCGTTCCGCGCGACCTCCAGCACCACCAGCCCGGATCGCTGTGCCATCCAATCCAGCTGGTGCAGTGCGTAATACTCCAGATGCTCATGACAGACCGTGTCGTACGAGGTGCTCGCCAGCATGGCCGGCAGATAACTCTGCTCGAGCACCCAAATCCCGTCGTCAGCGAGGCAGGCGCGAATGTCGGCCATGAAATCGAGTGGCCGGGGCAGGTCGTAGAACATGGCGATCGACGTGATCACCTTCGCTCGCCGATTGCCCAGTGCCGCGGTGATCAGCTCGCGGGAGAAGAAGTCCGGCAACAACAGCACATCCGGCGGGTAGTAGCGCCGGAATTTCTCCCCGACCGGGTCGATCCCGACCCGCGTCCCGGAACCTGGCGGATAACTCCGGAGCAGCGTCGCGTCATTGCTCCCGATATCCAGGACCAGATCGTCCGGGCCGATATCGACCCGGCGGAGTATCCCCGCCACCACCGCACGCAGATGGGCGACCATCGCCGAGTTCAGCCCGGACCGATACCCGTAGCCGTCCGAATACATGTCCCGCAGTTCAGCCGTATGCCGCAGTTGCACGAGTCCGCAGGTCCGGTCCCCATCCGGAATGCAGCGCACCAATTCGAGCGGATGGCTGGGCACGGCGGCCGCATCGGAACTCGGGAAGACACCGGTGAGCGCCATCGACCCGAGATCCAGCACCTTGTCGAGCGCGGAGTTCTCACACACCCGGCACCGGGTGATCGCGGCGGAATCGGTCGCACCGTTCATCATGCGCACTCCAGATCGTGTTCCACCATGAGCTGCACCAGGTCACAGAAACTCGTCCGGGGCCGCCAGCCGAGTTTCTGGTGCGCCTTACCGGCATCACCGATCAAGGTGTCGACCTCGCTGGGCCGGAAATACACCGGATCCACCTCCACCACGACCTTGCCGGTGCGCCGGTCGACACCCCGCTCGTTCACGCCGGAGCCTTCCCACCGCAGATCGATACCCACCGTTTCGAAGGCGATCTGGCACAGTTCCCGCACGGAATGCGTTTCCCCGGTGGCGATGACGTAATCATCGGGATCGGGTTGCTGGAGCATCAGCCACATGGCTTCGACGTATTCCTTGGCATAACCCCAGTCGCGCCGCGCATCGAGGTTGCCGAGGTAGAGCCGCTCCTGTTTCTCCCGGGCGATCCGCACCGCCGCCATCGTCACCTTCCGCGTCACGAAAACCTCACCGCGACGAGGTGATTCGTGATTGAAGAGCACCCCGTTGACCGCGTACATTCCGTACGCTTCCCGATGGTTGACGGTGATCCAGTAGGCGTAGAGCTTCGCGCAGGCGTACGGCGACCTGGGATGGAACGGCGTCGACTCGTCCTGTGAGGCATCGCTGATACCGCCGTAGAGCTCCGAGGACGACGCCTGATAGAACCGCGTGGAGATGCCGGTCTTGCGGATGGCGTCCAGAATACGCAGCGTCCCTATCGCATTGGTCTCCGCGGTGAATTCCGGGATCTGGAAGGAGATGTGCACATGCGACTGCGCGCCGAGGTTGTAGATCTCCTCCGGCTCGACCTCCTCCAGCACCCGATTGAGGCTGCTGGAATCCATGAGATCGCCGTAGTGCAGAATCAGCCGGCGCTCGGAATGCGAGTCCGCGTACAAATGGTCGATGCGGGTGGTATTGAAATTCGAAGCGCGCCGGACGAGTCCGTGTACCTCGTAACCGTGTTGCAGCAGATGCTCGGTGAGATACGAACCGTCCTGCCCGGTGATACCGGTGATCAATGCTTTCCGCATCGGCGCCCTCCTTTGTTCAGGATCCTCTTCGCGGCCCAAATGTCAACGGCTGTACGGGATTTCATGTCGGCGCTACAATCATTGGATGGCAGCTGATTCCGATGGATGCCTGATTCTGGTACCCACCTACAATGAGCGAAACAATGTCGGTCCCTTGCTGACCGGGATTTTCGAGCAGGGGTTGGATTTCGACGTTCTCTTCATCGACGACAACTCGCCCGACGGCACCGGGGAGGTGCTCGACGAACTCGCCAAGCAGTACGAGCCGCACGTACACGTGCTGCATCGGCCGGGAAAACTCGGGATCGGATCGGCGCATCGCGACGGCATTCGCTGGGCCTACGCCCACCATTACCCGGCCTTGATCACCATGGATTCCGACTTCGCGCATCCGCCGGCCTATCTGCCCGCCCTGCTGGCGGCCGGGCAGGGCCACGATGTGGTCATCGGATCGCGATATCTGGAGCGTGACAGCCTGACCGCGTGGAGCCTGTTCCGCACGGTACTGGCGCGCGCCGGGCATTTCCTCACGGTGACCATGCTGCGCATGCCGTTCGACGCGACGGTGGCCTTCCGCTACTACCGGCTCGATACGATGCCGCCGGGGGTTTTCGATCTCGTGCGGTCGTCGAGCTACTCGTTCTTCTTCGAGAGTCTGTTCGTATTGAACCTGAACGGGTTCGCCATCGATCAGATTCCGATCCACCCGCTCAGCCGGACGAGCGGTACATCCAAGATGGCGTCGCGCGATGTGGCGACGAGCATCGGCTTCCTGCTGCTGCTGTGCGCGGAGAAGTATTTGCGCCCATGGCGTTTGCGGCTGCGCACCGCGTGACCGGCGAGGCATCACCAGCGCCTGCTCGGAGTAATGGCCAACTGCGAGAGGGCAGTTCGGATCGCGGCCAGTAGCTGGGTGCGGTGCTCGGTGAGATAGAAATGCCCGCCGGGGAACAGCTCGACGGCACGCACGTCGGTGGCGATATCGCGCCAGGCCTCCAGTTGCGAGGGTGCGACATATCGATCGTCGCGGCCGCCGTAGACGAACACCGGACACGACAGCGGCGGACGCGGGATGTAGCGGTAGTCCTCGAGCAAAGCGAAATCGGCGCGCAGCGCGGGGAGGAAGAGCGACAGCACATCGGGCGCATCGAGTACTTCTGCAGGGATGCCGCCGTAATGGCCTACAGCATCGACGAATTCGGGGTCCGGCAGATCCGAGAGTCTGCTCGGCGGACGCGCAAGGTGCGGGGCCGTCGATCCGCTCACGAACAGCGCGGCCGGCGTGCCCTCGGCTGCCACCCGGCAGGCAACCTCATAGGCGAGCAAAGCGCCCATGCTGTGGCCGAAGAAGACGAGCGGAAAATCGGTGAACGGGCCGACCATATCGACCGCGGCTGTGGCCATTTCATCGAAGGTGAGCAATCGAAGATGCGACGCCGACCGGCGGCGCCCGGGCAACTCGGCAATCCCGACCTCCACATTATCGAAAGCGCGTCGCCACTCGGCATAGTTCGCCGCGCTACCCCCGGCATAGGGCCAGCAGATCAGCCGCAGCCGAGCGGATTCGACGCCGGTTCGATGCAGCGTCAGCGCGCGGCCGTTCATTCGTTCACCGCCCGTCCGGCCCAGGTCGAGGCCGATCCGGCCAGTACCGTCGCGGCATCGCGCATCAAGGTTTCGGCAATGTCGTCGACATGGCGGTTACGCCAATCCCGCAGCGGCGTATTGCGTACGGTGCGATTGAACGCACCGAGCGCGGGTCCGCTGCGTAGATGAAAAGCGGTCCGTTCCTCCGGTCCGGCGACGGTGGCCTGGCGTGCCGAGTCGACGAGGAACCGACGCAGTGCCCGGCCCATTCGATCCCGGAAATCGGCCACCGGCGTATCCCCGGGAAGCAGCTCCTCGACGAGATCCGCAGGCAACCAGCGCCGCGCATCGGCCAGCGCCGCCTCCGAGGGCACCCCATCGAGATAGTGGTGGTGCAACAGATTGGCTCGCGCGGCGAAGAATCCGCCCTTACCTACCGCGAAGTCCCGCCCGCCGATCTCGAATCGGTCCGCCGACGGCACCGCCACGAAGTCCGCGATATCCGTGCGCGCCAGCAGATCCTTCGCGGCCTCACCGAGCGCGGCCTCCACCGTGCACTGGTTGACCGATCCGGTGAGCACGAAGTCGGCGCCCATCACGAATGCCGCCGCCACTGCCGCGCCCGACCCGAGCCCACCCGCCGCACCGACCCGCACCGCCGCCGGATAGCGCGATTCATCGCGCAACTGGACGATCGCCGGGAGCAGATCCGAAAGCGAGATCCCATCGGCTTCGCCTGCCGCGCAGAGATCATCGGCCATCGGAGTGACGGCCGCGAGCGCCGCCTCAGAGGCACTGAGTTGACCCAGCGCAACAAGCTCGTCGAGCATGCGCGGTGGCGGTGGGTCCAGGAATGCGCGCGCAGCGGCGATTCCGGTGACCTTGACCATCACTGGTCGAGGGGCAGCGGTCGCACTCTGAAGATCGGGGCCGGAAGCGTCGAGCATCGGAACGGATGCGAGGTCTCCGAACCGATAGCGCACCAATGCCGCTGTTGGCATGTGCATTCCGGATATCTCGACGCGAGGGACGTCGCACTCACGGAAGAGCGCCAGTAGTTCCCCAGCGGCTGCCGGACGTCGGGGATCATCGGTGAGATTTGCTCCCCAAGGCGCGTGCGAAGGCAGCTCGGAGCCGAGGCGGTGCAGATCGGTTCGGATCCGATCTGCGGACAGCCCATCGGTTCCCAGGTAGGCGAGCACGCCCGATCGCGCCGCACGGGCGACCAGGTCCGGCCCGCCGATACCGAGCCACATACCGCCGATCGCGTAGGCGAGCCCGGTGCCGTGCGCTCTGCGGAAGACCGAGCTGCCGAGCTGGAGCGCGGGGTCATCGGTATTGGCCGGTGCGGGAAGCCGCGCGCCGACAAAATCGCCAGCGCCGGTGTCAGATTCGGCGACGGCCGCGGCGCGCGCGGTATCGACGGTGGAGATGCCCACCGGTGCCGAGCCGATAGCGACGAACAATGGTGTGAGCGGTGTGGTCGGGCCGACTTCGTAGAGGGTGTCCGTGCGGGCGGTCAGTGCGCGCATATTGGACAGCCAACGCACGGGTGAGCCGATCTGGTGAACGAGGTTCTGTGCCAGCTCATCGACCCGGTGAAAGTCGCCGGTGAAGTTCGAGGTGACCGCGGTGGCGCAAGAGGAGTCGATTCGTGGGAGATAGCCGCGCAGTTCGGCGGCGAATTCCGTTTCGGCGGAGGCCATCAGACGCGAGTGGAACGGTCCGCTGACCCGCAGCGGCACGAACCGCAATTCGGGAAGCGCCGCCGCCAGGGCTGCCCGCGCCGCGGTCAGAGACTCCCTCGTACCGCTGATGACCAGCTGAGCCGGCGAGTTCTCATTGGCTATCTCGGCGCCCGCATTCACCGCGACCCGCGCCGCGACAGTGTCGGCGATGCCGGACAGGATCAGCGCCGCCATGGTGCCGGATCCTTCCGGCACCGCGCTCGCCATGAGCCGGCCTCTCGAATGGACCAGCCGCACAGCGTCGGTGAGATTCAACGCACCCGCCGCGACCAAAGCGGTGTACTCGCCCAGGCTGTGCCCACCGAAAAGGGTTGCGACCAGGCCGAAATCCTCGGTGAGAGTGCGATAAGCGGCAATCGACATAGCAAGCACACAGGGCTGGGTGAACTCGGTCCTGTGCAGTCGTGTGTCGCGTTCGGTGCAGATATGCAGCAGGTCCTCGCTGATGGCGTCGCTTGCTTCCTCGAATACCGCTCTGGCGATGGGGAATTCGCGGTAGAAGTCTGCTCCCATACCGATCCGCTGGGAGCCTTGTCCCGGGAAGACCACCGCTACCGTATCGGCGCTCATCGGACCGCGCCTTTCAATCCGTCGGCCACGAGCAGTGGCGTGTCCGGTGCGGGCAGATAGTCGACCTCGGTGCAGTGCCGCAGGTAGACCGGTATGAGCTCGGCGATGGTCGCGCATTCGATGCCGGCGGCGGCCAGGATGCCCCGCGTGTATTCGCAGTCGGCGTACGAGCTTTCCTCGTAATGCACCCGCCCGAAGATCTCGACGCCGTACTTGAACATTTCGAGGGTCTGGCTCTCGTAGATCTCCCCGGATCCGCGAGCACGGACCTGCCGCTCGGTCACCTTGCGGTGGTACTCGTCGATTCCGAGATAGTCGACGGGATAACCCTGCGCACGGACGTAGGCGACGATGTCGTAGTAGCGGCGGATATCCGGATTCGTCAGGTGATAGGTTTCGCGGTAGGTCGGCCGCCCCATCGCGATGTGCAGCAGGGCGGCGCTGACGTAGTCGACCGGCGTGATGTCCCAATGGATGGGCGTGAGCATGGTTTCACCGGTCTCGACCATCGTCTTGAGGATGTCGTAGTACGCGCCCTTGACGCTCACCTCGGAGAACGGATAACGCCCGGTTCGGCTGTCGCCCATAATGTTTCCGGGGCGGACGATATCCCACAGCAGACCTTGTGCGGTCGCGGCCCGAATCAGTTTCTCCGCCTCGTATTTGGTCTCCTGATACGGCAGATGGTCATAGCCCTGCCCCATCTCCAGATCGCGCTCGGTGAATGGCGGATTATTGCCGTTGAGCCGGTCGCCGAGCACGCTGAAGCTGGAAACGTAGATCAGATACTTGTGTTTGGTGGCCAGCGCGAAATCGACGGCTCGGCGCGTGCCCTCGACATTGGTGGGAGCCAGCGCATCGTAGAAGGTGACCAGGGTGGTGCGTCCGGCGACGTGGATGGTCGCGTCGGTGTCCGCGGCCAGGCGTTGCCAGGTGGCGTCGTCCAGGCCCATCCGATCGAGGCTGACATCGCCGAGCAGGGCGGTCACCCGGGTCGCGAAGGCGGTGTCGAGCTTGCCCTCGGGGTCGTAGGTGCTCAGGAAGTGTCGGATGCGGCGGTGCGCGGCATCCATCGTGTCGCCGCGCACCAGGCAGGTGATCCGGGCGGTGGTGTGCTCGAGCAGGTCGGCGAGCAGCCGGCCGCCCAGCACACCGGTGACGCCGGTGACGAAGATGGATTCGATCGGCAGCGGCTCGGCGAACGTCACCACCGGGATGTCGGCCACGGCGGAGCCGTCCGCGCGGGCGGCGGATTCATCGGCCTGGGTGGCGGTGATGGCGCCGGTGTCGATCACGTAGTCCACGAAGGTGCGGATGGTGGTGTTGATTTCGATCGCCTCGGCGGGCAAGCGGACGTGATGCAGCTTCATGAGCCGATTCATCATCCGCACCGACACGATCGAGTCGAATCCGAAGTCCGCGAAGTCGGCGTCCAGGTCCAGGTCGGCCGGATCCGATCTGGTCAGTTCGGCGAACAGGCCACGGACCTGTTCGTAGAGTTCGGTGCGCAGTTCACCACTGTCTGTCTCGGAGGTGGCCGGGGGACTGGTGTTTTCGGCGGCTGCACTACGACCGTTCGCGTGCCCATTCACATGACCGTTCGTACTGGCAGTGACCGCGACGGAACGGTCCTTGCGCCGGTATTCCTCCGGAATGATCCAATGCCGCCTGCGCGCGAACGGATAGGTTGGCAGACTGACGATCAAGCCGAAAGGTTGGTCGTACAGCCTTTCCCAGTCCACGGCCCAGCCTGATGCCCACAGTTTGGCGAGTCGCTTCAGATTGCCGGCGGCCACCATGCGCTCCAGCAATGCGCGATCCGCAGTGGATTCACCGGGCAGCTCATCGGTCTCGCGATGGGTGCGCGCGACGCCGCGGAACACGGCCGGGTCGTCATCGGTGACTCGCCCGGTGGCGCGGGTCAGGCCCGTGATGGCCTCGTCGATCGTGCTCGCGAGCACCGCGACCCGATGTTCGAATGCCACGCGGCCCACCGCCAGCGTCCACGCGACATCACCCAGCCGAGGCCGGGTCTCCCGCAGATGCCGCACGAGTCGCTCGATCGCCTCGGTCAGTCGGTTGGCCTCGGTAGCCGAAACGACGATTACGCAGGGCGAATCGGTTGGCGTGCTGGGAAGTTCCGGTGCCGGATCGTCGTCTGCCAGGATCACATGTGCGTTCGCGCCGCCCGCGCCGAACGAGCTGACCGCGGTCAGTCGCGGCGCGCCAGAGGCGGGACGTGGCCAAGCGGTCGCCGTATCGATCACACGAAATGGCGTGGCGGCGAAATCGATTCCCGGATTCGGCGGATTCGAGTGCAGCGTCGGCGGAATCATGTCGTGCCGCAGCTGCAGCAGCGCCTTGACCACGCCCGCGGCTCCCGCTGCCGCTTCCAGATGCCCGACACTGGATTTCGCGGAGCCGATCCCGCAGTACCCGCGCTTGTCGCCGAATGCGCCGTAGGCCTTGGACAGTGCGGCGATCTCGATCGGATCGCCGAGCGCGGTTCCGGTGCCGTGCGCCTCGACGTAACCGATATCGCCCGCGTCGATCCCGCCGATGCGCAGCGTACGTGCGATGAGGTCGGCCTGCGCACGCGGATTGGGCACCGTGAAGCCATTGGTATGGCCACCGTGATTGATTGCGCTGGAACGGATCACACCATAGATACGATCCCCATCGACACGAGCGTGCCGGAGCGGTTTGAGCACCAGGGTAGCCACGCCCTCGCCCGGGACATAGCCGTCCCCGCCGGCGCCGAAGGATCGGCAGCGCCCATCAGTGGAGGCCCAGCGCCCGTGGCCGAGAAGCTGGTACTTGCCCGGATGGATCGACACATTGACCCCGCCGGCCAGCGCGTAGGCGGCCTCGCCGCGGCGCAGGCTCTCGCACGCGAGATGGATCGCCGACAGCGAGGCCGAGCACGCGGTGTCGACCGCCAGACTGGGGCCACCGAAACCGAGGTGATACGAAACCCGGTTGGCCACCGCCCAATAGCCCGCGATCGGGACATTGATGAGCGCCTGGTACTCGCCGTAGGTGACCCCGGCGAAGACGCCCGCATCGGGCAGGTCTCGCTCGCGCGCACTGCATTGGAGGCGTGCGGGCGTGTATCCAGCGTCTTCGAGTGCGGCCCAGCAGGTTTCGAGGAACAGTCGCTGTTGCGGATCCATTTCGTCGGCGTCCTTGGGGGATATCCGGAAGAAGCGCGCGTCGAAACAGTCCATATCGTCGATGAATCCGCCCCAGCGGGCGTAAGTGGTGCCCGGCTCGTCCGGGTCGTCGGAGAGGTAGTCGGCGTGGTTCCAGCGCTCCGGAGGGACTTCGACGATGCAATCGCGTCCGCCCAGCAGATTGGCCCAGAACTCGTCGATATCGGCCGCCATCGGGAACCGGCCCGCCATGCCTATGACAGCGATACCGTCCTCGGCAGGCTCGACGGGGTGGGATTCAGGTGTGCTGTGGGCCGGTTCAGCCGCGGCGTCAGCTGGTTCCGTCGCGGTCACCGGGGGCACGGCTCGCGGCGCGCGGGTGAGGACAGCCAGGCGTTCGCCATGCTCAGCGGCGAAGTATCCGGCGAGCTCGAGGATCGTCTGGTATTCGAAGAACAGGGTGCTCGGCAAGGGCCCGAAGTCTTCTTCGAGGCGGGTGTTCATGGTGCTGATGAGCACCGAATCGATGCCGAAGTCCTGCAAGGGAATACGCGTGCGGATGCGTGCGATGTCGAGCCTGCAATACTCGGACAGGAGCTGCTTGAGGTATTCCGTTGCGGCGCTCTCCGGGGTGGCGGCCTCGGGTGTATCCGATTGGGGCGCCGAACCCTGATCGACGACGCGATCAGCCAGTTGTGCCAGCGTGGTCGTGACGCCGAGAGCGGCAATCGGCAGGTCGCATCCGTACCGGCGATTGAGCTCGATGACGACCTGGGCGCGTGTCGACTCGTCGAAACCGAGTTCACCCGAGGGGGTGTCGGCACCAATATCCGCGACGGTGAGGTAGAGCAGCTCGGCGGCAATCCCCGCGCACGCTGCGATTACCTCGGCCGAAGAGAGTGCCACGTGCGTAGCCGGCCTGTCCTGCTCGGTACGGACAGGGGCTGCAGCAGTGAGTTCGGGCGCCCAGCAGCGCTCACGGGCGAACCGGTACCCCGGCAAGTGGATGCGGCGGCCCGGTACCGCTGATTCGTCCCGCAGCGCGACTGCTTCGCCACGTACCCATCCGGCTGCGAAATCGGCGGCGGCGACAGTTCGCGCCGGTCGGTCGATGGCGGCGACTTCCGATACGGCGCCGCTCCAGCCTCCGACGCAGTTGCCGCGATCGATGAATGCTGTCAACTGCTGCCGCAGTTCATCAATACTGTGCGCCAGCACCGCCATACGGTGTTCGAACGCGGTGCGGCCATGCCGGAGAGTTTCGGCTATATCGGCCGGGGCAAGGTCGGGATGTTCGGCGATATGAGTGCGCAGCGCCTGCGCCGCCGCGCGTAACCGATCCGGCGTGCGCGCCGACAGCATCACTACGACAGGTCCGCTCATCGAGCCCGCAGGGCGATTGTCCGGGTAGTCCTCGATCACCAGATGGGCATTGGTGCCGCTGAATCCGAACGAACTGACCGCCGCCCGCCGCGGCCCGGCCGGCCATTCCCGCGCCGCAGTATTCACATAGAACGGCGAACGAGTCAGATCCAGCAGCGGATTCGCGGATCCGAAATGGATCGACGGCGGCAGCACGCCCGCCCGCATGGACAGCAGGACCTTGCACAGACCCGCGATCCCGGCGGCATGCGAGGCATGGCCGATATTCGACTTCACCGATCCGATCGGGATGAACCCGGTCCTGTCGGTGTACCGGCGGAACGTAGTGGTCAGGGCATCGATCTCGATGGGATCACCCAAAGGCGTTCCGGTGCCGTGGGTTTCGATATAGCCCAGCGTGGCCGGATCGATTCCCGCACCGCGATAGACCGCGAGCTCCAACTCCGCCTGCGAACGGGCGCTGGGCGCGGTGATTCCATTGGTGTGGCCATCATGGTTCACCGCGATCCCGCGGATCACGCCGTGAATGGGATCCCCCCTGCGCACGGCGTCGGCGAGTGGTTCGAGCACCACCACGCCGACGCCCTCGGCGATCACGAATCCATCCGCGGCCGCATCGAACGTGGCGCAGCGCCCGGTGGGCGACAGCATGCCCAGCGCGGACGCGAGCAGGTGATACTCCGGGGTCACGAATACGGAAACCCCGCCTGCCAAGGCGAATTCGCATTCGCCGGCGGCAATCGCCCGGCAGGCCTGATGCAAGGCCACCAGCGCCGAGGAGCATGCGGTGTCCAGGCCGACACACGGTCCCGTCAGGTCCAGGTGATACGCCACGCGAGCGGGGAGGATGGCGGGGCTGTTGCCCGTGAAGACGTAATGGGAGCTCAGCGCGGAGTGTTCGCGCAGTAGGGTCGCGTAATCCGAACCGGGAGCGCCCGCGAAGACACCGCATCGGGTGCCGCGCAGCGAGGTCGGATCGATCGCCGCATCCTCCAATGCCAGCCAGCTGTGTTCGAGGAACAGTCGCTGCTGGGGGTCCATGTAATCGGCTTCGGCGGGAATGATGTCGAAGAAGGTCGGGTCGAAGCGGTCGATATCGCTCAGCAGACCGGCCCATTTGGAGTTCGTGGTGCCGGGGACCGGCGGGCCCGGGCGGTAGTAGTCGGTGACGGGCCACCTGTCCGGCGGGATCTCGGTGACCGAGTCGACTCCGGCAATGAGGTTGCGCCAGAATCCGTCCAGGTCGTCGGCTCCGGGGAAACGGCCGGACATGCCGACTATGGCGATATCCATCGTGTCCGGCGGCGTGGTGCGGTGGGGGACAGCGGGGACTTGTTTCTCCGTCTGTGGTCGGGAGGACTTCAGTTCTTCCGCAATGCGATGACCCAGTGCTCGCACCGAGGGGTACTCGAAGAGCACCGTGGGACGCAGCGCCAGCCCGTAGCGACTGTTGACCTGCTCGACGAGTCGTACGGCCAGGATGGAGTCCACGCCGTAGTCGGCGAAGGATCGGTCGGCCCGGATATCGGCAGTGGTCATCCCGAGCGTGGTGGCGACCAGCGCGATGAGCTCTGGCTCCGGATCGGCAGCGGTGCTGTGGGTATCCGGTGCGACGGTGTGGAGTGCAGGCTCTGTACCGGGCGGGGCAAGAGCAGGCACCGGGCTCACCGCGGTCAGCAGCCGGAATCCGGGATCCTCGGCGTCGGCGGTGAGTCCAGGACCATAGCTGTGCAGGTCGGTGAATCCAGCGCTGGAAAGCGCATTGCGCCAGCCGGTCTCGGACAATAGCGGTGAATGGGGCAGACGCAGCTCCGGATCTGAGTATCCGTGCCAGCCGTCGAGCAATCCGAAGGTCAGCGCTACCGCTTCCAGGTCGGCGGTGAGCTCGCTCAACGCGAGCACGCCGTCGGTGGTCAGTAATCGACGAACGGAATCCAGTGAGGTGGCTATCGAAGTGGTCGCGTGCAAGACATTGGCGGCGAGCACGAGATCGAAGCTGCCTGCCTCGAATCCCTGTGGCGCCGGGTCACGCTCGATGTCCAAGACACCGAACCGCAACTGTGGATACGCGGAGAACTCGCGCCGGCCGTGTGCGAGGAAGCTCGGCGAAACATCGGTGTAGTGATACTCGACAGCGAGATCGAGCGGCGCGAGAGCCGCGAGCACGGCGTGCGTGGTCGCGCCGGTGCCCGCCCCCACCTCGAGGATTCGTACCGGCGCGGCACTCGCCCGCTCGCGCGTCGCCTTCGCTACGAAATCGGCGACCAGCCCATTGGTGAAGTCATAGCCGGCATTGCCTCGGTAGATGCCGGCGACGAGGTCCGTATCCCCGTGCGGGAAAAGCACTTCCGTCGCGGACGTGGTGCCGCGTAATACGTCGGCGCAATGCGCTGCGCAGGCATCGAGGAGGCGTACGTAGGGCGCGGTCTGTGGGAACCGGGCGAGCAGATCCGCGCGCATCCAGGCGCATCCCGGGGCAGGTCCGGTGACCGTGATCCGGTCGGCATGCCGCTCGACGAAGCCGTGGCGAGTGAGAGTTTCGAGGCAATACGCCAAGTACCGCCGGTGGCGTGGAGTGATGTGGAGGCGGTCAGCGATCTCGGAGTCGGGCCATTCACCTGGTGTGAGGCCCATCTGGGTCAGCGCGCCGAACATGAGTGTCGCGGCATACCGGCCCAGATCGATTCGGCTACTGTTCAAGTCGATAGCGAGTCGGGTTGTCGGGATGAATTTGCCAGGCGCAGAAGGTGATTCACTGGTCGGTGTCGGTGTCGGTGTCGGACCGATCCAGCAGACCCTGCGCTCGAACGGGTATCCGGGCAGGGCGATTCGGCGCACGGGTGCACCATGCCTGCTCTGCCAGTCGACATTGCGCCCTGCGACCCAAGCCTCCGCGGCGTCTTCGGATGAGGCAGTGAGATCGACTGTGCCAGTGCTGGGTTCGATGCTGATCTCACCCGCAAACCAACGTCCTGGCTGTCCGGCGAGATATTGCTCCAAGGCATCGGCCGCGGCGGCCGGACTTTCGGCGACAGTGGCGAAACGGTGGTACAGGGCGGGTCTGCCCTGCTGAAGCGTGCGGGCCGCATCACCGACCTCGGCTGGATCCATATCCCGTAAGCGCGCCGCGAGCGCGCGGGCGTACTCGTGTAGCTGGGTCTCGGTGCGTGCCGAGAGCACCACGGTTTGGGCGCCGGCGGCCGGGCCCGGGACGCGCTCATCGAGGAACTCTTCCACCACCACATGCGCATTGGCGCCACCCGCCCCGAACGCACTGACACCTGCCCGCCGTGGCGTGGGAGAGCCGTCGGCCATCGGGCGCGGCCAGTCTTCGGCCTGCTGCGGCAGATAGAACCGGGACTCCGCCAGTCCGAGTTGCGGATTGGGCGGGTCGGCGTGCAGCGTCGGCGCGATCCGGCCGTGCTGAAGCTGGAGCAGCACTCTGGTCAGTCCCGCGATGCCCGCCGCGGATTCCAGATGACCGATGCTCGACTTGGTCGACCCGATCGCGCATTGTCCCGGTGAGCGATCGAAAACGGTTCGCAAACCGGCAATTTCGATGGGATCTCCGAGCGCTGTCCCGCTGCCGTGGGCCTCGAGATAGCCGATGTCCGCCGGATCCACACCCGCTTCACGCAATGCCCGGTCGACGGCCTCGGCCTGCGCACCCGGGTGCGGAACGCTGTACCCGGCGGAATGGCCGCCGTGATTGATGGCGCTGCCGGTGAGCAGCCCATAGATCGTGTCCCCATCGGCGAGTGCGGCATCCAACGGCTTGAGGTACAACGCACCCGCACCCTCACCGGGCACATAGCCATCGGCATCGGCGCCGAACGGACGGCATTGCCCTGTGGCCGACCGCATTCCGAGGGTGTCGAGCAGTACGAACTTGTCCGGGTGCAACAGCAGATTCACGCCGCCTACGAGCGCGGCATCGCAATCCCCGTCGAGAATGCTGCGCCGAGCCAGATGCAGGGCCGTCAGCGACGACGAACAGGCGGTGTCGACCACCAGACTCGGCCCGCGCAATCCCAGGCAATAGGACACACGATTGGCGATGGAGGACGGCAACGACGCCACCGCGACCGGTGACTCCGCTTGCGTGGCCTCTACCCCTAGCAGCCGGTAGTCGGCCCACGTGACACCTACGAACACACCGACCCGATCACCGGTCGACCCGAGCGCACCGGGCTGATAGCCGGCATGCTCCAGTGCGGCATAAGCCTGTTCCAAAAACAGCCGCTCCTGCGGATCGAGCAAGGCCGCCGTCGCGGGTGGAATCCGGAAGAACAATGGATCGAAGCCCGCGACATCCTCGAGAAAGCCGCCTTTGTACGCGATCGAATCCGCGCCCGGATGTCCGTCCGACAACCGTCGACCTGGAGGCACCGGCCCGACCGCGTCATGCCCGGTCACCAGGTTGTGCCAGAACTCATCGAGGTTCTCGGCCCCTGGATAGCGGCCGGCCATCCCGACCACCGCGATTGCAGTCCGGGCGGCCGGGGGCTGGGCAGGGCCAGTGATCGCTGTCGCCTGCGCTGCAACAGTATTCGACGCGATCGCGGGCCCGCGGTCGTCGGCGGGCGTGAAAGTGGTCTCCCATGGCTGTGCCGCGAGGACAGGTGCCAATCCGAGCAAGTCGCGTAGCGCATCGGCCTGGCCCCAGACCACGGTCGACTGGGCGTGGTCATCTGTTGCGGACAACACCAGGTCGAGCCCCACTTCGGTGGGCAATTCACCGAAGCCCATGTCACGCAATGCCCGTCGGGCGGCGGCCGGCGGCCGCATTCCACCCTCGGCCCATACCGGCCACGCGAGACTCACCACGGTCGGTCCCGGCTGGCCGGCCGATTGTTCGGCAAGAACGTCCAGATAGCGATTCGCCGCCGCGTAATCGGATTGCCCTGGATTACCGACGATTCCGGCGAGCGACGAGAAGAGCACCAAGCGGTGTGCATCGGACATTGTGGCCAATAGGTTCGCGGCCCCGATCAGCTTGGGCCCGAGCACTGTTCGGGCACTGTCACGATCGGTGGACAAAAGCATTCCGTCGCGCAGTTCGCCCGCGCAGTGGTACACCACATCGATCCGGCCGAAATGCGCCCGGGCCACCTCGGCCAGGCGCTGCACATCGGCGGCGACGGTCACATCCGCCGTCACATGGATTGCGCTGCCGCCCAGTTCGTGAAGCTCGCGCAGCAGCCGGACAGCCGTCTCGTCGAGCGGATGGCGAGCCGCGAGTACCAGTCGCCCGCCACGCCCGGCCAGTCTGCGGGCAAGCATCCGGCCGATACCGCCCATGCCTCCGGTTATGACCGCGACGTCGGTCGGCTGATCATCGCCGGGCTGGTGTGTACCGCCGAGGATTACCGCGACGTCCGGCCTCTTCTGGCCGAGTTGGCGGGTGCCGACGGCGGCCGTCGTGGGTTCGGGTCCGTCGTGATGGCTGGTGCTGTGGGTGCGATCGGTGGCTGTCGTGGCGTTCGGCTTGTAGCGGTGGGTGGGCTGGTCGGTGCTGGTGCGTTCCCGCGGCACGCGGACCTCGCGTAGGCCGTGCCAAAAGCGAATCTCGCTGGCGGCGCGCTGTTCCGGCGCACGGGCGATCTCCGCGGCAATGATCCGGGGTAGGTCCGCGTCGGCCTCGTACAGCACCGCGGCCACCTTCGGGTGCGGGAGCTCCCGACGGGCCGTCCGGGCGAGGCCGCCCGCCATCGCGGTGAACAGCGCGCCGCTGGTGGTCGCTGGGCTGACAGCGAGCACAATCGGGCACATCGCGGCGGCGGTGGCGGATTCGGCGAGTGCACGCATCAGATCGCGCAGGGGCAAGTAGCCCTGCTCGATCAGCTGTGCAGGATCCGTTGTCGCATCGGGGCCGGTGTCATTCCATCGGTAGATTGCGGCATCGAAGGTGAGCCCACGATCGGACAGATGCCGCAGTAGGCGTTCCATGTGCTTCGGATCGGCTGGATCGATCGTGTAGCCGTCCGCCTGTGTGGCGAAGACGTCGCCTGGTCGGATGTGGATGGTCTGTATTGGCGGGTTCGGTTGGTACGGGGCGGCATCGGTGTCGAAGACCAGCAAGGCGTGCGGCGATACGGCGGTTTCGGGTGTGGTGGTTGCGGGTTCCCAGTCGAAGCCGAAGACCATCAGGCTGTCGGTGTCGTTCTGCGGTGGGTCGAAGGTCGTGGCGTCGGCCAAATGGTCGGCGAGGGCGTCGATCGTCTGGTGCTCGAACAGCAGGGTGGGGTAGAGCAGTCGGCCGAGGCGCGACTCCAGTGCGGTGGTCATTTGCAACAGGCGGGCCGAGTCGACGCCCAGCTCGTAAAATCCTGCGTCGGTGGCGATCTCGGCAGGGGCGAGTCCGGTCGCTTCGGCGATGAGCTGCCGGAGTTCGGTGACCAGTGCCGCCCGGTCCGTAGGGCCTGTAACCGGGGGAGCTGCGATCACGTCGTTTGTGGGGCGTATCTCCCTGGTGACAGCACCAGGATCTGTGCCGAGGCTACGATACAGGTCGCTGTCACTGCGTACGCGTTTCGCGGTGAGGTTCCGGTATTCGGCGATGAGCGCGCCGGAGGTGTCGGTGAGCAGGATGTCGGCCTGCATCACGTCGGCTCTGCCGTCCACCGCGCGGACCACCGAGCGCAGGATCACCTCGTCCGGGGTGGGTTGCCAGGCGCGGAATCGACCGAGGTACATAGGGATGTAGGCACTGTCGTCGTCGGGGTCGACGCAGCCTACGAACGGCACGATGGTCGCGGCGTCGAGAAAGGTGGGGTGCAACAGGAACTCCGAGGCGCGCGCCGCAGCCTCGGGGCCGAGTCCGAGGAGGGCGGTGGCGTTGTCGCCATCCCAATCGAAATGACCTGTTGCGCACATGAATCCGCGGTGCACGATGCTGCGTCCGCGGACATGCTCGTACATCTGCTGCAATGGGCGATTGCCCATCGTGGGCACGAGTGGCGGCAGAACGGGTTCGGGTGCGTCGGTGCGAGCTGCTACGCATTCCGCGATGCGGAGGGGCGGATCCGTGGGCTCGCCGCCGGATCCCTGCCTGGCCGCCTCGATATCGATCTGCCCGGTCACCGGGTCGACTCGGAAGATGATGCGAGCTGTTCCGTCCGGCAGCGTCAATGGCCGGTGGAACAGTATGTCGCGCAACTCGATATCGGCCTGAGCATGCCCCGCGGCCAGCGCCGCGCGCTGGAGGATATCCAGATACACCACGCCCGGCAGGATGGGCATGCCGTGCACCCGATGGTCGAAGACCACGGGATCGTCCGCTCGGAGAGTGGTTGCGAAACTGGTCAATTCGATCCCTGTCATGACAGTGGCTCCAATCGCAGCATCGGCAGCCGCTCGGCGAGAGCAGGCAGGGGGAGGGCAGACCGCTTGGGCAGCAACAGGCGCCGCTTGACGAACCGCGGCGGCGGCAGCGCGATCCGGGCAGCGTGATAGCCCGGTGGAGCCTGCTCGACGATGAGGTGCGCATTGGTGCCGCCGAATCCGAACGAACTCACCCCGGCCAGCCGGTGGCGGCCATCAGCGGTGATCCACGGCGTCGGTTCACGGTTGACATACAGCGGCGAGCCGTCGAACCGGAATCGCGGGTTGAGATTCGGGCAGTGCAGCGAGGGCGGAATCAGGCCATTGCGCACGGCGAGAATGGTCTTGACCGCACCCGCGATGCCGGAGGCACCCAGCAGATGACCGATATTGGTTTTCACACTGCCGACCGCGCAGCGATCCGCCTTGTCCGGTCGTGAGCCGAGCACCGTGGCCAGCGCCTTGAGCTCGATGGGGTCGCCGATCATGGTTCCGGTGCCGTGCGCCTCGACATACGACAGCTCGTCCGGGGCCGCACCCGCCGCACGCAGCGCCCCGGTGATCACCGAGATCTGCGCCTGCAGGTTCGGCGTCGTGAAACCCATGGTGTGACCGTCATTGCCGACCGCGGAGCCGCGAAGGACCGCATATACCTGGTCGCCGTCACGCATCGCCGCATCCAGTGGTTTGAGCAGCAGGGCAGCGGCGCCCTCGCCGGGCACGAAGCCGTCGGCGTTCTGATCGAAGGTGCGGCACAGACCGTTCGGAGACAACACACCCGCGGCCGACAGCGTCAGATAGCTCATCTCGTCGAGCAGCACCTCGACGCCGCCCACGAGCGCCGCATCCAGCTCACCTGTCCGCAAAGCCTGGCAGGCCAGATGCACGGCGACCAGTGAGGAAGAGCAGGCGCTGTCGATCACCATATTGGCTGCGTGCCAGTCGAAATGGTCCGAGATGCGCGCCGCGATGAAGTTCTGGCCGGTACCGAGCAGCGTGTGCCGATCGGGCACCGGCATTCGCTCGAAGTAGTTGGCCGAGCGGCAGCCGACATAGACGCCGATCCGCCCGCCGGCCAGCTGGTTCGGCTCGTAGCCCGCGTCCGCGACAGCGCCGGCCGACACCTCGAGCATGAGCCGCTGCAGCGGGTCCATCTGGCGGGCGAATGGTTCGGTGAGGCCGAAGTAGTCCGGATCGAAGAGGTCGATATCGGTGAGGAAGCCACCCAATTTGCTGACGGTGCGTCCAGGGCGTGGCTCGGGTGCGTAATAGCGTGCCGGATCCCATCGGGCCGGATCGACCTCGCGGACAGCGCATTCGCCGGCGGCCAGCAAGCGCCAGAAGTCGTCCGGTGTATCGCCGCCGGGGAGGCGGCAGCCGATGCCGACGACCGCGATGGGGGCCTGCGCGGTCGGAACCGGCTTCCATGCCTGGCCTGGTGACAGGCTCGAAACCGGTGCAGCTTCGGCGGTCGTGGCCTTAGCGGTGACAGTCGTTGCCCTAGTAGTGAATCGATGCGGATAGCGCTCGGCCAGCAGCTCGGACAACGCCTGCAGCGTCGGGTATTCGAGCACCGTGGCGGGGTCGACCGGCTCATCGACCAGGCCCTCGATGCGGCGGACCACCGAGGCGATGAGCACCGAATCGGCGCCGTAGTCCTCGAATCGGCGATCGGGTTCGAATCGCGTCTGCGGCAGCTTCAACTCCTCGGAGAAGATGCGCAGCAGATCCTGGTAGGCGGCCGGTCGCGGTGTCGTGCCGTTCGAGGCGGGCCGCCGGGTGCCGCCATTGGTGGCAGCGCGTGATCTCGGCGGGGTGCGCAGTGTGAGGGTGGGGTCGGGGCCCAGATAGGGCAGCAGGACCGGCTCATTTGGCACTGCCAGAACGGCTTCCAGGAGTCGGAGACCGTCGGCGGCAGCCAGTTTGGGGAGGCCCGTCGCACCGTAGGCCGCGGTGGTGATCTCACGCAGGCCGCCGTCGCGGAAGGACGGCCACTGCACCGACCGCACTTCGGCGTGGCCGGCGGCCCGCCGGGCCTCGGCGAAGCGATCCAGGTGGGCATTGGCCATGGCGTAGTCGGACAGCCCCACCGCCAGTGTCGGCACGATGGCCGCCACCGAGGAGAAGAGCACGAAGAAGTCCGGCCGATCGGTGTCGAGCGCCTCGGCCAGCGCGGCCAGGCCGGCGATCTTGGGCTCGGCAACCTCCGCGATGCCCGGACCGGTCTTGTGTACGAAGGCCGGACTTTCCGCCGAGGCAATGCCCGCGCAATGCAGCACACCCGCAATGGGACCGAGTTCGGTGCGGACCGCGCCGAAGAAGTCGCGTAGCGCGGCACGATCGGTGAGCGGACCGCTGTAGAGCCGAACCGTCGCACCGCGCTCGCGTAGCGCCCGAAGGCTACGCACCCGGCCCGCTGACGGATCTCCATTGACGGCGAGTCGATCCCACTGATCTTCCGGCGGCAGCGGCGCTCTGCCGAGCAACGCCAGCCGTCGTACCCCGCGGTCGACCAGCATGGAAGCGAACTGCGCGCCGAGCCCGCGGGTCCCGCCGGTGATCACATAGACGCCCTCGGGATCGATCCGCACGCTCCCGGTGGGTTGCGCCGCAGCCAGTTCCGGCACCTCGCGAACGGCACCCCGATAGCGCACGCGCGGGCCGTCGTCGGTCCATGCGCATTCCGCGCCGAGGACGCGGAGCAACCGATCCGGATCGGCAGCGACCGATGCCCTCGAATCCGCGAAATACACACTGCGGGTGCTGATATCGGTGAACTCCCGTGCCAGCCCCGCCGCAAGACCTGCGAGCGGGGCGTACTCGGGCCCGTCGACTCCGGGCAGGCCGGCGCATACGTGCAGTAGCGTCACCGCGCCCGCGTGCGCATCGAAAACGCCTTGGTAGAAACCGATCCGGCCGAAATCGACCGATCCGGCGGTCGAGCCTCGAAGGGGCGCCAGATCGCAGAGGTCGATCACGCAGTCGGTGTCGCGATGGTGTGCGAGCATCGCCCGGCCGAGGTGCGCACCGTCCGCGAAGTTGTTGCGGTCCAAGTACTCAGGGAAAGCTTTGCCCGCCGCCGTGGGCCGACGTGCGCTCCCTACCGTCACGAGCCGATCGACGCCGCCGATCGTGGCGGCCACGGCGTTGCGCAAAGCGGCGGGTGTGTCCTCGTCGCAGAGCACGATCACGCGGTGTTCGTGCAGCGTGTCCACGGGCGCGGGGGCCTCTCGCCACCGCGGCACCAGGACCTGCGGAGTGGAATCGTCGGTGGCTGCGGTATCGGTGATATCCGGCAGCCAGTAACGCTCCCGCGCAAACGGATAGGTGGGCAATGCGATTTGTCGCCGCTGCTCATGGGATGGGCGCCAGTCGACGGGTTCGCCGGCCAGCCAGCGGTGGGCGCGTGGGTCGCGGTTGGCCGAGGGCTGGGCAGGCCAGGCCGCCAGTTGGTCAGCGAGCTCGGCCACCGTGGTTGCCGTGAACAGAGCGCGGGTTGGCAGCTGGATGCGGCCGCGTTGGAGGGTGTGAGCGGTGTCCGCGAGATCTGGCTGTTCGGTAGTGAGGAACCCGTGCAGACGGGCTACATACTCCGCCAGCCGTTCTGGGTCGCGGGCCGACAGTGGGATCAGATGCGGGCCGGAGACGGGGGTGGGCATGCGGGTGTCGAGGTATTCCTCGATGATGACGTGCGCGTTGGAGCCGCCCGCCCCGAAGGAGTTGATCACCGCGCGCCGCGGGCGCCCGGACTCCGGAGACGGCCACGGCACCAGGCGATCCGGGACACGGAACGGCGTGGCGGAGAAATCGATGGCGGGGTTCGGTGGGCTGCTGTGCAGCGAGGGCGCGATCATGCCGGCGCCCAGTTGCAGCACCACCTTGGTGAGTGCGGCAATACCGGCCGCCGCCTCGGTGTGACCGATGTTCGACTTCACCGAGCCGAGCAGGCAGCTGCCGGGGATCGCGGCGCCGAATACCCGTGATAGTCCGGCGATTTCGATCGGATCTCCGAGGGCAGTACCGGTGCCGTGCGCCTCGATATAGGAGATCGTCGCCGGATCGATGTCGCCGCTGCGCAGGGCCGCCCGGATCACCTCCGCGTGCGCCTCCGGATTCGGCACGGTGAAACCGGTGACGTGACCGCCGTGGTTGATCGCGGTGCCCTTGATCACCGCGTGGATGGTGTCGCCGTCGGCCTCGGCATCGGCCAGCGGGCGCAGCACGACGGCGCCTACTCCCTCGCCCGGCACGTATCCGTCTCCACCCGCGCCGAACGAACGGCAGCGCCCGTCGGTGGAGAGGTACTTGCCTTGGCTGAGGGCCAGATACTTGTACGGGTGCGTGGTCAGATTGACGCCGCCCGCGATCGCCAGTCGGCATTCGCCGGTGCGCAGGCTCTGACACGCCAGGTGTAGCGCGGTCAGCGACGACGAGCACGCGGTATCGACGGCCATGCTGGGGCCGCGGAAATCCAGCGCATGCGAGACCCGGTTGGCGATGCTCCAATACGTCGACGACGGCACCGCGCCATGGCCCAACCGGCGCGGATCGCCCGCGAAGAGTTGATAATTGCCCCACATGACTCCGGCGAACACGCCCGCCTCGCCGTGGCCGAGCCCGTTGCGGAACAGGTCGTCGGCGGTATGGCCGGCGTTCTCCAGTGCGGCCCAGGCGATTTGCAGGAAGAGTCGTTCCTGCGGGTCGAGGAGTTCGGCTTCGCGCGGTGAGATGGCGAAGAACAGCGGGTCGAAGCAATCGACATCGTCGAGGAAGCCGCCCCACCTGCTGTAGGAGGTGTGTGGACGGTTCCGGTCCGGATCGAAGTAATCGTCGGGATTCCATCGCTCGGAAGGGATTTCGGTGATGCAATCGCGGCCCGTCGCCAGCACCTGCCAGAACTCGGTGAGGTCGGCAGCGCCCGGATACCGACCTGCCATCCCGACGATCGCGATATCCCCGTCTCGGGACGGGCGGGTCGCCCCGGAGCCGGGCGCGGGTCGGCTATCGGGCCGTGGCTCCGACCGAGGCGTCGGCTGAGTGGCTGCGGTCTGTTCAACGAGATAGTCGACCAGCGCGCGTGGTGTCGGATACTCGTAGGCAAGCGTCATGGGCAGCCGCAGCCCGGTTGTGTAGGCCAGCTTGTCGCGAAGTTCCACTGCGGCAAGAGAATTGATCGCGGCGTCGGACAGCGGTAGGTCGAGGTCGTGGGTGTCGGACAGACCGGCGGCCTGACGGACCAGATGCTCGAAGCGCGTGACGGCTGAGTTCGTAGCGCGCGGAACGGTATCGACGGCGGCGGATGCATCGGTGCCCGTCGTGGCGGACCCATGGAGAGGTGCTGTGGCGTCGATGCGGATCAATCGCATGCCCCCGACCGCGAGCAGCACCCGGCCCGCCGCGTCGAGCACCTCGACGTCGTAGACGCCGGCGGCGCCGGTCTGTTCGACCACCCGCGCATGGCCGAAGCGGGCCGTTCCGCTCCGGCCGTAAACGGTGACGCTGTCGATGGCGAACGGGACCCAGGTGTGCAATCTGGCATCCGCATCGAGGGCGGCGAGGATCGTGTGGAAGGCCGAATCCAGCACCGCCGGATGCACGATATCGGTGTCGCCGTAGGGATCCGACAAGGTCACGAGGCCTTCGCGCCTGCCGGTGCGGATTCCGCGCGCCTGCTGGAATGCCGGGCCGTATGACAGCCGTGAGGCCGCAAGGCTCGCGTAGAAGTCCTTGCTGGGCATGGTGTCCGGGCAGCGTGCGCGGACACCCTCGAGATCCAGATCGGGGGGCGGCGCGATTTCCGCGGACATGGTGAGCCGAGCCGTCAGATACGACTGTCCCGCACCTGCCGCCGGGCCGGCCTCGACCGTGAAGTGGCCCTCGGCCGGATGGAAATCCAGTGCCAGCCGGTGACGGTCGGTCAGCTCGACCGCACGATGCAGCTGGAGGTCGGTGAGCCGCAGTGCATTGCCGCGTTCGGCACCCATCGACCGTGCCGCACGCACGATGGCGGTCAGATACCAGGAGGCGGGGAGCAGCACCCGGCCGTCGATGACATGGTCGCGCAAGTACCTCTGGTGATCCGGTCCGACGGTCGCCGAGAATCGTGTCAGCGGCGCAGGAGCGTCCACGCGGACGGGATGGTCCGATACATCAGGCTGATCCGGGCTGCCGCCGTGATCGAGCGCGGTAGCCTGCACCGGCGCGGTTACGTGGGGCGCGGTTACGTGGGGCGCGGACGCGTGGGCCGGCGCGGGGGCAAGATCGAGCCAGCAGTGACGGCGCTGGAAGGTGTAGGTGGGCGCGATGATCCGCCGCCGCTGATGCGGGCGATGCACCTGCTCCCAATCGATGTCGATACCCGCCGTGTACAGCTGTGCCAGCGCGGCGCCCATCGATGCGAGAGCATCCTGGCCGCGGCGCAGCGACGGCACGAATCGCGCGGGCTGCTCGACACATCGTTGCCCGAGTGCCGAAAGGATGGGGTGGGGACCTATTTCGAGATACATGTCCGTGCCGAGCCCGGCCAGTGCCTGCATTCCTGCGGCGAATTGCACCGGCCGGCGGGTATGTCGCGCGAAGTACTCCGCGGTCAGCTCGCCTGCGGCCAGCGGCACGCCGGTGACGTTGGAGATCAGCGGAATCGCCGGGTCCGACAGCTGGATTCGCTCTGCCGCCGAGATCAGGTCGGCGAGCATCGGTTCCATGAGCGGGGAGTGGAAGGCATGGGAGACGCTCAACGGGGTGGTGCTCATACCCATGGCGCGCAGCCGGTCGCCCAGCTGTCGTAGAGCGGCCGCGCGGCCCGCCACGACAACCTGTTCCGGACCGTTGAATGCCGCCACCGAGACCGCGTCCGCTTCTGCCGTCGCCGAGGCGGTCAGCGCGGGATCGCCTGTGACAGCGAGCATCTCACCGCTTTCCGGCAGGCCCTGCATCAACCGACCCCGGAGTGCGACGAGCCGGAGTGCATCCGTCACCTCGAGTGCGCCCGCCGCGCACGCGGCAACGTACTCTCCGACGCTGTGCCCGAGGACGGCCGCGGGCTCGATACCCCAGTCCCGCCACAGTTGCCACAGCGACCACTCGACCGCGAACAGCGCGGGCTGGGCGAACACCGTTCTGGCCAGCATCTGGGCGCCGGAGGTTTCATCGAACACCACATCCAGCAGACGTCGGCTGTTCGCCGGGCTCCCAGGATCGGCTATGGGGCCGACGATTTCATCGCACTGTCGCATAGCGGCCGCGAAAACCGGTTCGGCGTCGAACAGGTCCCTCGCCATACCCGGATACTGCGATCCCTGCCCGGTGAACAACAAGGCGAGAACCGGTCGGGGAGCGGCTCGCTCGACGCGTCCGCGGGCGACCAAGTGATCATCGGCCGTTCCAGTGGCCGCCGCCCGCAGCTGTACGGTCGCATCGGCGCGCGAATCGGCGACAATGGCGAGCCGGTCCTCGAAATGGGTACGCCCGGCCGCCGCCGTGTATGCGAAGTCGCCGAGGCCGTCCGGATGGGCGGTGGCTCCAGGATCGTCGGCGAGTGCGTCGGCCCAGCTCTGCGCGAGTGCGGTCAGGGCCTCGCCGCTGCGGGCCGAGAGCACCAGAACCTGATGCGATCCGGTGTCCGGCGCGGAGGCGGTGACCGGTGTGGGCTCCTGCAGCACCACATGGGCGTTGGTGCCGCTCATCCCGAACGAACTCACCGCCGTGAGTCGGGGTCCCGAGGAGATCGGCCAATGGCGTCGTTCTCGCACCACCTCCAAAGGAACTGCATCCCAGTCGATGTGCGGGTTGGGGTTGTCGAAATGGAGGCTCGGCGGGATCTCGCCGTGCTGCATCATCAGCACGGCCTTGATCAGGCCCGCGACACCTGCCGCGCCCTCGGTGTGGCCGATATTGCCTTTGATCGATCCGATCAGCAGTGGAGTGGTGCGGCCGGCACCATAGGCAGAGGCCAATGCGCCGGCCTCGATGGGATCGCCGAGCGGCGTTCCGGTGCCATGGGCTTCGACATAGCCCACGTCGGCGGGAGACACCCCGGCGCGGTCGAGCGCCTCGGCGATGACCCGCTCCTGGGCTGGTCCGTTGGGGGCCGTGAGTCCGTTGGACCTGCCATCATGATTGACCGCGATGCCCCGCACTACCGCCAGCACCGGGTGCCCGTGGCGGCGTGCGGCCGAAAGTCGCTCGGCCACAACCACTCCGCATCCGTCGGCGCGCACGTATCCCTTGGCGTCGGCGTCGAAGGCCCGGCACTGGCCATCGGGGGAGAGAGCGCCGAGGCGGCAGAACGCGATCGTGGTGTCCTGATCCAACTGCAGGTTGACTCCACCAACCAGGGCGAGGTCGCAGCGACCCGCGCGGAGGCTGTCGACCGCCGATTGCAAGGCCACGAGTGAGGAGGAACAGGCGGTGTCCAGTGTGAGCGCCGGCCCCTGTAGACCGAGGCAGTACGCCACGCGGCCCGCGGCGATGCTGCGGGCAGTGCCGGTGATGAAATACGGGCCGAAAGTCGTCGGGTCACGGTGCGCGCCGGTGGTTCCCGGATTGCTGCGCGTGCCCGGATACTCGTCGAAACACAGGCCGACGAAGACCCCGGTACGACTACCTACCAAACTGCCCGGCGCGTACCCCGCGCGTTCCAGCGCCTCCCAGGATGTTTCCAGTAGCAGCCGGTGCTGCGGGTCGACGGCTTTGGCCTCGGTCGCGGCCATGTCGAAGAATTCCGGATCGAACTGATCGCATTGGTCGAGGAAGCCGCCCCAGCGGGTGTACATGGTGCCGAGTGCGGTGGGGTCTTCGTCGAAGACCGCGTCGATATCCCAGCGATCGGCGGGTACCTCGGTGATGGCGTCGCGGCCTGCGGACAGGAGATCCCAGAGCAGCTCCGGGCTATTGGCCCCGCCGGGGAAGCGGCAGCTCATTCCGACGATGACGATCGGGTCGTCCGAATCATCGTCGGACATGGCGGGTTCGGCTACATCGGCCGCTGACGCCGGGGTGGTGACGGTCGGAGCGTTGGGTGCTGCGGCGGGCACCCCGCCCGTTCGATCCACCAGAGCGGCGATCGCGCGGATCGTCGGGTGATCGAAAACCAGTGTCGGGGGGAGGGTTCGGCCGATCTCGGTCGACAACGCATTGCGGAGTTCGAGGCTGGTCAGCGAATCCACGCCGATATCACGCAATGGGCGGTCGGGATCCACCTCGGCGGGCAGATCCAGCAGCCGCATCACGATCCACTGCACCACTGAGCGTGTATCGACCTTTGCGGTGGTCGCTGTGACGATTGCGTCGCTGGTCGCGAACACTCCGGTAGTTGCCGGATCGATCCGAAGCAACCGATCCAGCGCCGCGTCGGCATCGGCGACCGTGAGTGCGGGAAAACCGCGCTGAGCCAATCGGTCCAGCAGGCCCGGTTGTGAGGCAGCCATCCCGACTTCCGCGAACGGTCCCCACGCGACGCTCAACGCCGGAAGTCCATCTGCACGCCGTCGCCAGGCCAGCGCATCGAGTGCGGCATTCGCGGCGGCATAGTTGGCTTGACCCGGTGAGCCGAGCAGTCCGGCCACCGAGGAATACATGATGAACAGGTCCAGGGGCAGGTTCCTGGTGAGTTCGTCGAGGTGTTGCGCGCCTTCATATTTCGGGCCCAGGACCTTCTCGAAGCGCGACCACTCCTGATCGGTGACCAGTGCGTCGTCGAGCACGCCCGCGCAGTGGATCACGCCACGCAGCACCGGCATATCGGAGTCCGAGAGCTCGGTGAGGAGTCCCGCGACGGCGGCGCGCTCGCCGATATCGATGCGGCGCTGTAGGACTCGGACGCCCATGGTTGTGAGTTCCTCGACCAGTGCACGACCCTCCGGGCCCGGTCCGCCACGGCCGATGAGAGCCAGGTGGCGTGCGCCGCGTGCCACCAGCCAGCGCGCGGCCGCGGCACCGAGTCCGCCGAAACCGCCGGTGACGAGGTAGGTTCCATCGGCCACCACGCGTGCGGCCGGTGCCGCGCACAGCACGATCTTGCCGATGTGGCCGCCTTGGGACATCGTCCGGAAGGCGGGCTCCACGGCCGACATCGGATAGGTCGCGAGCGGCAACGGGGTCAGCTCGCCGTGTGCGATGAGTGCGGCTACCTCGCGCAGGATCGTGCCGAGTCGATCCGGGCCCGCCTCGTTCAGATCGAAGGCCCGGTAGCGCACGTCGGGACGGTCGGCGGCGATCGTGTCCGGGCTGCGCACATCGGTTTTGCCGAGTTCGACGAAACGGCCACCGGGATTCAGCAGCCCGATGCCCTCGTCGATGAACGAACCGGTCAGCGAATTCAGCACCACGTCGACGCCTGTGCCACCCGTGCGGGCGCGGATCGCTGCGGCGAAACCGGACTCACGGGAGCTGTAGACCTGCGGTAGACCGAGCGCGCGGACGGCCGGCCATTTGGCCGGGGCCGCGGTCGCGAATACCTGCGCACCTGCCCGGCGGGCCAATTGCACGGCGGCCATGCCGACTCCGCCCGCGGCCGCGTGTGCCAGCACGCTGGTCCCCGGGCCCACTGCCGCGAGATCGAAGAGGGCATACCAGGCGGTGGTGAAGGCCATCGGGATCGAAGCGGCCGTGGTGAACGACATGCCCTCGGGGATGGCCGCGGTCAGCCTGCGATCGACGGTGACGTAGCGGGCGAGGCTGCCGCCGGTGAGCGCCATAACCCGATCGCCTACGCGGAACTCCTGCTCGCCCGCGCCGATTCGGTTCACCCGGCCCGCACATTCGAATCCGAGCGGGCTCGGTCCATCGGGGTACGCGCCAAGTGCGAGCAGGATGTCGCGGAAGTTGAGACCTGTTGCCGCCACTTCGATTTCGAGCTGTTCCGGGTCCGGTGCGATACGGTCGGCGGGTGTGCCGCGCAAGGCGGCGAATTCGCCGGACGGGTCGGGCGTGAATCGGTAGTTCTCGGTATCGGGGACCACTGCGTCGGACGGCCAGGGACCGTTCGTGGTGCGGCCGGCCAAAGTCCGATCGCCTCGGAGAGCGAACTGTGCCTCGTCTCCGGCGTCGCACAGGATCGCCGTGGCGTGCCCGGAATCAACCCGCTCGGGTGCGAGGTCGAGTAACCGGCAACGCAATTCGGGATGTTCGGCGGCGAGAGTGCGACCGAATCCCCACATCATCGCTTGCTCAGGTGATGGCCGATCGGTCGCGGCAGCGTACTGCGCGCCGACGGTTACCAGCCATAGCGAGGTAGCCGGGCGACCGTGCGCTACGAGGGCTCGGGTGAGCTGAAGGGCTGCGGTGAGTCGAGTCTGTGCTGATCCGCCACACCATGCGTAAACCACTGCGGTGGCTGAATCCTGAGCGAGCAGGCGTGCGAAACCTGACGGGTCTTCGACCGGCAGCAGGTATCTGCCGTTCGCGGCAGCGAATTCGCTACCGGGGCGCACCAGCACGACGTCGGCACCCCGCGCGGTGAGTCCGGCGGCCAGCGCATCGCCAGGCTCGCTGTCGCTGAATACCAGCCACCGGCCGGTTGGGCGAGAATCGGCGATCACCGCCGGAGTCCACGTCAGCTGATGCCGCAATGCATCGATCCGAGCGGTATCGATTGCGGTGGTATCGGTTCGGGAGTCGCGTGCGGCGGGGGGCTCGCTGTCCGCCCGCGGTGCCGCCGCGGGCGCATCATCCACCTCGATCCAATGCCGTCTGCGCTGGAACGGATAGGTGGGCAGCTCCGGGTAGCGAGTTCTGCCGAGATATTCTGTGGCCCAGTCGATTGCGGCGCCAGAGAGATATCGGCGCGCCAGTTCGACTGTTCGAACCCCGTGCTGGTCTGCGGCCACGATGACCTCGCCGGGAGCGGTCGTGCTGTCGGCGAGCGCGGCCAATCCCCGTCGTGCCGTCTCGATGCTGTCGGCGATGACCGCTGCCCGGCATTCGAAATGAGAGCGGCCCGCATTCATCGCTGTGCAGAGCTGCGGGAGAGGAATGTCCGGGTGGGCGGCGAGGTGGTCCCGATACCGCGCGGCGAGATCGCGCAGCGCTCCCTCGGTGCGAGCGGAGAGCACGAGCAGATCCGCGGCCGGCTCACCGATCGCGGACCAGGGAACCGATTGCGGGGGAGCCTCTTCCAGCAGTACGTGGGCGTTGGTGCCGCTGATTCCGAAGGCGCTCACTCCGGCGCGGCGCGGTCGGGCCGAGCGCGGCCACGGAGTGGGTTCGGCCACGACCCGGATGGCGAGGTCATCCCAATCGATGTGAGGGTTACCCCGGCGGTAGTGCAACGTGGACGGAATCCGTTGGTGGCGAAGCGATTCGACCACCTTGATGATCCCGGCGATACCCGCAGCCGCTTGGGTGTGCCCGATATTCGATTTGACCGCGCCGAGCAGCAGCGGTCGCTCCACGGGCCGCCGCGCCGCCAATGTGGCGGCCAGCGCGTTCACCTCGATCGGATCGCCGAGCGCGGTGCCGGTGCCGTGGGCCTCGACATAATCGACATCGGCCGCGTCCAGCCGGGCATCGGTGAGGGCCGCGCGCAACACGGTCTCCTGCGCCGGTCCGTTGGGCGCGCTCAATCCCTGGCTGCGCCCGTCGGAATTGACTGCCGAACCGCGAACCACCGCGAGTATGCGGTCACCGTCGCGCCGCGCGTCGGACAGCCGCTTGAGGACGAGGGCCGCGGCCCCGTCGCTCCACACCACACCGTCCGCGGCGGCGTCGAAGCTCTTGCAGCGTCCGTCCCGGGCCAGTCCTCGGGCTCGGGCGAAGTAGATGTCGAGGGTAGGGGTGAGGACCACGCTCGCGGCAGCGGCGATGGCCAGGTCGGATTCGCCTCGGCGCAGGCTCTGTACCGCGAGGTGGACCGCGACCAGCGATGACGAACAGGCAGTGTCGACGGTAAGACTCGGCCCGCCCGCACCGAGGAAGTAGGACAGCCGGCCCGAGGCGACGCTGGAGAGATTGCCGGTGCCGAACCAGCCGTCCGGGGCAATGCCCGCCCGGGTCATCCGCTCGGCGTAGTCATTCGACATGATGCCTGCGAAAACCCCGGTGGCACTGCCCATTACCTGGTCGGCCGGATGATTCGCGTGCTCCAGCGCCTCCCATGTCACCTCCAGCAGTAGCCGCTGCTGGGGGTCGAGCATGCGGGCTTCGCCCTCGGAGATATTGAAGAAGCCGGCATCGAAATCCTCGACACCGTCGACGAATCCGCCCCAGCGGGTGTAGGTCTTGCCCTCGGCGTCCGGGTCGGGGTCGTAGTGGGCGGCGAGGTTCCAGCGGTGCGCGGGTACCTCGGTGATGGCGTCGACCTCGTCGGAGATCAGCTGCCACAAGCGGGCGGGACTGTCGACGCCGCCGGGGAACCGGCAGGCCATGCCGATGATGGCGACGGCGTCCGGGTCGTCGGGTGGCTGCTGCCGGGTGACATCCGGGGTGGGGACGGTCTCCGGCGAGGGTGCCCGAACCTCAACGGGCTGGGGCGTTTCAGGAGCCCGGCGGGCCAACTCGGCTGCCACCTCCTGGACGGAGGGATGGTCGAAGAGCAAGGTCGCGGGTAGCCGGATGCCTAGCTGCTCGGCGAGGGCAGTGCGCAGATCCACCGCCATGATCGAATCCAGGCCGAGTTCACGCAGTGGTGTGCGGTCGGGGATCGGCGCGGTGCGCTGTAGTACCGCCGCTGCTTGATCGCGCACCAAGCTCAGTAGGTCAGGTGCGGGATTGGCGCTGTGGTTAGGTTGTGCGGGAGCAGGTTTCGCGATGGCATGTGTGGTGAGTACGCCGCCGGTGGTGGATATGGTGTCCCACATCGTCGCGGCATCGCCGGGGGCCAGTGGACCGATCCCGGCCTGTCGCCACCGCGCGAGGGCGGCATCGCCCAGTCCGCTCGCCATACCGACCGTCGCCCACGGTCCCCATTGGACGCTCGTCGCGGGCAGGCCGCTCGCCCGGCGCATGCGGGCCAGCCCGTCGAGAAATCCGTTGGCGGCGGCGTAACCGGCTTGTCCGCCGGTGCCTTTCGAGGCGCTGATCGAGGAGAAGAGGACGAAGTGGTCCAGATCGTGTCCGGCGGTCAGTTCGTGCAGGTGCCAGGCGCCCATTGCCTTGCCGGCGAAGATGCGGCGTAGTCGTTCGGGTGTGTGGTTCAGCAGTGTCCCGTCGTCGAGGACGCCGGCACAATGCACGATCCCGCCCAGCCGGGGGAGATCCGTGCCGAATCGATCGACCAGCTTTCTGGCTGCCACATTGTCGGCGATGTCGGTGCGCACGCAGTGGACGGCAATGCCACGTGCGGTGAGCCGGTCGACGAGTACGGTCGCTTCCGCACTCGGTGCGCTGCGGCCGGTGAGCACGAGGGTGCGGACGCCGCGGTCCGCGAGCAGTGCGGCCGTGTGCAATCCGAGAGCTCCGAGCCCGCCGGTGACCAGATAGGCGGCCGTGGCATCGAGAATCTGGCGGTCCCGTGCCATGGGAAGAGGGGAGAAGGTCGGCGCGTATCGGCCGTCGGGACGGACCGCGACTATGAGTTGGCCGTCCGTCGCCGTGATCTCGCTGATGACGTCGTCGGCATCGAGTGGCAGCTCGGCCGCGATATCGATGACCCGGCAACCGATTTCGGGCAGCTCGGTGCGAATCACGGCCGCCAGGCCCGCCAGTGCGGCGGCGGTGGGTCCGGGGTGCGGAGTGTTCGAGCGGGCATTGTGAGTGACCAGCAGTAGCGGACCCCGGCCGGTTCCAGCGGCCATTGCCTGGGCGCTGCTCAGCGCCGTTTCGACTGCGCGGAAGGCGGAGTCGGCGTCGTCCCCGGCCTCGATCAGGAACAATACGGAGTCATCCGCGATCCGAGCGGGTAGGACCGGCACCGCGAGTGCCCGGTGCCCGGCGCGCTCGAGGCCCGAGGCCACCGCCGAGGCGGGGTGCGAGGGGCCGAGTATTCGCCATTTCCGCTGTGGGGCCGCCGACGCGGATGCGCCGAGCGAGTGCCATTCTTCGTGGCCGATGAACAGGTGCTCTGGTGTCACCGCGGGCTCTGCTGGCAAGAGCGGACTCGGAACCGGTTCGGCGGCCGCGAAACGCACGCCCGTCAGGATGGCCAGTACCGTCCCGTCGTCGGCATACAGCGTGACGTCTACTGTGCTGTTGTGGGCGGCGCCAGCTGCATTGCTGCTCGAACATGCCAGTGCCCAGCCATATTTCACCGGATCCGGGGTCATGGTCAGTTGCGTGCGGTCGATGGCGATCGGTGGGCCGACCGGACCTGTGGCGGATGCCAGTGCGAATCCGGTCTGGATGGCAGCGTCGAGCAATGCGGCCTGGAGCGGGTCGGCGGATGGATGCAGCGTTGCTGGGCGAATCAATCTGGACAGCAACCGATCTGGCCCAGCATGCAGCTCGGTTATCCATCGCAGGCTCGGACCGAGGTCGAGGTGCGCTGTGGTGCAGTGGTTATGGAAGTCGGCAAGGTCGTAGTCGGTGCGGCAGCTGGACCGGGCCGACTGCAGAGATTCGTGGTCGGCGGACTCGCTCTCGTCGAGGTGGCGGATGTGCGCCGAGCAGACGATCGGATCATCGGCTGTGGCAGCGAATGTCACGTCGACTCCTACCGCCGCCGGAGCGGTGCGGACCACCGGTGTGTGGCTCGTGCCCAGCGGCCGGGCGACAATGAAATCGAGCAGTTCTTGTGGACCGGCGGGGGCGGCGACCTTGGCGGCGCGTAGCAGGAGGTACGCGGCCGGTAGTACCGCGTTGCCGTCGAGCCTGTGTTCGTCGAGATAGCTGGGTAGCGGCTGTTCTGCGGCGGCGGGATTCGAATCAGTGGGTTGTGCAGTCATATTCGGGACGCAGCGTTCACGTTCGAAGGGGTAGGTGGGTAGATCGGTGCGACGCCGCGCGCCCGGGTCAATTACGGCGGGCCATGTGGGTTCCGCACCGGCACAGTAGAGTTCGCCGAGCGCGGACAGGATCGAATGGTCCGCTGCGGTTCCAGGCGCGGCGGCGGCCATCCAGCGGATGCCAGGATCGGTGATCACCTGCCGGCCCAGCTCGGTGAGTACCGGTTGCGGGCCGAGCTCGAGGTAGCAGTCCACCCCGAGTTGCGCCGAAGTACGCAGGGCATCGGCGAACCGGACCGGCATTCGCGCTTGCGTGGCCCAGTATTCGGGATCGAGGTCCTCGGGTGCGGTGGGGCGACCGGTGAGGCCGGACACCATGGTGATCGTCGAATCTGGTTGGGGAGTGGGGAAAAGACATTCGCGGGCAATGGTTCGGAGGTCGTCGAGAACGGGGTCGATCGCAGGGGAGTGGAAGGCGGTGCGGCCCGGCAGCGCGATGGTGGTGAGGCCGCGTGCGGCCGCGGTCGCGCAGGCGCGCTGTACGGCTGCGGCAGAGCCGGAGATGACGAACTGGTCCTCGCTGTTGATCGCGGCGACCGTTATCCCGGGTGTCTCGCTATCCAGCACGTCGCTCAGCTGAGACGGCTTGCCGTATACCGCCGCCATCGCACCGTCCGAGGGCAGCGATTGCATCAAACGCCCGCGCTCGGCCGCGAGCCGCAGTGCCGCAGCGGGTTCCAGGGCACCGGCAATGCAGGCGGCCACGAGCTCACCGAGGCTGTGGCCGAGCACCGCCACCGGTTCGATACCCCACGCGGACCACAGGCGGAAGCACGCCCATTCGAAGGTGAACAACGTGGGCTGGGCGAGGTCGGTCCGGTCCGGCGTGAGATCGGCCGGGTCCAGCAAGAGTTTTCGCAGGCGGCGGCCGTCGGCGAACTCTCCCAGCAGTTCGTCGCATTCGTCCACTGCGGTGCGGAACGCCGGAAACGTGTCGTAGAGCCCGGCGCCCATGCCGGGGTACTGGGTGCCTTGCCCGGTGCACAACAGTGCGATCCGTGGTGGGTGTGAGGTCGCCGTGCTCCGCATCGCGGTGCGGGTGCGCAACTGGTGGGCGGCGTCGGCGGCGTTGGATGCGACGACCGCGGCCCGGTGGCCGAACGATTGGCGGCCGAGCATTGCCGTCGCGCAGACGTCGGCGAACGAACTGTCGGTATTCGGAAGCGCTGCCGCCCATTGCGTGAGCTGCGCATCCAGCGCTCGATCCGAGCGGGCCGAGAGGACCAGGAGCTGTGCGCCTTCGTTTGCCGGCGTAGGCGTTCGATTCGGGGGCTCACCGAGGATGATGTGTGCGTTGGTACCGGCGAAACCGAACGAGCTCACTCCGGCATACCGCGGCCGGTCCCCGCGTGGCCATGCGGTATCCGCGGTGGGAATCGCCAGCGACGACCCCTGCAAGGTGATATTCGGGTTGAGTGTGGTGAAACCGTGCTGCCGTGGCACGGTTTCGTGTTCGAGCACCAGGATCGCCTTGATGAGCCCGGCAATGCCCGCCGCCGACTCCAGGTGCCCGATCTGGGATTTCACCGATCCGAGCAGACAGTCCGCACCATCGGGGCGAACCGTGCCGAGAACCTCGCGCAGGGCCTCGATCTCTATCGGATCGCCGAGCAGCGTTCCGGTGCCGTGGGTTTCGACGTAGCCGATATCCGTTGCGGCGCAACCTGCCTCGGCGAGTGCGCGTCGCAGCAGTTGCGCCTGGGCGACCTGGCTGGGCGCGGTGAGCCCGAGGGATCGCCCGTCGTGGTTGACCGCCGAGCCGCGGATGACGGCCCGGATATCGTCGCGATCGGCCAGCGCCTGCGAAAGACGTTTCAGCACAATCATTCCGGCGCCCTCGCCACGCACGTAGCCATTGGCCGCGGCATCGAAGGGGCGGCAGCGGCCGGTCGGCGAGAGGGCGTTCATGCGGTGCAGCGCGGCCGAGATGAGTTCGGATTGCAGCAGATTGACACCGCCCGCGAGCGCCACATCGCAGTCGCCCGCCTGCAGGCTGCGCACCGCCTGGTGGATCGCGACCAGCGAGGACGAGCATGCGGTATCGATCGCGATCGCAGGGCCGCGCAGGCCCAGCAGATACGAGATGCGGCCCGCGACAATGCTCGACATCGTGCCGGTGAGGGTGTGCGCGTCCACCGACGCGACTCCCTGCGGGGTAAGGGTTCGCTGGTACTCCTGCCAGCTCACCCCCGCGAAAACGCCGGTGGCGGACCCGTTCGACTGCGCGGGGATGATGGCGGCGTTTTCCAGTGCCTCCCAGGCTGTTTCGAGGATCAGCCGTTGTTGCGGGTCCATTGCGGCGGCTTCGCGGGGTGCGATCCCCATGAAGTCGGTGTCCATGGTGTCGATCGGATCGGTGAGCAGGCCGGCCCGATAGGCCTGGCTGCCGGGCTCGGGCTCCCAGCGATTCGCGGGCACCGGGATGACGGCGTCGGCGCCCGACCGGATCAACTCCCAGTACTGCTGGGCGTTGTGCACGCCGCCGGGGAGGCGGCAGGCGAGGCCGATAATTGCAATGGGTTCGTTCGGCGAATATGAAGCAATCGATCCTTGGGTGCCGTCTTGCAGCTCTTCGATTCTCTTAAGAGCCCGAGTGAGCATTTGTCGGAGTTGCCGACCACTGTCTGTCGCCATGTTGACCGCCAACGCTTACCTGATCGTAGCTTTTAGACGCTACAACGGGGTTCTGCATTTCGGGATCGATATGGACAAATTGAACTGTTAGCAGGGCGTTACACGCAAGCGTGTGAAACTTCTTTCCACTTGGTAGCTGGTTGGTTGTCGAGTGGCTGGGACAGCGCCGGTCAAGCTGTATTTTCGATCTTGACAGGAAAAACGAAGCGCACGAATGCCCAGAATCTGAAGCCCATTCCGGCCAGGGTGCCGATTATTTGTGCGGAAATGAAATCCGCGAGGTTCTGTGTGAAGCGCGAGACGTTCGGTATCTCCAATCCGAACGCATAGCGTGAGAGCCATAGTGGCGCAATGTTCAATACCACGGCCAGGAAGCTGATGAGATAGAACAGAAATGCTTCCTGGTGTGGTGGCCGGCCGCCGCGGCGATGGAAAGACCACTGCCGATTCAGTGCATAAGAGAACGTAATGGCGACCAGTACGGCAAGGAATTTGGCGGTGATGGGATGGGTAACGAGAACCGTGCTCTTGAGTACCAGGAACAAGGTCGTATCGATCACGAAAGCGATTGCACCGACGAGGGCGAACCGGCTCAGTTCTGGGCTCCGGAGCGCGGAAGGTACTGCGGCCGTTGCCTGTTGGATCAGCCTTCGAACCCACGCTGACATGCGTAGAGTCTAAGCAGAAGTTCCGCGCCCCGAGACCGATAGGGGAACATCGTGATACGGAATCCATTCCGGCCGAGTCCTGCCGCCGCCACTGCGGCGCCATTCCCGGGTGCGGCGAATGCGTTACCGCCGGAGCCGATAGCCATAGTCGGCATGAGTTGCCGGCTACCGGGCGGAGTGGACGGCCCGGCAGCGTTCTGGCATTTACTCGTGGATGAGGTGGATGCCGTTGAGGATACCGTGCCGGCGACCCGCTGGACGGCCGAACAGTATGTAGACGTCGATCGCGCTGCCCCGGGAAAGACCGTGACCGCCGCGGGCGGATTTCTTCCAGCCATCGAACGGTTCGACGCGGAATTTTTCGGTATCAGTCCCCGCGAGGCCGCGGAGATGGATCCACAGCAGCGGCTCGCACTCGAACTGGCCTGGGAGGCATTCGAGGATGCGGGAGTGCCACCACGTGCCAAGGAAAACGGACCGACTGGTGTGTACTTTGCGGTTAAGTTCAATGATTATCGCGCGCTGAAAATAGCCATTGCAACGGAGATTTCACCGTTTACCAGTACCGGCGATGTGGAAGGCATCATTGCGAACCGGATTTCGCATTGCCTCGGTATGAGCGGACCCAGCCTGACGGTGAACGCATCGTGCGCCGGATCCTTGATCGCCGTCCATCTCGCCTGTCAGGCCATCCGTTCGGGAGATTGCCCGACGGCTCTCGTCGGCGGCGTGCAGCTGAATATCATTCCGGAAACCGCCGTGGGGCTGTCGAAGCTCGGCGTGCTGTCACCGCATGGACGCTCACGGGCCTTCGATGCGGCCGGGGACGGATATGTCCGCAGCGAAGGCGGTGGAGCGATCGTTCTGATGTCCCTGGCCGACGCGGTGAAACAGAACCGGCGAATATATTGCGTCGTGCGCGGCACCGCGACCAATAACAACGGGCACAACCACAGCCTCCCGGCCACCAGCGAGACGGCCCAGCGGGAGCTGTTGCGGCGCGCTTGCGAACGGTCCGGAATCGATCCTGGCACAGTGGATTACGTCGAGGCGCATGGGACGGGGACCGAGCTCGGCGATCGGACCGAACTGGGTGCGCTGGGCGCGGTCTACGGCACCGGGCGCGGCGCGGACCGGCCGCTGCTGGTCGGCTCGGTGAAGACGAACATCGGGCACACCGAGGCTGCGGCGGGGATAGCGGGCCTGATCAAGACGGCGCTGGCACTGCGGCATCGGATCATTCCGCGGAGTCTGCACTATGAACGGGATCGCGAGGGGCTGGATTCGGCGGCGCTCAACCTGCGGATGACTTCGCGGCGATGGTCGTGGCCGGAGGCGGCGGACCATCCCATGCGAGCAGGGGTGAGCGCCTTCGGGTTCGGCGGGTCGAACGCCCACGTCATTGTGGAGGAGCCGCCGCATCGCGCCGCCCCGGTGGTTGCGGAGCGCGAGCAACTGCTGGTGCTGTCGGGCCGTACACCAGCGGCCACGCTTGCACAGGCTGCTCGCCTGCGGGATTACCTGTTGGCACATCCCGATACGCCGCTAGCGGCGGTAGCCGACACCCTCGGCCGAGGACGCACTCATTTCCTGCACCGGGTGGCGGTCACTGCGACGACAGTTGCCGAGGCCGTCGAGGCATTGGCGGACGTCGAGATTGTGTCTGTGACGGATGAATCTCCCTGGCACGAGATGGTTTCCGATGGCGCGGTAGGGAGTTCTGAAGCGGTGCGGCAGTGGGTGCGGGCATTCCCGGCGGCCGAGCTCGAAGGGGATCAGCGGCACGCGTCGTTGAACGCCCTTGCCTCGCTCTACCGGCTCGGCTTCCTGCCGGACTGGAGTGCGCTCGCTGCGCCGGTCGAAGTGCTGTCGCTGCCGACCTATCCATTCCAGCGCGAATCACACTGGCTACGAATGAATTCCCCGGCAACGAGTGCGACCGTGCATCGTGTGCAATCAAGCGCGGTCGGCCAATCGATGCAACCACGTGCGGAGACGCTGCCGGATGAGTCGACCGCTGCGGCACGCGTGACGGGCGAGTTCACTCGGACCGTGGCGAGTGAGGTAGCCGCGGTGCTGGGGATTGCCGTGGCGGCACTCGATCTCGGCGAGAACTTCGCACGGGTCGGGATCGGATCGGTGCAGGCGGTGGAAATCAGTGCGCGACTTGCCGCCAAGCTCGGCATCGAAGTGCCCACCGTCGTCGTCTGGGGGCATCCGAGCGTGCTCGAACTTGCCGGCCATCTGGCCACGTCGAGTGTGCCGCGGGCTGTGGATGCGCCGGATGAATCCGACGCCGATATCCTCTCCGACGCAGAGCTTTTGGACCTGGGACGCCGACTGCTCGGGTGATCAGGCCTGCACGAGGCGGGTGGCGCGGCGTACCGGCATCATCCGGATCCCGTACCGGGGGCGGAGATTCACCGAGGCCAGCGGCACCACCGGATGCGTCTTGTCCGGCTCGAACCGGAATCGTTGCAGGGTCATGGCGAGTATCAGCACCATTTCCGACAGCGCCATGTCCTTGCCCAAGCAGGTGCGGGGTCCACCGGAGAAAGGGAAGTAGGCGAAACGCGGTCGCTGCGCGATCTCCTCGGGCGTGAAGCGTTCGGGGCGGAACTGCAGCGGGTTGTCCCAGAGTCGCTCGTCGTGGTGGATGCGGTGCATGAACATGCTGATCCGCGCGCCGGCGGGGACGGTGTAGCCGCCTATGGTGTCGTCCTCGAGCGGGCTGCGTTCCACCAGCCAGGCCGGCGGGTACAGCCGCATCGTCTCGTCGATGACCATGCGGGTGTATTCGAGATCGCGGAGATCGGCGAAAGTCGGTGTGCGGTCGCCGAGTACCTCCTGGATCTCGGTCACCAGGCGGGCTTCGACCTCGGGGTTCGCGGCCAGCAGATGCAGGGCCCAGGACAGCGCGTTGGCGGGTGACTCGTGCCCCGCGACGAGCAGCGTCTTGACCTCGTTGAGCAGGTTCTCCTCGCTCATACTGTTGCCGTCTTCATCGCGCGCCCGCACCAGATTGGTCAGCAGATCACCCTGATCCGTACCGTGGCGGCGTTCGTCGATCAGCCTGCGCACCACCTCGTCGAGATCGCCGACCCTGCGAGAGACATTGCGCGACGCGGGCGTCGGGAGCCAGCGCGGCACCTTCACCGGCGAGTTCACCCGCTTCATGATGTAGGCGAAGGCGGTCTCCATCGCATCGGTGACCTGCCGGGTATCGGTGGACAGGTCGAGGCTGAACAGGATCCGGCCGATCACGGTCACCAGCAACTCGACATAGTCGGCGTAGATATCGCGGTATTCGCCTGGTGCGGCATCCCAGCGATCCAGCATGGCCGCGGTGCTCTCGGTGATATCGGTGGCGAATCGCTGCACGTGCGAGCGGGAGAACGCCGGATGGATGAGCTTGCGCTGTGCGCGCCAGTACTTCATGTCGTTCGTCGTCAGCTGGCCCTCGCCGAGCAGGATGCTGAAGTCGTCGTAGATCGCGCTCTTGCGATAGTTCGCGTAATTGTCTTGCAGCACATAGCGAGTCATCTCGGGGTCGGAGATGACCAGGACCAGCATCGGCCCGGCGTTCACCCGGACGATATCGCCGAACGAGTCGGCCAGATCATTGAGGGCTCCCATCGGATCGGGGCCGAGTTTGCGCAGCAGCCTGAGGGTTTCGACGGGAGTGGGGCCGGGTGGCTTCATGAGGCGACCTCTTGCCGAGATATGAACTGGCCCTTCAGATTGCGCGCGTGCCGGTGAGCGCGTCAAGATCCGCGACCACGCCTTGCCCGCCGGCATCCCGAGGGCAAACGATCCGGCCGCGGTTTTCCACTTTGCAAGCCAAACTTACCAGTCTAGCCTTCTAATCATGAGTAACGAGGCGCCCGACCTTCGTGACGTCGCCGCGGGACTGCGGGGCGGCATCGGCCTGGTGGTGCGGCGACTGCGGCAGGCGCAGTCCGAGGGCGGGCTGACCCTGCCCGAACGGTCGTTGCTCGGGAGACTCGACCGCGGTGGCCCGGCCACCACGGCCACCCTCGCCCGGCTCGAGCAGATCAGTCCGCAGTCGATGGGGACGACGGTCGGCGGACTCGAGACCCGCGGCCTGGTCGGCCGGCAACCCGACCCGCAGGACGGGCGATGCGCGCGAGTCTCCATCACCGAGTCCGGCCTGCAAGCGCTGCGCGACAAGCGTGATGCGCAGACCCAGCTACTGGCCTCGGCCCTCGCACACGGCTTCACACCCGAGGAGATCGGTCACCTCAGCGCAGCGGGACCGCTCCTCGAAAGATTGGCGCAGAGCATCTGATGACGGCGACCGGGCCGCAACGGCATCCGGTCACCGCGATACCTCTGCCGGACAGGATGAGCCGAAATGTCCAACCGGCCTGCAACACCCGTCCTGCCACCCTCCGGACTGCCCGCCGAACCCGGCAGTGCGCGACCGGACCGCTACAAATGGGTGGCGCTGTCGAACACGACGCTCGGCATGTTCATGGCCACGGTCGACGCGTCCATCGTGATCATCTCGCTGCCGGCGATCTTCCGCGGCATTCACCTCGATCCGTTCGCGGCGGGGAACATCAGCTATCTGCTGTGGATCATCATGGGATATCTGCTGGTCACGGCCGTGCTCGTGGTGACGCTCGGGCGGCTGGGCGACATTGTGGGGCGGGTGCGGATCTACAACCTCGGGTTCGTGATCTTCACGCTCGCCTCCGTCGCGCTGTCGCTGGATCCGGCGCTGGGTACGGCCGGGGCGATATGGCTCATCGTGTGGCGGCTGGTGCAGGCCATCGGCGGGTCCATGCTGATGGCCAACTCCGCGGCGATCCTGACCGACGCCTTCCCGGCGAGCCAGCGTGGGACGGCGCTCGGCGTCAATCAGATCGCGGCGCTGGCAGGGCAATTCATCGGGCTCGTGCTGGGCGGGATTCTGTCCGTGTGGGATTGGCGGGCGGTGTTCTGGATCAATGTGCCGTTCGGGATCATCGGCACGATCTGGGCGTATCGCAGCCTGCGTGAGGTGTCCGCGCGGCATCCGGCGCGGATCGACTGGTGGGGGAACGCGACTTTCGCTGTCGGGCTGGGGATTCTGCTGATCGCCATCACCTACGGCATTCAGCCCTACGGCGGACATGCCATGGGATGGACCAGGCCCACGGTGCTCGGCGGGCTGATCGGCGGGGTGGCGCTACTGGTGGTGTTCGTGCTCATTGAATCGCGGGTGGCGCAGCCGATGGTGCGGCTGGCGCTGTTCCGCAGTCGCGCCTTCGCGGCGGGAAACATTGCGGCGCTGCTGGCTTCGGTCGCGCGGGGCGGCATGCAGTTCATGCTGATCATCTGGTTGCAGGGCATCTGGCTGCCGCTGCACGGGTACGACTACGCCGATACACCGTTGTGGGCAGGGATCTTCCTGCTACCGCTCATGGTCGGATTCCTGCTCGCGGGGCCGCTGTGCGGGTATCTGTCCGACAGGTACGGCGTGCTGTACTTCACCACCGGCGGACTGCTCGTCTTCGCGGCCAGTTTCATCGGATTACTGCTGCTACCACTGAACTTCCCGTACTGGGCGTTCGCATTGCTGATCATGCTCAACGGCATCGGATCGGGCATGTTCTCCGCCCCCAACACCTCCGCGATCATGAGCGCTGTCCCGCCCGAGCACCGCGGCGCCGCCTCCGGCATGCGCGCCACCTTCCAGAACTCCGGCATGTCGCTATCCATCGGCATCTTCTTCTCCCTGCTCATCGCGGGCCTGGCCAGCCGACTACCCGAAACCTTGTCGACCGGCCTACGCGCCCAGGGTGTTCCGGCCGCCGCGGCCGCCCACGCCGCCGCACTCCCACCCGTCTCCACCGTCTTCACCGCCTTCCTCGGCGCCAACCCAATGCAAACCCTCCTCGGCCCAACCGGCGTCCTGGATTCCCTCTCGCCGGCCGACCGAGACACGATCACCGGTCACACCTTCTTCCCCAACCTGATCTCCGCCCCCTTCCACCACGGCCTCACCATCGTCTTCGCAGCCGCCGCCGGCATGGCCCTCCTCGCCGCAGCCGCCTCCCTCCTCCGCGGCGGCCCACCCGCCGAGCGTTGACGTTTCGACCACCGGACCGTAACCATGGTTGCGAAGGTGGTGCAGCCATGGATAATTCGATCGAGCCGAACGCAAAGTCCATACCGCTCGACGGATACCGTCAGGTACTGGCCCAGCAGGAAAAGGCCGAACTGGAACGACTATCGGCCCTCGAAGCCATCGCCGACCCCCACACCATCGCCCTACTCGAGCGCATCGGCATAGAAACCGACTGGCAATGCGCCGAACTCGGTGCGGGCGCGGGTTCGATCGCGCGCTGGCTCGCCCAGCGCTGCCCAGCAGGACGACTGGTAGCAACCGACCTCGACACCCGCTTCCTCATCGACCTGGGCCCGAATGCCGAAGTCCGCCAACATGATATGCGCACCGACGACTTCCCCGCCCGCTCCTTCGACCTCGTCCACGTCCGATCGGTCCTGGAACACCTACCCGACCGCGACACGGTGCTCCCGCGCCTGGCGGAATGGGTCGCCCCCGGCGGCTGGCTCGTCATCGAAGACGCAATATCAACCTCAGCCACGTCACCAGACGCCCAATACCGTCGCGTAATGGGCATAGTCGAAGACACCTTGTCCCGAACAGTAGGCACCGACCTCCACTGGGCCCGCACCCTCCCAAAATCCCTCTCCACCTTGGGCTTCACCGACCTCACCCTCGCCCCCACCACCCTCGTAGTCGGCGCAGGCGGCCCAGTAGACCGCTTCTGGCGAGCCACCCTCACCCAACTCGCCACACTCCGCACCAATACCGGCCACACCGACGCAGCCGACCTCATGTCCCTGGCCGCCCGCTTCGACGACCCGACCTTCGTCGAACTGTCCTACACGATCATCGCAGTAGCCGCCCGCCGCCCCTGACACAGCTTCGAGCGGCACATGGGGATTGCAAACGTCGAGAGACTTCGATCCTGGTGTGCCACTCGAACGTTGACTTCGATCTGGTGCCTGGATTTCGGCCGTGTTCACTGCTCGGGGCAGCAAATCTGTCGGTTGTCCGGCTCGCTGATGGTGGGGCAGCAGGTTTTGCCGCGCCAGGCGTTGAGGCCTTCCTTGGTGGCGATGACTGCGATGACGAGGGCTGCGAGGGGGTCGGCCCAGGACCAGCCTAGGAAGGTGTTGAGGAGGAGGCCGAGTAGTAGGACTGCGGATAGGTAGGTGCAGAGGAGGGTTTGCTTGGAATCGGCTATGGCGGTGGTGGAAGCGAGTTCGTGGCCGGCTTGGCGTTGGCCCCACGACAGGATGGGCATTACTGCCAAACTGATTGCGGCCAAGGTGATTCCGATGGGGGAATGGTGGGGGTCGGTGACGCCTAGGAGGGCGGTTGCTGACGCGGTCGTGACGTATGCGGCCAGGGCGAAGAATGAGAAGGCGATGATCCGGAGGGTTGTTTGCTCTCGGCGGTGGGGGTCTCGGGCGGCGAATTGCCAGGCTACTGCGGCTGCGGAGGAGACTTCGATGACCGAGTCCAGGCCGAATCCGATGAGGGCGGTGGAGGAGGCGCGGGCGCCCTCGGTGAGTGCTACGGCGGCTTCGATCACGTTGTAGGAGATGGTTGCTGCGACGAACCAGCGGATGCGGCGCGTCAGGACGGCTCGGCGCTGCGGTGAGAGGACTGGCTGGGGAGCGAACTGGGGTATGCCGAGGGATTGCAACATCAGCAGCACTCGTCGGTGTCGGAAGTGGGGCAGCAGGCGGGGTCTACGGCCAGGATGAGGCCGGTGAGGTCGGTGAGGGCGCGGGCGATGCGGGGGTCGGCGAGTTCGTAGCGGGATTTGCGGCCTTCGGGGACGGCTACTACCAGGCCGCAACCACGCAGGCAGGCAAGGTGATTCGAGAGGATCTGGCGGGAGACGCCGATCTGGTCTGCCAGCTCCGAGGGGTAGCTGGGGGCGGTGCTGAGCGTCAGCAGGATTTGTGTTCTGGTCGGGTCGGACAGGGCGTGTCCGAAGCGGGCCAGTGCGTCACGGTGCAGCAGGGTGTCCACGCCTCGATAGTACATGGAGAACTGTATTCATAATCTGATGAACTATCCCTGTCGGGGCGGCGACTCACCTGTTCGGGTGAGGGCAGGCCTGTCGGTGGTGGCGGGCTTCTGATCCACTTCCAGGACCTGCCAAGTGCCGTCGAGGAATTCGATGCGGTTCCAGCAGGCGGTGCGCTGGCGGACGCCCGTCAGGCGGGGGGCCAAGGCGGTGAGCAAGGGTTGGTTGAAGGCGTCGTGGGAGACGAGGACCAGTGGGCCGGTGGGGTATTCGGTGACGATGTCGTGGAAGGCTGCGGTGGCGCGGGCGGCTACGACGGGGAGGGGTTCGACGCCGGGGGCGTCGTCGACGCTGCCGAAGCGGGCGATGACCTCGGAGCGGAGTTCGCCGGTCCAGGGGCCGTAGTCGCGGTCGTTGAGGCGGGCGTCGATGGTGACTTCGAGGCCGGCCGCGGCGGCGATGGCGGTCGCGGTGGAGATGGCGCGTTGCAGGGGGCTGCAGAGGACGGCGGTGGGGTGGTGGGCGGCGAGGACGTCGGCCAGGGCTTTCGCCTCGGCTATGCCGACCTCGTCGAGGGGTGGGTTGCTCAGTCCGCGGAGGCGGTCGCCGACATTGAGGGCGGTGCGGCCGTGGCGGGCCAGGAAGACCTGTCGCACACCGGGTTCCGAGGGGGTCGATGGCATCGTGGGTCCTTCGGGTCGGGGCCGCGGGCAGGCGGTCGCGTGGTCGGCGCCCGGCGCCCGGCCGGTAGCGGACTACCGGGCGGGCGGAGCGGGCCTTACGGTGTTTCAGCCGTTGGCATTACCGGCTTTCCATGTCGCCCAAGGGACTTCCCAGTCACCGTAGGTGTCCCACACCGGCAGGGCGGGGCCGCCGGAGTTGGTGATCTCGACGACGTCACCGATGCCGAAATGGTCGTAGAACCACTGGGCGTTGGCGGGGGAGAGATTGACGCAGCCGTGCGAGACATTGCTACTGCCCTGCTGGCCAACGGACCAAGGGGCGGAATGGACGAATTCGCCGTCGTTGGAGATGCGTTCGTCGAGGGCGACGGTCTCCTTGTAATAGCCGGGCTGGCCCTGGCAGGTGCCGTAGGTGCAGGAGTCCATCACGATCGAGGGCTGCTTGCCGGAGATCACGTGCGGGCCCTCATGCGAGGGAAAGCCGGGTGAGCCGAGGCTCATCGGCATCTGGTTGACCTGATTGCCGTTGTCGAAGATGGTCAGCAGGTCGGTACTGCCGTCGGCCTTGGCGACCCAGGCATCGTGAACGGTGTAGTCGGCGCTGTCGTTCTCCGCGCCGAGCACGCCGTTACCCAGGTCCAGGCCGAGGACATCGGCCTCGATGTGCAGTTTGGTTCCGGGCTGCCAGTAGTTCTCCGCGCGGTAGTGCACGTCCTTGTCGTCGACCCAGTACCAGGCGCCCTCCTGCGGCGGCGACACCGTGACGTGCAGGTGCTTCTCCACCTCGGCCTTGTTCGAGACCGGCGCGGTGAACTGGAAGACCATGGGCTGACCCACGCCGATGCCGGTGTCGGAGACGACGTCGGGTGCGGGCACGACATTCGCGTAAGCGGTCTTACCGGGAGTGATCGTGGTGACGGTGAACGTCTGCTTGGTATGCGCCCCAGCCGAATTCACCGCATCGGCGGTGACGGTGTACGTGGTGGCGTACCCGAGCGGATCGGTAGTCGCCCACGATTGGTGATCGGCGGCGAAAGCGCCCGCGATCTGGCCTTTGTCGTACTGTACGGTCACGCTAGCCAGCTGCCCGCCGGCAGCCGATACCGCGATCGGAGTGGCCGGGTTGATCGGATTCGGCCCCGCCACCGGCACACTCAGGGTCGCGGCCGCCGGGGCCGCGGGTGCCGCCGCAGGCTGGGACGACCGCCCGCTGTGGCCGGAAATGCCGATCACTACGCCGGCGATCACGATGACCACTACGACGGCCGCGCCTATGAGCAGCCACATCCGCGTCCGCTGCGGTGACTTCGGGGCCCCGCCGCTGTTCGGGTTTTCGCTGTTCGGGCTCTCGGATTCGGTCATTGCTCCCCCTTATCGACCAGAAGTCCATCTGCGTGTCTCGGCGTGCACTCGCCGGCGTCTGTAACCGCCATACCCACAACCCAACCATGGAAAGCGCTACGACCACAGCATGTGTACCCGGTTCGCGGCCAATGGGCGAATCGGCGCCGGGGTGTCCCGAACGGCGGCGCGTACCATGAGGGACGGTTCCCAATCGCGGAGAACGGCAGAAAGAGTGGCGCATCGGTGACCGCACGACCGCCCTTCCTGCATCCCGCGCTCCTGTACCGCGGTGAGGAAGAGTATCTGGCGGGGACGGTCGGTTTCATCCGGGCCGGACTGGAAGACGATGAGCCCGTGGCGGTCTCGGTGCCTGCGGTCAACCTGGCTCTACTACGGGACGCCCTCGGGGGCGATGGCGCGGCCGTGCGGTGGATGGACATGACCGTCGAAGGCCGCAATCCGGGACGGATCATCCCGTGTGTGCTGCGGGCCTTCACCGATACGCATCCGGGGCGGCGAGTACGGATCATCGGTGAACCGATCTGGGCCGGGCGCTCGGAGACCGAATATCCGGCCTGTGCGCAGCACGAAGCCCTGATCAACGCGGCATTCGCCGGACGCGAGGTCGCCATTCTCTGTCCGTACGACACGGCGACCCTGCCCGCTCACATCCTGGCCGATGCGTATGCGACGCATCCCGTCGTCATCGACGACAGCGGCGAAAAGGACAGCAGTGCATACGATCCCGATCGGATCGTCGCTGCCTACAATCAGCCGCCGCCCGAGCCGCCTGCAGAAGCCGCTGTGCTCGACTTCGACGGAGTCACCCTCTCGCCCACCCGCTATCTGGCCGTGGACTATGCGCGCCGAGCCGGAATGACCGACGCACGACTCATCGACTTCGAGCTGGTCATCGCCGAGACCACCACGAACTCGGTCGTGCACGGCGGCGGAAGAGGCCGCCTCACACTGTGGCTCGATGGGGACCAGGTGTGCTGTCAGGTGCGCGACTCCGGACACATCACCAACCCGCTCGCGGGACGCCTCCCGGCCCCGGCCCGCGTGGTCGGCGGTCGCGGCCTGTTGATCGTCAACCAGCTCGCTGACCTGGTACGCATCCATACCGGTCCGCAGGGGACCGTCCTGCACATCCTGCTGCCCCGCTCATAGCCGCAGCCCGCCGCATCGCAGCCGGTTCTGTTACCCGTGCCGTTTCAGGGCTTCGAGAGCGGGTAACCGCCCGAATACGCCGGAATCTTCGGGTCCCACAGTGAGGAACTGGACATGTCAACTGAATACGCGCCTCAGTCGGGAACATCGGTCGACGACGAGAGTAGGGGCGATTCATACGACAATATCGAGCCCTGGCTGGCGAAACTGGCGGCTCTGCCGGCCGGTAGCGCCGAACGCGATCGACTGCGCGAGGAAATCCTGGGCAAGTGCCTGCCGCTGGGTGAGCACATCGCGCGCCGCTACAGCGGGCGCGGCGTCGAATTCGACGATCTGGCCCAGATCGCCGCGGTCGGGGTGATCCTCGCCGTGGACCGCTTCGATCCGGGTAATGGCGCGACCTTCCTGTCGTTCGCTGTCCCGACCATCATGGGTGAGGTCAAGCGGTACTTCCGCGACAGCACCTGGGCCGTGCGAGTACCCCGCAGGCTCAAGGAGATTCAGCAGCGCCTCGCCACCGCGGTGCCGGAACTGTCACAGCGACTGGGACATCCGCCCACCGCGCGCGAACTCGCCACCCACCTCGACGCCGATCTGGCCGAGATCACCCAGGCGCTGATCGCGAGCAATTGCTACAGCGCCGACTCCCTCGACGCGAGCCGCTCCACGACCGACGAAGGCGAACAGGCCGCCTCCCCGCTCGACCGGCTCGCCGCCGAGGACCCCGGCTATCGCATGGTCGACGAGACCCTCACCGCGGCACCGCTCTTGGCGGCCCTGCCCGAACGCGAGCGCAGCATTCTGGTCATGCGATTCGGAGATGGCAAGACCCAGGCCGAGATCGCCGAGGCGATCGGCGTATCGCAGATGCACGTGTCCCGGCTGCTGTCGCAGACCCTGGCCCGGCTGCGGGAGCAGGCCCTGTCGCCGCGGCCGCTGGCCGGGGTCGCGTGAGGCCGGTCGGCGCAGCCGGTGTACCAGCGAGGCCGAACAGGTAGTCTTCCCGCACCGGGCAGGCAGCGAAGGGCGGGCGGTGTGGGCACGACGGTGGGACTGCGAGTACGCGCGGAACCCGAACAGCTCACCATGCTGCGCGCACTCGCCGAAACCGTCACGCTGGTAGCCGATTTCGATATCGGCGAGGTCAACGACCTGCGGCTCGCGCTCGACGAGGTGGCCACCGTGCTGATCGGCGACGCCGTGCCCGGGTCGGTCCTCGATTGCGACGTCACCTACGACTCCGACGAGGTCACCGTGCGCGTCACGGTGATCGCCGTATCGGAAGACGCGCTGGAAGACACCGGATTGAGCTGGCACATCGTGCGATCGCTGACCGACTCGCTCGACGCCACCCAGGCCGCCTACGCGCTGCGGGCCGGCGGCTATCCCACGATCGTCGAGTTCCGGTGGCTCCGGCACCGCGATCGCAGCTGACTAGCCACCGTCGGCCAGCGCCTCCGGCAGGGTGCCGTACAGATCGAGCATGGCGTCCAAACCGGTCAACTCGATGGGCCGCTGGACCTGCGGCGACGCCACCACCCGCAACTGCTGCGCGGTGACCGCCGCCAGCGTCTCGACCAGCACGCTCAACCCCGCCGAACCGAAGAAACCCACCTCGGAGAGATCGACTACCACCACCTCCGAACCGGTGGCCAGGGCCTCGGACAAGGCCGTCGACAACTTCGGCGCCGAGAGGATATCGACCTCACCGGACGCGGACACGACGAGCGCCGCGCCGGCCGGGCGCGTCGAGACAACCAGATCGCGAGTCATAACCTTCGCTACCTCCGGATACGTGGCGTGGACGCGAACCGAATGCCCCCGCCGGAAATCACTGTAGTCAGCGGCGCGGGGGCAGTTTGACCACTTGGACGAAGAAGTCGTCGATCTGCTTGATGGCGGCGATGAACTGGTTCAGGTCCACCGGTTTCGTGACGTAGGCGTTGGCGTGTAGCTCGTAGCTGCGCAGGATGTCCTCCTCGGCCGCGGACGTGGTGAGGATGACGACGGGGATGCTGGACAGGCTCGGGTCGGACTTGATGCGCGCCAGCACTTCCTGACCGTCGTACTTGGGCAGATTGAGGTCCAGCAGGATGAGATCGGGGCGGCACGCATGCTCGTGCGCGCCCTTGCGATAGAGGAAGTCGAGGGCCTCCTCGCCGTCGCGGCAGACGTGCACGGTATTGCCGATCTTATTGTCCTCGAAGGCTTCTCGCGTCATCAGTTCGTCGGCGGGATCATCCTCGACGAGGAGGATATCGATCGGCTGCGCCTGCGGGGTCATGGTCGGATTCCTTCGCTGCGAGTATCGGTATCGGCGGCGAGTACATCGATCGCCGCGGGGGCGCCGGTCAGGGTGAAACAGATGCGGGTGCCGCCGGTGAAGCCGGTATCCACCCAGATCCGGCCGCCGTGATGTTCGACGATCTTCTTCGTCAGGGCGAGACCGATACCGGTGCCGCCGTATTCGGTGCGATTGTGCAGGCGCTGGAAGATGATGAATACCTTCTCCGCGAACTCGGGCTGGATGCCGATTCCATTGTCCTGCACCGAGAACAGCCAGCCCGCATCGTCGGGTTCGCAGGTGATCAGGATCTGCGGGGTGCGGTCGGGGGCGCGGAACTTGATGGCATTGCCGATCAGGTTCTGCCACAACATGGTCAGCAGGATCGGCTCACCCATGAGGTCCGGCAACTGTTCGGGGCGGGTGATCCGCGCGTCGCTGTCCTCGATGGCCGAGGCGAGGTTGGCCAGGGCGCGGTCCAGGGGCTGGGCGAGACTCAGCTCGGTGCTGCCGTCGGAGACACGGCCGACGCGGGAGAACGTCAGCAGGTCGTTGATGAGGGTCTGCATGCGCTTGGCCCCGTCGACCGCGAAATCGATATACTGGGTGGCTCTTTCGTCGAGCTGACCGGAGTAGCGCTTCTCCAGCAGCTGACAGAAGGCCGCCACCTTGCGTAGGGGCTCCTGCAGATCGTGCGAGGCGACGTAGGCGAATTGCTCCAATTCGGCGTTGGAGCGGCGTAATTCGACTGTTTGCGCGTCGAGGAACAGCTTCTGTTCGTGTAGCTGGGCTTCCTGGATTCGCGAGGAATCGAGTTCGGCGACGATGCGGCGGCGCATATCGTCGACGGCGGTCGCGACCGCGGCGACGTCGGCGGGGCCGTGCACGTCGATGCGATATCCGAAGTCGCCGACCGCTACTCGGCGGGATGATTCGGTGAGGTACTTCAGCGGGCGATCGATGAGTCGCCGCACGAGTACGGCCAAGCCGACACCGGTGAGCAGATAGATCACCAGCAGGCCGATGAGAATGCTGTCGCGTACGGCGCGATCGTGGTTCAGGCGATTCGTGTCCTTGGTGACCGCATCGGACAGATTCTGATTCTGCTGGGCGAACAGGGTCCGCAGATTGTCGAACATCTGCTTGCCCGCGGCGGCGGTGGCATCACCCTGCGCACGCGCGGTGGCGGGGGAGGCGAGCAAGGGAGAGACGTAGGTGCTGCGCCAGCGGTCCGCGGCGCGTTCGATGTCGTCGATATCGAGGCTGACGCGGCCGCCCTCGTGGCCCAGCAGTTTTCGCAAGCGATCCGCCGACTCTTGTTCGGTGGAGAGGCCGTCCTGGTAGGGCTGCAGGAACTGCGGGTCGCCGGTGATCGCGTAACCGCGGACGCCGGTTTCCTGATCGAGCAGGGCGGTCTGGAATTGCAGGGCCTCGCGCTGTGCGGGCAGGGAATGGTCGATGAGCCGGCTGGTGGCGTCGGCGGTGGTGGCGATGACCCGGGCGCCGAGGACGGCGCCGATGATCACTACGAAGATCATCGAGCCCAGGATCAATTGGAACCACGCGCGGGTGGTGAGCCGGCCGGTCGTGCCCAGCGTTTTGTGCGGTTCGTCGGTCACCTGCCTGCCTTCCAATACAAGTAGAGAAGAGCGACATCGTCGTCCAGGCCGCCGGACACCGCGGCCAGCGCCTCGACACGGTCGATCAACTCGTCGACGAAGGTTTCCGGTCCGGCGGCGCGGATGGTGCGAGCCAAATCGAGTAGGCCTTGCTCGCCGAGCCGGTTGCGGCGCGCGTCGACGCAGCCTTCGAACAAGCCGTCGGTGAACAGGGCGAGACCACCGTCGACGGGGAGATCGACGGTGGTCTCGGGCCAATTCGCCCGGCCCGGCAGGAAACCCAGGGCGGGACCGCCGGGGATCTCCACCCAGTCCCATCCGGTGGCCGAACGGGACAGGGCGCCTGGATGTCCGGCGCGGAGGACTCGTGCGGTGTGGTCGGCCGGATGCAGGGTCAGGGTGGTCGCGGTGGCGAAGGTGCGGCGGTCGGAGCGTTCCGCCAGCAGGACCTCTTCCATCAGTTCCAGCTGTCTGGCTCCGGTGATGCCGCTCAAAGTCAGTGTGCGCCAAGCCAATCGCAGGGCGACACCGGCGGCTGCGGCGTCCGGGCCGTGGCCGGAGACATCGCCGATGACGGCGTGCACGAGTCCGTCGGCGTCTTCGAGGACATCGTAGAAATCGCCGCCGAGCAGGGCGTGGGCGCGGCCCGGGCGGTAGCGGGGGACCACGGCCACCGCACTGTCCGCGCGCAGCAGCGGGGTGGGCAGCAGGCCGCGTTCCAGGCGCGCGTTCTCCTGGGCTCGCAGCTGACTGGCCTGCAATGCTGCGCTGGTGCGCTCGAACTGCTTGCGCTGGATGGCATACCGCACCGCGCGACCCAGCAGGTCCGGCTCGACATGCCCCTTGAGCAGATAGTCCTGTGCGCCCGCGGCCATGGCGGCCGCGCCGATCAGCCGCTCGTCGACGCCGGTGAGCACCACGATCGCCGCATCCGAGGCCGTGCGCAGCCGGGCCAGCGCTTCGAGACCGTCCGCATCGGGCAGATTCAGGTCCAGCAGCACACAATCCGGAGACTGCTCGCGCAGCCGATCGATGGCTTCGCCGAGCGACCGCGCCCAGTGCAGGCGAATACCCGCCGCGCCGTCCTCCACCATGGCCTCGACCAGCAGCGCGTCGGCCGGATCATCCTCGATCAGCAGCACATCCGTGCGGGCAGGAGCCACCTGATCGCCGATCGAACTCCGCGAATCAGACAGCACGGACACCCCGACCACCACCGCACCTCGACAAGCACCCGGGCAATCCGACGAGAGGCCGACACCTCAGCCGCGTGCGGCCCGCCGATTCCGCCAACGCATGGACTCCGATCACCAACGTTGCGGGCAGCGCAACAGCATGCCCCGCAGCCGGTTTCTGGACCGCACAGGCAGTCAGATGCTATCCGATCCCCCGAGCCCGGACACCACATCCTCCTCCGGCCTGTCCGGCGGCTCCGATTACAGCTCGACCATGATCTTGATGTCGTCTTGGCCTGAGGTGAAGGCGTCGATGGCTTTGGCGAGGGGGAGCCGGCGGGTGATGAGGCCGGAGCGCCAGTTCGGGTCTGCTGCGGCGAGGGCCTGGGCGGCTTGGTGGTAGTGGCGCTTGTTGGCGTTGACCGAGCCGAAGATGAGGTTGTTCTCCAGTACGGTGCGGCGGTTGAGTTCGCCTGCGTCGATGTCGAGTTGGCGGCCGGTCGGGGAAATGCCGGTGAGACAGACGATTCCGGCGGGAGCGGGGTGGGTCATCGCGGCCATGGCGATGGAGGGGACTCCGGTGGCCTCGATGATCACGTCGGGGTGGATTCGGTCGGCGACTTCCGGTAGGGGGTCGCTGTGGTAGGTGGCGCCCAGTTTGCGTGCCATGTCGGGTTGAATTCCCTTGTCCGCCAAGGCCAGGACGTGGACGTCCAGGTCTCGTTGCGTGCCCAGGAGAGCGGCCAGTTGGCCGATGGGGCCGGCGCCGGTCACCAGTACTCGGCGGGGTTCGTACCAGGCGCGGGTGCTCACGCGGTCGATCTGCTCCCAGACCTTGGCGACCACGGTGGCCGGTTCCATCAGCACGCCGGTGTCGCCGAGTGCGGGATCGAGTTTCACGGCGTAGTCGGTTTCGACCGTCCATTGTTCGGAGGCGTAGCCGTGGAGGTGTTTGATGCCGCGCTCGGCGTAGAGGTTGTTGCGGCACATGTCGAATTCGCCTCGCGCGCAGGCGCCGCACGGTACCGGGTCCGGTCGGCGCACGATACCGACGACCAGATCTCCTGCTGCGAAGTCGCTGCCGGCCGGTGCGGTCAGCACTCGCCCGAGCGACTCGTGGCCGAGGACGAGACGATCTTCGCCGGGTGGCGCTGCGCCGAAATGGCCGGAGGCGATTTCTCGATCGGTCGCGCATACGCCGAAAGCGATTCCCTCGACCAGCAATTCGTTCGGTGACGCCACCGCATCGGGTATGTCGCGAATCTCCAGCGAGCCTGACTTTTCGGGAATGACGGTTAGTGCGCGCATGGATCAATCGTCGGCCAGAGGCCGGGGTGGTGGTGGGTATTTCAGGGTTGGGTGCGATAACGGTGGCCGCCGAGGGATTTCGCGGCGTACATGGCGCGGTCTGCGGCGTGGATGAGGGCTGCGGCGTCGCGGGTTTCGTCGGTGGCAGTGGCGATGCCGATGCTGGCCTGGATGTGGACCTGGCCGGGGGAGAGGGTGAAGGGCTGGGCGAGGTCGGTGAGGATGCGGTCGGCGTTCTCGCGGGCCGCGGCCTCGCCGCCGAGAGTGGCTATGACGAATTCGTCTCCGCCGTAACGGCATACGCAGTCTTCGGGGCGGGCGACCGCGCGGAGGCGCTCGGCTACCGCCACCAGTAGTTCGTCACCTACGCGGTGGCCGTGGGTGTCGTTGATCTGTTTGAAGCCGTCGAGGTCGACGAGCAGGACCGAGACAGCCTCCTCAGCGGGACGCGGTTCGGCGATCCACTCCTCGAGCACGGCGCGGTTCACGAGTCCGGTGAGGCGATCGTGGGTGGCGGCGTGGTGGAGGCGATCCTGTAGTTCGGTGATGCGATGTTCGCGGGCGGCGACGGCTGCGCGCAGGATTGCTTCGTGCTGGCCCAGGGCTCGTTCGGAGAGCACTTCGGCATAGCCGGTAACCGCGTGGCCGGCATTGCGGGACCAGGTCGTGGCCACATCGGCGGGTGACACCGGCGCCGCGAGCAGCAGGGCGGTAGCCAGCGGGCCGACGAAGCGCGCGCTGGTATCGAGGCCCGGCAGGCTGGTCGCGAGCCCGGCGCCGAGGATGCGTGCGGCGGGGGCGTCGTCTCCGGTGAGGCGGTCCAGGCCACGCAGTAACTCGAGTGCCGAATCGGTGGCGGCCGCGGCGTCGACGACGGTGTAGCCGGCGGCGGCGAGGAGCCGCAGGTACTCCTTGGCGGCGCGCCGCAGCGCGCAATCACGGTCGCGCGGACCCGATCGGGTGGTGTGGGCCTGCGGGAGGTTCATTGCAGGCGTCCCACGCCGGCGTATCCGGGAGTGCGCAGCGGCGGGTTCCCGTCGGACTGGGGATCCGGCCGCCAGGCCGTCGGTGCGACGAGACCCGGTGGTAGCAGGTCGAATCCGTCGAAGAGAGCGCGGATCTCGTCGTGAGTGCGCATGGTGAACGGATTCGAGGTGCGCTGATACAGATTCGCGGCGGCATGATGCGCGTTGGTGTCAGCGCTGGCATGCACGATGACCAGATGACTGCCGGGCGCCAACCGCGAGCTGATCCGCGCGATGATTCCCGACGGATCGTCGGCATCCGGAATGAAATGCAGGACCGCGATGAGCAGCACCGCCACCGGCTGAGAGAAGTCGATCAGCCGGCTCGCACCGTCGGCACCGAGGATCTCCCCCGGATTCCGCAGGTCGGCCTCCAGAACCAGGGTGCCGGGATCGTCCTGCAACAACGCCCGACTGTGCGTGACGGCAACCGGATCACTGTCGACATAGACGACCCGCGCGCCGGGCTGCGTCGCACGCGCCACCTCGTGCACATTGCCGACCGTCGGGATCCCGGAACCGATATCGATGAACTGAGTGATCCCCTGCTCGGCAAGGAACCGAACTGCGCGCCGCAGAAACGCCCGATTCTCCCGCGCGATCACCGGCGCGTCCGGCATCTGAGCCATGGCCTCCCGCGCAAAAGCACGATCGACCTGGAAGTTGTGCGACCCGCCGAGGTAGAAATCCCACACCCTGGCCACGCTCGGCTGGTCGAGGTCCACAGTCAACGGTGCCCATTCCGGGCGCACATCGGCCTTCTCAGGATCCATCAGGGCGCTTCCTCCCCTCAATCGATTGACTCATGCCACTACCGACCAGACCACAACCCCCGGTCCGGAGATCAGCGTACCGACAAGACCGAGGTCGGCGCAGTCTCAGCGAGCCATGTGGCGAGCAACCCTCCGTCGAGCGCACACAAACCGGCGCCGGCTGCCTCGACATCGTTTTCGTCCGAAGTCCTACGTCAGAATCCTGGCCGGATGCCCAGCCCGGCTCAATCGGCCGAGAATCGGCAATGCCGCAGCCAGACCGATCGCACTAGCCTCGATCGCATGACACCGGAAGCGAGTGTTCTTGCCGAGGCGTTCATGGACGATCCGTTGATGGCCTACTTCTGGCCAGAGCCGGAGCGCCGCCGACTGGCCTTACCGCTGTTCTGGCATTCGCGAGTTGAAGCCAGGCGGCGCGCTGGGATCGTTGACACAGCTTCGGACAGTGGTGGCGTGACGACTGTCCTGTTGTGGGAGCGACCGGGGCACGCCGTCCCGATTGCCAAGCCGTACAGTCTGATTCGTGCGCTGGGGTCGGCCGCGCCACGCGCTCTCGCTGCCTCGCGCCGGATCGCGAGCCTGCGGCCCGCGACACCCCATCTATATCTGGCGGTCGGGGCAGCATTGCCACGTGCGCGCGGCAAAGGCGTGACCGCCGAACTCGTCAGGGCAAGAATCGACGGCAACAATATCGACGTCTTCATGGTCGCAACGAACCCGACGAGCGCGGCCATGGCAGAACATGCAGGATTTCATAGGACGCAGGAAATGGTCCTCGGCAATGGGGCCACACTTTGGGGGATGCTGCGGCCGGTCTGAACTATGCACCCGCATTGTGAGGCGTCGGCACTCGTTCGGAGTGTCCGCATCGGCGCGAGCCTGCTCCATCGACCGAAATCCGTTGAACGCCTGCACTTTCAGCGTCGAGCGGGATGCCTGCTGTCTTGTCGCCGGCTGCTCGCAGTAGCTGTCTGATGGCTCACACTCTGGGTGCATCGACGTGAAATCGGTGAAAAGCATGGCATAGTCAGTAGCGAGAACGGGCGTCTTACAAAGAAATTTGCCTGGCTCACCTACAGAAAAGAAGTTGCAAACAGCATGGCTCAAGGCAGTGTGAAGTGGTTCAACGGCGAAAAAGGCTTCGGCTTCATCGCCCAAGACGGAGGCGGCCCTGACGTCTTCGTGCATTACTCGGCCGTAACCGGCTCGGGTTACAAATCCCTCGAAGAGGGTCAGCGCGTCGAGTTCGCGGTTGAGCAGGGCCAGAAGGGCCCGCAGGCGCAGGATGTCCGCGCTATCTGATCAGCGTGACTTGTGAAAAGCTCCGCACCGTCAAGGTGCGGAGCTTTTTTCGTTGGAGCAGCCCCCCTGCTATCTAGTGCCGGCGATTACCGGGTAGTGGTCGGAGAGGTTGGTGTAGGTGTAGGTCTTGCCCCAGCTGGTGACGGTCCAGGGGGTGGACTGTTCGATTCGTACTGTGTTTTTCCAGTTGGAGGGGCGGGCGTGGCCTCGGCGATGCAGGACGTAGTCGAGGTCTTCTTGTGGATCGGTGGGGTAGCGGTAGGAGGCGATCGAGTTCTTCTTTGTGTCGAAGGAGTACTCGTGGCCGGTGCGTTGGTCGGCCGCGTCGAGGGCGGCGTTGTCGAGCATGGATGCGTACTCGGGGGTGTGTGAGTCGACGTTCATGTCGCCGGCGACCATTACTTCTTCGGTGGTCGGAATCTTCTTGGCGTCCAGGAAGGCTGCGATCTGGCGGAACTGTTTGGCGCGGTCGGAGGCGGCCTCGCCGTCGCGGCAGCGGGTGTCGGTGGATTGGGCGTGGGTGCCGACCAGGTGGACGGTGGCGCCGTTGACATTCAGTACGACGTAGGCGAATCCCTTGTTGGCCAGCCAATCTGCGCCGCAGCCGTTCTCGAACAGGATCTGTTCCTTGCGTATGATCGGCCATTTGCTCAGTACGGTGACGCCGCCGTCCTCCACCGTGAAGTTGGAGTACTTGCCGCCGGTGGCATCCCAGCCATCCTTGCTGCGACCGACCACCGGCGTCTGATGCGGATACAGCCGTGCCGCATCGGTTTTCAACGACTCCGACACCTGGTTGTCCAGCGCCTCCTGCAGCACGACGACATCGTTGCCCTGGAAGAAGTCCGCGGCCACAATGGCTTTGGCGCGATGGTCCTGGCCCCAGTTGGGGAACAATGTCGTGCTCATCAGGAAAGTGTTGTAGGTCAGCACTTTCAGCTCCGGCACGGCCGGGGCGGCGGTTGCCTGCGTCCAGTGCGGCAGGACCAGCCCGACTACCGCGGTAGCGGCGACGGTGAGGGTTCTCGCGGACTTGCATCCGACAAGCGGCATCCGGTTCTCCTTCGATCCACACGACGCCCGTCCGGATCTCGGACGGGTCAGCGGAGAATGAAAAGCGGCCGGATCGACGCGGGGATGGCCGTGGGATGATCACTCGCTTGCCAGGCGATGGCTTTTGTCCGAAAGAGCCCATATGTCCATATCGACGGGGATTACCTCATGGACTCACGCCTGCGCGATAGGTGCGATGCGCGGCTGTGCCACGCGGACGTAGTCGTCGGTGGCCAGCGCGATCGAGCGGTCGAGACGCGCGGCGTTGAAGTACAGCTCGGGGGCTCGTAGCAGTGCTGGGTCGGCGATCAGTTCCAGTTGCGGGTGGAATGCGAACGGCAGCACGGTGCCGCTGACGCTGCCGGCCAGTTCCTCGGCCTTGTCCTTGCCTGCGACGCCGGAATAGCTGCCTCCCAGAAGGGATTTCAGCGCTTGCAGGTCTACTCGGGCATCGCCGGGTACCACTGCCAGTACGTATCGCGACTGTTTTTTGCCGACTTTGACGAGGATGATCAGGCACTTGGCCGCGTGCGCCACGTCGTGACCGCGGAGCGCGCTGACGACATCGGTGCGCCCTTCCGGAGTGTGGTCGATGAACCGGTAGTCGACCCCGTTGGCGTCGAGTTCCGATATCAGTTTGCGGTACTGCTCGAGGTCGGGTTCCGTGTGGTCACCAGTCACCGCTCAACAACTCCTTCGCCTGTGCGATCCGAACTTCGTTGCGCCGGTAGAACACCCACTGTTTGATCTTCGTGCTCTCGACCAACCTGGCCTGGCTGAGAATCTTCAGATGCTCGCCGCAGGTCGGCTGACTCACGCCGAGCTTCTCGGCGAGGAACAGCGAGCACACCCCATCGCGAACCAGATCGCCGTCCCGCTGTGGCGGGAAGTGCTGTTCCGGGTCGCGGAGCCAGTCCAGGATCTGGGCGCGCTTGTCATTGGCCAGCGCCTTGATCAGGTCGACATCGATCACTCGGCTACTATGGCAATTAGCTAATTGCCTGTCAAGGATGCGGCGGCTAACCCCTGGCGGCAGTACCCGTGTGAAACGTGTTGGGGTGCAATCTTCTTGATCGGTCCGGGTTGGGCATGGTGGGTGTGGACACCTGGGTGGTGTGATCATTCTGCTCCGGGGAAACCGAAGCTGTGAACCCGTTCTGTGCATATTGTTCAGCGGCAACGGAATTGATTGACACGCTTTGAAAGGGATGGCTAGGCTCTTCGTCTGTTCGCACGGCTCAATCGTTCGAGCGCGTTGGCGCGCGCCGAGCGGGTGATCCTCACCGTTGACGAATCATGTTCCACACCAGGGCAGTTCGGCAGGCGGATGGTGGCCACAAGCTGCCATGGAACACGGCGTCCACATGTTCGACCGCATTCCCGTTAGGAGCGCGTATGACCCGCGCACTGATCATCGGGGCCGGCGTCGCCGGCCCGGTGTTATCGATGGCCTTACAGCAGGCCGGCATCGAATCCAGCATTTTCGAAGGCGATGCGGCGGGGGCCGCGGCAGACGGGTCCTGGCTGAATTTCCAGTCCGCCAATGGGATCGACGCCCTGCGCGCCATAGACGCCGCGGGGCCGGTGGAGAAACTCGGGTACGAGGTCGACACCATGAGCTTCGCCAACAGCAGCGGCCGGGCCCTGGGACGGATGCCGATTCCCGTCCGGCCCGATGGCCTGAAATCGATGATGGTGCCGCGTACGGCCCTGAACGCAGCACTCGGTGACACCGCCCGAGAGCGCGGGATCACCGTGGAATACGGCAAGCGGCTCATCGACGCGGTACGACTACCCGGCGGGAGCGTGCAGGCAGTCTTCGCCGACGGCACCACCGCCGACGGTGACCTGCTCATCGGCTGTGATGGTGTGCATTCCACCGTGCGCACCCACATCGACCCGCACGCACCCGCGCCCAGCCCGGTCGCCGTCCTCACCACCGGCGGCTACATCCCCGACTTCACGGTCGACGCACCCGATCGAGATCTGCACGTCCATCTCGGGTTGCGCTGCTCCTTCGCCTGGTTGCGCACCTCCGACGGCGGTACCGCCTGGTTCGCCAACCTGCCCAAGAACGATGAAACCGCCCACGGCGTGCTCTCGGATACCGACGATGCCGCCATGCGGCGCCGGCTGCACGAGCTGACGGCCGGTGAAGCCGGGCCCGCGCGCGACATCATCGATGCCGCACCGGCGCCGCTGCTCGGCTGGTCGAGCTACACCATGCCGGTGGCCCGCCGCTGGCATGACGGCCGGAACCTGGTGATCATCGGCGACGCCGCACACGTCACCTCACCCACGGCCGGTCAGGGCCTCGCCCTCGCCATCGAGGATGCCGTCGTACTCGCGCAATGCCTGCGCGACTGTCCCGACGTGCCCACCGCGCTCACCACTTTCGACGCTTTGCGCCGTGACCGCGTCACGAAGATCGTCAAGCACGGCCGGAATCCCGAGCCGCCCGGCGCGATCGGCCGCTTCATACGCGATCTGATCATGCCCGTCATGCTCGGCAAGACCGCCAAAGACGGTGGCAGATCACTGATGTGGATACAGGGACACCACATCGATTTCGACGCACGCGTCATACCCGTCACTCGCTCCGATTCGTAAATCCGGACACCCGCGCTGATCGAAGCGTTCAGGACGAGGTCACAAACAAATGCTCTCCGACCCCATTGCGGTCGTCGGTGCCTCCTGCCGTTTTCCGGGGGCCGTACGACCGGCGGAATTCTGGCGTCTGCTGCATGACGGCGGCGACGCGGTAACCGACACTCCGGCGGATCGCCGCACTCCCGCGAATGCCGGGATGCGTGGCGGATTCATCAGTGGCACAGGTGAATTCGATGCGGAATTCTTCGGAATCTCCGCTCGCGAAGCCGCGGCCATGGATCCCCAGCAGCGATTGATGCTCGAACTCGGCTGGGAGGCGCTGGAAGACGCGCGAATGGTCCCCGCCCGGCTGGGCGGCACCGCGACCGGGGTGTTCGTGGGCGCGATCGCCGACGATTACGCCACCCTGACACAGCGGCACGATGCCATCACCCAGCACTCGCTGACCGGGACCAATCGGGGGCTGATCGCCAACCGGTTGTCGTATGTGCTCGGTCTGCGCGGGCCCAGCCTCACGGTCGATGCGGCACAGGCTTCTTCGCTGGTGGCGGTGCATCTGGCCGTGGAGAGCCTGCGGCGTGGGGAGTCCGGCCTCGCGCTGGCCGGCGGCGTGCATCTCAACCTCGCGGCGGAAAGCACGATCCGAGCCGACCGCTTCGGCGGGCTGTCGCCGGACGGGCGGTGTTTCGTCTTCGATGCGCGCGCCAACGGCTTCGTCCGAGGCGAGGGCGGCGGGGTCGTTGTGCTCAAGCGGCTTGCGGATGCGCTCGCCGATGGTGATCGCGTCTACTGCGTGATCCGCGGCAGCGCCGTCAACAACGACGGTGGCGGGGCCAACCTGACTGCGCCGAACGAAGTTGCGCAGCAGGAGCTGTTGCAACTCGCCCATAGAGAGGCCGGTGTCGACCCGGCCCTGGTCGACTACATCGAACTGCACGGCACCGGAACCAAGGTCGGCGATCCGGTCGAAGCCGCGGCGCTGGGCGCGGTGATCGGCACGGCCAGGCCGGATGGCCGGCCGCTGGCAGTCGGTTCGGTGAAGACCAATATCGGCCATCTGGAAGGCGCGGCGGGCATCGCCGGACTGCTGAAAACAGTTCTGAGCATTCATCATCGTGCCCTGCCCGCCAGCCTCAACTTCGAGACTCCCAATCCGGATATCCCGCTGGATACGCTGAACCTGCGCGTGCAGCAATCCACTGTGCCCTGGACTGCTGAGCAGCCGCGAGTGGCCGGGGTGAGCTCCTTCGGTGTGGGTGGCACGAATTGCCATGTCGTGCTGACCGAACACGTCGCCGCGGAGAAGCCGCTGGGGGAGCGCCCGCTGAAGGCCGCTCCCGTGGTCTGGCCGCTGTCCGGTCGTGACGCGAAAGCTGTTCGTGCACAGGCGGAGTCACTCCGAGAACATCTGCGCGCACATCCGGACCTGGATGCGGCGGATATCGGGTACTCCCTGGCCACTACACGCACGGCATTCGAGCATCGCGCCGCGCTGGTCGGGGACGACCCGCGTGCACTGCTCGACGCATTCGCCGACGGCACACTCGTGCCGGACCTCGTGCGTGGCGTCGCCGGTGACGGCGCGGCGGTATTCGTCTTCCCCGGCCAGGGATCGCAATGGGCGGGCATGGCGGTCGAACTGGCCTCGTGCTCAACGGGTTTCGCCGATCGGCTGCAGGAGTGCGCTGATGCGCTCGCACCGCATGTCGACTGGTCACTCACCGAGGTACTGCAGGACGCGGCGGCGCTCGAACGTGTCGACGTCGTGCAGCCCGCGCTGTGGGCGGTCATGGTGTCGCTGGCGGAGCTCTGGCAATCGCTCGGTGTCACACCGTCCGTGGTGATCGGGCACTCGCAAGGCGAGATCGCCGCCGCTTACGTGGCGGGCGCGCTGTCGCTCAGTGACGCCGCGCGCATCGTGGCCGTGCGCAGCAGGCTGTTGTCGACGGTGGCGGGCAGCGGGGCAATGGCCTCGATCGCGGTCTCCGCCGACCGGGTCGAGCTGGGCGACGGGCTGTCGATCGCGGCGATCAACGGACCCAATGCGGTTGTCGTCTCGGGCGAATCCGGCGCGGTGGACGCACTGGTGAGCCGATATCAGGCCGCAGGCGTGCGAGCACGGCGGATCGCGGTGGACTATGCCTCCCACTCGGCGGAGGTCGAACCGATCCGGGCGGCCCTGCTGGCGGAGCTGGCAGATATCCGCCCGCGGCGGGCCCGAATCCCGATGCTGTCGACCGTCACCGGGGAATGGGCCGAACGCGGCGCGCTGGATGCCGAGTATTGGTATCGCAACCTGCGTGAACCTGTCCGCCTCGAAACCGCAGTCCGCACGCTGGCCGACAGCGGCCGGAGGGTGTTCATCGAAGCCGCTCCGCATCCCGTGCTGGCCGGCGGGATTCAGGAGACCTCCGCCGATGCCGTCGTGGTCGAATCCCTGCGACGGGACGATGGTGGGTGGCGCCGATTCCTCACCTCGGTCGCGCAGGCGTGGGCGCACGGCGTCGAGGTGGATGCGGATGCGGTGTTCGCCGGGACCGGAGCGCAGCCAGTGGAGCTGCCGACCTACGCCTTTCAACGCAAGCGGTACTGGTTCGATGACGTCGAAAGCCTTGTGGCCGCGCAGGTTCCGTCCGCCGTCCGCGAGACGGGCGGGGAGCTCGACGTGGTGCGCGCTCACGCCGCAGCCGTGCTCGGGCATGCGGCGCCGGAGTCGATCGACGCCGGACTGCCGTTCCAGGACCTCGGAATCGACTCGCACCTCGCGGTCGAACTGCGCAATCGACTGAGCGCCGAGACCGGGCTCGCGCTGCCCGCCACCTTGCTGTTCGACTATCCCACCTGCACGGCGGTGGCCGCCTTCTTGCAGGCCGAGGCATCCGGCGAACGCGTGGAAGTCGTTGCACCGGAATCGCTGTCGGCCACCACGCTCGAACCGATCGCGATCGTCGCGATGAGCTGCCGCTTGCCTGGCGGCATCGGCACGCCCGAGGAATTGTGGCGGCTGGTCGCCGAAGGTGGGGACGCCATCGGCGAATTCCCTGCCGATCGAGGCTGGGATCCGGCCGGACGATACGACCCGGACGATGCGGGCACCGGCTACCCCCGTTCCGGCGGATTCCTCTACACCGCAGGGGAATTCGATCCGGCATTCTTCGGAATCTCACCGCGCGAGGCGCTCGCGATGGACCCGCAGCAGCGGGTGCTGCTGGAGATCTCGTGGGAGGCCCTCGAACGGGCCGGAATCGACCCGGCGGCCCTGCGCGGCACGCGGACCGGTGTCTTCATCGGCGCCATGGCACAGGACTACGGTCCCCGCCTGCACGACGCGGCCGCCGACGGATTCCTGCTGACCGGCAACCTGACCTCCGTCGCCTCGGGGCGACTGGCCTACACCTACGGCCTGGAAGGGCCGGCGGTCACCGTCGACACGGCGTGCTCCTCCTCGCTGCTGGCACTGCATCTGGCCTGCCAATCGCTGCGGCAAGGCGAATCCTCGCTGGCGCTCGCGGGCGGTGTCACGGTGATGGCCAATCCGGGCATGTTCGTCGAGTTCTCGCGGCAGGGCGGACTTTCGCCGGACGGCCGCTGCAAGGCGTTCGCCGCCGCGGCCGACGGCACCGGATGGAGCGAAGGCGCCGGACTCGTTGTGCTGGAGCGGCTTTCGGACGCGCGGCGCAACGGTCACCGGGTGCTGGCCGTAGTGCGCGGATCGGCGATCAATCAGGACGGCGCGTCCAATGGCCTGACCGCGCCGAACGGGCCGTCACAGCAGCGGGTCATCCGGCAGGCGCTGGCCAATTCCGGACTCGCGGCCGATGAGGTGGATGCGGTCGAGGCGCACGGCACCGGGACCACGCTGGGTGATCCGATCGAGGCGCAGGCCTTGCTGGCGACCTACGGCCAGAAGCGGGAAAACCCGCTGTGGCTGGGCTCGTTGAAGTCGAACATCGGGCACACACAGGCCGCCGCCGGTGTCGCGGGCGTGATCAAGATGGTGCTGGCGCTGCAGCACGGGATGCTGCCGAAGACCCTGCACGTGGATACGCCCTCGCCCCACGTGGACTGGACGGCGGGCGCCGTCGAGCTGCTGACCGAGCCCACACCGTGGCCGCGGAACTCCCGCCCGCGCCGGGCCGGTATCTCGTCGTTCGGTATCAGCGGCACCAATGCGCACCTCATCATCGAGGAGCCCGCCGCCGTCGCTGACGTTCCTGCCGATGTTGTTTCGCCGGTGGTGCCGTGGGTGCTCTCGGCGAAGACCGGTGCGGCACTGCGGGTTCGAGCGCAGCAGCTGCGTTCGCTGGCCGAGCGGGAACTCGAACTCGATCTCACGGACGTGGGCCGGACGCTGGCCATGCGATCGGTCTTCGACGGTCGTTCGGTCGTGCTCGGCGGGAACCGTGCCGAGATGCTGTCCGGTTTGGCCGCGTTGGCCGAGGGCCCGATCACCTCTGCCCAGGTTGGCGATAGCGGCAAGGTCGCCTTCGTTTTCCCCGGCCAGGGTTCTCAGTGGCCAGGGATGGCATTGGAATTGGCGGCGCAGGCACCGGTGTTTGCCGAGTGGCTGAACGAATGTGCCACAGCGCTGCGCGAATTCGTCGACTGGTCGCTGGTGGACGTCCTCGCCGACGAGGCCGCACTGCAACGGGTCGACGTGGTGCAACCCGCACTATGGGCGGTCATGGTGTCGCTGGCGGAGCTGTGGCGCTCCCACGGCGTCGAACCCGCCGCGGTAGTCGGACATTCGCAAGGTGAGATCGCGGCCGCCGTCGTGGCCGGTGGGCTGTCGCTGGGCGACGGCGCACGTATCGTCGCGCTGCGCAGCCGGGCCCTGCTCGCCCTGTCCGGTCGCGGCGGCATGTTGTCGGTGTCGCTGTCCACCGACGCGATCCGCGACAGGCTGGGGGAGCACCTGTCCTTGGCGGCGGTGAACGGGCCCGAATCGGTGGTGGTGTCCGGGGACCCGGAAGCGCTCGATGCGCTGCAGGCGCAGTGCGCGGCGGAAGGTATACGCGCACGACGTATTCCGGTGGATTACCCATCGCACTCCGGACATGTCGAGGCGATCCGTGCGGAACTGGCCGAGCTCCTGTCGCCGGTGCGGCCACGTACCGCTGCCATCCCGTTCTACTCCGCTGTCACCGGCGCGCCGATGGACACCGCCGAACTGGACGCCGAGTACTGGTACCGGAACCTGCGCGAGACGGTGCAATTCGAGCGCGCCACCCGGGCATTGGTCGCCGACGGGTATCGCGCGTTCATCGAGACGAGCGCCCACCCGGTCCTGATGGCAGCGGTCCAGGAATCGCTGGACGCCGCGGACAGCGATGGGATCGTCGCCGGATCGCTGCGTCGTTACGAGGGAGATCTGCGCCGATTCCTCACCTCGCTGGGGGAGGCATTCACCGGTGGGCTGTCGGTGCGCTGGGCGACGCTGCTCCCGGGCACGCGGAGGATGGAACTGCCGACGTATCCGTTTGAGCGGCAGCACTATTGGCTGAAACCACAGCGTACCGCCGATCCGGTCGATGCCCGTTTCTGGTCGGCCGTCGAAGAGCAGGACCTGGCTTATCTGGAGTCGGCCCTGAGTATCGCAGCCGATCAGCCGCTGAGCGAGGTGCTGCCCGCACTCTCCTCGTGGCGTCGCGACCTTCGGGACCGGTCCGCGGCGGATCAGTGGCGCTACCGGATCGCGTGGAAACCGCTGGCACAGAGCGCTGCCGGAACGGCTGCACAGCTCCCCGGGAACTGGCTTGTCGTAGCCTGGCCCGAGGAAACCGAACTCACCACCATGCTGGCCGAGCGCGGTGTCGGGGTACTGCGGCTCGCGCTCGGTGATGATGTGGCCGCGAAGCTCGCCGGAATCGGCCCGATCGACGGCGTGCTGTCGCTGCTGGGCGCCGACGACGAGCCGCACCCGGACTACCCGGCCGTGCCGCGCGGATACGCGATGACTCTGGCACTTGTCCAAGCCCTCGGTGCGGTTGGAGTCGAAGCCCCGCTGTGGTGCGCGACGCGTGGCGCGGTGTCGGTCTCGGGAGAGACCGTCCGGCCCGAACAAGCCTTGCTGTGGGGCCTGGGCAGGGTTGCGGCACTGGAACTTCCGGATCGCTGGGGTGGGCTGATCGACCTGCCGCAGCAATGGGACGAGCGTGCCGCGGAACGACTCGTCGGTGTCGTGACCGATGCCGAGGATCAGGTTGCCGTGCGTCCGGATGGCGTATTCGGCCGCAGGCTCGTGCGTTCTCCCCTGGGCCGCAAGGGGTTCGAGGGCTGGACGCCTTCGGGAACCGTGCTGATCACCGGTGGAACCGGTGCGCTGGGTGCGCATGCGGCGCGCTGGCTGGCCGCTGGCGGAGTCGAGCATCTGGTGTTGGTGAGCCGGAGTGGGCCGGAGGCCGACGGTGTGCAGGAACTCGTGACCGAGTTGCGTGAGCTCGGTGCCGAGGTGACGGTGCGGGCCTGCGATGCGGCCGATCGAGTTGCGCTGGCCGAGTTGGTCACGAGTCTGCCCGCGCTGGACGCGGTGGTGCATACGGCGGCAGTGCTCGATGACGGTGTGATCGATGCCCTGAGTATCGAGCAGGTCGACCGGGTGCTGCGTGTCAAGGCTCGGGCGGCATGGGATCTGCACGAGCTGACCGCCGACATGAATCTGTCTGCGTTCGTGGTGTTCTCGTCGCTGGCGGGTGTGGTCGGCACACCCGGGCAGGGTAACTACGCGCCCGGCAACGCCTATCTGGATGCGCTGGCTCTGCATCGCCGCTCGCTGGGACTGCCGGCCACGGCGATCGCGTGGGGGCCGTGGGCCGGGGAAGGCATGGGGCGCGGTGAGTTCGGGACGGTCGCGCGGCGGCACGGGGTGCCGATGATGCGGCCCGCGGCGGCGGTGACCGCGCTGCGGCAGATCCTCGAGCGGGACGAATCCGGGATACTGGTAGCGGATATCGACTGGGATCGCTTCGGCGTCGCTTTCACTGCCACTCGGCCGAGCCCTCTGCTGAGCGACCTGATTCCCGCCGTCGAAGCGCCGGTCAACTCCGAGGATCATGCGCAGTCGCTGCTGCACGTCGTACGTCAGCAGGCCGCGACCGTCCTGGGATACGCCGACGCCGAATCGGTGCCTGCCGGAAAGGCGTTCAAGGAGCTGGGTCTCGACTCGGTGACCGCGGTCGATCTGCGCAACCGGCTCGTCGCAGCGACCGGCAAGCGGCTGCCCGCCACGGCTATCTATGACTACCCGACCGCGAATGCCCTCGCCGACTTCCTCGGCGGCACACGGGAAACCGCGGAACGGCCGGTGACGGCGGCCGCGGACGACGAGCCGATCGCGATTATCGGGATGGCCTGCCGGTTCCCCGGCGGCGTCGGATCACCGGAAGAGCTGTGGCGCCTCGTCGTCGACGGGAAGAACGTCGTCTCCGGATTCCCGGCGGACCGCGGCTGGGACGCGGACAAGCTGGCCGAGTCCGGCCGTCTGGCCACTCGACAGGGCGCATTCCTCTACGACGCACCGGAATTCGACGCCGGATTCTTCGGCGTCATGCCGCGCGAGGCCGTGGCGATGGATCCGCAGCAGCGGCTGCTGCTGGAGACCACCTGGGAAGCCTTCGAGCGGGCCGGCATCGATCCCAGCACGCTGCGCGGTGACGCGATCGGCGTGTACGCGGGCACGAACGGCCAGGACTACGCCTCGGTGCTGCGCGCCGACGGTGGCGAGCGGTTCGACGGCTACTTGGCCACCGGTACTTCGGCGGCGGTGCTGTCCGGTCGGGTGGCCTACACCTTCGGCTTCGAAGGCCCCGCAGTCACTGTCGACACCGCCTGTTCGTCCTCGCTGGTCGCATTGCATCTGGCGGCCGAATCGCTGCGCAAGGGCGATTGCTCGCTGGCGGTCGCCGGCGGCGTGACGGTGATGTCCACTCCGGATCTGTTCGTCGAGTTCTCCCGCCAGGGCGGGCTGGCACCCGACGGCCGCTGCAAGGCGTTCTCCGCCGATGCGGATGGAACGGCTTGGGGTGAGGGTGCCGGTGTGCTGATCGTGGAACGACTCTCGGACGCGCGCCGCAACGGGCATCCGGTGCTGGCGGTGGTGCGTGGATCGGCGGTGAACCAGGACGGCGCCTCGAACGGCTTGACCGCCCCGAACGGACCCGCACAACAGCGAGTGATCCGGCAGGCGCTGGCCGGCGCCGGGCTGTCGGCACGCGACGTGGACGCGGTGGAAGCGCACGGCACCGGAACGACATTGGGCGACCCGATCGAGGCGCAAGCGCTGATCGCGACCTACGGGCAGGACCGCGAAGTACCGCTGTGGCTGGGTTCGATCAAATCGAACATCGGCCATACGCAGGCGGCCGCGGGCGTGGCCGGAGTGATCAAGATGGTCATGGCGATGCGGCACGGCCTGCTGCCTGCCACGTTGCACGCCGCCGCGCCCACACCCCATGTGGACTGGTCATCGGGTACGGTCGCGCTGCTCACCGAGTCTCGCGCCTGGCCGGAGTCGAATCGTCCACGGCGCGCAGGGATCTCGTCCTTCGGTATCAGCGGCACCAACGCTCACGTCGTCCTCGAAACCGACGCCACCGCGGCAGAACTCGCTACCGCAGGCAGCGATACGCCGGAACCGGCTGTTGTGAATGGGCGCGAGGTTGTGCCATGGGTGCTGTCGGGCAAGGGGCGGAATGCTCTGCGGGCGCAGGCGGCCCGCTTGGCGGCGGCTGTGGAATCCGGGGAGCTGCACCCGGTGGATGTGGCGTTCTCGCTGGCGACCACGCGCGCTGCGGTTGAGGATCGCGCGGTCGTGCTGGGTACCAGCCGCGCGGAGCTCCTCACGGGTCTGCGCGCACTGGCCGACGGAACGCCCTCGGCGCGAGTCGTCGAAGGAACGGCGACCGAGGGCAAACTGGCATTCCTGTTCTCCGGCCAGGGTTCACAGCGGCTGGGCATGGGACGCGAACTGTGCGAAGCATTTCCCGCGTTCGCGCTCGCCTTCGACGAGGTGTGCGGGGAATTGGATCCGGCACTGCGGCAAGTGATGTGGGGCGATGATGCGGAGCTGCTGAATCGCACCGACTACGCGCAGGCCGGGCTCTTCGCTGTCGAAGTTGCACTGTTCCGGTTGCTGGAGAGCTGGGGTCTGAGTCCGGACTTCCTGCTCGGACATTCCATCGGCGAGCTGGCGGCCGCGCATGTCGCGAGTGTGTTGTCACTGTCGGAAGCGGCCGTATTGGTCACTGCGCGGGGCCGGTTGATGCAGGCACTGCCCGCCGGCGGCGTGATGGTCGCGGTGCACGCGTCGGAGGCGGAACTGCGGCCGCTGCTGGTCGACGGGGTGAGCATCGCCGCGATCAACGGGCCGAATTCTGTCGTGCTGTCCGGTGACGAGGACGCGGTCCGATCCGTGACCGGTAGTCGGAAAACCAAGCAGCTGCGGGTATCGCATGCCTTCCACTCCGCGCGCATGGAACCGATGCTCGACGAGTTCCGGCAGGTGGCCTCCGGTCTGTCCTATGCGCGGCCGCGGATTCCGCTGATATCCAACGTGACCGGGCAGCCGATCGAACATTTCGACGGCGAGTACTGGGTGCGGCATGTACGGAATGCGGTGCGCTTCGCCGACGGCATGGGCTCTCTGTCTGAGCTGGGCGTGCAGACGTTCCTGGAATTGGGTCCCGACGGCACACTGACCGCGATGGGCCGCGATTGTGTGCCCGATGCCGGATTCGCGCCCATGCTGCGCAAGGACCGGACCGAGCCCGACGCAGTGATGTCCGCTGTGGCGCAACTGCATACGCGGGGGATCAGTCCGGACTGGTCTGCGGTCTTCCCCGGTGCGCGCACGGTGGCGCTGCCCACCTACGCCTTCCAACGGCAGCGCTACTGGCCCGAACTCGCGGAATCCGGCATCGACTCGCTGCTGTACGGCATCGACTGGTGGCCGCTCGCCGAGACGGACATGCCCGCACTCTCCGGCGCCTGGCTGGTGGTCGGCCCGGCGGACCACGACCTCGTGGACGCGTGCACGGCAGCGCTGCAGCGTCACGGCGCGACGGTCCGCCGCGTGACGGACATCGCCGAGGCTCGCGGCACCGCCGCCGGTGGCGTGTTGTCACTGCTGGCCCTGGACGAATCCCGCGCGCTCGCGGGCACTCTGGCCTTGCTTGATTCCGAGGTCGGCACCCAACTGTGGTGCGTCACCCAGGGCGCGGTCTCCACCGGCGCCGGCGACGTGCTGGAAAGCCCTGCGCAAGCACAGCTCTGGGGCCTCGGCCGGGCCGCAGCGGTGGAATTCCCGGCGCGCTGGGGCGGTTTGATCGACCTGCCCCAGGAATTCGACGAGCACGCGCAGACCCGCCTGGTCCAGGTGCTCTCCGGAGCGACCGGCGACGATCAGGTCGCAGTGCGGCCGTCGGGTCTGTACGGGCGCCGCCTGACCCGCGCGCCCCGCAAGACACTGGCCGCCAGAACCTGGCGGCCGCGCGGCACCGTGCTGATCACCGGCGGGACCGGTGCGCTGGGCGCGCACGTCGCCCGCTGGCTGGCAAACAATGGCGCCGAGCGACTGGTGCTCACCTCGCGGCGCGGCGCATCCGCCCCCGGCGCAACGGAACTCGTCGCCGAACTCACCGCGCTGGGCACGACAGCCACCGTCGTCGCGTGCGATGTCGCGGATCGTGCAGCGCTGGCGGCCGTCCTGGCGGATCATCCGGTCGACGCCGTGGTGCACGCCGCCGGACTGAGCCACATCGCGCCCCTATCCCGCACTACGCCGGAAGAGATTGCCGAGATCGCGGCCGGAAAGATGCTCGGCGCAAAGCATCTCGACGAACTGCTCGGTGATCGCCAGCTCGATGCCTTCGTGCTGTTCTCGTCCATCTCCGCGGTCTGGGGTGTCGCCGGCTTGGGCGCCTACGCGGCCGGCAACGCCTACCTGGACGCGCTGGCCCAACGCCGCCGGGCACGCGGGCTCACCGCGACCTCCATCGCCTGGGGACCCTGGGACGACGGCGGAATGGTCGAGGCCCAAGGTGAACGAGATCCCTTGCGGCGGCGCGGAGTTCCCGTGCTCGCTCCCGCACGCGCCATTGCCGCCCTGCAGCAGGCACTCGACCACGATGAGACCTTCCTGGCCGTCGCCGACGTGGATTGGGCACGATTCGCGCGATTGTTCACCCTCGAACGTCCCAGCCTGCTGCTCGCCGGCATCGCGGAGGCAGTGCCCACACCGGACATCTCCGGTGCCGTCACACCGGATCAGCCGATGGCCGTGGCCTATACGGTGCCGCTGGACGCAACGGCCCTGCTGGACCTGGTCTGCGCGCGGGTCGCCGAGGTCGTCGGCCATACCGGGGCGCAGGCCGTCGAGCCCGGACGGTCCTTCCACGACATAGGTTTCGACTCGCTCACGGCGGTCGAGCTGCGCGATCGGCTCAGTGCCGACACCGGGCTCGCGCTGCCGACCACGCTGGTCTTCGACCACCCGACGCCCGCCTCGGTCGCCGAGTATCTGGTCACCGCACTCCACGGTGGCCGATCACCGGTGGCCGCCGAACCCGCGACAGCGCCGGTGGACGAAGACCCGATCGCGATCGTCGGAATGAGCTGCCGCTTCCCGGGCGGCATCGCCTCTCCGGAAGACCTGTGGCAGGTCGTCATCGACGGCGTGGATGTCGTCTCGGAGTTCCCCGCCGATCGCGGCTGGGAGCCGCAGACCCTGCCCGACCGGCCGCGCACCGGCGGATTCGTCCACGACGCCACCGATTTCGACGCCGACTTCTTCGGCATCTCGCCACGCGAGGCCCTGACCATGGACCCCCAGCAGCGACTGCTGCTCGAGGCCACCTGGGAGTTGTTCGAGCGGGCCGGCATCGACCCGGACACCGTGCGCGGCAGCCGCACCGGCGTGTTCATCGGTGCGTCGAACTCGCAATACGGGCCCGGGCTCAGCGGCGCGGCCGACAGCGCCGAGGGTTACGCCTTGACCGGCAGCGTCACCGCTGTCGCCTCCGGGCGCCTCGCCTACACCTTCGGGCTCGAAGGACCCGCCATCACGCTCGACACGGCATGCTCCTCGGCGCTGGTGGCTCTGCATCTGGCCGCTGGTTCGCTGCGGCAGGGTGAGTGTTCGATGGCGCTGGTGGGCGGCGTCGCGGTGATGTCGCAGCCGGGCGCGTTCATCGATTTCGCCCGGCAGGGCGGGCTCGCCGCCGATGGCCGCTGCAAATCCTTCGCCGCCGCGGCCGACGGCACCGGCTGGGCCGAAGGCGTCGGAATGGTGCTGGTGGAACGGCTTTCGAACGCGCGCCGCAATGGGCATCGAGTGCTGGCAGTAGTGCGGGGCTCGGCGGTGAACCAGGACGGTGCGTCCAATGGGCTCACCGCGCCCAGCGGTCCCGCCCAGCAACGAGTCATCCGGGCCGCGCTCGCCGATGCCCGGCTGACCGCCGCCGAGGTCGACGCGGTCGAAGCACACGGCACCGGAACGAAACTCGGAGACCCGATCGAGGCGCAGGCCCTGCTCGCAACCTACGGGCAGGATCGCGCACGGCCGCTGTGGCTGGGCTCGGTGAAATCGAACATCGGGCACGCGCAGGCCGCCGCCGGCATGAGCGGGATCATCAAAACGGTGCTGGCACTGCGCCACGGCATCCTGCCGCGCACCCTGCACGCCGATGAGCCCACCCCGCACGTGGATTGGACCGCGGGCGCGATCTCCCTGCTGACCGAGGCGATGCCGTGGCCGGAGACCGGACGGCCCCGCCGCGCGGGGGTCTCGGCTTTCGGGATGAGCGGCACCAACGCGCACGTGATCGTGGAGTCCTACCCGCAGACGGCCACGACGGAGGAGCGGGTGCCCGAGCCTTGGCAGGTGTCGGCGCAAAACTCAGTGGCGCTGAGGGATCCGACGGACGAGTCCGTCGCTGCCGGAGGCAGCATGGCGTGGGAGGTCTCAGCGCAGAGCTCGGCGGCGCTGGGCGAGCGGATGGGCGAGCCCGCGGCCGCTGGGGGCAGCGTAGCGTGGGTGCTCTCGGCGAAAAGCCCTGCGGCGCTGGGGGAGCAGGCTGCCCGGCTGCGCACGTATGTCGAGCGGAATCCCGACGTGGATGTGGCCGATGTGGCATGGTCGCTGGCCACGACGCGGGTCGCGCACCCACATCGGATGGCCGTGATCGCACGTGATCGCGAGGAATTCCTGAGCGGGCTGGCCGCGCCGGTCATTCGGGGCTCGGTGGTCAGCGACAAGGTCGGGTTCCTGTTCGCGGGACAGGGCAGCCAGCGCGCCGGTATGGGCCGGGACCTCTACGGCCGCTACCCGGTGTTCGCGGCCGCGTTCGACGCGGTCTGCGCGCGGTTCGATCCCGAGGTGCGCGACGTGCTGTACGGCGAAGGCGCGCTCATCGATCAGACGGTGTTCACGCAGACCGGGCTGTTCGCGCTCGAGGTCGCGCTGTACCGGCTGGTCGAGCACTGGGGGATCGTCCCGGATCAGCTGATGGGCCACTCGATCGGTGAACTCGCCGCCGCGCACGTGGCCGGGGTGCTGTCCCTGGACGACGCGTGCACGCTCGTGGCCGCGCGCGGCAGGCTGATGCAGGCGCTGCCCACCGGCGGGGCCATGATCGCCATCGCGGCGACCGAGGACGAGATCGCGCCGCTGCTGTCCGAGCGGGTGGGGTTCGCCGCCGTCAATGGACCGGACGCGGTGGTGATCTCGGGGGACGAGGACGCTGTCGAGGACATCGCAATCCTCTTCCCGGGTCGGAAGACCAAGCAACTGCGGGTGAGTCACGCATTCCACTCCCATCGCATGGACCCGATGCTGGCCGAATTCCGGCGCATCGCCGAGACACTGACCTACGCGGCTCCACGAATCCCGGTGGTGTCCAACCTGACCGGAGCGCCGATCGACGCCTATGACGCGGAGTACTGGGTCCAGCATGTGCGCCGCCCTGTCCTGTTCGCAGACGGTATGCGAGCGCTCGCGGATCTGGGCGTGAGCACCTTCGTGGAACTGGGCCCGGACGCCACCGTGACCGCCATGGGCCAGGACTGCGTACCCGAGGCCGGATTCGTGCCGCTGCTCCGGAAACATCAGCCGGAATCCGAATCGCTGCTGACCGCGGTGACGCGCTTGCACGTGCGTGGCACGAGCCCGGACTGGAAGGCGGTCTTCACGCCCGCCCGCACGGTAGAGCTGCCGACGTATGCCTTTCAGCGGCAGCGGTTCTGGCTCGAACCCCGCCGCGTTGCCGATCCGGTCGACACTCGCTTCTGGGAGGCCGTGGAGCAGGACGACATCGCCTTCCTCGAATCGGCATTGCGAGTGGCGGCCGATCGCCCGCTGATCGAGGCGCTACCCGCTCTGTCGGCGTGGCGGCGCGGGCTGCGGGAACGGTCCGTGGTGGACGCGTGGCGCTACCGGGTGACGTGGAAATCCCTGCCGCACAATGAATTCACGCCGCTGAACGGCACCTGGCTGGTGGTATCGCCTGCCGGGACCGACCGGCGCGCGGCGGTAGAGGCGCTCACCGCGCACGGCGCGAGCGTGCTCGAGCTGGAGGTGGCACACGCCGATCGCGGGGCACTCGTGCGGAAGTTGCCCGTGACGCCCGTGCACGGCGTGGTGTCGCTGCTGGCGGCCGACGAGCAGCCGCTGCCGGAATTCCCTTCAGTCCCAGCGGGATATGCGATGACGCTCGCCCTGCTGCAGGCGCTCGGGACCGCTGGCATCGCGGCTCCGTTGTGGTGCGTGACGCGCGGTGCGACATCGGTGTCGGGCGAGGACGTGCGACCCGGACAGGCCCTGGTCTGGGGCCTGGGTCAGGTAGCCGCACTAGAGCATCCCGACCGTTGGGGCGGACTGGTGGACCTGCCGGGTGACAACACGCTCGGAGCGCAAGCCGCGGAGGCGATCGGAGATCTGGTCGGCGGCTGGTTGGCCGCAATCTTGGCAGGCACCGAAGACCAAGTCGCAGTGCGTGTCTCGGGTGCCTACGGCAGACGGCTCGCCCACGCTCCCGCCGGAAGCGGCAGCGACGGCTGGAAGCCATCCGGCACCGTTCTCGTGACGGGTGGCACCGGCGCGCTGGGCGCGCACACCGCCCGCTGGCTGGCCGCCGCGGGCGCCGAGCACCTCGTGCTGGTGAGCCGCCGGGGTCCGGAAGCCGCGGGCGCGGTGGAACTGGAAGCGGAGCTGCGGGCGCTCGGCGCCGAAATCACCCTGGCAGCTTGCGATGTGGCCGACCGGTCCGCACTGGCCGCCTTGCTCGCGGGACTGCCGTCACTGGATGCGGTCGTGCACACCGCCGCGGTACTCGACGACGCTGTACTCGACACACTGACCGCCGAGCAGGTCGATCGGGTCCTGCGCGTCAAGGCGCAGACCGCGTGGAATCTGCACGAGCTGACCGCCGACCGGAAACTGTCCGCGTTCGTGCTGTTCTCGTCACTGGCCGGCGTGGCAGGCACACCCGGACAGGGCAATTACGCCCCGGGCAACGCCTACCTGGACGCACTCGCCCAGCACCGGCGAGCGAACGGCCTGCCCGCCACCGCCATTGCCTGGGGTCCGTGGGCAGGCCACGGCATGGCCGAACACGAGGGTGGTACGACCGCACGCCGCCACGGTGTGCCCGGCATGGCGCCCGAACTCGCGCTCGCGGCGCTTCGTCAGGCGCTCGACAGCGGTGACACCACACTGACGGTCGCCGCCATCGAATGGGACCGGTTCCTGACAGCCTTCACCGCGACCAGGCCGAGCCCCCTGCTGGCAGACCTGCCCGAGACCCGCCGATTGCCCGCGCAAGCGAGCCCCGACGCGGAACCGGACGCGACGGCCCTGGTCGCCCACTTGGCCGGAGCCGGTGCCGCAGAACAGAACCGGGTGCTGGTGAACCTGATCCGCGCCCAGGTGGCGACCGTGCTCGGGCATGCCGACGCGAACGCCATCGAATCCGGCAGGGCCTTCAGCGATTTCGGCTTCGACTCGGTGACCGCCATGGAATTCCGCAACCGGCTCGGCGCCGCGACCGGCATCCGGCTGCCCACCACGCTCGTATTCGACCACCCCACACCGCAAGCGCTGGCCACCAGCCTGCGCACGCATCTGATTCCCGAGACGGCCGAACCGGCCGCCCCGGGCATCACACACCTCGACACGCTGGAGAATGCCCTCGCGACGCTCGAGCCCACCGCGGCGGAGCACGCGATGATCACGACCCGGCTCGAGGATCTGCTGGCCGCATGGAAGCAGCACGACCGCTCGCCCTCGGGTGACCCGGTCGATGAAATCGATTCCGCCACAGCGGAAGAACTGTTCGACATTCTGCACAAGGAATTCGGGAAATCGGTGGGTGACGTGCAATGACCGATGAGAGCAAGCTACTCGAGCACCTCAAGTGGGCGACCACCGAGCTGCGCCAAGCCCACCGCCGGTTGCGCGAGCACGAGGACCGCCGGCACGAGCCCATTGCCGTCGTCGCCATGAGCTGCCGCTTCCCCGGCGGCGTCGAATCACCCGAGGAACTCTGGGATCTCGTGGCTGCTGGCCGCGATACCGTCGCTGATTTCCCCACTGACCGCGGCTGGGATCTGGATGCCCTCGCGAGCACCGATCCGGAGCGCCGCGGCCGCTCGAACACCCAGCAGGGCGCGTTCGTCGATGAGGCGTCGGCCTTCGATCCGGGCCTGTTCAAGATCTCGCCGCGCGAAGCCGTGCTGATGGACCCGCAGCAGCGCCTGCTCCTGGAGGTCTGCTGGGAGGCGTTCGAACGCGCCGGCATCGCCCCGGAGTCGCAGCGCGGCAACCAGATCGGGGTCTTCGCCGGCACCAATGGGCAGGACTACGCCAATCTGCTGACGGCCGCGCCGGAGCTCACCGAGGGCTACCTGGCCACCGCGGCCACCGCCGCGGTGCTGTCGGGCCGCATCTCCTACACCTTCGGATTCAACGGTCCCGCACTGACAGTCGACACGGCCTGCTCGTCCTCCCTGGTCGCCCTGCACCTCGCGGCCGAGTCGCTGCGGCGCGGCGAATGCACGATGGCCCTGGCCGGCGGCGTGACGGTGATGACCACCCCGACCATCTTCGTGGAGTTCTCCCGGCAGGGCGGTATGGCCGCCGACGGCCGCAGCAAGGCGTTCTCGAGCACCGCGGACGGCGTCGGCTGGGGTGAGGGCGCCGGAGTGCTGCTGCTGGAACGCCTTTCCGATGCCCGCCGCAACGGGCATCCGGTGCTGGCGGTGGTACGCGGATCGGCGGTCAATCAGGACGGCGCGTCCAATGGCCTGACCGCTCCGAACGGGCCGTCGCAGCAGCGGGTGATCCAGGCCGCGCTGGCCGATGCCCGGCTCTCGGCCGTCGAGGTGGACGCCGTCGAGGCGCACGGCACCGGGACCACGCTAGGTGATCCCATCGAGGCGCAGGCGCTGCTGGCCGCCTACGGGCAGGAGCGCGAACGCCCGCTGTGGCTGGGCTCGGTGAAATCCAATATCGGGCACACGCAGGCCGCCGCGGGCGCGGCGGGCCTGATCAAGATGGTCATGGCCATTCGCCACGGTGAGCTGCCGCGCACCCTGCACGTGGACGAGCCGTCCCCGCATGTGGACTGGTCGGCGGGCGCGGTGGAGCTGCTGACCGAACACCGGCCGTGGCCGCAGACCGGCGCGCCGCGCCGCGCGGGGGTGTCCTCCTTCGGCGTCAGCGGCACCAATGCGCACGTCATCCTCGAACAAGAAACCCCGGATGCGGGAGAACAAGTCGCGGACACCGGTCCGGAAACCGTGGTGCCGGAGGTGCTTCCGGTTGTCATTTCCGGACGCTCTGCTGCCGCGTTGCGCGCACAGGCGGACCGGCTGCGCACCCACGTGGCGGCCCATCCGGACCTGACACTGCCGGATATCGCGGCGTCGCTGGCCACCACCCGTTCGGCGCTCGAGCATCGCGCGGTCGCGGTGGTGCGGGATCGCGGCGAATTACTGGGCGGTTTGACCGCATTGGCCGAGGACGCGGCCGCTCCCGGACTGACCACGGGCGTACTGAACGAGGGCGGCATCGCCTTCGTGTTCCCCGGCCAGGGCGGGCAATGGCCCGGCATGGCTGCGCGCCTGCTGGAGTCCTCGCCGGTGTTCGCCGCGCGGATGGCCGAATGCGCCGCGGCACTGGACCCGTACGTCGACTGGCGACTGCTGGACGCGATCCACGACAGTGTGCTGCTCGAGCGCGTCGATGTCGTGCAACCGGTGTTGTTCGCGGTGATGGTGTCGCTGGCCGAGGTCTGGCGCGCGCACGGGGTGGAACCTGCTGCGGTGGTGGGTCATTCGCAGGGAGAGATCGCGGGGGCGTGCGTGGCCGGGGCCTTGAGCCTGGCCGATGCGGCGAAGATCGCCGCCCTGCGCAGCCGGGCCCTGTCGGTGCTGGCGGGCAGCGGCGCCATGGTGTCCTTCGCGCTGACCGCCGAGGCCGCCACAGCCCTGCTGACGCGATGGGAGGGCCGGCTCGCGCTGGCCGCGGTGAACGGGCCGACCTCGGTGGTGATCTCCGGCGCACCGGACGCCATGGCCGAATTGATCGAGCACTGTGCCGAACACGAGATCCGGACCCGTCGCATTCCGGTCGATTACGCCTCCCATTCGGCGCAGGTCGAGCAGATCCGCGACGAACTGCTGACGCTGCTGTCTGGGATCTCGCCGCGCCGATCGGCGGTGCCATTCTTCTCGACGGTCACCGGGCAGTGGGCGGACACCACGACCCTCGATGCCGGGTACTGGTACGAGAATCTGCGGCAGCAGGTCCGATTCGATACCGCGATCGGCGGACTGTTCGACGAGGGATACCGGCTCTTCGTCGAATGCAGCCCGCATCCGGTGCTCGTGCCCGCGGTGCAGGAAACCCTCGACGGATATCCGGATCCGGCCGCCGCGACCGGCACCCTGCGCCGTGATCAGGGCGGCTACGAGCAGTTCCTGAACTCGCTTGCGCAGGCCTACACCCATGGTGCACAGGTTGATTGGGACAGTGTCTTCGCCACCACCGGTGCGCGTCGGGTCGCGTTGCCCACCTATGCCTTCCAGCGGCAGCACTATTGGATCGAGGCGCCCGCCGGGCGCGGGGATGTGGGCGCGGCTGGGCTGGGGGCGGCCGCGCATCCGCTGCTCGGGGCCGTCATCGCGGTGGCGGACGCGGATTCGGTGCTGCTGACCGGCAGGCTGTCCACCCGCACGCATCCGTGGCTGGCCGATCACGTCGTGCTGGGCCGGGTGTTGCTGCCCGGCACCGCCTTCGTCGAACTCGCGCTGCAGGCGGGCGATCACGTCGGCTGTGACCTGGTCGACGAACTCACCCTGGAAGCGCCGCTGATCCTGCGCGATCACGCCGGGATGGCGGTGCAGCTGCTGGTCGGCGCGCCCGACGCCACCGGAAGACGCCCGGTCACCGTGCATTCGCGCCCCGAGGATGCCGCGCCGGAGGATCCCTGGACCCGTAATGCCAGCGGCGTGCTGGCCACCGGGACTCTCGAACCGGCCTCACTGGTCGACTGGCCGCCCGCCGGCGCCGAACCGCTCGAGGTGGACGACTACTACGAATGGGCCAGCGCGGCAGTCGGATTCGACTACGGTCCGGCGTTCCAGGGGCTGCGTGCGGCCTGGCGGCGCGACCATGAACTGTTCGCCGAAGTCAGCCTGCCCGACACCGAGCAGGCGGAACGCTACGGATTGCATCCGGCACTGCTGGACGCCGCTCTGCACACCCTCGGCCTCGGCCGTGACGAGCAGCAGGGGCGGGTTCCCTTCTCCTGGCGCAATATCTCCCTGCGCGCGGTAGGCGCGTCCACACTGCGGGTCCGGGTGACACCGGCCGGGGCGGACGCGGTCGCGCTGGACCTGGCCGATGGCACCGGCGCACCCGTGGCCGCCATCGGAGCACTGGCCCTGCGACCGGTCTCGGCTGAGGGGCTCGACCGACCGCGTGCGGTCCGGCGGCAGTCGCTGTTCCGAATCGACTGGCCGACCGTGACGGTGCCGCCCGCCGTGGGGACCATCGAGGTCCGGCAGGATCTGAGCGAGATCGCGACGGACACCGCCGAGTACGTGGCCCTGGCCTTCGAACCCGAGGGTGCCACGACCGCCGCGGACATCGCTGCGGCCGCGCACGTCGCGACACATCGTGCGGTGGCGGCGATCCAGACCTGGCTCACCGATGAGCGATTCGCGAAATCCACCCTGGTCTTCTCGACCCACGGCGCGGCGGGACCGGCGATCACCGATCTGGTCAATGCCGCAGTATGGGGTCTGGTGCGATCGGCCCAGACCGAGAACCCCGGCCGCTTCGTGTTGCTCGACCACGACGGCGCTGCACCGGAATTGATCCGAGCCGCCCTCGCCACCGGTGAGCCGCAACTCGTGCTGCGCGGCGGACAGGTCCATGTACCCCGATTCGCCCCGATGCGTCTGTCCGCCACCGAGTTCCGGACGCTCGACGGCACTGTCCTGATCACCGGCGCGGCCGGATCGCTGGGCAGGCTGGTGGCCCGGCACCTGGTCACCGAGCACGGTGTCCGGGATCTGCTGCTGGTCGGCAGGCGTCGTCCCGATACCGAGCAGGTCGCCGAACTCACCGCACTCGGCGCCACGGTCACGGCCGCCGCCTGCGATCTGGCCGACCGCGCCGCCGTCGAAAGCCTGCTCGCCGACATCGATCTGGCCGCGGTCGTGCACACCGCCGGCGTGCTCGATGACGGCGTGGTCTCCGCGCTCACTCCCGAGCGCCTCGACGCCGTGCTGCGCCCCAAGCTCGACGCGGCCCTGCACCTGCACGAACTCACCGCGCGGCGGGGCCTTTCCGCGTTCGTGCTGTTCTCCTCGGCTGCGGGCGTGCTCGGCGCGTCCGGGCAGGGCAACTACGCGGCCGCCAATACCTTCCTCGACGCCCTCGCCGAGCACCGCTGCACGCTCGGCCTGCCCGCGGTCTCCCTCGCCTGGGGCACCTGGGAGCAGACCGATGGCATGGCCGCCGATCTGGACGGCGCCACCGCGGCCCGGATCGCCCGAATCGGTTCCGGCACCATGTCTGCCACCGAGGGCCTGGCCTTGCTCGATGCCGCGTGGACAGCCGGTGAAGCCGTGCTCGCGCCGGTACATCTCGACTTCTCGGTCCTGCGTGCCCAGGCTGTCGCCGGATCGCTGCCGTCGATGTTGCGCGGGCTGGTGCGTGTACCGGCCAAGCGGGCGACGGCCGAATCGTCACTGGCCGCACGGCTGTCCGGCCTCTCCGAAGCCGACCAGGAGCGGGCGGTATTCGACCTGGTCCGCGCCGAGGTCGCGATCGTGCTCGGGCACACCGAATCCGGTGAAATCGAACCCAATCGGGCATTCCGGGACTTCGGATTCGACTCGCTGACCGCGGTCGAGCTGCGCAACCGGCTCGCCGAACGCACCGGCCTGCGCCTGCCCGCCACCCTGGTCTTCGACCACCCGACACCGATCGTGCTGGCGCGCACGCTGCGTGCGGAACTCCTCGGCGAGGACCGCACACCGGTCCCGGTCGCCACCACTGCCGCGGTCGCCGACGAGCCGATCGCCATCGTCGGGATGAGCTGCCGCTATCCCGGCGGCGTGGCCGGCCCCGACGAGCTGTGGCGGCTCGTCGAGAACGGAACCGACGCCATCGGCGCGTTCCCCGCCGACCGTGGCTGGCGCGTCGAGTACAGCGAGGATCCGGGCCGCACGGGCACCAGCTATGTCCGTGAGGGCGGATTCCTCTACGGCGCGGCCGAATTCGATGCGGGCTTCTTCGGTATCAGTCCGCGTGAAGCCACCGCCATGGACCCGCAGCAGCGGTTGCTGCTCGAAGCGACGTGGGAGGCATTCGAACACGCCGGAATCGACCCGGAATCGGTGCGCGGCAGCCGGACCGGCGTCTTCGCGGGCGTGATGTATCACGACTACCTCTCGCGCCTGCATGCCGTGCCCGAGGCGCTGGCCGGGTACGTCGGCACCGGCGGGGCGGCCAGTATCGCCTCCGGGCGGGTGTCCTATGTATTCGGGCTGGAAGGCCCCGCGGTCACCGTGGACACGGCCTGCTCCTCATCACTGGTGGCACTGCATCTGGCGTGCCAGGCACTGCGCAGCGGCGAATGCTCGATGGCCCTGGCGGGCGGTGTGACCGTAATGCCCACGCCGGCGGTGTTCGTCGAATTCAGCAAGCAGCAGGCGCTGGCGCCGGACGGCCGCAGCAAATCCTTCTCGGCTGAGGCCGACGGGACCGGCTGGGCCGAGGGTGTGGGCATGCTGCTGGTCGAACGGCTTTCGGATGCTCGCCGCAATGGGCATCGAGTGCTGGCGGTGGTGCGCGGCAGCGCGGTGAACCAGGATGGCGCGTCCAATGGTTTGACCGCGCCGAACGGTCCCTCGCAGCAACGGGTTATCCGGCAGGCGCTGGCCAATGCAGGACTGTCGGCGTCGGACGTGGATGCGGTGGAGGCGCACGGCACCGGCACAGTGCTGGGCGACCCCATCGAGGCTCAGGCACTGCTGGCCACCTACGGACAAGAGCGGCCCGCCGGTCACCCGCTGTGGCTCGGCTCGCTGAAATCCAATATCGGCCACGCACAGGCCGCCGCCGGGGTGGGCGGCATCATCAAGATGGTCATGGCCATGCGGCACGCCACGTTGCCGAAGACCTTGCACGTCGGCGAGCCCACGCCGCAGGTCGATTGGTCCGCGGGCGCGGTCGAACTGCTCACCGAGGCCATGGGCTGGCCTGAACTCGGGCGCCCGCGGCGGGCGGCGGTCTCCTCGTTCGGCATCAGCGGCACCAATGCGCACGTGATCATCGAACACGAACCCGCCGATGAGACTGCCGCACAGCCGAATCGGCCGGACGGACGAGGGCCGGAACCGATCCCGTGGGTGTTGTCGGGCAAGAGCGCCGACGCGCTGCACGGTCAGGCCGCGCGCCTGCTGTCCCTGCCGGAATCGGCGGACCCGCTGGATATCGGGTTCTCGCTGGCGACTTCGCGTGCCGCGTTCGAGCACCGCGCCGTGATCCTCGGCAGCAATCGGGATCAGCTGCGCCGCAGCCTCGAAGTCCTCTCGCGCGGTGAGCAATCCACGGAGGTGGTCCGCGGCCTCGCTGTCGGCGGGCGGGTCGCCTTCGTGTTTCCCGGCCAGGGCGGGCAGTGGACCGGCATGGCCACGGAGCTGCTGGCGTCCTCGCCGGTGTTCGCCGCGCGGATGGCCGAATGCGCTGCGGCACTGGAGCCCTACGTCGGCTGGCGTCTGACGGATGCGCTGCGCGACGAGGCCCTGCTGCAACGGGTCGACGTGGTACAGCCGGTGTTGTTCGCGGTGATGGTGTCGCTGGCCGAGGTCTGGCGTGCGCACGGGGTGGAACCGGCTGCGGTGGTGGGTCATTCGCAGGGGGAGATCGCGGCGGCCTGTGTCGCGGGAGCGTTGAGCCTGGCCGACGCCGCCAGGATCGTCGCGTTGCGCAGCCGGGCGCTGACCGCGCTGGCGGGCGGCGGGGCGATGGCCTCGGTCGCGCTGGACGCCGATGCGGCCGCGGAGCTGCTCACCCGATGGGACGGCAGGCTCGAACTCGCCGCGGTGAACGGGCCGACCTCGGTGGTGGTTTCGGGCCAACCGGCCGCCGTGGCCGAGCTGATCGCGCACTGTGCCGAGCACGAGATCCGCATCCGTGAGATCCCGGTCGATTACGCCTCCCACTCGGTGCAGGTCGAGCAGATCCGCGCCGAACTGCTGGCCTCCCTCGCCGACATCAGTCCGCGCGTCGCGGCCGTGCCGTTCTTCGCCGCTACCACCGGCGACTGGCTCGACACCACCACGCTGGACGCCGAGTACTGGTACGAAAACCTGCGCCGCCCGGTCCGATTCGAGACCGCGATCCGCGGCCTGTTCGCGGACGGGCATCGCCTGTTCATCGAATGCAGCCCGCATCCGGTACTCGTGCCCGCAGTACAGGAAACCCTCGACGGCTATGCGGAATCGGCCGCCGTCACCGGCACCCTGCGCCGCGACCAAGGCGGCTACGACCGATTCCTGACCGCCGTCGCGCAGTCCTACACCCATGGCGCGCACGTCGATTGGGCGAGCCTGTTCACCGGAACCGGGGCCCGGCGAATCGACCTGCCCGCCTACGCCTTCCAGCGTCGCCGCTACTGGCTGGACGCACCGGCGTCCGGCGGGGCGCCGATCGCGACCGCGCCGATACTGCCGGCCGAGGAGGCCGGGTGGGCGCACGGCCTCGCCACGCTGCCGGCCGCCGATCGCGACCGCGCCGTGCTCGATCTGGTCCGCTCCACCGTCGCCGCCGTACTCGGTCATGCCTCGGCCGATGCGGTTCCCGCCCGACTGCCGTTCCGCGACATCGGATTCGACTCGGTCACCGCCGTGGAACTGCGTAATCGGCTCGGCACCGCGACCGGACTCGGCCTACCGGCCACCCTGATCTTCGACCACCCGACACCGGCGGCCGTGGCCGATCACCTGACGACCGAACTGCTGGGCGTCGGAACCGAAGTGTTACCCGCGACTGCGTCGGCGGTCTCCGATGAACCGATCGCGATCATCGGTATGACCTGCCGATTCCCCGGCGGCGTAAGCACTCCCGAACAGCTCTGGCAGCTGTTGTCGGACGGGGTGGACGCTGTCGGCGCGTTCCCGGCCGATCGCGGCTGGGATCTCGAACACCTCTACGACACCGCCGCCGACGGCAGCTCCACCACCCTCGAAGGCGGATTCGTCCACGATATGGCCGATTTCGACGCGGCCTTCTTCGGGATCTCCCCGCGCGAGGCGCTGGCAATGGATCCCCAGCAGCGACTGCTGCTCGAATCCGCGTGGGAGGTCTTCGAACGCGCGGGCATCGACCCCGGAACACTGCGCGGCAGCCCGGCCGGCGTGTTCATCGGGGCCGTGGCCTCCGGATACGCTGCCCGCCAGCCGATGTCCGGCGCCGAGGGATACGCGCTGACCGGCGGCGCCGCGAGCGTGCTGTCCGGGCGGATCGCCTACACCTTCGGCCTCGAAGGACCGGCGCTGACCGTCGACACCGCCTGCTCGTCCTCACTGGTGGCCCTGCACTTGGCCTGTGAGTCGTTGCGTCGCGGCGAAAGTTCGCTGGCCTTGGCCGGTGGCGCGACCGTGATCTCGGCGCCGGAGATCTTCGCCGAATTCGCCCGCCAGCGCGGGCTGGCGGCCGACGGCCGCTGCAAGGCGTTCTCCGCCGAGGCAGACGGCACCGGCTGGGCCGAGGGCGCGGGCATGCTGCTGGTCGAGCGGCTTTCGGATGCACGCCGCAATGGGCATCGGGTGCTGGCGGTGGTGCGGGGTTCGGCCGTGAACCAGGACGGTGCGTCCAATGGGCTCACCGCCCCGAACGGTCCTTCGCAGCAACGGGTCATTCGGCAGGCGCTGGCGAATGCGGGATTGTCCGCCTCGGAGGTCGATGCCGTCGAGGCGCACGGTACCGGCACGGTGCTGGGTGATCCCATCGAAGCCCAGGCACTGCTGGCCACCTACGGCCGCGACCGGGAAACGCCGTTGCTGCTCGGGTCGATCAAGTCGAACATCGGTCACACGCAGGCCGCGGCCGGCGTTGCTGGGATCATCAAGATGGTCCTGGCCATGCGAAACGGCGTGCTGCCCAAGACCTTGCACGCCGAACGACCGTCTCCGTTCATCGACTGGTCCGCGGGCGCGGTCGAGTTGCTCGCCGAACCCCAGCTCTGGCCCGGCCACGACCGCCCGCGTCGTGCGGGTGTGTCCGCGTTCGGAGTGAGCGGCACCAACGCGCACGTGATCCTGGAGCAATTCCCGGAGGAACCAGCGACGGCTGCCGTGGTACCCGCCAGCGGAACGGGCCTGCCGTTCCTTGTTTCGGCCCGCAGCTGGATTGCGTTGCGCGAGCTGGCCGAACGGCTGTGCACCTACACCGACAGCACACCGGACGTCGGTGCGGCCGCCCTCGCATACTCGCTCGCCACAACCAGGGCGGCACTGGAACACCGCGCTGTCGTGGTCGGCGCGGACCTGGACGAACTGCGTCGCGGCCTGGGGGCGCTGGCCGCCGGAGTCCCGGCGACCAACCTTGTCGAAGGGATCGCATCCGGGGAAGCCCGTGTCGCCTTCCTGTTCTCCGGCCAGGGTTCCCAGCGAGCGGGCATGGGACGGGAGCTGTACCGACGGTTCCCGGTGTTCGCCGCCGCCCTCGACGAGGTCTGCGCCAAACTCGACGGCCGCCTGGGCGGCTCGCTGCGCGACATCATGTTCGACGAGGGCGAGCTCCTCGACCGGACGATGTACACCCAGGCCGCTTTGTTCGCCCTCGAAGTGGCGTTGTTCCGCCTGACCGAATCCTGGGGAATCACACCGGAATACCTGCTCGGGCACTCGATCGGCGAACTGGCCGCCGCGCATGTCGCCGATGTGCTCTCCCTCGAGGACGCCTGCGTGCTGGTCGCGGCCCGGGGCCGGCTGATGCAGCAGCTGCCCGGCGGCGGCGCGATGGTCGCGGTCGAGGCCACCGAGGTGGAAGTACTGCCGCTACTGAGCGAACGGGCCGGCCTCGCCGCGGTCAACGGGCCGCGCGCGGTGGTGGTGTCCGGTGCGGAGGACGCCGTGGCCGCGATCGTGGCGCATTTCGCCGGCCGGAAGACCAAGCGGCTCACCGTGAGTCATGCCTTCCACTCACCACTGATGGAACCGATGCTCGCGGAATTCCGCGACGTCGCGGCAGAGCTGTCCTATCAGCCGCCCCGAATCCCGATCGTCTCGAACCTGACCGGCGAACCGGTGCGCGCCTACGACGCCGACTACTGGGTCCGCCATGTCCGCGAAGCTGTGCGTTTCGCCGACGGAATTCGCCGCGTCGCCGAACTCGGTGCGAGCGCCTTCCTCGAGCTCGGGCCCGACGGCGTGCTCACCGCCATGGCACAGGACTGCCTGCCCGACGCCACCTGCACCCAGCTGCTGCGCAAGGACCGCCCGGAGGAATCCGCCGCGCTCACCGCCCTGGCGCAGCTGCACGTGCACGGCGTCGAAATCGACTGGGCCGCACTCTTCGACGGCCCGCCGGCCACGGTCGAACTACCGACCTACCCCTTCGAACGCCGCCGGTTCTGGCCGGCCGCGGCCACCGCCGACGTGACGGCGGCCGGTCTGAACGCGACCGGCCATCCGCTGCTGAGCGCGGCCGTGGCGCTGCCGGAGTCCGGTGCGCTGGTACTGAGCGGGCGACTGTCCGTGCAGACACAGCCGTGGCTGGCCGATCACGTGGTCATGGGCACGGTCCTGCTGCCCGGCACCGCCTTCGTCGAGCTGGCGGTGGCGGCCGGAGATCAGGTCGGCTGCGATCTGATCGAGGAGCTGATCCTCGAAACGCCCATGGTGCTGCCCGAACAGGGCGGACTCGCGTTGCGGGTGACGGTCGGCCCGGCCGACGACGGCGGCCGCCGCAACCTCAGCGTGCATGCCCGGCCCGAAGCGGCGGCGGAGGATGAACCGTGGACCCGCCACGCGGTCGGCATGCTGGCTCCCGATGCCCCGCGCGGTACGGCCGAATCGGCCGAATGGCCACCGGTGGATGCGAAACCGCTTGCAGTGGACGGCTATTACGACCGCGTCGCCGCGGACGGATTCGCCTACGGTCCCGTCTTCCGCGGGGTGCGGGCCGCCTGGCGGCGCGATGACGAGTTCTTTGCCGAGGTCGCGCTGCCCGACGGGACCGACACCGAGCGATTCGGAATCCACCCCGCGCTACTGGACGCAGCACAGCACGTGCTCGGCTTTGCCGCCCCCACCGAGAAGGGCAGGCTGCCGTTCTCGTGGCGCTCGATCGCCTTGCACGCCACCGGCGCCGCGGCGGTGCGGGTGCGCCTCGCCCCGATCGGCAGCGACGGCTACACCCTGTCGGTATCCGACATGGCCGGACAGCCGGTCGCTGACATCGAGTCACTGGTGCTGCGGGCGGTGTCGGCAACACCGGTGTCCCGCACCGACATCGCGCGGAACTCGCTGTTCGCGATCGACTGGGTGCCGGTATCCGCGAGCGCGGCGCCCCGGGAGGACAGCTGGACGGTCCTCGCCGACGGCGCCGCGGAGGTCGCGGACGCCATGACCGCCAACGGGTTCCGCCTCGTTGCGCAGCAGGAGCTGTCCTCGCTGCACGGGACGCTCGACGCCTTGCAATCATGGCTGGCCGAAGGCACTTCCGCACTGCTGGTCGTCACCCGCCGCGCGGTCGCCGCAGCGCCCGGCGACGACGTGCCAGATCCGGCGGACGCCGCGATCTGGGGTCTGGTGCGATCGGCCCAGTCGGAGAATCCCGATCGGATCGTCCTGGTGGACATCGATTCCGGCGACGACCTGACCGCCGCGCTCGCCACGGCGTTTGCCGCGGGCGAACCACAGCTGGCCCTGCGCGCCGGAACCGTACTCGCGCCCCGCCTTACCAGGGCCGAACCCGGCCTGACCCCGCCCGACAGCGCCTGGCGCCTGGACACCACGGATGCGGGCACTCTCGAAAACCTTTCCCTCGTAGCGCATCCCGAGGCCGTTGCGCCTCTCGCGCCTGGCCAGGTGCGCATCGCGGTACGGGCTGCGGGCGTGAACTTCCGTGATGTCCTCAATGCGCTCGGCATGTATCCGGGCGCGGCCACCCCGCTCGGCCTGGAGGGCGCGGGCGTAGTGCTCGAAACCGGGCCCGGCGTCACCGGCCTCGCGCCGGGCGACCGGGTAATGGGCTTGCTGGACCGTGCTTTCGGACCGGTGGTGGTCACCGACCACCGCCTGGTCGTGCCGATCCCGGCGGAGCTCACCTTCGCACAAGCCGCCACCGTCCCGGCGGTGTTCCTCACCGCGTACTACGCCCTGGTCGATCTCGCCGATCTCCGGCCGGGGGAGCGAGTGCTGGTACACGCGGCCGCCGGCGGAGTCGGCATGGCCGCGGTCCAACTTGCGCAACATCTCGGGGCCGAGGTGTTCGGCACCGCGGGACCCGGCAAATGGAATGCGCTGCGCGCGAACGGGATCACCGACGACCGGCTCGCCTCCTCCCGGACCACCGAGTTCGAGCGGCGCTTCCTCGACGCCACCGACGGACAGGGCGTCGACGTCGTCCTGGACTCGCTGGCAGGCGAATTCGTCGACGCCTCGCTGCGGCTGCTGCCGCGCGGTGGCCGGTTCCTGGAGATGGGCAAGACCGATGTCCGTGACGCGGACCGGGTGGCCGCCGCCCATCCGGGCGTGACGTATCGGGCGTTCGAACTGTTCCAGGCCGGTCCGGACCGCCTGCGGCAGTTGCTGATCGAGGTGGCGGCCCTGTTCGAGCAGGGTGTGCTGCGCCCACTGCCGTTCACCGCCTGGGATATCCGCCGGGCGAAGGACGCCTTTCGGTTCATCAGCCAGGCCCGCCACATCGGCAAGGTCGTGCTCACCGTCCCCGCCTCAGTGGACCCGGAGGGCACGGTACTGGTGACCGGCGCCACCGGCGTGCTGGGCGGCCTGATCGCCCGGCATCTGGTGTCCGAGCACGGGATTCGGCATCTACTCCTGGCCGGCCGCCGCGGCCCTGACCCGGAGTTGGCAGCCGAACTCGAGGCGCTGGGCGCCGAGGTGACCATAGTCGCCTGCGATGTCGCGGACCGCGGTCAGGTCGAGCAGTTGCTCGCCCGAGTCCCGGCCGCGCATCCCCTGACCGCGGTGGTGCACGCCGCCGGGACCGTCGCCGACGGCATCATCGGTTCGCTCACCCCGCAGCGACTCGACGAGGTCATGGACCCCAAAGCGGAAGCGGCACTGCATCTGCACGCGCTGACCGAACACCTGGACCTCGCCGAATTCGTGCTGTTCTCCTCCATAGCCGCCACCTTCGGCGGTGCGGGCCAAGGCAATTACGCGGCCGCCAACTCGGTCCTCGACGCCCTCGCCCAGCACCGCCGCGCACGCGGACTGCCGGGCACCGCGCTGGCCTGGGGATTATGGGATCAGCGCAGCGCGATCTCGGCGCACCTCGACGCCACCGACCTGGCCCGCATGGCCCGCGGCGGCTCGAAACCGTTGTCCACCAACGAGGGTCTGGCCCTGTTCGACGCCGCACTGCGCGCCGACCGGGGGCTGCTGCTGCCGTTCCATCTCGACACCGCACGCATTACCGCACCGGTGCCGCCGCTGCTCACCGGTCTGGTGCGGGCGCGTGGGCGGCGCAATGCGGCCGACGTCGTGGCCGCGGACGCCTCGCTGCTGAACCGCCTGGCCGCGATGACGCCACTCGAACGCGACGAGTTCCTGGTCCTGCTGGTGCGTACCCATGCGGCCGTCGTACTCGGTCACGGCGGGCCGGAGGCGATCGATTCGATCCGCGTCTTCAGCGAAATCGGTTTCGACTCGCTCACCGCGGTGGAGTTGCGTAACCGGTTGAGCGCGGTCACCGGTCTGCGCCTGCCCGCCACGGTGGTCTTCGACTATCCGACCGCGGCGTCGCTGGCCGGCTTCATCCGCTCGGAACTGACCGGCACCAAACCGGCCGCAGAGCTCGCCGAAGTGGCGCCCGCGGCGGCCGACGAGCCGATCGCCATCGTCGCGATGGGCTGCCGGTTCCCCGGCGGGATCGGCTCGCCCGAGGAGCTGTGGCGGCTGCTGAGCGACGGCGCGGACGTGATGTCGGAGTTCCCGCGCGATCGCGGCTGGGATCCGGCCGGGCGATCGGTGACCTCCGAAGGCGGATTCCTCTACGATGCGGGCGATTTCGATGCCGGATTCTTCGGAATCTCACCCCGCGAGGCGATCTCGATGGATCCCCAGCAGCGCCTGCTGCTGGAGGTGTCCCAAGAGACGTTCGAGCGCGCCGGCATCGACGCCGCGACCCTGCGCGGCAGCCGGGTCGGCGTGTTCGCGGGCACCTGGGCACAGGGATACGGCGGCACCGCCGACGGCTACGCACTGACCGGCGGCGCGACGAGTGTCGTATCCGGGCGCGTGGCCTACCATTTCGGGCTGGAAGGCCCCGCGGTCACCGTCGACACCGCGTGTTCGTCCTCGCTGGTGGCCCTGCATCTGGCGGCGCAGTCGCTGCGTGCGGGGGAATGCTCGCTGGCATTGGCCGGCGGGGTGACCGTGCTGGCCACTCCGCTGATCTTCGAGGACTTCACACAGCAGGACGGGCTGGCCCCCGACGGCCGGTGCAAGGCGTTCGCTGCCGCGGCCGACGGCACCGGATTCTCCGAAGGTGCGGGTCTGGTTCTGGTGGAACGGTTGTCCGACGCGCAGCGCAACGGGCATCCGGTGCTGGCGGTGGTGCGTGGCAGCGCGGTGAATCAGGACGGCGCGTCCAATGGGCTCACCGCGCCCAATGGTCCCGCGCAGCAACGGGTCATCCGTCAGGCGCTGGCCAATGCCGGTCTGGCCGCGACCGATATCGATGTGGTCGAGGCGCACGGCACCGGAACCCGGCTGGGCGACCCCATCGAGGCGCAGGCCGTGCTCGCCACCTACGGACAGGACCGGGAACGGCCGCTGTGGCTGGGATCGGTCAAGTCGAATCTCGGGCACACGCAGGCCGCGGCGGGTGTGGCCGGGGTGATCAAGATGGTGCTCGCGTTGCGGCACGAAGCGCTGCCGCGAACGCTGCACATCGACCGGCCGACAAAGGAAGTGGACTGGTCGGCCGGAACAGTCGAGTTGCTGACCGAACAGGTGGCGTGGCCGGATGCGGGCACGCCCCGGCGGGCGGGGATCTCCTCGTTCGGATTGAGCGGCACCAATGCGCACCTCATCCTCGAACAAACGCCGCCACAGGCGGTTTCGCCCGCACAACCCGGTCCGGCCGCGGTGGCGTGGCTGCTGTCGGCCAAGAGCGGCGCGGCGCTGCGTGCGCAGGCTGACCGGCTGCGTGCGCGGGTGCTGAGCGATCCCGGGTTGCGACCGGCCGATATCGCGCTGTCGCTGGCCACCACTCGCTCGGCCTACGCGCATCGTGCCGTAGTGGTCGGTGCGGACCGGACGGAATTGCTGGCCGGGACGGCCGCCTTGGCCGCGGGTGCGACCGAGCCGAGCGTGATCACGGGCAGTGCCGGCGAGCCGGGCAAGGTCGTGTTCGTATTCCCCGGGCAGGGCTCCCAATGGCCGGGAATGGCACTGGCCCTGGCGGATTCGTCGCCGGTGTTCGCCGCCCGGCTGGCCGACTGCGAGCGGGCGCTGGCGCCCTACGTCGACTGGTCGCTGCGTGACGCGATCACCGACGAGGACGCCCTGCAGCGCCTGGACGTGCTGCAGCCGGTGCTGTGGGCGATTCTGGTCTCGCTGGCCGAATGGTGGCGCTCGATGGGCGTGGAACCGGCCGCGGTCGTGGGTCATTCGCAGGGCGAGGTCGCCGCGGCCTGTGTGGCCGGGGCGCTGTCTCTCGCGGACGGTGCCCGGGTGGTGGCGCTGCGCAGCCGGGTGTTGGTGACTCTCACCGGTCATACCGGGCTGCTGTCGGTGCCGCTGCCGGTGGACGAGGTCCGGGAGTTGATCGCACCGTGGGGCGAGGCGCTGGCCATCGGCGCGGTGAACGGGCCGCGGCGCGTCATCGTCTCCGGGGCGGCGACGGCACTGGACGAACTGCGGGCCGCTCTACCCGACGTCGATACACGCCTGGTCCCCGCCGGTGTCGCCTCGCACTCCGCGCACGTGGAACACCTGCGCGAGCAACTGCTTTCGGACCTCGCGCCGATCGCACCGCAAGCCTCGCGGGTGCCGTTCTACTCGACGGTGACCGGCGAGATCGTCGACGGTGCGAGCCTCGATGCGGAGTACTGGTACCGAAACGTCCGCGGGACAGTGCGATTCGCCGACACCGTCGGCGCGCTGCTCGCTGACGGGCATCGTGTCTTCATCGAAGCGAGCCCGCATCCGGTGCTGACCGTTCCCGTGCAGGAGGCGGCCGAGGATCCCGCCTCCGGCATTGCCGACGACGCCGTGATCGTCACCGGTTCGCTGCGCCGCGACGAGGGCGGCTTGGACCGCATGCTGAATTCGCTGGCCCAGGTTCATGTCCGGGGCGTCGCCGCGGACTGGGCGGGCCTGTTCGCGGGTGCGCGCCGGGTGGAGCTGCCCACCTATGCCTTCCAGCGCGCACGGTACTGGCTGACACCGCACGCTGGCGGCGGAGACAGCGTCGATGCCGCATTCTGGGAAGCCGTCGAGCGCGGGGATGTGGACGCGCTCGCGGCGACCGTCGGCGACGGCGGCGAACAGCGATCCACGCTGGATGCGGTGCTGCCGATGCTGTCCTCGTGGCGCAGCCGGCGCCGCGCCCGGTCCGCGGTGGACGCCCTGCGCTATCGGATCGGCTGGCAACCGGTCCAGGATCCGGCGCCCGCGATCTCGGGTACCTGGCTGGTGCTGACGCCCGAGGGCTGTGACGCCGCTGAATTCACCGAGGCGATCGAGCGCCACGGCGGTAAAGCGGTCACCGTCGCACCCGAGCGCCTGGGCGACGTCCTCGTCGACGGGGCCGAGACGGCCGGCGTGCTGTCCCTGCTGGCGCTCGACCCGCGACCGCACGCGGTGCATCCGCTGCTGCCACGTGGCCTCACCGCCACCGTGGAAGCGCTCCGGGCCCTGCAGGATTCGCAGCCTGAGGTGCCGCTGTGGTGCGTCACCCGGGGCGCGGTGTCGACCGGCCGCTCCGATCGGGCGGTCGATGCCGGGCAGGCACAGGTGTGGGCGCTGGGCCGCGTTGCGGCGCTGGAGTTTCCGCGCGGCTGGGGCGGGCTCGTCGACATGCCCGCCACACTGACCGAAAGCGCGGCCGCCCGCCTCGCCGGGGTGCTGGCCGGGGCCACCGGCGAAGATCAGCTCGCCGTGCGGTCCTCCGGGATATCGGCACGCCGCCTGGTCCGCGCGGCGGCGCGACCGCTCACGCGGGACGAGTGGCGGCCATCGGGCACGGTCCTGATCACCGGTGGCACCGGCGCGGTGGGTTCGCGGATCGCGCGCCGGCTCGCCGAGGCCGGGGCCGGGCATCTGGTGCTGGTCTCGCGCCGCGGGCTGGACGCGCCCGGGGCAAGGGAACTCGCCGCGCAGCTCGGTGTCCGGGTGACGATCGCCGCCTGCGATGTGGCCGACTCGTCCGCACTGGCGGAACTGGTCCGCGAGGTCGAATCCGACGGCAGCGTGATCACCGCCGTCGTGCACGCGGCCGGAGTGGGCGTATCGGCAGCTCTGACCGAGCTCGACCCGGCCGCGTTCGCGGAGGTGTTCGCGGCCAAGGTGTCCGGCGCCGCCAATCTCGACTCCCTGTTCGGCGATCGGAAACTGGACGCTTTCGTGCTGTTCTCCTCGATCGCCGCGGTCTGGGGCGGTGCGGGACAGGCCGCCGGCGCGGCGGCGAACGCGTTCCTGGACACGGTGGCCGAGCGGCGCCGCGCACGCGGACTCGCCGCCACCTCGATCGCCTGGGGACCGTGGGCCGAGGGCACCATGGCCCCGGGCGTCTCGGCCGAGCAACTGCGGCGGCGCGGAGTGGACTGTCTGGCAACCGATCTCGGGCTCACCGCGCTGCGGCAGGCCGTCGGCCAGGACGATGCGGTGATCACCATCGCCGAGATCGACTGGGAGCGGTTCGCGACCACGTTCACCGTCGCCCGGCCGAGCCCCTTGCTCGCGGAACTCTACGACGCGCAGCCCGCGGCCGAGGAACCGGAGACCGGCGAATCCGCCGCACTGCGCACCCGATTGGCCGAACTGCCCGAACCGGATCGGCGGGACGCGCTGCTCGAGTTCGTGCGCGCCGAAGCCGCCGCCGTGCTCGGTCATGCGAGCGCGGAGGACATTCCGGAGGATCGGCCGTTCCGCGAGTTCGGTTTCGACTCGCTCACCGCGGTGGACCTGCGCGGCAGGCTCAGCCGGGCCACCGGCCTGCGACTGCCCGCCACGCTGGTGTTCGATTTCCCGACGCCCGTCGCGCTGACCGGACGCCTGCTGGCCGACCTGTTCACCGACGCCGCCGCGAGCGACCCCGGCGAGGACCGGGTCCGCGAACTGCTGGCCGAGATCCCGCTCTCGCGGCTGCGCGATGCGGGCCTGATGGACGTGCTACTGCGACTCGCCGGTGCCGGACCGGCGGACACGCCGTCCGCGGCACCGGCCGACCATATCGACGAGCTGGACGACGAGAGCCTCATCCGGATGGCGCTCGAGTCGGATTCCTGAGGTGGAGAAGACGATGACCACGAACACCGACCAGCTCAGGAACGCGCTGCGCGCCTCACTGAAGGAGACCGAACGGCTGCGGCAGCTGAATCGCGAACTGGAGGAGACGAATCGGGAGCCCCTCGCCATCGTGGGCATGAGCTGCCGGTATCCGGGCGGCATCGCCTCACCGGAGGACCTCTGGCGGCTGGTGACCTCCGGAATCGACGCGGTCGCGGAGTTTCCGCGCGATCGCGGCTGGAATCTCGAAGCACTCGAATCCACCTCCCACGCGCGAGAGGGCGGATTCCTCTACGACGCAGCGGAATTCGACGCCGCGTTCTTCGGGATCAGCCCGCGCGAAGCGCTCGCCATGGATCCCCAACAGCGGCTGGTGCTCGAGACCGCATGGGAGGCCTTCGAGCGGGCGGGCATCGACCCGGATACCTTGCGCGGCTCTCGCTGCGGAGTCTTCCTGGGAGCCAATGGATCCGGATACGGCATCGGGGTCTCCGAACCGGAGGCGGAGGGCTATCTGCTGACCGGCACCGCCGCCAGCGTCATCTCCGGGCGCGTCGCCTACACCTTCGGGCTGGAGGGCCCGGCGGTCACCGTCGACACCGCATGCTCGTCCTCGCTGGTGGCACTGCACCTGGCGGGTCAGGCGCTACTGCGCGGCGAGTGCACGCTGGCCTTGGCGGGCGGGGTGACCGTGATGCCGAATCCCGGCCTGTTCGTGGAGTTCTCACGGCAGGGCGGGCTGGCGGCGGACGGGCGGTGCAAGGCGTTCGCGGAGGCCGCGGACGGCACCGGCTGGTCCGAGGGCATCGGGATGCTGCTCGTCGAACGCCTGTCGGACGCACTGCGGCTCGGGCATCCGGTGCTGGCGGTGGTGCGCGGCAGCGCGGTGAATCAGGACGGCGCCTCGAACGGGCTCACCGCGCCGAACGGTCCATCGCAGGAGCGGGTCATCCGCCAGGCCCTGGCCTCGGCGCGACTGGCCGCCGGGGAGATCGACGTCGTGGAAGCCCACGGCACCGGCACCGTGCTCGGTGACCCGATCGAGGCGCAGGCGCTGCTCGCGACCTACGGACAGGACCGCCTCGGCGATCAGCGGCTGTTGCTGGGCTCGCTGAAATCCAATATCGGGCACACGCAGGCCGCGGCCGGTGTCGGCGGAATCATCAAGATGGTCATGGCGATCCGCCACGGCCAGGTGCCCGCCACCCTGCACGTGGACGAGCCGACCACCCAGGTCGACTGGACGGCCGGCGCGATCGATCTGGTCACTGCGCAGACACCCTGGCCGGACACCGGCCGGCCGCGCCGGGCCGCGGTGTCCTCCTTCGGCGTCAGCGGCACCAACGCGCACACGATCCTCGAACAGGCGCCATCGGCCCAGGCCGAGCCGATGGCTGCGGCGGCGACGCTGCCTGTGCTGCCGATCATGTTGTCCGCCAAGACCGATGAAGCACTGCGTGCCCAAGCACAGCGGCTGCGTGCCCACCTGGACACTCAGGATGGTCTGCTCGACATCGCCTTCTCGGCGGCCACCTCCCGGGCGGCGCTGACCCGGCGCGCGGTGGTGCTCGCGGCCGACCGCGAGGAGCTGTCGCGAGGCCTGGCCGCGCTGGCCACGGGCGAGGCCGCGATCGGCGGTCCGGTGAAAGGCAAACTGGCGTTCCTGTTCTCGGGACAGGGTGCACAGCGGCTGGGGATGGGCCGTGCACTCCACGAGACATTCCCGGTGTTCGCCGCCGCCTTCGACGAGGTGTGCACGGCACTGGATCTGCCGGTGCGAGAAGTGATCTGGGGTGGCGATCGGGAACGGTTGAACCGCACCGAGTTCACCCAGACCGGGCTGTTCGCGTTCGAGGTCGCGTCGTTCCGGTTGCTCGAGCATTGGGGCCTGCGACCGGACTTCCTGCTCGGACACTCCATCGGTGAACTCGCCGCCGCGCATGTCGCCGGAGTGCTGACGCTGACCGATGCCGCCAGATTGGTCGCAGCGCGAGGAGAGTTGATGCAAGCGCTGCCACCAGGCGGCGTGATGGTGGCTGTACAGGCATCCGCGGACGAGGTGCGGCCGCTGCTGGTCGAGGGCGTGAGCATCGCGGCGATCAACGGCCCGGAATCGGTCGTGCTCTCCGGTACCGAGGACGCGGTCATGGCAGTCGTCGGCGACCGGAAGTACAAGCGGCTGAGCGTCTCCCATGCCTTCCATTCGGCTCTCATGGAGCCGATGCTCGACGAGTTCCGGGCAGTCGCGGCGGAGCTGTCCTATCAGCAGCCGCGAATTCCACTGGTATCCAACCTGACCGGACGGCCGCTCACCGACATCGACGCCGAATACTGGGTGCGCCATGTGCGTGAAGCGGTGCGCTTCGCCGACGGCATGCGGTATCTGGCGGACTCCGGTGTGCGGACGTTCCTGGAAGTGGGCCCGGACGGCACCTTGAGCGCCACGGGCCAGAACTGCGTCCCCGCCGGTGAATTCACGCCGATCGCCCGCACGGACCGGCCCGAGACACGCACGATCGTCGATGCCCTCGCGGCGCTCCACATCACCGGTTCCGGACCGGACTGGACGACGGTCTTCGACGGTACGGGCGCACGGCGGGTGGACCTGCCGACCTACGCCTTCCAGCGCGAACGCTACTGGCTCGAACCGGCCGTGCTCACGAATGTCACCGCGGCCGGACTGGGTGCGGCCGACCATCCGCTGCTGGGCGCGGCGGTATCGCTGCCCGAATCCGAAGGTGTGCTGCTCACCGGGCGGTTGTCGCTGGACACCCACCCCTGGCTGGCCGACCACACCTCGTCGGGCACGCCGCTGCTGGCGGGTACGGCGTTCGTGGAACTCGCACTGCGCGCCGCCGATCAGGTCGGCGGCGGCGCGGTGGAGGAACTGGTGCTCGCCGCCCCGCTGCTGCTGCCCGAGCGCGGTGGCGTCGACCTGCAGGTCATCCTCGGCGCCGAGGACGAGACGGGTCGCCGGGCGCTCTCGGTGTATTCGGGCCGGGATGACGAATGGACCCGCCACGCCACCGGAATCATTGCGGCCGGAGCGGAGTCGGCGTCGTTCGACCTCGGCCACTGGCCGCCCGCGGGTGCGACCGAACTGGATGTCGAGTACCTCTACAGCGCGCTGGCCAGCGTGGGCATGGGCTATGGTCCCGCCTTCCGCGGCCTGCGCGCGGCCTGGCGGCTCGGTGACGAGGTGTTCGGTGAAGCCGTCCTCCCGGAGGGCGACGGAGCCGGATTCGGTTTGCACCCGGCACTTTTCGATGCCGGGCTGCACCTGCTGGGTCTCGATGCCTTCGCCGCGGAGGAAGGGCGTGCGCATCTGCCCTTCTCGTGGTCGGGTGTGAGGCTGCATGCCTCGGGCGCCACGGCTGTGCGCGTGCGGGTCACTCCGCGTGCGGGCGGCGGTGTCTCGGTGCTGATGGCCGATGCCACAGGGGCACCGGTGATCTCGGTGGATGCTCTGGAAATGCGGGCCGTGACCACCGATCGGCCCCAGCAACGGCCGGACCCGCTCTACCACGTCGAATGGGTGCCCGCGCCGGAAACCTCTGCACCGGAGCTTGATTCGGAGATCGAGGTACTCACCTGCGAGCCCGAGCCCGGCGACACCGTGCACTCCACACACGCCACGGTGTGCCGCGTTCTCGACGCCCTGCAATCCTGGCTGGCCGGCAATCGCCCCGATACCGCGCGCCTGCTGGTGGTGACCACCGGCGCTGTCGCCGCGGTACCCGGTGCGGACATCACCGATCTCGCGGCTGCCGCGGTCTGGGGTCTGGTGCGCTCGGCCCAGTCCGAGCACCCCGGCCGCTTCCTGCTGGCCGATGTGGACGCACCCGATGCCGTGGCTACCGCGCTGGCCTCGGGCGAAGCGCAGGTCGTGGTCCGCGCGGGCCGGGTGTTCGTGCCGCGGCTCGCGAAGGTAACCGCGGCGGCCGCACCCATCAGCTGGCGCCCGGACGGTACTGTGCTGATCACCGGTGGCGCAGGAACTCTCGCCGGTTTGGTCGCACGACACCTCGTGGTCGAGCACGGCGTGCGGCACCTGCTACTGGCGAGCCGCAGCGGCCGCGTACCCGAGCTCGCCGACCTGGACGTGACCGTCACGAGCGTGGCTTGTGACGTCGTGGACCGGGCCGCGGTGGCGGATCTGCTGGCGGGCATCCCGGCCGAGCATCCGCTGACCGCGGTGGTGCACACCGCGGGCGTCGTCGATGACGGCGTCCTGGAATCCCTCACCCACGCCCGCGTGGAGGAGGTACTGCGGCCGAAGGTGGATGCCGCATGGCATCTGCACGAGCTCACCTCGGAGCTGGAGCTCTCGGCCTTCGTGCTGTTCTCCTCCGGCGCCGGTGTTTTCGGCACCGGCGGGCAAGCCAACTACGCGGCGGCCAATGCCTTCCTGGACGGTCTGGCCCAGCATCGGCGAGCACGCGGACTGCCCGCGACCTCGCTGGCATGGGGGCTGTGGGCGGTGCGCAGCGGGGTCACCGGACATCTCGCGGAAGCCGACCTGGCCCGCGTGGCACGTGGCGGCGTACTGGCATTGTCGGCGCGAGAAGGGCTGGCGCTGTTCGACACCGGGTCGGCTGCCGAGCACGCGCTCGTGGTGGCGATGCGGCTGGACCTGCCCGGACTGCGGGCGCGCGCCGGAGACGGCGAGATCGCGCCACTGCTGCGCGGGCTGGCCGGCTCGCCCGCACGCCGTAAGATCGCCGGACGGGCCGGCTCGCAACTGACGGGCCTGACCGGGCAGGAGCGCGAGCGTGCCCTGCTCGAGCTGGTCACCACGAATGTCGCCGCGGTGCTGGGACATTCCGGCGCGGACGCGGTCGACACCGGGCGGGCCTTCGGAGAGATCGGCTTCGACTCGCTGACCGCGGTCGATCTGCGCAACCGGCTGGGTGCGGCCACCGGCCTGCGGCTTCCGGTGACCTTGGTGTTCGACTTCCCGACCCCGGCGGCGCTGGCCGCGCACCTCGGCTCGGAATTGTCCGGTGCCACCGGCGAAGTCGACGCCCCGGCAGCGACCGTCGCCGTGGACGAACCCATCGCGATCATCGGGATGGCCTGCCGCTATCCCGGCGGTGTCGCTACCCCCGACCAGCTCTGGGAGCTGGTCGCGTCCGGCACCGACGCCATCTCCGAATTCCCCCGCGATCGCGGCTGGGACGTCGAGGCGCTCTACGATCCGGACCCCGACCGGCTCGGCACCACCTACACCCGCGCGGGCGGGTTCCTGCACGAGGCCGCCGAATTCGATCCCGAGTTCTTCGGCATGTCGCCACGCGAGGCGCTGGCCACCGACTCCCAGCACCGGTTGCTGCTGGAGGTGTCGCACGAGGCCTTCGAGTGCGCCGGCATCGACCCGGAAACGCTGCGGGGCAGCCGGACCGGTGTGTTCGCGGGCGTGATGTATCAGGACTATGCCAGCGTGGTGGAGCACGCCGCCGACAACTTCGAAGGCACGATGGGATTCGGCGGCAGCATCGCCTCCGGGCGCGTCGCCTACACCTTCGGGTTGGAGGGGCCGGCGATCACTGTTGACACCGCCTGTTCGTCGTCGCTGGTCGCATTGCATTGGGCGGCACAGTCGCTGCGCTCGGGGGAGTGCTCGCTGGCCCTGGCCGGCGGCGTGACCGTGATGTCCACGCCGGGGGTGTTCATCGGATTCTCCCGCCAGCGCGGCCTGTCCGCGGACGGGCGCTGTAAGGCGTTCTCGGCCGCGGCCGACGGGACCGGCTGGGGTGAGGGCGCCGGAATGCTGGTGGTCGAGCGGCTCTCGGACGCTCGCCGCAACGGGCATCCGATCCTGGCCGTGGTGCGGGGGTCGGCGATCAATCAGGACGGTGCCTCCAACGGGCTCACCGCGCCGAACGGGCCTGCGCAGCAACGGGTCATCCGCCAGGCCTTGGCCGCGGCCGGGCTGTCGGCCGGGGAGGTGGACGCGGTCGAAGGACACGGCACCGGCACGACGCTCGGTGATCCGATCGAGGCGCAGGCGTTGCTGGCGACCTACGGGCGGGATCGGGAGCAGCCGTTGTGGCTGGGATCGATCAAATCCAATATCGGGCACACCCAGGCGGCCGCGGGTGTGGCCGGGGTGATCAAGATGGTGCAGGCCATGCGGCACGGCGTGCTGCCGCCGACGCTGCACGTGGATGCGCCGTCCCCGCATGTGGATTGGACTGCGGGCGCGGTGTCACTGCTGACCGAGGCGCGGGAATGGCGGGCGGGCGGGGATCGTCCGCGGCGGGCGGGGATTTCCTCGTTCGGGGTGAGTGGCACCAATGCGCATCTCGTGCTGGAGGAGTACTCCGCCGGCCAGGAGTCCGGGCCGGCGGCGAAAACACCTGTCCCGTGGCTTGTTTCGGCGAAGTCCGAGCCGGCGCTGGGGGAGCAGCTGGCGCGGCTGGGTGAGTATGTGCGGTCGCGGCCCGAGCTGGAAGCGGGCGATATCGGATGGTCGCTGGCGACGACGCGCACCGGACATCGCTATCGCGCGGTCGTGATCGGGCGCACCCGTGACGAGTTGTTGGCCGGGCTGGACGCGCCCGCGATCACCGGGTCGGTGGTCAAAGGTCAACTGGCGTTCCTGTTCTCGGGGCAGGGTGCGCAGCGCTTGGGGATGGGCCGCGACCTGTCCGGGGAGTTCCCGGTCTTCGCCGCCGCCTTCGATGAGGTGTGCGCTGCGCTGGAAATGCCGGTTCGCGAAGTGATCTGGGGTGCGGATCCGGATCAGGTGAATCGCACCGAGTACACCCAGACCGGGCTGTTCGCGGTCGAGGTGGCGTTGTTCCGGCTGGCCGAGAGCTGGGGGTTGCGACCCGATCTGCTGCTCGGGCATTCCATCGGTGAGCTCGCCGCCGCGCATGTCGCGGGAGCAATGTCGCTGGCGGATGCGTGCGTGCTGGTGCGCGCTCGTGGCCGGTTGATGCAGGCTCTGCCCGCCGGCGGCGTGATGGTGGCTGTACAGGCGTCGGAGGCCGATATCCGTCCGGCGCTCGCCGACGGTGTGAGTATTGCGGCGATCAACGGGCCGAACGCCATTGTGCTGTCCGGCGACGAGTCAGCGGTCCTTGCGGTCGTGGGTGATCGGAAGGCCAAGCGGCTGCCGGTCTCCCACGCCTTCCATTCGGTGCGGATGGAGCCGATGCTCGACGAGTTCCGGAAGATCGCGGCGGGACTGACCTATGCGACGCCGCGAATCCCGGTGGTGTCCAATGTGACCGGTCAGCCGGTCACCGCCTACGACGCCGAATACTGGGTGCGCCACGTCCGGGAGACGGTGCGATACGCCGACGGCGTGCGATATCTGGCCGGCCAGGGTGTACGGACCTTCCTGGAGTTGGGGCCGGACGGCACGCTGTCGGCGCTGGGACCGGACAGTATCGACGACGCGGTATCGGGCACCGCATTCGTGCCGATGCTGCGCAAGGACCGCCCCGAGAGCGAAGCCGCGATGTCGGCGCTGGGTCGATTGGCGGCCCGGGGGATTCGCACCGACTGGTCATCAGTCTTTCCCGATGCCCGGCGGGTGGAACTGCCCACGTACGCCTTCCAACACAGGCACTATTGGCCGAAGCAGGCCGCGCCCAGCGGTGACGTCACCGCCGCGGGCCTGGATGCGGCCGATCATCCGCTGCTCGGCGCGGCGGTGGCCCTGCCCGAATCCGATGGCGTGCTGTTGACGGGCAGACTCTCGCTGGAGACGCATCCGTGGCTGGCCGATCATGCGGTGCTCGGCTCGGTGCTGGTGCCCGGGACGGCCTTGGTGGAGTTGGCGATCCGCGCCGGGGATCAGGTCGGCTGCCCGGTCGTCGAGGATCTCACCCTGGCTGCCCCGCTGCTCCTGCCCGAACGCGGGGGACTGCAACTGCAGGTCGCGGTCGCCGCCGCGGATGAGCAAGGCCGGCGCGCCGTGTCGATCCACTCCACCGCGGATGGATCGACCGAGTGGACTCGCCATGCCACCGGTATGCTCGGCATCGAAAGCCGCACAGCCGATTTCGACCTGAGTGTTTGGCCGCCCGAGGGTGCGCACGCGCTGGCGGTAGCAGGCTGCTACGACCTCTTCGCCGAGCGTGGTTTCGTTTACGGCCCGTCTTTCCAGGGCTTGCATAAGGCTTGGCAACTCGGCGCCGAGATCCTTGCCGAAGTCGAACTCTCACAGGAGTTCCACGACGATGCCTTCGGTATTCACCCGGCCCTGCTGGACTCCGCGCTGCACGCACTGGGCCTGGTCCCGGACGCCGGAGACACCGGCGCGCTGCCGTTCTCGTGGACCGGTGTCTCGCTCTATGCCGGCGGGGCGCGCACCCTGCGGGTCCGTCTGACCCGATCCGGTCCGGACACCCTGGGTCTGCAGGTGGCCGATGGCACCGGGAAGCCGGTAGCCTCGGTCGACTCGCTTGTACTGCGGGCAGCGGCGGCGGAGCAATTCGGCGCACCCCGCCACGATGACTCGCTGTGGCAGCTCGACTGGGTGAATGCGAGTGAACCCGGGGCGTGGACCGGGAATTGGGTTGCGCTGGGTGACGCGTCCCTCGAATCACTGGATCCCGTACCGGACATGGTGGTGGTCGCCACCGCACCGGGGGATACTCCCGACGCTGTACGCGCCGCCACCCATCGGATGCTCGGCCTGCTTCAATCCTGGCTCGCCGAGGACAGATTCGCCTCCGTGCGCCTTGCGGTGATGACTCGCCACGCGGTAGCCGCCGCGCCTGGCGAGCATCCGGCCGATCTCGCCGGAGCAGCGGTCTGGGGGCTGGTGCGCTCGGCGCAATCCGAGCACCCGGGCAGGTTCGTGCTGGCCGATGTGGAGTCACCCGCCGACCTGGATGCCGCACTCGCGAGCGGTGAACCGCAGGTCGCCGTGCGCGCGGGTACGGTACTCACCCCGCGATTGGCCAGGGCGGCAGGCACACTCACCGCGCCCGGCGATGCACCTGCCTGGCGGCTCGACACCACCGGCAAGGGCACCCTGGAAAATCTGGCGCTGCTGCCGCACCCGGAAGCGACCCGAACACTCGAAGCGGGTGAGGTGCGCATCGCGGTCCACGCGGCCGGCTTGAACTTCCGCGATGTACTCAATGCCCTGGGCATGTATCCCGGTGACGCCGGGCCCCTCGGGGTCGAAGGCGCCGGAATCGTCACCGAAACAGGCGCGGGCGTCACCGATTTCGCCGTCGGCGACCGTGTACTGGGCCTGCTCCCGTGGGCGTTCGGCCCGACCGTGGTCGCCGATGCCCGAGTGATCGTGAAGCTGCCCAGCGGATGGTCGTTCACCCAGGGCGCCTCCGTGCCGGTGGTCTTCCTCACCGCCTACTACGCACTGCACGATCTCGCGAACCTGAAGGCGGGCGAGTCGCTGCTGGTGCACGCCGCCGCGGGCGGTGTCGGCATGGCCGCCGTGCAACTGGCCCGGCATTGGGGCGTGGAGGTGTTCGCCACCGCGAGCCCGCCGAAGCAGGATGCGCTGCGCGCCCAGGGACTGGCCGAGGAACGCATCGCCTCTTCTCGCAGCCTGGACTTCGCCGATGAATTCCTCGCGCGCACAGACGGTCACGGCGTCGATGTGGTGCTCGATGCACTCGCCGGTGACTTCGTCGACGCGTCGCTGCGCCTGCTGCCGCGCGGTGGCCGGTTCATCGAGATGGGCAAGACCGATGTCCGCGATCCGGAGCAGATCGCGGCGAATCATCCCGGGGTGGTGTATCGGTCCTTCGAACTGTTCGACGCGGGCCCCGACCGCATCCGGCAGCTACTGGACGAGCTGATGAAGCTGTTCGAAACCGGTGTGCTGCAGCCGCTGCCGATCGCCACATGGGATGTCCGGCAAGCACCCGAGGCATTCCGGTTCGTGAGCCGCGCACGCCATATCGGGAAGGTCGTCCTCACCGTCCCCGCCGCCCTGAACACGGACGGAACGGTGCTGATCACCGGCGCGACCGGCGCCCTCGGCGGGCTGGTGGCCCGGCATCTGGTCAGCGAGTACGGGATTCGTCATCTGCTGCTCACGAGCCGCCGGGGCACGGCCCCCGAGCTCGCGGACGAGCTGACCGCACTCGGCGCGCAAGTGACGATGGCGGCCTGCGATATCGCCGACCGCGAAGCCCTGCATGCGCTGCTCGCCGCGATTCCCGCCGATCACCCGCTGACCGGTGTGGTGCACGCGGCCGGCGTCATCGACGACGGAGTGTTCGAAGCCCTGACCCCCGACCGGATCGACACCGTGCTGCGGCCGAAAGTCGACGCCGCGTGGAACCTGCACGCGGAAACCGCGCATCTGGACCTGGCCGAATTCGTGCTCTACTCCTCGGCTTCCGGTCTCTTCGGCGGTCCCGGGCAGGCCAACTACGCGGCGGCCAACGCCTACCTCGATGCACTTGCGCAGCACCGTGCGGCCTCGGGGCTGGCGGCCGTCTCGCTGGCGTGGGGGCTGTGGGATGCGCGCAGCACCATCACCGGTGATCTCGGCGAGGCTGACCGCAAACGTATGTCACGCGGCGGAGTTCGCGCCCTGTCCGCCACCGACGGGCTGGTCCTGTTCGATGCGGCGCGGCAAGCCGGGCGCGCCGCCGTGGCGCCGATGCACCTGGATACGGCCGCGCTGCGCACCCAGGCGCAGCCACATCCGTTGCTGCGCGGCCTGGTTCGCGCTCCCGCACGCCGAATCGCCGAAACAGGCACCGGTGCGGCGGAATCGCTGCGCGACAAGCTGATCGGACTGCCACCGGCCGACGCCGAGCGGATCCTCACCGATCTGGTCGCCACCCACATGGCCGCGGTCCTCGGTTATCCGAGCCCGGACGCGGTGGATCGGGATCGCTCGTTCCGCGACCTCGGCTTCGATTCCTTGACCGCCGTGGAACTTCGCAACCGCCTGGGTGCGGCCACCGGACTGCGGCTGCCCGCGACCCTGGTGTTCGACCATCCGACCGCCCCGGCGGTGGCGGCCCTGCTGCGTGCGGAGCTCGCCCCCGACGGCGGCGCGTCCGCGACCGTGGCGCTGCGGGAAATGGATCGGCTCGGCGAGCTGCTGTCCGCCCTGGACACCTCCGAATCCGAGCGCGCCCAGATCACCGTCCGGCTGCAATCCCTGCTCGTGAAATGGGGTGGCGCGCAGGCGCCCGCCGAATCCGGCGCCGGCATCGACGCCGACACCGACGACGAGCTTTTCGACTTCATCGACAACGACCTACAGGTGTCTTGATGAGCAATGCGCAGACCAGCAACGAGGCCAAACTCCGCGACTACCTCAAAAGGGTCGCCGCGGACCTGCAGCAGACCCGCCAGCGGCTCATCGAAGCCGAATCGCGGGAGCAGGAGCCGATCGCCATCATCGGCATGAGCTGCCGCTTCCCCGGCGGCGTGCGCTCGCCCGAGGACCTGTGGCGACTGGCCGCGAACGGCATCGACGCGATCGGCGACTTCCCGGCCGACCGGGGCTGGCCGGTTGACCCGAGCTATCCGCGCCGGGGCGGATTCCTCTACGACGCACCGGAATTCGATGCGGCGTTCTTCGGGATCTCCCCGCGCGAGGCGCTGGCCATGGACCCGCAGCAGCGGGTGCTGCTCGAGCTCGCGTGGGAGGCGCTCGAGCGGGCCGGGATCGACGCGGCGACACTGCGCGGCAGTCAGGTCGGGGTGTTCGCGGGCGCGGCGGCCTCCGGATACGGTGCGTACGCCGAGGCAGAGCAGACGGCGGGATTCGCGCTCACGGGCGGGGCGACCAGCGTGCTGTCGGGGCGGATCTCCTACTTCTTCGGGTTCGAAGGGCCTGCGGTCACCATCGACACGGCCTGCTCCTCGTCTCTGGTGGCACTGCATCTGGCGGGTCACTCACTGCGGCAAGGGGAATCGTCGCTGGCGTTGGTGGGCGGCGTGACGGTGATGCCGAGCCCGGCGATGTTCGCCGAGTTCGCACGGCAGGGCGGGCTCGCCGCGGATGGGCGCTGTAAGGCGTTCGGTGCGACCGCGGACGGGACCGGGTGGGCCGAGGGCGCGGGGGTGCTGCTGGTAGAGCGGCTGTCCGACGCACGGCGCAACGGGCATCCGGTGCTGGCGGTCGTGCGCGGCACCGCGGTCAATCAGGACGGCGCGTCGAATGGCCTGACCGCACCGAACGGGCCCGCCCAGCAACGAGTCATCCGCACCGCGCTGGCCAATGCCCGGCTCTCGGCCGCGGACGTGGACGCGGTGGAGGCGCACGGCACCGGGACCACCTTGGGCGATCCGATCGAGGCGCAGGCCCTGCTCGCCACCTACGGGCGCGACCGCGACCGGCCGCTGTGGCTGGGGTCGCTGAAGTCGAATATCGGGCACACGCAGGCGGCGGCGGGCGTCGCGGGCGTGATCAAGATGGTGCAGGCCATCCGCCACGGTGTGCTGCCGAAGACCTTGCACGTGGATGAGCCCTCGCCGCAGGTGGATTGGTCGGCGGGCGCGGTCGAACTGCTGACCGGGAACCGGGACTGGCCGGAGCGCGACGAGCCGCGCCGGGCAGGTGTCTCGGCTTTCGGGGTCAGCGGGACCAATGCGCACGTGATTCTCGAACAGGCCGGTGAGACGGAACCGGCTGCGCCGGAGGCGCCGAGTCGCCGATCGGGGGTCGTGCCGTGGGTGTTGTCGGCGAAGACCGCGACCGCGCTGCGGGTACAGGCTGAGAACCTGCGCGCATTCGTCACGGGTGCACCCGATCTGGATCCGGCCGATATCGGGCGTTCGCTGACCGCGCGATCGATGCTGGACGCTCGCGCGGTGGTGGTGGGCGCGAATCGTGACGAGTTGCTCACCGCGCTGACCGCGGTCGCCGACGGCACCACGGTCCCGAGTGTGCACGGCGATGGCGGCAAGGTCGTCTTCGTCTTCCCCGGCCAGGGCTCGCAGTGGACCGGCATGGCGCTCGAATTGGCCGATGCCGCACCGGTGTTCGCGGAGCGGCTGGCCGAATGCGGGCGGGCGCTCGAGCCGTTCGTCGAGTGGCGGCTGTCGGATGTGCTCGGCGACGCCGAGATGCTCGAACGCGTCGATGTGGTGCAGCCGGCGTTGTGGGCGGTGGCGGTCTCGCTCGCGGCATTGTGGCGTTCCTGCGGTGTGGAACCGGCTGCGGTGGTGGGACATTCGCAGGGTGAGATCGCCGCCGCGGTCGTGGCGGGCGCGCTGACCCTCGAGGACGGCGCGCGCGTGGTGGCCCTGCGCGGACAGGCGCTCGCGGCGCTGTCGGGCAAGGGCGGGATGGTCTCGGTGGCCCGCTCCGCGGACGAGCTGGGACCGCTGGGCGCAGGGCTGTCGCCGGCGGCGGTGAACGGTCCCGGCACGGTCGTGATCTCCGGGACTCCGGAAGCCCTCGACGCCCTGCTGATGCGATGCGAGGCCGAAGGCGTTCGGGCCCGGCGCATCCCGGTCGACTACGCGGCGCACTCGGCACAGATCGAGGCCATCCGCGACGAGCTGATCGCCCGGCTGGCGCCGGTCCAACCGCGCACGAGCACGATCCCGCTCTACTCCACGGTGACCGGCGGACTGCTCGACACCGCTGGGATGGACGGCGAGTACTGGTACCGCAACACCCGTCAGACAGTCCGATTCGACCAGGCCACAAGCGCATTGTGCGCCGACGGATATCGGGTGTTCATCGAGTCCAGCGCGCACCCGGTGCTGACCGTGCCACTGCAGGAGACAGCCGAGGACGCTCTCGTCGTGGGCTCGCTGCGCCGCGACGAGGGGGATCTGCGGCGGTTCCTGACCGCACTGGGCGAGGTCTTCGCCGGTGGCGTGCCGGTCGAGTGGGCCGCGCTGTTCCCCGGCACCGGGCGGGTCGAGCTGCCGACGTATCCGTTCGAGCGGCAACGGTATTGGCTGGCGCAGCCGGCCACGGATCGCGGTGTCGATGCGCAGCGGTATCGGATCGACTGGCAGACACTGCCCGACGTCACGCCGGCGTCGGCGGGCACGCTGCTGGTGATCGCGCCGCTGTCCGAGTCCGAAGGCGGCGCGGCGACAGCCGAACTCACCGATGCGCTGTCCGAACGCGGAGTCGTACTCGTGCGCCTCGCGCCCGGCGACGACGTGACTGTCGTGAGCGAGAAGCTCGCCGGCATCGGCCGTGTCGATACGGTGCTCTCGCTGCTGGCCCTCGACTCGAGCCCGCATCCGCAGCACCCGGCGGTGCCGCGCGGCTACGCGATGACCCTGACGCTGGTGCAAGCGCTGGGCACGGCCGGAATCGATGCACCGCTGTGGTGCGCGACGCGCGGCGCGGTGGCCGTCGCCGGGGAGGCCGTGCGGCCGGAACAAGCCCTGGTGTGGGGACTGGGCCGGGTTGCGGCGCTGGAACTACCGGATCGCTGGGGTGGTCTGGTGGATCTGCCCGAACAGCTCGACTCGGTCGCGATGGACCGGCTGATCGGCGTGCTGGGTGGGTCCGAGGATCAGGTCGCGGTGCGACCGAACGGGGTGCTGGGACGCCGACTGGCTCGCGCGGCCCTGAACGCCAACAGCTCTCACGGCTGGACGCCGTCGGGCACCGTTCTGGTGACCGGTGGCACCGGCGCGCTCGGCGCCCACACCGCCCGATGGCTGGCGGCCGACGGCGCCGAACAGATCGTGCTCGTGAGCCGGCGCGGGCCCGCGGCTCCCGGGGCCGCGACACTCGAAGCCGAACTGCGCGAGCTGGGCGCCGAAGTGCGCGTGGTCGCGTGTGACGTGACCGACCGCGCCGCACTGGCCGAGCTGATCTCCACACTGCCCACGCTGGACGCTGTCGTGCACACCGCGGCGGTACTGGACGATGGCGTGGTCGACGCGCTGACCGTCGAACAGGCTGACCGGGTGCTGCGGGTGAAGGCGCAGGCCGCGTGGGATCTGCACGAGCTCACCGCCGAGCTGAATCTGTCTGCCTTCGTACTGTTCTCGTCACTGGCCGGGGTGGTCGGGACGCCCGGGCAGGGCAATTACGCACCGGGCAATGCCTATCTGGATGCCCTGGCCGAGTACCGGCGAGCGCAGGGCCTGGCCGCGACCGCGATCGCCTGGGGACCATGGGCCGGTGACGGCATGGCCGAGCGCGGAATCGGCGAGACCGCCCGCCGCCACGGAGTGCCCGAGATCTCGCCGGAGCTTGCCGTCACGGCATTGCGGCAGGCGCTCGGGACCGGCGAGACCGCGGTGACTATCGCCGAGATCGATTGGGCCCGTTTCGGTGTCGCCTTCACCGCCACCAGGCCCAGCCCACTGCTGGCCGACCTGATCCCGGTGGCCACACCCGCGCCGGCCGCCGCGCCCGAGCTCGGGGCGCAATCACTGCTGCAACTGGTCCGCCGTCAGGTCGCGGCGGTCCTGGGTTATCCCGATGCCGAGTCCGTCTCAGCTACCAAGGCTTTCAAGGATCTCGGATTCGACTCCGTGACCTCGGTCGACCTGCGCAATCGACTGGTCGCCGCGACCGGGCGACGGCTGGCGGCCACAGCGGTCTTCGACTACCCGACCCCGCGCGCCCTGGCCGAATTCCTCGGCGGCACCGGCGAAACGGCGGATCGGCCCGCATCGGCCGCCACCGGGGAACCGATCGCGATCATCGCCATGGCCTGCCGATTCCCCGGCGGGGTGAGCTCTCCCGAAGATCTCTGGGAGCTGCTGCTGTCCGGGCGCGACACCGTCTCCGAATTCCCCGCCGACCGCGGCTGGGATATCGCCGGACTGGCTGCAGCCGGCCGCCTCGCTACCCGGGCGGGCGCATTCCTGGACGGGGCAACGGAATTCGACGCCGACTTCTTCGGCATCTCCCCGCGCGAGGCGCTCGCGATGGATCCCCAGCAGCGATTGCTGCTGGAAACCACGTGGGAGACCTTCGAACGCGCCGGCATCGACCCGGACTCGCTGCGCCGCGGCCGCGTCGGGGTCTACGCGGGCACCAACGGTCAGGACTACGTCGGCGTGGTGTCGAATGCGCGCGAAGACTTGGAAGGCTATGTCGCCACCGGTCTCACGGCCAGTGTGCTGTCCGGCCGCATCTCCTACGCCTTCGGGCTCGAGGGACCGGCCGTCACCGTCGATACCGCGTGCTCCTCGTCGCTGGTGGCACTGCACCTGGCCGGGCAGGCGCTGCGTTCGGGCGAATGCGAGCTCGCCCTGGCCGGTGGCGTGACGGTGATGTCGACCCCGACCGGGTTCGTCGAGTTCTCCCGGCAGGGCGGTCTGGCCCCGGACGGCCGCTGCAAGGCCTTCGCCGACGCCGCGGACGGCACCGGCTGGTCCGAGGGCGTCGGCATGTTGTTGCTCGAAAGGCTGTCCGACGCAGAACGTCACGGGCACCGGATCCTCGCGGTCGTGCGCGGCTCGGCGGTCAATCAGGACGGTGCGTCCAACGGGCTGACCGCCCCCAACGGTCCGTCCCAGCAGCGGGTGATCCGCCAGGCGCTTTCGGCGGCCGGGCTGACCGCCGCGGACGTCGATGCGGTGGAGGCGCACGGCACGGGCACGGTGCTGGGCGACCCCATCGAGGCGCAGGCCGTGCTGGCCACCTACGGCCAGGACCGTGAGCGTCCCGTGCGGCTGGGCTCGATCAAGTCGAACCTCGGCCACACTCAGGCCGCCGCGGGTGTCGCCGGTGTGATCAAGATGGTGATGGCCCTGCGTCACGGGTTGCTGCCGAAAACCCTGCACGTGGACCGGCCTTCGACACATGTGGATTGGTCGGCGGGCGCGGTGGAACTGCTCACCGAGCAGAGCGCCTGGCCCGACACCGACCGGCCGCGCCGGGCCGGGGTCTCGTCCTTCGGCATCAGCGGGACCAATGCCCACGTCATTCTCGAGCAGTTCGCCGAGCCCTACACGTCGCCGCGTGAAATCCCCACAGCTGCGGTGCCGTGGGTGGTGTCGGCCAAGAGCCCGAAGGCACTGGACGAACAGCTCGTTCGGCTGCGGAAGTTCGCGGCGGAGCGGGCCGGGCTGTCGCCCTTCGACATTGGGCATGCGTTATCGCAGCGCACGCGATTCCCGCATCGGGCGGTGTTGCTGGCGACGAGCGACGCGGTGCCGGAGATCGCGCGGGGTAGCGCCGTCGAAGGACGCTCGGCGTTCTTGTTCTCCGGCCAGGGATCACAGCGCGCCGGCATGGGGCGCGAACTCCACGAGCGGTTCCCCGTCTTCGCTGCGGCTTTCGACGAGATCTGCGCCCTGTTCGATACCGGGCTGGATCGTCCGTTGCGCGAGGTGATCTGGAACGAACCCGCATTGCTCGAACAGACCGGGTACACGCAGCCCGCGCTGTTCGCCGTCGAGGTCGCACTCTTCCGGCTGCTGGAATCCTGGGGCACCACACCGGACTTCGTGGCGGGGCATTCGATCGGTGAGCTCGCCGCCGCGCATGTCGCGGGCGTGCTGACCCTCGCCGATGCCTGCACGCTGGTCGCCGCGCGGGGCAGACTGATGCAGAACCTGCCCGGCGGGGGCGCGATGGTCGCGATCCGGGCGAGCGAGGCGGAAGTTCTGCCGCTCTTGTCGGATCGGGCCGCTCTCGCCTCCGTCAACGGAGCGAATTCGGTTGTCGTATCCGGTGATGAGGACGCGGTCGAGGCCGTCGTGGCGCGGTTCGAGGACCGCAAGCACACCCGCCTGCGCGTGAGCCATGCCTTCCACTCGCCGCGCATGGATCCCATGCTCGACGAGTTCCGTGCGGTCGCTGCAGGATTGTCGTACGGTCTGCCGCGAATCCCGGTGGTGTCCAACCTGACCGGTGCCGTGGTCGAGTCCTTCGATGCCGACTACTGGGTTCGCCACGTCCGTGAGGCGGTCCGCTTCGCCGACGGCGTACAGACGCTGGGCGAGGCAGGCGTGCGCGTCATGCTCGAACTGGGCCCCGATGGTGTGCTGTGCGCGATGGCGCAGGAAACCACACAGGTGCCCGCGTTCCCCGCACTGCGTAAGGATCGTGACGAGCAGTCCGCTCTCCTCACCGGCCTCGCCCAGCTGTACGTCACCGGCGTTCCGGTGGACTGGACCGCGCTGCACACGGTTTCCGCTTCCCGTCGAATCGACCTGCCCACCTATGCGTTCCAGCGCGAACGCTACTGGCCCACCTTCGCGCCCGGTGACGTCGCCGCCGCCGGACTGACCTCACCCGAGCACCCCTTGCTGGGTGCGGTCGTCGAACCGGCGGACGCGGACGGCGCGGTATTCACCGCCCGCCTGTCCACGGCAACCCACCCGTGGCTGGCCGATCACGTCGTCGGCGGAGCGGTGGTCTTCCCGGGCACCGGGTTCCTCGAATTGGCCCTGCATGCCGGGGACCGGCTCGGCTGTCCGCACGTCGTGGAACTCACCCTCGCGACCCCGCTCGTCCTGCCGGAGGGCGAGCAGATCCTGCTGCAGGTCCTGCTCGGCGCTGCGGGCGAATCCGGGCACCGCGGGCTGTCGGTGTACTCCCGCCAGGGTGATGGCGCGTGGACTCGGCATGCGGCCGGAACCGTTGCCCCCGAGACCGAATCGGCACCGTCGGCAGGAATGGAACGGACCTGGCCACCGGAGGCCGACGGCGCGGATATCGATGAGCTCTACGCGGGCTTCGCTGACGCGGGCCTGAGCTACGGCCCGGTGTTCCGCGGTCTGCGCGGCGCCTGGCGTGTCGGCGCGGAGGTGTTCGCGGAGGTGGCTCTGCCCGCCGGCGAGGTGACCGGCTTCGGGATGCACCCGGCGCTGCTGGACGCCGCGTTGCATGCCAGCGCGCTCGGCGGATTCGTCGAGCGCACGGATGTCGCGCACCTGCCGTTCGTCTGGTCCGGAGTGTCCTTGTACGCCACCGAGGCCACCGTGCTGCGGGTGGTCATCGCGCCTGCCGGACGGGATGCGGTGTCGCTGCGGGTGTTCGACGCGGCCGGCCACCCGGTGGCGTTCGTCGAGTCGCTGAGGGTGCGCCCGGTCGACACCGGACAGCTGGGCCGGAGCTCGCACGGCGATGCGCTGTTCCGAGTCGAGTGGACGGCCGTGCCCGTCCCGCAAGAGAACTCGGACCATGACATCACCGTGTTCGAATGCCCTCCGGCGGTGGACGGGGTCGTGGAGTCCGTGCACGCCGCGACGCTACGGACGCTGAATGCCCTGCAGCTGTGGCTGGGCGAGGACCGGGCAGACAACGCCCGGCTCGTCGTCCTGACGAGTGGCGCGATGGCAACCCGAGCGGGCGAACACGTCACCGCTCTCGCCCACGCGGCGGTGTGGGGTCTGGTGCGGGCGGCACAGGCGGAGAATCCCGGCCGGATCGTGCTCGCCGACTTGGACGAATCCCTTGCACGCGATGCCGAATTACGGAATGCACGCGACGCCATCGTGCAGACACTGCCAAATATGGGTGAGCCGCAAGTGGCCATCCGGTCCGGAGTTGTACTGGCACCGCGTCTTACACGCGTGGTGGGCCGGGATGTGCTGGTGCCGCCCGCGGGGGAGCCGTCGTGGCGGCTCGATATCGCTGGGCAGGGCACTCTCGAAAACCTTGTTCTGGTGGCCGATCCCGCCGCGCGGGCGCCCTTGGCCGCCGGGGAGGTGCGTATTGCGGTGCGGGCCGCGGGATTGAACTTCCGCGATGTGCTCAATGCGCTCGGCATGTATCCGGGAGAGGCCGGACTGCTCGGGCTCGAGGGCGCGGGTGTCGTGATCGAAATCGGAACCGGTGTCACCGATCTCACCGTGGGTGATCGCGTGATGGGGCTGCTGTCGGGGGCCTTCGGGCCGGTGACGGTGGCGGATCGGCGGCTGATCACGAAACTGCCTGCGGGGTGGACGTTCGCGCAGGGAGCATCGACCACGCTGGTGTTCCTCACCGCCTACTACGGGCTCGTCGACCTGGCCGAGATACGGACGGGCACCAAGGTGCTCGTGCACGCGGCCGCCGGCGGAGTGGGAATGGCGGCCGTGCAGCTGGCGCGGCATCTGGGCGCGGAGGTGTTCGGCACGGCCGGGTCGGGTAAATGGGATGCGCTGCGCGAGCTGGGAATCGCGGACTCGCACATCGCCTCCTCACGGACACTCGATTTCGAGGCACAGTTCCTCGCGGTGACCGAAGGCCGTGGTGTCGATGTCGTCGTCGATTCGCTGGCCCGCGAATTCGTCGACGCGACCCTGCGCCTGCTGCCCGGCGGCGGACGTTTCCTCGAGATCGGCAAGACCGACATCCGTGACGCGGACGAGGTCGCCGCGGCACACAGCGGCGTCTCCTACCAGGCGTTCGATCTGATCGAAGCAGGCCCGCAGCGGATTCAGCAGATGCTCACCGAACTGGTCGAGCTGTTCGAAACCGGTGCGCTGACGCCACTTCCGGTCACCGTCTGGGATATCGGGCAGGCGCGTGATGCCTTCCGATACGTCAGCCAGGCGCGGCATATCGGCAAGGTCGTGCTGACCGTGCCCGCCTCGCTCGCGACCGGCACGGTGCTGATCACCGGTGGCACCGGCGTGCTCGGGGGGTTGATCGCCCGGCACCTGGTGACCGCGCACGGTGTGCGTCGGCTCGTTCTGACGGGCCGTCGCGGTATCGCACCTGCGGAATTGATCGCCGAACTGGGCGAGGCGGGTGCGGAAGTCACTACCGTGGCTTGCGATCTCGCGGATCGCGAGGCGGTGGCCGAGTTGCTGGCTACGATTCCGGACCTGTCCGGTGTCGTGCACGCCGCGGGCGTCGTAGACGACACGCTCGTCGGATCGCTGACCCCGCAGCAAGTGGAGGCCGTGCTGCGGCCGAAGGTGGACGCGGCGTGGCATCTGCACGAGCTGACACGCGACCTGGACTTGGCCGAGTTCGTGTTGTTCTCCTCTGCCGCAGGGGTGTTCGGCAATGCTGGGCAGGCGAATTACGCTGCCGCCAACTCCTTCCTGGACGCCCTGGCCCAGCAGCGGCGGGCCGTCGGCCTGCCCGGCCTGGCCCTGGCTTGGGGAATGTGGGAGCAGCGCAGCGGAATTACCGCGCACCTGGGCGCCGCCGACCTGGCCCGCATGGCGCGCGCGGGCAGTCAGGCGCTGTCCACCGCCGAGGCCCTCGTATTGTTCGACACCGCACGCGAACTCGGCGAGCCTGCGCTGGTGCCGGTGCGGCTGGACACTGCGCGGCTGGGTGATGCGGTGCCGGCGCTGCTGCGGGGGCTGGCTCGCCCGGCCATGCGACGCAGTGCGGGAGCGGTCACCGGGGACGGAGCCTCCCTGGCTCACCGCCTGAATGCCATGACCGCCGTCCAACGGCAGCAGGCGCTGCTGGATCTGGTGACCGGGCACACCGCGACCGTGCTCGGTCATAGCGGCGCTGGCGCCGTCGAACCCACCAAGGCTTTCGGCGATATGGGGTTCGACTCGCTCACCGCGGTCGAACTACGCAATCGTCTCAGCGCCGAGACCGGGCTGCGGTTGCCCGCGACCCTCGTGTTCGACCACCCGACTCCGCAGGCGCTGACCGAGTTCCTGCGCGCCGAATTGTTCGGGGCGGCCGCGGAAATCGTCGCTCCCGTGCCGCGCGCGGCCGATGCTGCCGAGCCGATCGCCATTGTCGCGATGAGCTGCCGGTTCCCGGGCGGCGCCGACTCGCCGGAAGAACTGTGGCGATTGCTCGCCGAGGGCGGCGACGCCATCGGAGGGTTCCCGCCGGACCGTGGCTGGACCGTCGATGCGACCGCCGCGGGTGCGGTGGAGGGTGGATTCGTCGGCAGCGCCACCGAATTCGATGCGAGCTTCTTCGGTATCTCCCCGCGCGAGGCGTTGGCGATGGACCCGCAGCAGCGGCTGCTGCTCGAGACGTCCTGGGAAGTCCTGGAACGCGCGGGTATCTCCCCGTCCGAGCTGCGGGGCAGCCGGACCGGAGTGTTCATCGGCGCCGCCGCCTCCGGATACGGGGTGGGTGTCGACGCTGCCCCCGAGGGCGTCGAAGGCTATCTGCTGACGGGCAATACGGGCAGTGTGATTTCCGGGCGCGTTGCCTATGTGCTGGGCCTGGAGGGGCCTGCCATGACGGTCGACACTGCGTGCTCGTCGTCGCTGGTCGCCCTGCATCTGGCGTGTGAATCGCTGCGCCGCGACGAGTGCTCGATGGCACTGGCCGGTGGCGTCACGGTCATGGCGACTCCGGGGATCTTCGTGGAATTCTCGCGGCAGCGCGGAGTGGCGGCAGACGGGCGTTGCAAGGCGTTCTCGGCGGCTGCGGACGGGACCGGCTGGGGCGAGGGCGCCGGAGTCCTGGTGCTGGAACGACTTTCCGATGCGCGCCGCAATGGCCATAAGGTGCTGGCGGTCGTGCGGGGGAGTGCCGTCAACCAGGATGGCGCCTCCAATGGCTTGACCGCGCCGAACGGGCCCTCCCAGCAACGGGTGATCCGGCAGGCACTGGCCAATGCCGGACTGACCACCTCGGATGTCGATGCGGTGGAGGCGCACGGGACCGGTACCGCGCTGGGTGATCCGATCGAGGCGCAGGCCCTGCTCGCCACCTACGGGCAGGACCGTGAACGCCCGCTGCTGCTGGGGTCGATCAAATCGAATATCGGTCACACCCAGTCCGCGGCCGGCGTGGCCGGGGTGATGAAGATGGTGCTGGCATTGCAGCACGGCGTGCTGCCGAAGACGCTGCATGTGGATACGCCTTCGTCGCAGGTGGATTGGTCCATGGGCGCGGTGGATCTGCTCACCGAAGCGGCGGTGTGGCCGGACACCGGGCGACCGCGCCGTGCCGGGGTGTCCTCGTTCGGCATCAGTGGCACGAACGTCCACACCATCCTCGAACAGGCCCCGTTAGAGCAAGTGTCGGCGCGGCCGATATCGGAGCAACAGGGTGCGGTGCTGCCCTGGGTGCTGTCGGGTGGCAGTGAGCGGGCCGTGCGGGCACAGGCTGCGAAACTGCACTCGTACCTTGCCGATCGGTCCGAGTTGACGGCGGTCGAAGTGGCGCTGTCGCTGGTGAAGACGCGCGCCGCCCACCCTTACCGAGCCGTGGTGCTCGGCGGGGACAAGGACGCGTTGCTGAGTGGATTGCGGACGCTCGGCGAGGGCGGGGCTGCCGTACAGATCGTGGAGGGCGTCGCGAGTCCCGTTGGCCGGGTCGCGTTCGTCTTCCCCGGGCAGGGCTCACAATGGCCGGGCATGGCCTTGGAATTGGCGCAGTCCTCTCCCGTTTTCGCGGAGCGATTGCATGAATGCGCCATTGCGCTCTCGGAATTCGTCGACTGGCGGCTGGGGGAGGTGCTCGCCGACGAGACGGCGCTCGAGCGGGTCGATGTGGTGCAGCCCGCGCTGTGGGCGGTCATGGTGTCGCTGGCGGCGCTGTGGCGATCTTCTGGCGTCGAACCCGCTGCGGTGCTGGGGCATTCGCAGGGGGAAATCGCGGCCGCAGTTGTCGCGGGCGGACTGTCTCTGGAGGACGGCGCCCGGGTTGTTGCGCTGCGCAGCAAGGCGATCGGCGCGCTGGCCGGGCTCGGCGGCATGGTGGCGGTCGCCCGCTCTGCCGATGAGCTCGGGGCGTTGGGGGAGGGGCTGTCGCTGGCCGCGGTGAACGGGCCGAATTCCCTCGTCATATCCGGTGAGCCGCAGGCCCTGGATGCCCTGCTCGACCGCTGTGCCGCGGAAGGGGTTCGCGCGCGCCGGATTCCGGTCGACTACGCCTCGCATTCGGCGCATGTGGAAGCGATCCGCGCGGAGCTGGCGGAGCTGCTGGCGCCGGTGCGGCCGCGCACCTCACAGATCCCGTTCTACTCGGCCGTCACCGGTGCACCGATGGATACCGCCGAACTCGGCAGCGAGTACTGGTACCGGAACCTGCGCGAGACAGTGCGTTTCGAGCAGGCCACCCGCGCCCTGATCGCCGACGGGCACCGCGCCTTCATCGAGACGAGCGCACATCCCGTGCTGACCGCCGCGATCCAGGAGACTCTCGACGCCGCCGACAGTGAGGCGATCGCGGTCGGTTCCCTGCGCCGTGAGGCCGGCGATATGGAACGGATGCTGCTCTCACTGGCCGAGGCGTATGTGCGCGGCGTGCCCGTGCGCTGGGAGCCGGTGCTTCCCGACGCCGCGCCGGTCGAGCTGCCCACCTATGCCTTCCAGCGCGAACGATTCTGGCTCGAGCCCACATCCACCGGTGCGGTCCGCCAGATCCGGCAGGCCGAGGAGATCTCGGTCCCGGAGGGTCCGGCTCTGGCGGCACGGCTGGCGGGTAAATCGAAGGACGATCAGCTGCGCGAGGTCCTGGACCTGGTCCGTACCCATGCCGCTGCCGTGCTCGGGCATGCCGGACCGCAGGCGGTGGAACCGGCGCGGGCCTTCAGCGAGATCGGCTTCGATTCGGTGATGGCAGTGGACTTCCGCAACCGGCTCGCCGACCGGACCGGGCTCAAACTCCCGGCGACCATGGTGTTCGACTACCCGACACCGGCCGCTCTCGCCCGCTACCTGCGCGCGGAGACCGTCGGCGGAACCATTGCCGCACAGTCCTCCCGCGCGACGGTGACGGACGATGATCCGATCGCCATCATCGCCATGAGCTGCCGCTTCCCGGGCGGAGTCGCCTCACCCGAGGACCTGTGGAACCTGGTCGTCGAAGGCCGCGACGCCGTATCGGCCTTCCCCGCCGATCGCGGGTGGGACATCGACAACCTCTACGAGCCCGCAGCCGGTCGCGCCATGACCTACGAGGGCGGATTCCTCTACGACGCAGCCGATTTCGATCCCGGCTTCTTCGGTATCTCTCCGCGTGAAGCGCTGTCGATGGACCCGCAGCAACGGCTGCTGCTCGAAGTCTCCTGGGAGGCCTTCGAACGCGGCGGCATCGACCCGGAATCCCTGCGCGGCACCGAGACCGGTGTATTCATCGGGTCGGCGTTCTCCGGGTACGGGCTCGGGGCCGCGGAGAACGCCGACGGATACGCCCTCACCGGCACCATGTCCGCGGTCATGTCGGGCCGGCTGTCCTATGCCTATGGGCTGGAAGGCCCGGCCGTCACCATCGATACGGCGTGCTCGTCGTCGCTGGTGGCGCTGCACCTGGCGGGGCAGGCGCTGCGCAATGGGGAATGCTCGCTGGCGCTGGTCGGCGGGTCGCAGGTGATGGCCAATCCCGCCATGTTCATGGAGTTCAGCCGCCAGGGCGGGCTCGCGGGCGACGGCCGCTGCAAGGCGTTCGCCGCGGCCGCGGACGGCGCGGGGTGGGCCGAGGGCGTGGGAGTGCTCCTGGTGGAGCGGCTGTCGGATGCGCGCCGGCACGGGCATCGGGTGCTGGCCGTGATGCGCGGCTCGGCGGTGAACCAGGACGGCGCGTCCAATGGACTGACCGCGCCGAACGGTCCATCCCAGCAACGGGTTATCCGTCACGCGCTCGCCGCTGCCGGATTGAATCCCGCTGATGTGGATGCCGTCGAGGCGCACGGCACCGGCACCACGCTGGGTGACCCCATCGAGGCGCAGGCGCTGCTGGCGACCTATGGGCAGGATCGTGAACAGCCGCTGCTGGTCGGGTCGCTGAAATCGAATATCGGGCATGCGCAGACGGCCGCCGGTGTGGCGGGCGTGATCAAGACCGTGCTCGCGCTGCAGCACGGGGTACTGCCGAAGACGCTGCACGTGGATGCGCCGACGCCGCATGTGGACTGGTCGGCAGGCAAGGTCGAAGTGCTGACCGAGAACCGGGACTGGCCGCAGGTCGTACGAGCGCGCCGGGCCGGGGTGTCGGCATTCGGCGTGAGTGGAACCAATGCGCACGTGATCCTCGAACAGGCTGCCCAAGTGGTCGATTCGGACGATGCGTCCGAGCCGGTCGGGATGATTCCGTGGGTGGTCACGGCTCGGAGCGGGCAGGCTCTGCGCGCACAGGCCGAGCGGATGCTCGCCACGGCGCGGGAAGCGGATCTGGTCGATGTCGGATATTCGCTGGCCACCACCAGGACTCGGCATGGCCATCGCGCTGTCGTCCTCGGTAGTGATCGCAATGAACTGCTGGCCGGGCTGGCCGCGCTCGCTGCGGATCAACCGATGACGGGGGTGGTCGAAGGAGTGGCCGCCGAGCGCGGGAAGATCGCGTTCGTTTTCCCGGGTCAAGGGTCGCAATGGCCGGGCATGGCGCTGGAATTGGTGGATTCCTCGCCGGTGTTCGCCGAGCGGCTGCACGAATGTGCCGCGGCGCTGGCGGAATTCGCAGACTGGTCCCTCCTTGAGGCGCTGGCCGATGAGGCGATGCTGGAACGCGTCGATATCGTCCAGCCCGCGCTGTGGGCCGTGATGGTGTCGCTGGCGGAGTTGTGGCGCTCCTACGGTGTCGAACCGGCCGCGGTGGTCGGACATTCGCAGGGGGAGATCGCGGCCGCGGTCGTGTCGGGTGGGCTGTCGCTCGTGGATGGTGCGCGCGTGGTGGCGTTGCGCAGTAAGGCGCTGCTGGCACTTTCCGGGCGTGGGGGCATGGTGTCGGTATCGCTGCCCGCGGCGGATATTCGTGCCCGGCTGAGCGACACGTTGTCCCTCGCGGCGGTGAACGGGCCGAGTTCGGTCGTGGTTTCCGGTGATCCGGAGGCACTGGATGGGCTGCTTGCGCGCTGTGCGGCGGAAGGGGTTCGGGCGCGGCGGATTCCGGTCGACTACGCGTCGCATTCTGCGCATGTGGAGGCGATCCGGGCCGAGTTGGCCCAGCTGCTCGAGCCGGTGCGACCACGGGCCTCGGAGGTCCCGTTCTATTCGGCGGTCACCGGGCAGCGCATGGATACCGCGGAGCTCGACGGCGAGTATTGGTTCCGGAATCTGCGGGAGACGGTCCAGTTCGAACAGGCCACCCGGGCGTTGATCGCTGATGGGCACGATGTGTTCGTCGAAGCGACCGCGCATCCGGTATTGACTGTGCCGGTGCAGGAGACGGCCGAGGATGCGCTGGTCATCGGGTCGTTGCGTCGCGATGAAGGCGGTCTGCGACGGTTCCTGACCTCGGTCGGTGAGGCCTTCGCCGGTGGTGTCGCGGTGCGGTGGGAGAGTGCGTTGCCGGGCGGGCGGCGGGTGGAGTTGCCGACGTATCCATTCCAGCGGCAACGGTTCTGGCTGACCCCGAGCCCGGTCGAGGCCGTCGCCGATGACGCGGAGTTCTGGGAGGCGATCGAGCGCGGTGATCTCGGCGAGCTGGCCGCGACACTGCGGGTGGACGCCGATCGGTCCTTCGGGGAGGTGCTGCCCGCGCTGTCGGCGTGGCGGCGCGGACGCCGTGATCGGTCCACGATCGACTCCTGGCGGTATCGGATCACGTGGAAGCCGCTGTCCAGCAGGCCCGCTCCCGCGCTCTCGGGAACCTGGCTGGTTGTCAGCCCGACCGGGGACATCGGCCGCGAGCACACCGATGCGGTGATCGCCGTGCTGAAGGAACACGGTGCCGAGGTGATCGAGCTGGTGAGCGCTGCTACCGATCGTGGAGCTCTCGCCGATCGGCTGCGGCAGCTGCCCGAATTGGCTGGCGTGCTGTCGACTTCGGCGTTCGACGAGCGGGCGTGTGCCGAATATCCTGCGGTGCCGCAGGGTTTGGCTACGACGTTCACTCTCGTGCAGGCGCTGCTGGACCTCGGGGTGAGCGTCCCGGTGTGGCTGCTGACCAGCGGAGCGGTGTCGATCACCGAATCCGAATCGTTGACCAGTCCGACTCAGGCCCAGACCTGGGGGTTCGGCCGGATCGTCGCCCTGGAGCATCCCGAGCTGTGGGGTGGCCTGATCGATCTGCCTGCCGATATCGATACGTCGGCTGCATCGAATGTCGTTGCGTTGCTGTCAGGTTGGGCCGATGAGGACCAGGCTGCGGTCCGCGCTACCGGCAGCTTCGGTCGTCGCATGGTCCGCGCTCCGCTCGGTGATACACCGCCCGCGCGGGAGTGGAAGCCGCGCGGCACCGTGCTGATCACCGGGGGTACAGGCGCACTCGGCGCACAGGTCGCACGTCGGCTGGCCGGCGGTGGAGCCGAGCATCTGGTGCTGGCCGGCAGGCGCGGCGCGGACGCCCCGGGCGCCGGTGAGCTGGCCGATGAATTGCGGCTGCTCGGTGCCGAAGTCACCCTTGCCGCCTGTGATGTCGCTGATCGTGACGCGCTGGCCGCGCTCCTCGCGGAATTCCCCGTGACGGCCGTGGTGCACGCGGCGGGCATCGGAACCCAGGCGCCGATCGCGGAATCGGATCTGGGCGAGTTCGCGTCGATCGCCGCGGCGAAATCGCTGGGGGCGGCCAATCTCGACGCCCTGATCGAACCCGGATCGCTCGATGCGCTGGTGTTCTACTCCTCGAATGCGGGTGTGTGGGGCGCGTGGGGGCAGGCGGCCTACGCGGCGGCCAATGCCTATCTCGACGCGGTCGCGATCGATCGGCGGGCCCGTGGTGAGGTGGCGACCTCGGTCGCCTGGGGCTCCTGGGAGGGCGATGGCATGGCCGACGGGGAGATGGGTGAGCGGCTGGTGCGGCGCGGAATTCTGCGCATGGCAACGGATCTCGCGCTCACGGCGCTGGAGCAGGCGGTCGACCACGACGAGGCGTTGCTGACCGTCGCCGATATCGATTGGGAGCGTTTCGTTCCCGCGTTCACCCTGGCCCGGCGCCGACCATTGCTGGACGAACTGCCCGAGGTCCGGCGGATCCTGGACACCCCGGACCCGGTCGCCGAACCCGATGCGGACGCGGTGGGTGGTCTGCGGCAGCGGCTTTCCGGGCTGCCGGCGGCTGCCCGTGACCATGAGCTGACCGAGCTGGTCCGGACTCAGGTCGCGGCCGTGCTCGGCCACCAGGGAACCGAGGAGATCGACGCCGCGCGCGCCTTCCGCGATCTCGGGTTCGACTCGCTGACTGCGGTGGAACTGCGCAACCGCTTGACCCGCGCGACCGGGCTGCGGCTGCCCGCGACGCTGGTGTTCGAGTATCCGACTCCTGCCGCGCTGTCGGGCTACCTCCACGGCGAACTGCTGCCTGAGACGCCGGACGATTCCGAGCAGGCCCGGCTGCGCCGGGTGCTGAGTTCGGTTCCGGTGGAACGATTCCGGCAGGCCGGACTGATGGAGGCGCTGCTGCGGCTCGCCGAGCCGGACACCCCCGCACCGGTCGAGGCGGACCGGCGCGAAGCGATCAAGACCATGGACGTGCGGGAGCTCATCCGCATGGCTCGCGACAAGGATTGACAACGGTGAACACGGAATTCGACGAGGTCGTCGACGCACTGCGCACGTCTCTGCTGGACAACGAGACACTGCGGCAGGAGAACAAGCGGCTCACCGACGCGGCGGGCGAACCCATCGCCATTGTCGGTATGAGTTGCCGGCTGCCGGGAGCGGTGGCGTCCCCGGAGGATCTGTGGCAGCTGCTGCAGGACGGCCGTGATGCCATCACGCCCTTTCCTACTGAGCGGGGATGGGAGATCGAGGGGCAGTACTCCGGCACCTTGGAGGGCGGATTCCTCAGTGGCGTCGCTGATTTCGACGCGGATCTGTTCGGGATCTCACCGCGTGAGGCGCTTGCCATGGATCCGCAGCAGCGGTTGCTGCTCGAAGGGGCGTGGGAAGCACTGGAACGTGCCGGTATCGCACCCGACAGTCTGCGGGGCGATCAGGTCGGGGTGTATGTCGGTGGCGCTTATTGCGGGTACCTGGACACCCTCGGTGCTGCGGAGCCTGCCGGGGTGGGTGGGTTCCTGCTCACCGGCAACACCACCAGCGTGATGTCCGGGCGGATCGCCTATGCGCTCGGTTTGGAGGGGCCTGCGCTCACCGTCGACACGGCGTGCTCGTCCTCGTTGATCGCAATCCACCTGGCCTGCACCGCGCTGCGGCGTTCCGAGTGCACATTGGCGCTGGCCGGGGGAGTGTCGGTGATGCCGGGGCCGGGACTGTTCGTCGAATTCGCGCAGCAGGGTGGGCTGGCTGCGGATGGGCGCTGTAAACCGTTCTCCTCGGAGGCCGATGGCACGGGCTGGTCGGAGGGGGTGGGGATGGTTGTCCTGGAACGGCTTTCCGACGCCCGACGCCTCGGGCATCCGGTGCTGGCGGTGGTGCGGGGCAGTGCGGCGAATCAGGACGGTGCGTCCAACGGGCTGTCCGCGCCCAACGGGTTGTCGCAGCAGCGCGTGATCCGCCAGGCCTTGGCGTCGGCTCGGCTGACGGCCGCCGATATCGACGTGGTCGAATCGCATGGGACCGGAACCAGTCTGGGCGACCCGATCGAGGCGCAGGCGCTGCTGGCGGCGTATGGGCAGAATCGGGAGCGGCCTGTTCTGCTGGGGGCGCTGAAGTCCTACATCGGTCATACCCAGACTGCTGCCGGGGTGGCCGGAGTGATCGCGACTGTACTGGCTCTGCAGCACGGTCGCCTTGCTCGGATCCTGCACTTGAACGAGCCCTCACCGCATGTCGATTGGTCGGCGGGTGCGGTCGAACTGCTGACCGAGGCGCGCCTGTGGCCCGATACGGGTAATCCCCGTCGAGCCGGCGTGTCGTCCATGGGAATCAGCGGGACCAACGCGCACCTCATCCTCGAAGAGGCGCCGCCCACTGCAGCATCCGACCCGGATGTGGACGACGACTCCGCGGTCGGTCCGGGATATGCGGTGCCGGTGGTGATTTCGGGACGCAGCCGAGATGCCCTGCGGGCACAGGCGGCGCAGCTGCGGCCGCTTGCCTCGACTACACGCATTGTCGATCTGGCCTACTCGCTGGCGACTTCGCGAGCGGCGCTGGAGTACCGGGGCGCGATCGTGGCCGACAGCGCGGAAGGGCTGGCGGCGGGACTCGACGCATTGGCCGCTGGTGAATCCGCGATCGATGTTGTCGAAGGCGTGGTCCGGCCCGGACGCGTCGCGTTCCTGTTCTCCGGTCAGGGTGCGCAGCGCGCGGGCATGGGCCGCGAGCTCTATCGACTGTTCCCGGTGTTCGCGGCTGCTCTGGACGAGGTGTGCCGGGAATTCGACCGGGCGCCCGGGGTCGGTGGCTTGTTGCGGGACGTGCTCTTCAGTGACGACGGTCGGATCGACGAGACCGCGTTCACCCAGGCTGGTCTGTTCGCGATCGAAGTGGCTTTGTTCCGGCTCGCCGAGGATTGGGGTGTGACGCCGGACTTCCTTGTGGGCCATTCCATCGGCGAGATTTCGGCTGCCCACGTCGCCGGCGTGTTGTCGCTGGCCGATGCCTGCACGCTGGTGAGCGCCCGCGGCCGGTTGATGGGTGCGCTGCCCGCCGGCGGAGTCATGGCGGCCGTGCGCGCCTCGGAGGCGGAGATACGGCCGCTGCTGATCGACGGGGTGAGTATCGCGGCGATCAACGGACCGGAATCGATCGTGCTGTCCGGCGATGAGGAAGCCGTGGCGAAGGTCGCCGGTGAGCGGAAGGCCAAGCGGCTGAACGTCTCTCACGCGTTCCACTCGGCGCGCATGGAACCGATGCTCGCGGAGTTCCGGCGCGTGGCCGCGGGACTGACCTACCAGAAACCGCGAATCCCGATCGTGTCCAATCTGACCGGCGAACTTGTCGACTCCTACGATGCCGAGTACTGGGTGCGGCATGTGCGCGAACCGGTGCGATTCTTCGACGGCATCCGGCGGCTGCACGGTCTCGGCGTGTCCACGTTCGTCGAAGTCGGACCGGATGCTGTGCTGACCGCGATGGGCCGCGACTGCATCGCTTCCACCGCGGAGACGGCATTCGTTCCGCTGCTGCGCCGCGATCGGGGCGAGAGCGCAGCCCTGATGACCGCACTGGCGAGGCTGCACGTCCGCGGCGTCGGCATCGACTGGCGGCAGTTGCTTTCCGGTGGTCGACGCCTCGACCTGCCGACCTACGCGTTCCAGCACCGCCGCTTCTGGCCGGATAGCGCTGGGGCGGGCCATATTTCGGTACAGGTGAGCGCAGCGGCCACACCCCTCGAATCGCCCGACGCGCTGCGGGAGCGACTGGCCGAGACGACCGAACCCGAGCAGGTGATGCTCGAATTGGTGCGCATCCACGCGGCTTTCGTCCTCGGCCACGACGGCTCGGAAGCCGTCGATCAGGACCGCGAGTTCCTGGAACTGGGCCTGAGTTCACTCTCGGCCGTCGAGTTGCGTGACCGCCTGTCACAAGTCACCGGCCTCGAACTGGCCACCAGCATGGCCTTCGACCATCCCACCCCCGGCGAACTCGCCCGGCACCTGCTGGCCGCATTCACCGGAACCGCCACCGCGACACCACAATCCGGCGGCATGCTCGGCCGCCTCTGGCAGGACGCGAACCGGGTCGGCCAAGCCACCGAATTCGCGATGAGCCTGGTCGAAATCTCCAAATTCCGGCCCAAATTCGAGGACTCCACGGAATTCGGCGGAACCCTTCGCATGACCCGGCTCGCACAGGGCGATACCCGGCCCGGCTTGATCTGCTGCTGCACGTTCTCGCCACTGTCCGGCGCCCACGAGTACGCCCGCTTCGCCTCGATCTTCCGCGGCCGTCGCGACGTACACGCACTGGTCAACCCCGGATACGCCGCCGGTGAACTGCTGCCCGTCAACCTGGACGCCAGCGTGCGCCTGCAAGCCGAAACCATCCTGCGCCACACCGACGGCGCACCTTTCGTCCTCGTCGGACATTCCGCGGGCGGCCTGATGGCCAACCAGATCTGCCGCCGGCTCGAAGACCTGGGCGCAGGCCCGCAGCGCATGGTGCTGATCGACACCTACTCACCAGACAGCCCGGTAATGGCCGCGTGGAGCGACGCCCTCATGCTCGGCACCCTCGAACGCGAAGGCGCCTACACCCCGATGGACGATTCCCGCGTCACCGCCGGCGCCTGGTTCACCCCACTGCTCGCGAGCTGGAAACTGGCCGAAATGAACGCCCCGGTCCTACTGGTCCGCGCCGGCGAACCGACCGGTCCCTGGCCCGCCGGAGAGGACTGGCACACCACCTGGGACTTCCCGCACACCGTCGTGGATGCCCAAGGCAACCACTTCACCATGATGGAAGAACACGCCGAAATCGTCGCCCGCGCAGTCGACAACTGGCTCGGCGACTCGTAAGCGCTACACCCCGCCCTGCGCCGCACGTAGCACGCGGCGCAGATTGGCAATCACCTCAGCCGCTGCGGTATTCAGATAGAAATGCCCACCCGGATAGGTATTCAACTCGAACCCACCCGTGGTGTGCCGAGCCCAACCCTGCGCCTCCTCCACAGTCACCCGAGGATCATCCACGCCGATATGCGCAGAAATCGGCGCCCGCAACGGTTCCCGCTCGACATAGCGATAGGTCTCCACCGCCGTGTAATCCGCCCGCAAAGCCGTCAACACCATCTGCCGCATCTCAGGATCGGCCAGCGCCAGCGGATCGGTCCCCCCGAGCGCATCCACCTCCGCAAGAATCCCCTCATCGGTCCGATTCCGAACATCCTCCACCCGCACCCGATCCGGCGCCCGCCGCCCCGAAACAACAAGCGCCACCGGCTCACACCCCTTCTCAGCCAACCGCCCCGCAACCTCGAACCCCACCACCGCCCCGAGACTGTGCCCAAAAATGGCCAACGGCCGATCAGTCCAAGGCAACAACTGCTCCGCAACAGCGTCCGCAAGCTCCCCCACACTCTCGAACGGCTTCTCCAACCGCCGATCCTGCCGCCCCGGATACTGCACCGCCAACACCTCACACCCCGGCGCCAACGCCCGCGCTACCGGCAAAAAATAACTAGCCGACCCACCCGCATGCGGCAAACAAGCCAACCGAATCCCCGCCCCCGAAACAGGACTGAACCGCCGCACCCACCGCTGATTCACGTCACCAACCCCAACCATCCGACCCAACCTCCCGCCGCCCAACGCGTATCCCCGCCACCGTATCAGCCCCACCCACCACCCAAAATCCCTTGCAGTAGTGACCTATTCGTTTCTCTGAGCTGGACACCATTGCTGCTCTCGAACATTTGGTCGCGCTAGGGTCGGCACCTGCAAAACAGGAGGCCCAGTACCTGATCGAGGCGGCCGGTGCGAGCGCGGTTTTCGGGGCGGGAGAACATCGGTGGATTCTCGAGCCGCCGCTGAGTGCTACCGAGTTGAGTGAGATCGAGGAACAGGTGGGGGTGCTACTGCCGCAGGAGTATCGAGAATTTCTCCTGACAGTCGGACGAGGTGGGACCGGGCCGGCATATGGGCTGTTCACGGTTCGTCGGATGGAAGGGCGATGGCAGTGGGAGGGCGACGGCGCAGATCTGACCGCGTTGGACACACTCGCACAACCTTTTCCGTACATCGTGCCCTTCAACCCGGCAGACACGCTCCCCGATCCTCCTGATGAGGAGGACTTCGACTCGGTCGAGGCTTTCAACGCTGCGGAGGACGCGTATTGGGAGGTCCATGACGAAATCGTCTACCGGCCAGAACATTCGGTCGGGCTGCTCTATCTCTGCCATCTGGGTTGCGCGCAGCGCGAGGTGCTCGTCGTGAGCGAGGAGACGAGAGGGCAGATGTGGGCCGACAACACGGCCGACGATCGCGGCTTCGAGCCCTTGCTTGATGGCGCAGGAGCCCGGCTGGGCTTTGCCCAGTGGTATCGGCGGTGGCTGGACCAGATCGAAGCCGATCTCACGATTCAACCATAGTATGCGTCGTGATCCGGAGTTCGATGATGTCTGATTGTCGTTGTATAAAACCTCCCTACGGTGCGGCAGGTTATGGCTGCGTTATCAGTGGGAAGACGAGCACCTCGGCGAGTCGGGCCGGTGGTATCAGGGGAGTGGGTAGGGTCGGCTGAAGCCTGCGAAACCGCGCCGCCCGCCGGCCGGTCTCGAGTGCTCTCGTTACTTGGCTGACCTGCGGTGCCGTCGACGACGGTACATATAGGCCCCGGCCGTCACGATCACAATCAGGACAGCCCATTCAGGTGCGATGAGCGCGACCGTCGTGAGCACATCGAGGCCGACGGTGATCTCGGCGATCGGGATCGATACCAGCAATAAGGCTCCAGCCCACAGGACAGCCGAGGAAATCGCCTGCGCGGCAGAAAAATAGGCGAGTGAGAAGTATCCAATGACGCGCGAAATTGCAGCGCGCAGCCACAATGCAGAGCGCGCAAAGATAGACATGATCGACAGAACCATCGAAACACCCCAAGAACGTGCACCACGGCAGGCATGCCGATGCTCGCGAGAGCGGGTGCGGGACAACAGGTACGGAAACGAATCCGGCAGCTGCCGCTCCTCCTCCGAGATCCTGGGGGCGATGGTCTAGGCTGCCGCGATGCCCGTCCCTGGGGCGCGCGCTCGAACGTGGCCCGCGGCATCGGGGTTACTGTGCCGGCACGAGAAGGCTGTCAGGCCGTTGTCACAGACGTTGATCAGCGAGTGGCTCGTCGACCGAGCGGAACCACCGATCAGCGTCGCCGCGATCACCACCACAAGCACCACAACGGCCGCCGCCATCGCCTGCGCCGCGCTCCCGACCGTGACCGGGAGCATGAACAGCAGAATCGAAGCGGTGACGAACTTCAGCACCAGAGCCTGGTCGCTGAAATCTACTGGCACACATCAGATGCTACAGAACCACTGGCCTCCGTCGATGTCCGAATCAGCGCGCTGGGCCCTGCGTCTCGGACCCGCCGCTGTCAGGGCGGTGACCGAACTGCGGGAGTGGGGCGGCGAGGGTCAGGCCGATTCAGCTCGGGCGGAGGCATATTCGGGGAAGAGTTCGCGTAGGGCGATGTCGAAGGCTTTAGCCCGCTCGAAGGAATCGAAGTCGTCGAATCTCTCGTTGCCGAGATACCAGCCGATCAGATCGGCTGCATCAGCGGACCGCTCGTTGAGCACGCAGAGAATCGCGATCATCCGCCGTGGCCGTGGCCGCAGTCCCCGAAGTTGTCGGTCAGCAAGGCCGATTCCGGAAGTGTACGGATCACCTTGCCCACCTCGGCCGATACCAGGCGGGCATACGGTGACATGCCCACCCAGGATTTGATGGGCGAGAACAAGCATTCAACCGCGATGGACAGTCCGGGAACTGCAGGTACCGGTTGGAATGGCAGGTCTCGGAGTATTCGCGTTGGCCGGAGCAGCTGTGGTGTACGGGATGTCATCGAGGCCAAAAAGGACGACCTGGTGGATGTGGTCGACGCGCCGAGTCCATCTCAGACGGGGTGAACGGACTGATCTGCCGCTGACCGAGTGGCACATGACGGCCGCAAACGCCGAGAGAGCTCGGCCCGGATGTGCCACTCGACGGCGTCCACCTGGACTACGAGAAGCACACTGCCGTGGTCGATTCAGGCAAATCCCCTCGGTAGTGTGCTGCTGATCTTTCCCTGCCTCCGATGTGACCGGTGAACACACTCGCTGCCGCGGGCCGCGCGGACGGCGACCCGCTATCGGGCGATGTCCCAAGCGCGGCGGTAGGCGTCAGGGGTGGTGTGCAGGAGGGTGTGGAACTGGCGGCGGAGGGCGTGGGCGGTGCCGAATCCGGTCTCCTGGGCGACTCGGTCGATGGTGTGGTCGGTTTGTTCCAGTAGTTCCTGGGCTCTGGCGACGCGTTGGCGTAGGAGCCAGGTGCGGGGGTTGGTGCCGAGTTGTGAGCGGAATTGGCGATGCAGGGTTCTTACGCTCACGCCGACGTGTTGGGCGAGGTCTTCGATGGTGATGGGCTCATCGAGGTGCTGTTGTGCCCATTGGGTCGCCTGGTCGAGGTAGCCGGGGCGGTGCGGAATCGAGGGGAGTGGGATGTATTGCGCCTGGCCGCCGTCGCGGTGCGGGGGCGTGACCAAGCGGCGCGCAACGGCATTGGCGACGGTGGCGCCGTAGTCTTTGGCGACCAGATGCAGGCAGAGGTCGATCGCGGCGGACTTGCCTGCTGAGGTGAGCACCTGTTGTTCGTCGACGTAGAGAACGTTCGGATCGACGTCGATGCGTGGGTAGCGGCGCGCCAGTGTTTCGGCGTGCAGCCAGTGCGTGGTGGCGCGTTTGCCGTCGAGTAACCCCGCTTCGGCGAGGGCGAAGGCGCCAGTGCACAGTGAGACGATGCGGGCGCCGTGGCGGTGCGCTTCCTGGAGTGCGGCAACCAGATTCGCGGGCGGGATCAGTTCTGGATCGTGGCAGGTGGGTACTACGACGGTGTCGGCGGTGACCAGGTCGTCGTAGGTGTAGGGGGTGTGGGCGACGAACCATCCGTCCACCGCGGTGGATCCCGGGGCGCAGACTCGGAAATCGTACCAGTCGCGGCCGCCTGCCAGCTCGGCGCGATCGGTGCCGAAGATCGCGCACGGCGCGGCCAGCTCGTAGATACCCACTCGATCGCTCACCGCGAGTGCCACCACATCGGCCATGTCCGAAAGTGTACCTATGACGTCCGATCGGTCACTTGTGGCACGTGTTCGGAAAAGCTGAACTGGTGGCATGGCTTCCACGCATGTGCCCGCGGCGCCGGGACGGATCGACGAAAAAGCCTGGCTCGGGCCGGGATTGGCGTTGGCGGTGATGGGCTGGGGAGCGAACCAGTTCGCACCGCTGATCGTGTTGTACGAACATCGACTGGGGCTGACCGCGGCAGCGCTGAACGGCATCTTCGGGCTGTATGCGCTGGGGCTGATACCGGCGCTGCTCGTGGGCGGACGGCTCTCCGATCGCATCGGGCGCCGGCCCGTCGTTCTTGCGGCGCTGGTGGTTTCGGCTGCCGGTACCTGTCTGCTGATTGTGGGCGGGCACTCGGTGGCTGCTCTGGTCGCCGGCCGGACCTTGTCCGGGGTGGCCAACGGCCTGGCCTTCGGCACCGGCGCGGCCTGGGTCAAGGAATTGTCCAGCGGTGCCGGAGATTCCGGCGCGGGGCCACGTCGCGCCACCATCGCCATGACTATCGGATTCTCCGCGGGTCCCTTCGTCTCCGGGATTCTGGCCCAGTGGGTTGGCGCGCCGACCGTGGTGCCTTATCTGCCACATCTGGCGCTACTGGCGATGGCAGTCTTCGCGGTGCGCGGCGCCACCGACCCGGCCCGGTCCGCAGTCTCGACACCGATTCGCCAGGCCGGCGACGACTCTCGGACTGTGACCAGGCATCACGGAGTCCTCGCGCACTTCCTTCTCGTGCTGGTTCCATTCTCCCCGTGGGTATTCGGCACCGCGGCGATAGCTCTGGCCTACCTCCCCACGCTGATCGCGCCGGATGTCGCAGGACACGCCATGGCTTTCAGTGCCGTCGTCACCGGTATCACCGCGCTGGCCGGTGTGCTGGCTCAGCCGCTGGTTCGCCGTGTCCACCGTCCGGACACCGCGCGATTGTTCCTGATCTCGATGGGCACGGTCATAATCTCGATCGCCATCGCGGCCTGGGCGGCCCAGATCCGATCTCCGTGGATGGTCCTCGTGGCCAGTGCGCTGCTGGGCATCGCCTACGGCGCCACTCAGTTCTGCGGTCTGTCCGAGGTCCAGCAACTGGTCGAACCCCGATCCCTGGGTACCGCCACGGCCGTCTACCAGATCCTGAGCTACGTCGGCTTCTCGTTCCCGTTCCTGTTGTCGCTCACCGCATCCCACACCGCCCTGTCACCCGCGACCTTGCTGCTGATCGTGGCGGGTATCGCGGCAGCGGCCACACTGTGGCTGGCGATCATTACCCAGACCTACACCCACCGAGGTCAGAGGTGAGTCGGCCATCGGTGGACCGGAAACGGGTTGACCTCAACAGCTGTTGAGCTTCTAGCGTCACTCGTATGCCCTTCACCGCGATAGAACGCGCTTACCTCACCAGCCAATCGCTCGGCCGTCTCGCGACGGTCACCGCAAAAGGCGTCCCGCTCATCGCCCCGGTCGGCTTCCAGCTCAACGCCGACGGCACCATCGATATCGGCGGCCCCAACCCGCAGGCGCAGCGCTACCGCAACGTCCGCGCCAACTCCAATGTCAGCTTCGCCGTCGACGACATGACCCCTGACGACCCGAGCGAGGTCAAACCGGGCTGGGGGCGCGGCGTCATCATCCGCGGTGTCGCGGAAATCCTGACGGTCGAGGTGCCACCTGTCGCCCCGGAATGGTTCTCCAACGAGATCATCCGCATCCACCCGCGCCGCATCCACAGCTGGCACCTCGATCCCGCCAACCCGAACGGCGAAACACGCACCGTCACCGACTGATCCACCGGACGTGGCTGGCAGGTGGCGCTACCACTCCCGCAGACTGGAGGCATGCAGGGGTGGTTTGCTCTGGTAGGTGTGGTGACCGGGGCCTTGATTGCGATCGCAGGTCAGTACGCGATATGGGTTGTCGGCCGAAGGAGCGCGTTCGGTGACCTGGTGCTGGAGCAATGCGCGCAGGTTATTGCTCTCGAGGAGGATATGCGGAACCGGGTTTGGGAAGAGCGGCGGTTAGGACGCAGGGACGCTGTATCCCAGTGGCCGCTTGCCGAATACCGGCTGGCGGAAGCGCGTTTGAAGGTTGCGTGCCGAGACCCGGAACTTCACGATGCGTTGCGTGACATGCATACCGCCGGTCAGGCATTGGGAAGGTCATGGCGACAGGCCCATCGAGATGAGGACGAAATCGAAGCCGCGTGGCAGCGACACCGCGAGTCACTCGATAACCTTGTCCGGGTCAGCGGCGCCGCTCTGGAGAGGACCAGGACAGGTCACAGACGTCTGCTGCGACATTGATTAGCCACCGAAGGAATTCGCCCGGATCAGAGGACCACGTCGGCGAGGCGTTCGATGTCATCGATGTCGTCGGTGCCGGTATTGAAGATGATGTCGGTGGCTCCGATATCGGCGAACGATGACAGTGCCTGCTCGAGCTTCTCCGTTGAGTCGCATAGCGTCCCGGTGACCAGTGCGGCTGTTTGTTCGCCCTTGGCAATGTAGTAGTCGTGGACGTTCCGCTTGCCTGCGTCACTGTCTCCGAGGGCGAAGTACACGAGCGCAACCAGTCGCGGCTCGCCCTCGCGGCCGGCCCGCTGCCAGGCGTCGCGGGCCGCGTCGAAGCTCGGTCTCACCGAGGACACCGGTAGTGAACCGCCGATGTATCCCTCGCCCCAGCGGGCCATGCGGTTCAGCGCGGCGGGTGCGGCGCCGCCGAACAATAGGGGCACTTGGCGAGTGCCCTCCGGCACTGCCGGGTTCGGGCCCCCGCCAACCGGTTCGCCGTGCCAGACCGAGCGGAACGTCTCGAGGTCTCGATCGAATCGTGCACCGCGACCTCGGGGTCCGTACCCGTCGGCAATGAAATCGTCCTCGCGCACACTGCCGACGCCCAATCCGGCGGTGAGCCGGCCACCGGACACTCCATCGATGCCGGCCAGTTCCTTGGCCAGCAGTATCGATGGCCAAGCGGGAGCGAGCAATATGCCACTGATCAGCTCGACCCGGCTGGTCACGGCGGCGGCCGCGCTGAGAGCGACGGTGTCGGCGACTCCCGGATAGGCGTTGCGGCCCACCGTGGCCAGGCTGAGAAAGCCCACCTTCTCCGCACGTTCCGCCCAGGCCGGAACAACACGTGGGCGAACGTTGCGAACCTGATTCGGCAGGCCGATACCGATTCTCATGGTGTCACTCACCTCGGATCGAGTTGTGCGATCGAGCCGATCATCCCACGACATACGGGCCGGTGAAGTCGCCGTCCGAGCTGCCTGCCGCCGTGAGCGCGGCGATCTGCGCGTCGGTCAGGCGGAGCGCGGCCGCTTCGACGTTCTCGTCTAGGTGAGCGAGCGAGGTGGTGCCGGGGATCGTGCAGAGCATGTCGGAGCGGGCCAGCAACCAGGCCAGGGCGACCTGCGCGGGCGATGCTCCGGCTTGTGCCGCGATCTCGGCGACGACACCGCCGGGCTGCGCGAGGGCACCGCTCATAACCGGCCACCACGCCACGAACGGGATGCGTTCGCGATCGCAGTAATCGACGACGGCGTCCCAGCCGCGGACGGTCAGGTTGTAAATGCTCTGCACGGCGGCGACTTCGATGATCGACCGCGCGGCTTCGATCTGCTCGACCGTGACCTCGGAGAGCCCGAAGTGCCCGATCTTGCCCTCCTGCTGCAACTCTCGCATCGTGCCCAACTGGTCGGCGAAGGGTACGTTCGGGTCGGCGCGGTGCAGGTAGAGCAGGTCGATCCGGTCTACGCCGAGCCGGCGCAGGCTCATCTCGCACTGGTGACGCAGGAGAGCCGGATGGCCGATCGGCACCCATTCGAGGGGCCGCGGCTGCACCTGTCCGATCTTCGTGGCGATGAGCAGGTGATCGGGGTACGGGTGCAGGGCCTCACGCAGGATGTCCTCGACCGTCCCGAGGCCATAGCTGTCGGCGGTGTCGATGTGGTTGACGCCGAGTTCGACTGCGCGCCGGGCCAATCGGATCGAGTGATCCCGGTCCGCCGGTGGACCCCAGATCATGGGATCGCCCAGATGCATTGCGCCGAAAGCCATCCGGAATACTTTCTTGCCGCCGAGTTCGACCTCGCCTGCGGTACCGATCGTGGTCAGTGCGTCAGTCATGATCGAATTCTCGAGCACCGCGCCACGAATGCGCTGCCCCGTTATCGGCCACAGATGTTCAACATCAGGCCACACCGTGCTCCGTCGCGGGCCGCTTGCCCCGCGCTGCGCCGAATCGGCTGCGGTACTCGCCCGGGGTCGGCTCGCCGAGTCTGGTGAAGTGGTAACGCAATGCCGATTCGGAGCCGAAACCGCTGGCCTCGGCGACGCGTTGCACAGTCCAGGTGGTGCGCTGCAACAACTCCTGGGCGCGTCGTACCCGGGCTCGTTGCAGCCATTCGATCGGCGGGATACCCAGCGCGTCGCGGCACTGCCGTGCGAAAGTGCGCACGCTCATCCCGGCGTGCCGGGCCAGCATGGCGACGGTCAGGGTCTCGGCGAGATGGTCTTCGGCCCAGTACAAAGTGTCGGTCAGGGAGCGAGGCGGCTCCGGAACGTCCCAGCCCGCCCGCTGGGCCTGGTCGCCGTCGCGACGGATCGGCGCGACCAGAAACCGGGCGACCTCGGTCGCGAGCGCCGAGCCGTGATCGCATTCGACCAGATGCAGGAGCAGATCCATTGCCGCGGTGCCGCCACCGGAGGTGAAGAATTCACCGTCCGCGACGAATAGGCGCTCGGGGTGGACGTGGATCTTGGGGTGGGCGGTGGCGAGTTGTTCGGCCCAATGCCAATGGGTGGTCGCCTGGCGGCCGTCGAGCAGACCGGTCGCGGCCACAAGGAACGTGCCCAGGCACAGCGCGACGATGCGGGCGCCATTGGCTCGCGCGCGCAGCAGGGCCGCGGCGACTTCCGGCGGTGGGTCGTAAATCCTCGGGGCGGCGGGCACAACAACGGTGTGTGCCGACTCCGCCCACGCCAGCGTCCGATCCGGAAGCAGCGCATAACTGCTGGCGCCCCCGGTCCGAGTGACCGTCGGCCCGGCCGGTCCGGCCACGGCGACCTCGTAGAGTTCGGCGCCTGCGAGATCGTTCGCCGAGGCGAAGACCTGCACCGCTAACGCTAGCTCGAACGTTCCGATGCCATCGAAGCTCAGGACCGCGACGGTGTGCGGAGCCTCCGGAGGCGGCACGGCCGCCGACGTTGTGTCCACACCACCAGTCTGTCACCGAAGCGATCTCGGCGAAATCTTGCCTATATGGTGGTTCTCGGCGCCGATACCTCGAACAGGAGATACTCCGACGATGATCAAGCTCGCATCGAGGTTCGCATTGCTCGCGGCAATTGCCTCGACTGTCGCCGTTCCGGCCGCCGCGGCGGGAACACCGATGCGCGACAACAACTTCGAGTACACGATCACCGAGGTGAAGAACGCCGGCTCACGCATCGACACCGGCCGGGCATGGCGCAACGCCTATGGAACCTTCGAGGTGGTGACCGCCACGATCACCAACATCGGTAGTGAAGGGCACGGGTACTACGGCCCGAGCCGTTTGATCGATAACCAAGGCCGCGGGTCCGATGAAGATACACTCTCGTCCGACGACCTGAATTCGGCCCAGACGGGGCTCGACCTGTTTCTCCTGAAACCCGCCGAGTCCGTTACGTTCCAGATGGTATTCGACGTCCCCACCGACACCGAGCCTGCCTACGTCATGATGCGTGAGCTGAGCTCCGCGCCCGGAGTGAAAGTAGCCGTATGAGAACCCTTTGACCGGGTGGTCCAAGCGCTGAAACTCGGTTGGGTGGGCGGTGCCGGGCCTGGCATGGTCTCTGGAATGGGTATCTGGACAGACCAATTCCTCGCACCGTACGAGGCTTACCTGCCGGAGGTGACGGACTTCGCCGAGATGGCGGCGAGCATGATCCACTATCAGGTGGCGTGCGCACCCTGGACACTGGTCGCCGGAAAGCTGTCCGCCAATGCCGAATTGCCGTATGTCGGGATTCTCGGCGATATCCGATGGAGCATCCGCGACGGTTCGCTGACCGTGGGTGGTGAGCGGTCCACCGACATCACCGAACATACCGAATGGGAGGCGGAACAGGCGCCTCCGTGGGGACGGGCACTGGAAGCGGGACGGGTCCTGGCTACCGGGACCGACCCGGCGGACATCGCGCCCGCGCTCTCCGCCGCCCCGTACGGGCTGGAAGACATCGCCATCGTCTTCGACCAGCTCGATTTCGGCAACCCCGAAGTGCTGAACCACTTCTGGAGCGAGGACACCCGAATCCAGTTGACCTGCTTCGCCCTCGCTCGCCCGCAATACCGGCCGTTATACGCCAATACCCTCGCTGCACCAGACAACGGCCCGGTACATCCGGTGCAGACGTTCGTGTCGGTTGGCTACAAGCTCGGCGACCGCCTCTATCCGTGCCCGGCCATCGCGGACGCGGTAGTGCGGGTTCTGCGCCCGGGCCTGGCGGTCGGTGAAACGTTCGGTTGAACGAGCCATCGACAGCCGTTTGGATATGCCGCCGCGTGGGCAGCCTCTACAGTGAGATCTATTGCCACGCAAGGATTATTTCTGCGGGCCGAACGCAGTGGTCTGCCAACGGGGTGGGGGAGTGGCCGTTGCGGCTCAGGGAAGCGGAAACCGACTGCGGTGCAGCTGGACCCGCCTCTCGTGCAGCGCGTAATCGAGTCGGCGCGGGACTCTTATCTGTTGTCGCCTAACCAGCCCGCGGGCAAGTGCTCGTACAGTTGCAGTGGAGTTTCCGTGAGGGGCTCGCGGCCGAAAGTTGTGTACACGTCGCCGTACCGAGTAGGGATGATCAGGCCCGTGAACTGGTCGAGTTCGGTCTCGCACCGCCGCTGAAGCAACGCGAGGAACTGCCTGATCTCGGTGTCGCTCATCCGTGCGCCGGAAGTGTCTGCCATGTCCAGAGACTAGATGCATCGCTCAGTGCGCTACTCGAGGTCGAGACCCATTGCTTCCCGTATTGGCGATTACCGAGTGGGGGCCAATACGATGAAGCCATCGAGTGCATAATCCAAATACGGCACGGGCGGCACCCACTGACAAAACGGCGGAAGACCAACTGCCCGTGTCTATCCGAAGCTGATGGAAGTCCGCATCTGGGTGTTCAGGTTGGCCCGGTTGTAGCGCTCCTAGACCCCGTTGTTGAGCGAGGGCCTGGCGGCGTCTGCCGCGGCGGATGTCGACACGGTGAGATAGACTCGCGTCGCCGGACGTCGCCAGGCATGCTCGCCGTATGACTGACGTTTCTCCGACCTGTTACGACCGCTCTGTTCTTCTGGATGCGTATCTGGATGCAGTAGGAGAGTTCTCCACGCTCAACGGGAAAACCGGCGCGGACGCAACCCTGAGAAGTGGCTGGCAGCTTTGCCGGGTGCGGTCATCCTTTTCCGGGGCGATCCGGCAGTGATGACTATGACCTCGGATGAGGACATTGCACTGATCCAATCAGGTGGAGGAACGATCCGCGGTTTCGACGGCGTCGGACACGGCCTTCACCACTTCGCGCCCACTACTATCGCGGCCGCAATCGCCGACTACATCTGAACCGGCGAAGGCGCATCTGGTCCACGTTCGGTAGGCGTGCCGGGCTTCACTCGTCGACGGTTTTGCGTTGGCGTTGGCGGCGGGTTTTGCGGAGGTCGGGGTCGAGGCGGGTTTTCATGAAGGGGTCGGCTTGGGGGCCTGGGAGGAATGCGGAGTTCATGTCGGAGAGGCGGCGGCCGGTGTTGTTGTCTATGAAGACTGGGTCGATCTGGTTGCCGGTGTCTTGGTCGACGATTAACACCTGGGTGTCGCGGACGGGGGAATGTTTTGCGCCCCAGCCGTATAGGGCTATTAGGACTGGGAGGAGGTCTCGGCCGGGGGTGGTGGGGATGTACTCGTAGCGGGGTGGGGTGGTGCTGTATTGGGTGCGTTCGAGGAGGCCTGCTTCGACCAGGGTGCGCAGCCTGCTGGTGAGCATGGGTGGGGTGATGCCGAGGTTGCGTTCGAGTTCGTCGAAGCGGGTGAAGCCGTCGAGGGTGTCTCGCATGATCAGGAGTGTCCACCAATCGCCGACGTGTTCGAGGGCGCCTGCTATCGGGCAACCCATACCATCGAAGCTTTTGCGGCGCAAAGGGATTCCTTTCGGAGCGGACCTACCGGCTAGTTACTTGCATTATAGTAGCCACTGGCTTAGCGTCTGTCCGCACTACCCCGGAAAGGACTTCGCCCATGACTTCTTCCAACGACTTCCGACCTACGACCCTCGTTCTCGGCGCTACCGGTCGGCATGGCCGTACCGGTGCGCGGATCGTCGAGCAGCTGCTGGCCGGTGGTCACAATGTTCGGGCGCTGGCCCGCTCCACCGGCGAGCACACCGACGCGCTGATCGCTCAGGGGGCGGAGGTGGTTGTCGGGGATCTGCTGGATCGCCGGACGCTCGGCGAGGGCGTCGATGGTGTGGACAGCGTGTACTTCACGTATCCGATCGCCGAGGGCGTACTGGCCGCTGCGGCGAATCTGGCGTCAGTGCTGCGCGCTGGGAAACTCTCGCCGCGGTTTGTGGTGATGTCGATGGGTGTGTCGGTGCCCGAGAGTCCGAGCGCGCTCGGGCGTGCGCAGTGGGCGGCAGAGGAAGTGCTGTCCTGGGCGGGTCTGGAGCCGGTGGTGTTGCGGCTGCGGGCGTTGTTCTACGAGAACATTCAACTGCTGCACGGTGGGTCGATCCGCGCGACGGGGCGGTTCGCGAACAGTTTCGGATCGGGGCGGGCGCCGTGGATCAGCGGGCAGGATGCGGCTGATCTGGCGGTTGCGGCGTTGCTCGCGCCGGTCCGGTATCCGGCCGGCACGATCAGCTATCCGACGGGTGTGGAAGTGCTCTCGCACAAGGAGATCGCCGAGGTGATCGCGGCGGAGATCGGCAGCCCGGTCGAGTATACACCCGTCTCCCGTGCGGCATGGCAAGCGGAATTGGAAGCCGGGAGTAACGGAGGCGTCATCAACCCGGCTATGGCTCAACATATTTCAGCTATCGGCGAAGCCTTCTCCGTGCCGCGAGAAGGAGTACCGGTTCCTGAGTCCGGCTCGGCAGACGTGAAGGCCCTCCTCGGGCGAGCTCCGTTGTCGTTCGCCGAGTTCGTCCGCGTGAACCGGACCGCGTTCGCGCGGAACTGACACCACGGTTGATGTCAAGGCTGTGGCGTGTGTGGCTGTGAATTGACCCACCCGCGGGGCGTGTTGTGAGGGGGGTTACGGCGGAACTTTAAGGTTGGGTAAACACGGGTGGTCCGGTCGGCTTAATTGCACAAGTATCAGAATGTGCGAATTGTGAATATGCTGATGGCGGGTTTTCGGGGTGCGGAAAATGCGTTGCAGGCATTGTTGATCCGATTGCGCAACTCGGGATGTCGGTGGCGGTGATCACAGGGCGGGGCAGGGGAATAGCTTCTAATGTTCCTGCCTACGATCGGATTACCGCTTCGGTCGATATTTTACTGGTAATCCCCGCATTGGTGTAGGGGATTATGTCGGTCAACCCGAGAGGGCATGCGCATGGAATTCGGAGGAAGCTTTTTCGGGTGTGATGCCGCGGCCGGAATACGAACCTGGCCGGACCCGGAGTGGACGATTGCCGATCTCGTCGCGGCGAAGAACGGGCGCACCATCTCGGTGGTCCTGCCGGCGTTGAACGAGGAGGAGACCGTCGGGTCGGTGGTGGCCAGTATCCGGCCACTACTCGGCACGCTCGTCGATGAGCTGGTCGTGATGGACTCCGGTTCGACCGACCGGACCATCGAGGTCGCCGCCGCGGCCGGCGCCACCGTCGTGACCAGAGAGTCGGTGCTGCCGGATATTTCGCCGGTGCCGGGCAAGGGCGAAGTGCTGTGGCGATCGCTGGCGTGGGTGACCGGCGATATCGTCGCCTACGTCGACTCGGATCTCATTGATCCCGATCCCGCCTTCGTCCCCGGACTGGTCGGCCCGATCCTGCTGGGTGAGGGCGTCGAACTGTGCAAGGCCTACTACCGGCGGCCATTTCGCTCCGGCGCGATGGTGGACGAGAACGGCGGCGGGCGGGTCACCGAACTCGTCGCCAGGCCACTGCTCGCCGCGCTGCGCCCGGAACTGCGTTCGGTGATCCAGCCACTCGGCGGGGAGTGCGCCGCGACCAGGGAGGCATTGAGCGCGGTCGAATTCGCGCCCGCCTACGGGGTCGAGATCGGACTGCTGATCGATATCTTCGATCGGTACGGGGCCAATGCCATCGCGCAGGTGAATCTCGGTCTGCGCCAACACCGGAACCGCCCGCTGGCGGAATTGGGTGTGATGAGCCGCCAGATCATGGCCACCGCATTCCGCCGATGCGGCCTGCCCGATTCCGGCGCCGCACTGCTCCAATTCGCCGCGGACGCAGACGGATTCGTGGCACGTGAATCGGCTGTCCAGACGGCCGATCGGCCGCGCATGCAGTCATTGCTGAAAGCCGCAATCTAACCCATCGCCCGTACTTTCAGGAAAGTTGCTCACCATGGTGAATACCGGCCTTATCGGAGATTGGGCTCCGCCGACCGGCGTACTGACCGTGATCCGGCCGACGGACGCCACCCGGGCAGCAGCACTCGAGGCCCCGGTCGGCGCCACGCCGCCGTCCTACCAGCAAGAGGCATATCTGAAGGTGGCGCGCACCGGCGCCGACCTCGGCAGACGGATCGACCGGCTGATGCTGTTCACGTTCCGGCTGCCGGGCCGCGTGGATATCGAGATCGCTACCGCGGCGTTCGCCGCGTTCGTCCGGCGGCACGATTCCATGCACAGCTGGTTCGAATTCGGCACGGACAAGAAATTGATCCGAAGAGTCCTCGACGCCGGGAATATCGCGTTCGAAGCGCATACCTACGAGGATCGGGACACGCCTGTACTGGATATCATTCAGCAGGTCACTCCGGATCCCTTCCACTGGGATTGCTTCACCTTCGGAATCCTGGACCACGGCGAATCCTTCACGGTGATCTCCGCAATGGATCACCTGTACTGCGATGCGATTTCCAGCGCAATCATGGCCGCCGAATTCATGCACCGCTATTTCGAGTTGGCGGGCGGGCGATTGCCGATCGAGGCGCCGGTCGCCAGCTATCGGTCCTTCTGCGACCGGGAACGCGCCACCACCGCCGCGCTCGGCGCGCATTCGCCGGAGATCGTCGGGTGGTCGGACCGTATCAAGGCCAACGGCGGGCAGCTGCCGTCGTTCCCGCTGCCGCTCGGCACGGATTCCGGGCCGGCGTATGCGGCCATGCACACCGAACAACTCCTGGACGCCGCCGCTGCCGCAGACTTCGAGGCGGTGTGCCGTGCGGGTGGGTTCCGGCTGGTAGCGGGCGTTTTCGCGGCCGCGGCGCATGTCGATCGCGAACTGGCCGGGCGCACGACCTATTTCGGGCTGACGCCCAAGAGCGCGCGGACGACCGAGCTCGAGCGGATATCGGTGGGCTGGTACGCGAGCCTCATCCCGCTGATGTTCAGCATCGACGAGGCGCACGAGTTCCGCGATGTCGCGCTCGCGGCCGCAACGGCATTCGAAGACGGGAAGAAACTCTCAGGCGTGTCCTTGCACCGGGTCGTCGAGCTCCTGCAGGGAACACCCGGATTCCATGTCCGGGAAGGCTGGTTCGCCCCGATGCTCTCGTTCCTGGATGTGCGGAAACTGCCCGGCGCGGCGATCCTTTCGGAGATGGACGCCGGAGTGTTCGGCAGTCGCGGCTCGTCGGAGGAGGTGTATCTCTGGCTGAACTGGCTCGACGACGGGGTTTCACTCGCCGCCTTGTTCCCCGATACCCCGACCGCGCATGCCTCGGTGCGGACCTATCTCGAGACGTTCCGCAGAGTCCTGACATCCGTCGCCGCCACGGGTGACTACCGGGTCGAAGAGGCGCTAGTTGTCCACGGCTGACGCAGGTTCGGCCACGGTCCGCGGCAGTTGGTGGGGCCTGGCGGCGATCTTCATCGCGGTGTTCATGCAGATGATCGACGCGACGATCGTCACCATCGCCCTGCCCGACATCACCCGCGACATCGGCGCCAGTTTCTCCGAACAGTCGCTGGTGCTGACGATCTACACGCTGGCACTGGCCTGTTCGCTGCTGCCGGCCTCGCGGCTGGGCGGCCGCTACGGCAGGGGCGGGTTCTTCACCGCAGCGCTCGCGGTGTTCATCGCCGCGTCCGTATTGTGCGGAATCGCAGGCACTCCCACGGTGCTGATCCTCGCCAGAGCCATACAAGGCGCCGCGGCCGGGGCGATGTCGGCCCAGTCGATCGCCATCATCTCCACGAGATTCGAGGGAAACCACCGCACGGTCGCCTTCTCGATCTACGGCGCGGTCGCCGGAGTGGCGGCGATGCTGGGCCCGCTGCTCGGCGGCTTGCTGCTGGGCGCGGATCCGATGAATCTGTCGTGGCGATCGATCTTCCTGGTCAACCTGTTCCCGGGCGCCATCGCCTTGGTCATCTCGGTGTCCAAACTGCGTGGCGCCGTGGCGCGTAAAGCCTTGCCGCTGGACCTGATCGGCACGCTGCTGTCGGCGGCGGCGCTCTTCGCGCTGGTCTACTCGCTGTCATTCGGCCGGGAGAAGAACTGGTCGACAGGCATTCTCGCGTTGCTGGCCGCGGCGGTCGTGCTCTTCGCGCTCTTCGTCATCCACGAGCGGCGCTACCAGCAACTCGGCCGTGAGCCGCTGGTCGACATCACCTTGTTCGGCTCGCCGCGGTTCGTGCTGTGGATCCTCACCTGCCTGGTGATGTACGGGGTATTCGCGGCCTACTTCTTCGTGATGTCATTGTCCGTCCAAGTGGGGCTTGGGCGTTCACCCCTGCAGACCGGGCTGTTGACCCTGCCCTTCTCGGTCGGCGCGGTGGCCGGCGCACTGTGGATTTCGCGTGCGCCGCGCTTGACCGGCAGTGCGGCGATCGGCCTCGGGAGCCTGCTGTTCGGGGTGTCGCTCGCCGGGTGGCTCGTCGCGGTGCAGCCGGATGCCCGGGCTTTGACGGTGCCCGTACTCGTCCTGCCGCTCATCGCCGGCGGATTCGGCGCCGGAATGGCCGGAGCCAAGCTCCAATCCGTCGTCGTCGCCGCGGTCCCGGCCCGGCTCATGGACTCGGCCACCGGCCTGATCCCGACCGCACAACAGGTCGGAAACTCGTTCGGCGTCGCCCTGATCGGCGTGCTGTTCTTCCATCAGGTGGCCGCCGTCGGCCCGTCGATCGTCGCCGACGAACAACCAGGAATCCAAGCCGAATTGGCCACGGTCGCAGCACCGTTCAGCGCACCGATCGCCGACCGTTTCGCCCGCTGCGCCACCATGCAGTTCACCTCGCCGACCCCGGAACGCACCCCACCCGGCTGCGCCCGAGACGCCGCCGCGAACGACAGCGCGCAACCACTGCGTGCCCGCGTGGAACCGATCATCAAACGCGCCGCCACCACGGTGATCGGCCGCGTATTCCTGACCTCGTACCGAACCACGCTGTGGGTGCTGCTGGCGCTCACGACAACGGTCGGCGTGGCGGTCCTGGGCTTACCGGCCGTGCTCGAGCGGCGCCGCCGCCGGGGCGCGACAGTGGTTGCGGAGCGGGCCGTCTCACGCTGAGGACACACCCACGTCGACCGTGCTCGGTAGCTCCAAGAGCGGTCCGGGCATTCGGTGGGGCGTTCGGTGGGGCAGTCGGTGGGGCGTTCGGTGGGGCGCCTGAACGCCCCAGGCCGGAGGCATCGAATGCCCACTTGGATGGCCGTTTCCAGCTGCCATCAGGTACCCAGGGAGTTACTCGAAAACAATCCTGTTACACGTCGAGGCCGTGCGGCCGGTAGTTCGCGGAGCTCACTGGGCGTGACACCGAACCGCTTCCCGAAGGTCGTACTGAATGTGCTCAACGACCCGAACCCCAGGCCCAGTGCGATATCGGTGATGCTCACCACGTGATTCACCATGGGTCTCCCGAATTCACGCCTATCGACCGTCGATCACGATATCGGGCGCGCGCCGGGCTGACAACGTGCCGGTCGATGCGGGGACCGTGCGCCGGAACGAAAGGGGCGTGCGCCCAGGCGAAAGCGGGACGGGCCGCACATGCCTACGGTCGCAGACAGACCGCCCGCCAACACATCTCGAGGCGGCACCCCTCGGAGGAATCATGATCGATCTACAGCACGCCCTCGACCTGTACACCGCGACGTGGACAGATAAGGACCCGGCCCGGCGAAGTGATCTGGTCGCGGAACTGTATTCGCCCACAGCGGATTACGCGACCGCGGGCAACTTCTACACCGGTGACGGCGGGATCGACACCGCGGTCACCCGCAACTGGGATGCCTTCATCGCCAAGGGCTTCACTTTCGAAATCACCGACACTGCTGCGGCACATCACGGTGCGGTGCGGCTGCCGTGGCGGATGCTAGCTCCCGACGGGGTCACCGTGGCCGCGGCCGGAATGCAGTTCCTGATCTTCGACGGTAACGCCCGAGTGCGAACCGATCATCAGTTCATCACTCAGGCTCCGCCCGCTTGACCGCACGCCACGAATCAGCTCAGGGCGACAGCCGAGGCGCTGGCCCGGCGGCGCGACACACTCGCCGACCCTGTGAACATCGCGCGCCGCCGCGTCGAGGGCCTGCGGGGTTCCGAAGCAGGACGGTCTCCCGGCAACGGTAGATGAAGTGCCGCTGTGTCAGTGATCGTCGACGACATCGTGTCATGCCGTGCTCGATCGGCCGGGCATTCAGTGGGGCAGTCGATGGGGCGTTCGGTGGAGCGTCTGAACGCCCCATACAAATGGGGCCAAATGCCGTGGTAGCGAGTCATTTCCTGCGTCCACCCGGTACCCAGGGAGTTACTGGAAAACAATCCTTTACACGTCGGGCTGTGCGAACACCCCACGGTGTCCAAGAAATTGAGTCGGGCAGGAAGTCCGGCCAACCCGACCCCGCATGTCGTTATTGCCCATCGGTGACGCACCTCCACAGAATTCGGTTGGGAGCGGCCGATGTCCGCCCGTGCAAGAACTCCGGATTTCGGGTCGAAATTCAACACCCGCAAACAAACTTGTTATCGAATACGTGCCGCGGATCGTGCGCCAGTGTGTCCACGCTGCGGATTCTGCGCGCCGGCGGACCTGTTGCAGTCGGTTGTGGACGATTGCCGACGTCGGGCAGTTCTCAAGATGTCGAAACGATCGTCAGCCAGTTCCCCGCCACCCGAGAGTTGATGGATGACCGACGGGTATGGCAGCGGTGGCGCCCCGCGTGAGGGTCCTCTTCGGCGATGCGGGCTTGGATGTTCTTCGCGTAGTAGTACTCCGGATCGCCTACACGCGGGATGCGAGTCGGCTCATCGGCGTCCGTGTGCAACATCAGGAGCAGCCACCTTGCCAGGCAACCGACACCGAATCCAGTTTGTCCGGTTCGGTAACGATTCGGGCATGTGTCCCCATGGTTGGCCTGCATCCGAGCGGGTTTTCCGGTGCCAGGACCCAGCGTCTCTTCGGGAGATTCGCGTCCAAGTGCAACTGAAACTATGACCTCGGACTCTATTCGCTGCATTCGTGACGAGTACCACTTTCGTCTTCTGTAGCCGGCGGCGGGAATGTAAGTCTCTGTCTGAGTTTGCTAGGAATTTGCTCGGCAGTGATTTGCGGGAGGGACTGCCGATGGGCATTCGAAAAATCAGTACCGCCGGCGCGTGCGCCGCGTTCTCTACCACCGTCCTGGCGGTTGTCTGGAGTGCCGGATCGGCCGTGGCGGATCCGGTGGCCGACAAGTATCGGCAGACCGTGACCGACGACGGGTGGACTTTGGCGGTCACCAAGACCGCCGAGAACCTCGACCGTTGGCCCAACTTGGCCAGTTCGCCGGTTAGCCGCGAAGGCTTCGTCTCTCTGAAAGCGATCGCCGAGGTCAACGGCAAAGGCTCGCAACCGATCACCGGCGGCACGATCACCCTCGGCTACCAGATCGGTTGCGCAGTAGACGTTTCCAGCGGACTCACGCTGGGGTTGGGTTTCTCGATCGGGCCGAACGCCTCGGTGACCATCTCCCAATTTCCCGGTGTGAACCGGGACATGACTTCTGCGAAGGTTTCGCGTGTCTGCGCAGGAATCGCCGTTAGGTGGTAGCGGCCTGCACTTGCGACGCTGACCTCGACGTAGCCCGAAATCTGTGTGTCCCTGATCATCAGGAAAAACATGCCGATAAAGCACAAGGGGAACAACAGGATTGCGAGTACGATCGCATAGGGCGGAATCCTGGTCTCGCTCCGAGAATTGTCGACGGCATTCCACTGCGCGCCTTTCAACGGCAGTGGTCCTGCGGGTGTGATGATCACTCCCGGCAAAACGGTGATATCGCCGATACTTACCAGCGGGATCGGTGCAACCGGCATCGGGCCGGGAATACCTGGCGCGGTTGAGATGTGCGGCGCGGGCAGCCACTGACTGGGGTTGGTCATCGGCTCTCGATTTCGGGGGAGGAGTGTGAAAGCCTTCGATCTTGGGCCTAGTGTGGACGATGCCGCTCTCGGTCAGCGAAGGCAATGCCGTTTCGTGCTGATGGCACACGATGTCACGCGTGAGGCACAAAGTCGGGACAAAGCCGATGGAGCACAGCTGCGCCCGTCTCGTTGCTGCCGGTCCGAAGTCCGGCAACCGCGGGGATACGGTCGCTGCGGACATCGCGAGCAAGACGGGTGATCCTCGCCCTGCCAGTGCTGAACTGGGACACTCGGATATAGAACGGCATAAGCTGTTCGACGCTCCCTTGGCCCCGACGGTGGCGTGCCCGTGGCGGTAGACAACCCGGAGATGCTGGAGAGTCTCGAACCGTTGAAGTCGGAGCAAACTGGGTGCTGAGCCGATCTTGGTCGGGGATGGTGGCCCTGACCTTGGGGTCCATGTCGGGTGAGATAAAATCGGTGGTTCTTGTGTGTCGAGGGGACGCACAATCGACCAGTTAATGACCGGCTTACGCCTGCACCGAGGAGACACTTGTGATCACCGCGACCGACCTGGAGGTCCGGGCCGGAGTCCGCACCCTGTTGACGGCTCCTGGCTCGGCGATGCGGGTGCAGGCCGGTGACCGGATCGGGCTGGTGGGGCGCAACGGCGCTGGGAAGACCACCACGCTGCGCATTCTCGCCGGTGAGGGTGAACCTTACGCCGGGACCGTGATCCGTTCGGGCGAAATCGGATATCTGCCGCAGGATCCGCGTGAGGGCGATCTGGACGTGCTGGCCAAGGATCGGGTGCTGTCGGCGCGTGGACTGGACAAGCTGCTCCGGGACATGGAGAAGCAGCAGGTGATCATGGCCGAGGTCGCCGACGACAATGAGCGGGACAAGGCCGTGCGCAAGTACGGGCGGCTGGAGGAGCGGTTCTCGGCGCTGGGCGGGTACGTCGCGGAGAGTGAGGCCGCGCGGATCTGCAACAGCCTCGGGCTGCCCGAGCGGGTGCTGGCGCAGTCGCTGCGCACACTGTCCGGTGGTCAGCGGCGCCGAATCGAGTTGGCGCGCATCCTGTTTGCCGCCTCCGATGGTAGCGGCGGCAAGTCCGACACCACGCTGCTGCTCGACGAGCCCACGAACCACCTCGACGCCGACTCCATCACCTGGCTGCGCGGGTTCCTGCAGAACCACGATGGTGGGCTCATCGTGATCTCCCACGATGTCGAACTGCTCGCGGACGTGGTGAACAAGGTGTGGTTCCTCGACGCGGTGCGCGGCGAGGCCGACATGTACAACATGGGCTGGAAGAAGTACCTCGACGCCCGCGCCACCGACGAACAGCGGCGCGTGCGCGAACGCGCCAATGCCGAGAAGAAGGCGGCCGCGCTCAAGCAGCAGGCCGCCAAGCTCGGCGCCAAGGCCACCAAAGCCGCTGCGGCACACCAGATGGTCCGGCGCGCCGAGCGTATGCTGGCCGAGGCCGACGATGTGCGCGTGGCCGACCGGGTGGCGCGCATCAAATTCCCCGAGCCCGCCCCTTGCGGCCGGACGCCGCTGATGGCCACCAACCTGACCAAGCTCTACGGGTCGCTGGAGATCTTCACCGGCGTGAACCTGGCCATCGACAAGGGCAGCCGGGTGGTGATCCTGGGCCTCAACGGCGCGGGCAAGACCACCATGCTGCGGCTGCTGGCCGGCGTGGAGACCCTCACCGCCGGGCAGATCGATCCGGGCCGTGGCCTGAAGATCGGTTACTTCGCCCAGGAACACGACACTCTCGACGATCAGGCCACGGTGTGGGAGAACATCCGGCACGCGGCTCCCGATGCGGGAGAACAGGATCTGCGCGGTTTGCTGGGCGCGTTCATGTTCTCCGGTCCGCAGCTGGAACAGCCCGCCGGCACCCTGTCCGGTGGTGAGAAGACGCGTCTGGCCCTGGCCGGTCTGGTCTCCTCGGCCGCGAACGTGCTGCTGCTCGACGAGCCCACCAACAACCTCGACCCCGTCTCGCGTGAGCAGGTGCTCGACGCGCTGCGTAGCTACGCGGGTGCGGTGGTGCTGGTGACCCACGATCCGGGCGCGGCCGAGGCGCTGAATCCCGAGCGCGTCATCATGCTGCCCGACGGCACCGAGGACCACTGGTCGCAGGATTACCTGGAACTCATCCAGCTCGCCTGACCGGCGAGAGTCGTTTCACCCCAGCGGCGCCGCGCGTTCGACGCGCGGTGCCCGCCTGTGGGCTTCTCGAGAGTTTGCGGGTGCTCGAGTGTGCTTGCCGCGGTGCGGCGAAAGCCGAACCTGCCGCTCTCGTTGCTTTCGCACGACGATCACCGTCGACGATATCGACTGTCTCACAGCGGATTTGGATATTCCCGTAGCGGATAGGACCGCGCGGTCCAGGTCGGGCCGCTATCGTGGGATGGGTGGGGGATTTCCGTTGTCCGCGGGGCTGGGCGTCACAACCTCGGTACGCTGGTGATTCTCATCACAATGATTCGTTGATCACAGCCGTCCGAGTCTCTAACCTTGAATGAGGCGCCCACGGCGACTCGGAGGAAGCCATGAGTGACAGGCCCGCACAGGGTAAAGCCGTATTGGGTAAAGGCACGCGCGTCACCGGAAAGTCGCGGGATCGCTTGCAGACCCAACTGAAGAAGCAATACGAGGCAGGAGCCAGCATCCGCTCCCTGGCCCGGGAGACGGGGCGATCGTACGGCTTCATCCACAACGTGCTCGTGGAGTCGCATGTGCAGCTCCGCAGCAGAGGCGGTGCGAATCGCCGGAAAGCCGCGAAGAGCAAGTAGCCGCGTGTGAGGCATGGTCGCGACCGGCGAAAGCCGGTCGACGACTTGCCGGTTCGCATGTGACCTAGCGGATGACGGTCCCGTCGCCGAAGACGAGCAGATTAGCGAGACTCTCGAAAATCGGTAGACCGGTCTTGATTTCGAGATAGGCGAACTGCCCCTGGGGGTTCACCTCCAGGAAGTAGAACTCGCCATCGAGGCCCACACGCAGGTCGAGCACGCCGAAAGCCAGTCCCAGCGCCCCCATCAGGGTCGTGAGGGACTTGCTCACCGAGGCGGGCAGCCGATCCGCGGTGAAGGCGACGGATGTGTCCAGGCGCGAATCCACCCGTCCCACACCGGATTGCGAATCGATCCGCACCACCCACTCGATGCCGTCCACCCAGACGATGCGCAGATCGCATTCGGCGTGGACATAGCTCTGGAAGATGGTGGGGGAGTTGCGGATCGTGCCCAGGCGGCCCAGATCCCCCGGCGTCACCACGCGTGTCTCGGTGAAGGCGCCGCGGCCGGTGCCGGTGCGTTTGTAAACCACTGGGCCGGGCCGGGATTCGATGAACCCGCGGGCCTCGTCGACATCGTTGGTGACGAGGGTCTCGGGCACCGCGAAGCCGGCCCGGTATGCCGTCTCCAGCTGCACGATCTTGCGGTTGGCGGTGCGGTCCGCGCCCGGATCGTTCACCCACAGCGCGGGAATCGACCACAGCAGGCCCTGCAGGAAGCCATCGCATTCGGCGCGGCGGTAATCGTTGTCCTCGGTGCTGGCGCCGGCGGGTACATCGGTCGGGTGCGGGCGCCGCCACCAGACCGAGGTGACGTCGTCGAGTCCCATGACGTGGGACAGGCTGCGGTAGCTGCCGTCACCGCCGAGGCGGAAAGTGCCGTTCTCGCGCGGGAAGTCGCGCATGTCCAGGCGGATGGCGTTGTGTCCGTGATATTTCCGCAGGGTGGCGGTGAGCGCGTCACCGTGGAGGTCGTCGGCCTCGGTGACGATGAGCACCGATCCTGTGGTGCGGGCGGCCATCGGCGTACCCGTCAGTCCAGGCTGTCGCAGGCGGTGCCGTCGTCGCTACCGTGATGCGACCGGGTCTGGCAGCAGGTCATGGTGGCGCCGCCGACTCCGGGGTCGGGGGTGAGTTCCAGTCCGCGGGCCCAGGTTTCGGTGAGCCGGCGCAGTTCGTCGTCGCCACGGACGGGGCTGTGGTCCTGCGGGAGGGTCAGGGGGCGGTCGGTGAGTTCGATGCGCCGGCGCTGCGTGAAATCCGCGGTGGCGCCATTGCGTATCCGCACCAGGACCGGGCGGCCGTCGCAGATTCCTTGTGCGGCCGCAACTTCCCAGTCGGTGAGGTCGAGGATATCGGCGCGACGGAATGTCCAGGTCCCGTCGCTCACCCGCACGCTGATACTTCGCTCGGTGGCTGCGACGAGGTAGCCGGGTAGCGGTGGCGCGGTGGTGGCGATGGCGGTTGATCCGGGTCGGTGCAGGGCGCCGGTCATGCTGAACTCCGATCTGCTCGGGATTTGCTGCGGGGCCGAGCGTGATCTGAATCATATCCCGCGACACCGTCGATCCGGTCCGCAACGAAAGAATTCTGCCGCCCCGGCAAACGATGCGGGGGCGGCAGAAAGCGTTAGGGCCGAATAAAATTCGATGAATAACCGGGCGCCGCGGCGGGGTACCGACCGGGCGGTCAGAGACCGAGCGCGTCCGGTGAATCGGACAGTGCGCGCAGAGCGCCAGCCGGATCGGCAACCAGCTTGCGCGCCTTGAGATCCAAGATCCCCGTGACCACGTCGACCTGCGCGGATACCGTGCCGTCCAGTTTTAGGATCTGCTGCCGAATCGTGAAAACCTTGCCGCCGGACCACTCGAATTCGCAGCTCACCGTGACCTCGTCACCCAGATGCAGTTCACGGAAATACTTGATGTTCTGCTCCAGCACCACCGGCCCGATCCCGGCGGCCACCAGCTTGTCACCCGGCAGGCCCGCCGCGCGCAGCAACTCCCATCGCGCGTGCTCGGCGTACTGCACATATACGGCCTGATTCAGGTGACCGTTGATATCGAGCTCGTACCCGCGAACGGTGATCGGAACAGAGAAAACCATGAACCACACAACGATGCCCCCGGTGGCGCTCATCCCGGAATCGCAGTGGCATGACGCACAATCGCGGCGATTGCCGGGCTACCGGCAGAGAAACCGTTCGGAAGGGTATTGCCGCAGGTTGGCGCGACCGGCATCGGCGCAGGTCGACCGGCCTGTTCAGGCGCGATTGGCATTGCGCTCGGCCCACCACTGGGGAGCGTCGAGAAAGTAGTTGTCGTAATCCTTCTGGGCCTGATCGATATCGGCGGGCGTGGCCTGGCCTTGGGCGAGGCGCTCGAGGAAGTGGAAGTAGTCGTGGCGCTCGACGCCGGGGGTGAGGGCGATCAGGAGGCGGGCGGAGCTGTCGGGTGCGGCGCCGAACGCGTGCGGCATGAACTTGGGCACCACGAGGGCCCCGCCCGCGCCCACGGTGACGATCTTGTCCCCGGCCATCACCTGCAGTTCGCCGTCGGCCACATAGAACAGCTCGTCGGACAGCGTGTGGTAGTGCGGCGTCGCACCGTCGGCGCCGCGGGCCATGGTGACCTCGACCGTGCTGCTCGAGCCGCCGGCCTCGTTGGAATCGATGAGCAGGCGCACCGAAACCGGCTTGCCGGCGCCGATGGTCTCGGCGTCCTGGGGCTGGCGGATGACGGCGGAACGGGAAGTGGCGTTCATGACTGATCCCAAACTGTTCGTTGATTGATAATTCGCTACCGAACTATATGGCATCGAATAGAGTGTTGTCCATGGGTGAGAAGCAAGCCGACGCGGTGGACGCGATCGAAGCGCAGTGGCGGCGCGAACGGCCCGACCTGAATCTGGAGGCCATGGCGATCATTGGCCGCCTGGGCCGGCTCTACCTGATCGCCGGGCAGCAGATCGAATCCGTTCACGGCGTACACGGATTGCAGCGCGGCGAGTTCGATGTGCTTGCGGCACTGCGCCGTTCGGGCGAGCCCTATGAGCTCAACCCGTCGGTGCTCGCCGATACACTCATGGCCTCACGCGCCGGGATGACCGGCCGGCTGGACCGGCTGGAGAAGGCGGGATTGGTGCGGCGCGTCGCCGACGCGGGGGACCGGCGCGCGGTCAAGGTCGTGCTCACCGATCGCGGACTGCAGGTGATCGACGTGGCGGTCACCGAGCATGTGGAGAACGAAACCCGCATCCTTGCACCGCTTTCCGCGGGCGAGCGTCAGGAGCTCGACCGCATGGTGCGGGTGCTCCTGGCCGGTCTCGGCACTCTCGACTGAACCGGCGATCTATCGGGCGTCGGCCGCGCGCTGTTCGAGGTCGGCGATCTCCGCGCGCAGCCACTCCTTGTCGGCGGTGCTGGTGGCCGCGGCCATGGTGAGCATCCCGCGCCGGAAACGATCCGGCATCTCGGCGGCCTTCAGTGGCCGTCCCTGCTCGTAGAAGTAGCTCGCGGGCTCCTCGTAGAACGCCAGCCGGCGCCGCAGCACGGTGAGTTGGTCGGCCGGATCGGGTAGGAAACGCAGGAACGCCAGCAGGATGAAGAAGTTGTTGCGGTCGGTGATCTCGACTGGGGCCGGATCCCGCAGCCGGCGCAGCAGATCCGCGCGCCCGGCCGCGGTGAGCGTGTAGACCTGACGGCCGCCGTCATCGTCCTTGGTGAGCAGTCCGGCGGTCTGCAGCCGTTTCAATGCCGGATACAGTGCGCCGTCGCTGACCGGCTTGATGTGGCCGGATAGTCCCGAGATGCGTTGGCGTAACTCGTACGCGTGCATGGGCTGCTCGAACAGGAATCCCAGGATGCTCACCTCCAGCATGGGGTAACCATAGCCTCTATTCGACTTATCTCGAAAAGAGATAGCTCGATTAGAGACACTCTATTAGAGTTACCGGCATGACCGACTTCATGACAACCCCCGACGGCACCCGGCTCGCCTACGTGGATTCCGGCGGACCGGGCCGTCCGATCCTGGCCCTGCACGGCGCATTCGGCTGCGGCCGCGGCTGGATGCCCTTGGCCGAACGCCTCGACCGCCGCATCATCGCGCCGGACCAGCGCGGACACGGCGAATCCGATAAGCCCGGCGACTACTCCCGCGCGGCGTTCCTCGCCGACACCGCCGCCTTCATCGAGAAACTCGGACTCGGACCGGTCGCGATCATCGGCCACTCACTCGGCGCGATCAATGCCTACCAGCTGGCCGCGCAACGCCCGGACCTCGTGGAATCCTTTGTCGCGATCGACTTTCCGGCCGAGGCGGGGGACTTCACCAACTCGTGGCTGGACGAACTGCCACGACGGTTCGCCAGCCTGGGCCAGATGCACGCCACGATCCGCCGGCTCGCCTCGATCGGAGAACCGTTCCACTTCCTCGAGAGCGCAGTGCAGGACGCGGACGGCTGGTACTTCCGATGGAATGCCGAGGACATCCACGCCAGCAAGCGCGGCGTCATCGGCAACTGGTGGGACGACTGGACCGGCAGCACCTGCCCCGCATTGCTGCTGCGCGGCGGGGACAGCCCCGTGATTCCACCGGAACACGCGCGAGAGATGGTGCGGCGCAGGCCGAATACGGAACTCGTGACCATCGCCGGGGCCGGCCACGACATGTACATCAGTCACCTCGACGAGACGGCGGCCCATATCGGCCGCTTCCTCTCCTGACCGGCTGCTGCGCGCCGGTTCCAGTCCTGGCGGCTGCCAGGACGTTTCGGTCGCGGCAGGCTGCCAGATTCGGAGTTCCGCACTCACCCGCGTCTATTTGCGGCGCACCCCGCCTACCCAGGTCTGCTGGACTTGGATGGCGCCGAGGTCGGCGGTGCGCGGATCCGCGTCGAGGACCGTGAAATCGGCGAGCAGGCCGGGGGCGAGGCGGCCGCGGTCGGCCAGGCCGTGCTGGCGGGCGGCTTCGCTGGTGTAGGCGGCGAGCGCTTCCATCGGGGTGATGCGCTGGTCGGCGCCGAGTACTCGGCCCGAGGCGGTGCGGCGTTCGACGGCGTCGCGCATGGTCAGCAGTGGGTGCAGCGGGGTCACGGGGGCGTCGTTGTGCAGGGTTACCGAGACGCCGTGGTCGATCAGGCTGCGCGCTGGATCCATTCGGGCGGCGCGCTCGGGGCCGAGGAAGAGTTCCACGTGCCGGTCGCCCCATACGTAGATGTGGCGGGCGAATACCGAGGCGGCGATGCCCAGCGGGGCCAGGGCGGTGATCTGGTCGTCGCGCAGGACCTGGCAGTGCTGCATGAGTACCGGGACTGTGCTGCCGGTCTTTTCGCGTGCGGCGCGGGTGGCGGCGATGACGGCGTCGGCGGCCGCGTCGCCGTTGGCGTGGATGGCGGCGGGCAGGTCGCGGGCGAACGCTTCGACGATGAGGTCGGTGAGTTCGGCTACTGAGGAACGCAATTGACCCGCCGGGCCTTGGGGCGGGCCGCCTTCGGGGAAGGTGTGATACGGCTCGGTGAGGGCGGCGGTCCAGCCCTGGATGGAACCGTCGGCGAAGCCCTTGACGCCCAAGGTCTGTACCCACGGCGCGCGATTGGGGGCCTTGTCGGCGGCCGTGCGCAGGGCTTGGAGGGTGTCGCCGTTCACCCAGAGTCCGACGCGCACTTGCAGATACGGGACCTGTGCGAGGGCGTTGTAGGCGGTGACCAGGGCTGGGGTGGCCGCGGCATCCAGTGCGGTGGTGACGCCGACCGACAGCGCCGCGTTGGTGGCGGCGTCGAGTACGCCCAGCAGGGCGGTCGGATCCAGTGTCGGCAGTGCGGAATTCAGGGTCGCCGAGGCCGCGGTCTCGTAGAGGATGCCGTTCGGCGTGCCGTCGGGATTGCGGCCGTATTTGCCGCCGGCCGGATCCGGTGTGGTGGCGGTGATGCCGAGTTTGGCCAGGCCACGCGAGTTCACCATGGCCAGGTGGCCGGAATCGTGCACCAGCAGCAAAGGCCGGTCGGGGATTGTCGCGTCGAGTTCGGCGAGGGTGGGGAAGCGGCGTTCGCGGATGCCGGTGTCGTCGAACTGCTGGCCGAGCACCCAGACCAGATCGCCGATACCGGGATGGGTCGCGGCCTGCGTGCGCAGCCGGTCGAGCACCTCGGCGATGGAGTCCACCGAACCCAGCGGCGGCGCAGCCAGATTCGCGGTCAGCGTGCCCACGCCGATACCCAGGAAATGCCCGTGCGGATCGATGAATCCCGGCGTGACGACCTGCCCGCCGAGATCGGTGACCTCGGTGCCGCCGCGCTGGCGCAGGGCGTCCTGCACCTCGGAATCGGTGCCCAGCAAGGCGATTCGATCGCCTTCGAGCAGCATGGCGGTGGTTTCGGGTTGCGCGGGATCCATGGTGACGATGGTCGCGTTCACCACGGCGCGGACCGCGGCGGGCGCGGGATCGAGCGCGCGAGGTTCGGCCGCCGCCGCGGCGGGGCGCAGGGCCGCGGTCAGGCCCGCGGTCGCGGTGAGCGCGCCGGCGAAGCGGAGTGCGTCGCGTCGGGTGAAGCGGTCGGCCCGGAACCAGGGGAGCGGTTCGCACCCGTCACACATGAATCCCTACCTCCCAGCTGCAGTCTCGCTGCAACTTAGCAAGCAAAGGTAAGGACCATGGCGGCGGGGGATCCCCGGACGATCAGTTCCGGCGGCGGATGGAAGCTTCCACGAGATCGAGGACCGCTTCCAGATTGTCATTGGCGTGACCGGAGGCGATGCGGGCGATGAGACCGTCGAGCACCAGGTCCAGGAAGCCGAGCAGCACTTCGGTGGGCACATCGTCGCGCAGCGCGCCCGCGGCCTTGCGGCGTTCCAGCCGGGCCACGGTGGCGGCGGTGAGCTCCTCGGAGCGTTCTTCCCAGTTGGCCCGGAATTCGGGATCGTTGCGCAGCCGGCGGGCGATCTCCAGGCGGGTGCCGAGCCAGTCGAAATCCTCTGGGCGCGCGAGCATGTCACGCATGACCTGGATCAGGCCCTGATTGGCGGCGACCTCGGCCATGCGGCCGGCGTCCTCCTGCGCGAGGGCCAGGAACAGGGCGTCCTTGTCGCGGAAGTGGTGGAAGATCGCGCCCCGCGACAGACCTGTCGCTTCTTCGAGGCGGCGCACGGTGGCGCCCTCGTAGCCGAATTCGGCGAAGCAGCGGCGCGCGCCATCGAGGATCTGGCTGCGCCGGGCGGCGAGATGGTCGTCACTGACCTTGGGCACTGGGCTCCTCCGAAACGTGTTGTGCGGGTTCTCCATAACGATCATGGGACCGAAACGGAGAACCCGCACTGGCGACGAGCGAAGCGACCCGCGAACGGATCGCGTGGCAGGGACGGCCGTACAACCGTCTTCGGCCACCACGTCCCGGCTTCGAAACAGCCCTTCGAAAGCCGGGACGCTGCGGTTTTCTACTAGCCGCGGATCATGTTGCGCAGCACGAACTGCAGGATGCCGCCGTTGCGGTAGTAGTCCGCCTCACCGGGGGTGTCGATGCGGACGACCGCGTCGAACACGACCTTCTCACCGTTCACCTTGGTGGCGGTGACCTTCATGGTCTTCGGAGTCACACCCTCGTTCAGCTTGGTGATGCCCTCGATATCGAAGGTCTCGGTGCCGTCCAGCTTCAGCGACGCGGCCGACTCGCCGGCCGGGAACTGCAGCGGGACAACGCCCATGCCGATCAGGTTCGAGCGGTGGATGCGCTCGAAGGACTCGGTGATGACGGCCTTGACGCCCAGCAGACGGGTGCCCTTGGCGGCCCAGTCACGCGAGGAACCCGAGCCGTACTCCTTGCCGCCCAGCACGACCAGCGGGATGCCCGCGGCCTGGTAGTTCTGCGAGGCGTCGTAGATGAAGGCCTGCGGGCCACCCTCCTGGGTGAAGTCGCGGGTGTAACCACCCGAGACGTCGTCCAGCAGCTGGTTGCGCAGACGGATGTTGGCGAAGGTGCCGCGGATCATGACCTCGTGGTTGCCACGACGCGAACCCAGCGAGTTGTAGTCCTTGCGGGCCACACCGTGCGAGTCCAGGTACTGCGCGGCCGGGGTGCCCGGCTTGATCGGACCGGCCGGGGAGATGTGGTCGGTGGTGACCGAATCACCCAGCAGCGCAAGCACACGCGCGCCCTTGATGTCCTCGACCGGAGCCGGATCCATCGACATGCCGTCGAAGTACGGCGCCTTGCGGACGTAGGTCGAGTTCTGGTCCCACGCGAAGGTGTCGCCCTCGGGGGTGTTCAGGCCCTGCCAGCGCTGGTCACCGTCGAAGACGGTGGCGTAGGAGCTGGTGAACATGTCCCGGCTGATCGCGGACTTGATGGTGTCGTCGATCTCCTGCGGGGACGGCCAGATGTCCTTGAGGAAGACGTCGTTGCCGTCCTTGTCCTTGCCCAGCGCGTCGACCTCGAAGTCGAAGTCCATGGTGCCCGCGAGCGCGTACGCGATGACCAGCGGCGGGGAGGCCAGGTAGTTCATCTTGACGTCGGGGGAGATACGACCTTCGAAGTTGCGGTTACCCGACAGCACGGCGGTGACCGAGAGGTCGTTGTCGTTGATCGCGGCCGAGATCTGCTCGGGCAGCGGGCCGGTGTTGCCGATGCAGGTGGTGCAGCCGAAGCCACCCACGTAGAAGCCCAGCTTCTCCAGGTACGGCCACAGGCCGGCCTTCTCGTAGTAGTCGGCGACGACCTGCGAGCCCGGGGCCATGTTGGTCTTGACCCACGGCTTGGACGCGAGGCCCTTCTCGACCGCGTTGCGGGCCAGCAGCGCCGCGCCGATCATGACCGACGGGTTGGAGGTGTTGGTGCAGGAGGTGATGCCCGCGACCACGACCGCGCCGTGATCGATCACGAAGTCGCCGCGCTCGGGATCGGAGACCTTGATCGGCTTGGACGGGCGACCGGTGTTGCCGTTGGCGGCATTCGGGATGATCGCGTCGTCGTCGGCGAAGGACAGCTCGGCCGGATCGCTGGCCGGGAAGGACTCTTCCAGGGCCTCGTCCAGCTTCGAGTGCGGGGCCGCCTCGGGATCGTTGGTGTAGTTGTGGATGTCCTTGCGGAACGCGATCTTGGACTCCGACAACAGGATCCGGTCCTGCGGGCGCTTCGGGCCGGCGATGGACGGCACCACGGTGCCCAGGTCCAGCTCCAGGTACTCCGAGTAGGCGGGCTCGTTGTCGGCGTCGTGCCACAGGCCCTGTTCCTTGGCGTAGGCCTCCACGAGCGCGAGCTGATCATCGCTGCGGCCGGTGAGGCGCAGGTAGTTGATGGTCTCCTCGTCGATCGGGAAGATCGCTGCGGTGGAACCGAATTCGGGGCTCATGTTGCCCAGGGTGGCGCGGTTGGCCAGCGGCACCTCGGCGACGCCCTTGCCGTAGAACTCGACGAACTTGCCGACCACGCCGTGCTTGCGCAGCATGTCGGTGACGGTGAGCACCACGTCGGTGGCGGTGACGCCGGGCTTGATCTCACCGGTCAGCTTGAAGCCGACGACGCGCGGGATCAGCATGGAGACCGGCTGGCCCAGCATGGCGGCCTCGGCCTCGATGCCGCCGACGCCCCAGCCCAGCACGCCCAGGCCGTTGACCATGGTGGTGTGCGAGTCGGTGCCGACGCAGGTGTCGGGGTAGGCCTGGCCGTTGCGGACCATGACGGTGGGGGCCAGGTATTCGATGTTGACCTGGTGGACGATGCCGACGCCCGGCGGGACGACCTTGAAGTCGTCGAAGGCGCCCTGACCCCAGCGCAGGAACTGGTAGCGCTCGCCGTTGCGCTGGTATTCCAGGTCGACGTTGCGCTCGAGGGCGTCGGCGGTGCCGAACACGTCGAGGATGACCGAGTGGTCGATGACCATGTCGGCGGGGGAGAGCGGGTTGACCTTGGACGGGTCGCCACCGAGGGTGGTGACGGCCTCACGCATGGTGGCCAGGTCGACGATGCAGGGGACACCGGTGAAGTCCTGCATGATCACGCGGGCCGGCGTGAACTGGATTTCGGTGTCGGGCTGGGCATTCGGGTCCCAGTTGGCGATCGCGCGGACGTGATCGGCCGTGATGTTCGCGCCGTCCTCGGTGCGAAGCAGGTTCTCGGCGAGGACCTTGAGGGCGTAGGGCAGCTTCTCGGTGCCGGGGACAGCCGCGAGGCGGAAGATCTCGTAAGAGTTGCTTCCGACCTCGAGGGTGCCCTTGGCGCCGAAGGTATCGATACTCGTCACGTTCAGCTCCACTCGTCTGTGAATGGGGGCCACCGGCGGGGCTGTGCCGATGGCTCTCGTCGGGGCGCGAGGCCCCGTCCGGGTTCCGACCCTAACAGTACGCTTGTCCTGTGAGCACATCGGGAGGGGGTGTGACCGGGGTGACGGGCAACTTCTGCGTGGCGCGGTGAAGTGATACGACAACTTGTGCCGTACTGTGCCTTCGTGACCGTCTCGCACACCTCGGTTTTCACGCCCATGAAGGCGGAACTACCGCCGAACACCGATCTCAAGGCCATCATCGCTGATCTGGCCGAGGATCACGTGTCCGCCCCCCAGGGGAAGGACAAGGATGGGCTCATCGCGATTGCCGAAAGCGCGCGCGAGCACGGTATCCCCCTCGACATCATTGTCGTACAGGGCAATCCGGGCATCGAAGCGAATCTGCGGGATCTCGCGACCGAGGTCGGCCAGACCGAGCACGGCACCGTGGTCGTCTTCAGTGACGACTGGGTCGGCACCTACAGCGACCAGTTCACCCGGGCGCGGCTGGAGTGGGCCGAGGACAAGGCCAAGTATCGCGGGCCCGATCACACCACGGATGCGGCGCGGACCTTCGTGGACCGGCTCGAACAGCCCGAGGGCGTGTCGTGGACGGTGATCATCCTGGTGATCCTCGGTGTGCTCGTTGCCGTGATCGGCGGTCTGTACGTGGTGAAGTCGCGGCGCGCCGCCGCTTCCGGCCCGCATTCTCCGGTCGCCTGACCAAGTTTCGTTCGCTGCACCCTTGCTGACACCCGGAAGGTTTTCCGGGTGCTCGGCCGTCGTGTCGTGCGGAAAATCGCTGCGCGAGCAGGCAACTTGATGGCTATCCACGAATTACACGAATGTGATTGTGGCGTGGCGATCTCTCTCTATCCTTGACGTGCCGTACGGTTTCGCGTTGGCACGGTTGGGGATGAAGTGCCGGATGGGACTCCAGGGAGGTGCGATGCGACAACCGATGATGCGGCGACGCCGCTCGTTACGGGTCGCTACGGAGTTGCTCGTAGCCGTAGCGGTGCTGGCAATCGGGATTGCCAGCGGTAATGCCGTGCCACCCCCGCCACCCAACCCCAGCGACAGCGACCTCAACAATGCCGGCGCCCAGGTCGACGCCGGAGTCGGCGAGGTCGGCGCCCTCATCAACCAGGTCGCCGCCGCCGAACAGCAACTGCAGCAACTCGACGACGCCGTCGCCGCCCGCCGCGAAGCCGTCAACAAGGCACTCGTGGACCTGCAGGTGGCCCGCGACGCCGCCGACGCCGCCGCCCGCACCGTCACCCAGTGTCAAGCCGACCTCACCGACGCCGGCACGAAAGTCGATGCGGCACACCGCGATTTCGACAAATACGTGGCCCAGGTCTACATGCGCCCCGGCTCCACCTCACTGATCAATTACATGGCCGCCCCGAGCCCGGAGATCGCACTCAACCGCGCACAGGTGCTCGTCATCGCCTCCAAGAGCCGCCAGCAGGTGGTGGACGGGCTGCGCCACGCCCAGGTCGACCAGGCCAACAAGACTTCTACCGCCAAACAGGCCCAGCAGGCCGCCGATGCCGCCGCGGCCGATGCCGAAGCCAAGAAGACCGACGCACAGAACGCGGTGGCTGCCGCCCAGACCGCCTTCGACCAGCAGGCCTCCCAACGCAACACCCTTGTTTCCCAGCGTGATTCGGCCCAGCAGCGCCTGGACGCGGCCCGCGCCACCGTCGTCGGCCTGCAGAGCCAGCGCGACGCGTTCACCGCCTGGGATCAGCAGCGCCGCGCCGAACAGGCCGCCGCCCGTGCCGCGGCCGCCGCCGCCGCGACCCGCGTGAAGGCCGACCGCGACTCGGCCGAACGTGCCTCCGGCCTCGCTCAGGGACAGCGTCCCCATACCCAGATCGACAACGCGCCACCGCCCACGACCCGCCGCGGCGGTACACCGAACCGCCCGAGCGGAAGTCGCGCCGATCTCATCGAGATCGTGGTCGACCGCGCCATGTCCGAACTGGGTGTGGACTACGCCTGGGGCGGCGGTGACGAGGACGGCCCCACCCTCGGCATCCGCGACGGCGGCGTGGCCGACCGCCACGGCGACTACGCCAAGACCGGCTTCGACTGCTCAGGCCTGATGATTTACGCATTCGCCGGCGTCGGCGTCTCACTGCCGCACTACAGTGGCTACCAATACAACATGGGCACAAGGGTTCCCGTCGGCGACCGCGAACGCGGCGACATGCTCTTCTGGGGTCCCGGCGGAAGCGAACACGTAGCCCTCTACGTCGGCAACGGCAAGATGGTCGAAGCTCCCCAATCCGGTGACGTGGTCCGCGTGTCGTCGGTCCGCGAGGACGGCATCATGCCCTACGCAATCCGCATCATCTCCTGACCGCGTCCTCCTTCGCTGTCGGAGCGGCTGTGCTGGTTCAGTTTTGTGCTGCGAGTGCAACGTTGTCGGAAGGGGACTTCGCGCCGATTGCTTTGCCGGCGAACGCATGCAGCAGGATGCTGGTCAGGAACGCGTGGTACTGATCTGCCCATGCGCGTGCGGCGTCGTAGAACTCGCGTGCGGTGGCCTCGCTGACCTGTCCTGGATTTCTCGTGCCGTCGCGGAAGATGGCGTCGAGTTGTCTGAAGGTGGCTTCGAGTTCCCAGGGGGTGCCGGGCCAGACTCTCGCGATCGGGACGGCGGGGTCCGGGTCGAGGCGGTTGACCAGTTCGATGAGTTTCTGTCCGTTGAACTCGAGCGATGTGCCGGGTTGCGAGGCGGCCAGCTGCCGGATCCGGGTGCTGGGTGCGGTGAACTGATCGAGTAGTGCGAGGTTGGCTTGCACGCGGCGCACTTCGTCGGCGGACAATGCGCAGGCGATGACGACGGCGGGGTCGGTTGCGAGGAGCTTGCGCAACAGGTCCTCGGTCAAGGGAGGCTGTGCCCTCGATGCATAGCTCTGCTCGAATGGTGGTGTGGCGGCGTCGTTTGTCGGTGTCGGCGCTGGTGCAGGTGGGGAGTTGCGCTGAACCGAGTGCCGAGCGGCATCGATGGCGTTCGCGGCGTCGGCTGTTCGTGCTTCCAGCTCGGCCGACACGCCTGCGGTCTGGAATTTGGCCGATTGGAGGCGCCCTATCAGCCCGGTCAAGCTACTGCGCAGCCAGAACGCGACGCTCAATCCGACGATGGGCCATTTGATGGTGTTGATGTATTCGAGAACCCTCTCGGGTGCACTCACGGCGCGATCCTAGGGCCCGGGAGCTCGAAATGCAGACCGATGCAACGGGATACGGTCGAGAGGCATGGTTCGGCACGAGCCTGTCGGTACCCGTGTGCGTCGGGCAGGGCGGGCACCGGCAGACTGAGGGGATGGGTACTGGTTCGTCGGCTCGGCCGTCGCCTGCGGATCTGGCTGCGGCGCAGGACAAGACCATTCCCGATCTGATCGGGCCCGACTTGCAGGTGCTGTTCTGTGGAATCAATCCGGGCCTGTGGTCCGGGGCTACCGGAATCCATTTTGCTCGTCCGGGAAATCGGTTCTGGCCGGCGTTGCATCGGTCCGGCTTCACGCCGCGCCTCTTCCGGCCCGATGAACAGCGAGAACTGCTCGGGCTCAGTTTGGGGATCACGAATGTGGCCGCACGAACGACCGCCAAGGCCGACGAGCTGACCGCCGATGAGCTGCGTGCCGGGGGACGCGCCTTGGTCGATCGGATCGAGCGGTATCGCCCCCGGGTACTGGCTGTGCTCGGTATCGGCGCCTACCGCACGGCCTTCGGTCGTCCGCGCACCACGATCGGCCCCCAGCCCGAGCGGATCGGCGATACGGCGGTGTGGGTGCTGCCCAACCCCAGCGGGCTCAACGCGCACTACACACTCGACGCCCTGGCCTCGGAATTTCGCGCGCTGCGCGAGGCGGTCGAAATCGGCTGACCGTTTCCGCTACGCGAATTCGCCTGGGTGCAGCAGCATTTCGTCACGTCACGCGATTCGAGACCGATCAGGTCAGTGCAGTGGCGACGGTTTGTCCTTCGGTGCGTTGGCCGGCGGCTGTGATCACGTCGTCGAGGCGGTGCAGGGCGTCGGTCATGGTGGCGATGTGGGCGGCGAGGCGGGCGCGCTCGGTGAGTAGTTCGTCGCGTTGGGTGGGGGTGGTGTGGCCGGTGTCGATGCAGGGCAACAGTTTTGCGATGGTGCGGCTGCTGAGTCCGGCGGCGAAGAACTGCTGGAAGATGCGTACTCGTTCGATCGCTTCGTCGGTGTAGATGCGCTGGCCGGAGGCGGTGCGCCCGGGGATGAGCAGTTGCTGTTCTTCGTAATAGCGCAGGGCGCGGACACTCACGCCGGTGCGGTCTGCGAGTTCTCCGATGCGCATGGATTTTCGTCTTTCTCGCTCGGGGGCTTGCCTCTCACGTCAACGTGAGGTTTTAGCGTAGCGGTCATGGAAATCAAGGATTCGATTGCCCTGGTGACCGGCGCCAATCGCGGCATCGGCCGAGACTTCGTCACCGAGTTGCAGCGCCGGGGAGCTACCAAGATCTATGCGGCCGCCCGCCGTCCGGAGGACATCGACGCGGCCGGCGTCGTGCCGATCCGATTGGACGTCACCGACGACGTGTCGGTCGCCGCGGCGGCCGCGGCTGCCGGTGACGTGACATTGCTGATCAACAATGCTGGAGTGTCGACCTTCGCGAAGCTGGTGGACGGTGCGATGCCGGATATCCGAAAAGAGATGGAGACCAACTACTTCGGCACCTTGCGGATGGTCCGTGCCTTTGCGCCGGCGCTCGCGGCCGGTGGCGGCGGCGCAGTGCTCAACGTGTTGTCGGTGATGGCATGGATGGCCTATGAGCACTCGAACAGCTATTCCGCGTCCAAGGCCGCGGCCTGGGCTCTGACCAATGGCATCCGCGTCGAGCTCGCCGAGCAGGGCACCCAGGTCACCGGGCTGGCCATGGCCAGCGTGGATACCGACATGATGGCCGACATCGACATCGACAAGACCGATCCCGCGCTGATCGCCCGCCGTGCACTCGACGGGCTGCAGTCCGGTGCGCTCGAAGTACTGGCCGACGAGCTGACGGTGGCGTGGAAAGCGCGCCTCGGCGATGACCCGGCACTCCTCTATCCGCAGCTGGCGACTCGTCGATAGCCGGGTTGCTACCAGAGCGGGTGGGTGGCCAAGCGGGACAGGCACTCGTCGACGACGTCGGCGGCCGGGCCGGGGGTGTCGGAGGCGGCCCAGCGTTCGATGGCCAGGCGGACCGCCGTGTTGGCCAGCGCGGCGGTCAGGGCGACGTCGAGGTCGTCGAGGGGGCGTTGGGTGCGCGCGGCGATGATGGGGACGAGCTGGGATTCGCTGTCCTGGTGGACCTTGAGCCAGGTGGCGCGCAGGGCCGGGAGTTGGGTGGCGGCGCTGACGAGGGGGCGCAGCCGGGTTTCGGGGATGGATTCGGCGGCGAGGGCGCGCGTGGTCGCGGTGCGGTAGGAGCGGGCCAGTGCCTCGCGCAGGGGGAGATCGGGTGGGCAGGTGGCGAGTTCGTCGGCCCAGGCCTGGGTGCGATGAGTTCTTCGCCGGCTCCGAGGTCCGCGCGATCAACCTCATCGGCGGCGTCAACACCGCCCGCGTGCTCGCCGAGCGAGCCGGACGCACCCTCAAACGCACCGTGCTGGAGCTGGGCGGCCACAACCCGATGCTCATCCTCGACGACGTCGATGTCGACTACGCGGTCCGCACAGCGACATTCGGCTCGTTCTTCCACCAGGGCCAGATCTGCCTGAACACCCGCAAGATCATCATCCAGCGCGGCATCTACGAGGAGTTCCTGGACAAGTTCATCGCCCCGCACCGTAACACTCCCATCCGGCGACCCGCTGGATCCGCGCACGATCATCGGCCCGCTCATCCACCAGGGCGCAGTCGACTCGATGGACAAGCGAATCGCCGAAGCAGTGTCACTGGGCGCGACAATCCGGACGGGCGGGACACACGACGGTCTGGTGTACAGACCGACCATCCTGACAGACGTGCCCTACGAGGCCGCGGTCTCCAATGAGGAAACCTTCGGACCGCTGGTGATCGTGGAACCGGTCGATACGCCCGAAGACGCAGTAGCGGTGGCCAATCGAGTCCACTACGGCCTCACCTCGAGCATCCTCGCGCGCGACACCTACAAGGCGTTCGAGCTGGCCCCGAAGATCCTGCACGGCATCGTGAACGTGAATTCCCCCACCGTCAACGACGAGATCCACGCCCCATGGGCGGCGTCCGCGACAGCGGCTGGGGCGGCACCGGTCCCGACAGCATCGCCGACTTCACCGATGTGATCTGGATCAACGCCACCACCGCCGAACGTCGATTCCCCTTCTAGCGCCGGTCCGCACACGGCAAACTGGGACCGGTCACCCTCTCGAGCCTCGACCCGAACGGAGACCGGTCCCATGTCCGATGTCAACAAGCACAACCTGGTGTACTTCGAAAACCCGTCCATGCGAGGCCTTTACGACACCATCGAGCAGTGGCAGCAGTCCAACAACCGCCGCTTCCTGTCCCTGAGCGTGCAGCAGGATCACGGAAACTACTGCTGCATAGCCCTGACCAATCCCGCTGAGGTCGTGATCACCAGCGTCGACGGCCACAACCACGCCAGCGTCAGCCGTTTCGGCCTGCTCGCGGTGGATACGCAGCAGTAGCCCCGGGCCTGTGCTGTCCGGCTAGGACCAGCCGGCGGCGCGGCGAACCTGTCGTGCCACGTCGAGTGGCGAGAGGTCTGCCGTGTCCACCACGACATCGTCGAGGGCCGCGGTTTCCAGCACCGCCGACAACTCGCCGTATCGCGCCAGATGCCATGCCAGTCCGTCCGGATCGTCCGCGTGCCTGCGGCGCAACCGTTCCTCGGCTGCTGCCGCAGACAAGGTCAGCCGGACCACCATCAGGCCGTCGGTCGCGGTCGCCTCGACGTATCGAGCGACGTCCTCGGGTCGCTCGAGCACGCCGGCGAGAATCAGATGCTTCGTACCCGCCGCACGGTAATTCGCGGCGATCGCCGAGAGATTCGCCAGCTCCAGCCCGAGGTTGAACGGGTCACCGGCCGGGGCGGGCCAGCACTGGCGAATGAAATCCAGGTCGATGACCGCGTGTGGGGTGTACGCGGCTTCTTCCAGTCCCGCAATGGCTTCGGCGACCGTGCTCTTACCGACGCCGACGCTGCCGTTCAAGAACACTGTGTCGATAGCGGTCATGGCCGCGATTCTCTCATCGTGCGTGCTGGCGGCCCGGAGCGGTTGAGACTAGCGTGGCGGCGTGAATTTCATCAGTGGGGGATCAGTGATCGATGAGCGTTCGTTGGCCGGGTGGGGTCGGACCGCATCGTCTGTGGCGCAGGTGCTTTCGACGCCCGATGTCGAGACGGTCGCGAAGGCGGTGAGTGCGGCGGGTCCTCGTGGCGTGATCGCGCGTGGTTTGGGGCGCAGTTACGGCGATCCGGCGCAGAACGGCGGCGGCCTGGTCATCGACATGACCGCGTTCGACCGGATTCACAGCATCGATCCGGACAGTGGCATCGTCGACGTCGATGCGGGTGTCAGCCTGGATACGCTGATGCGCGCCGTACTGCCGCAGGGACTGTGGGTACCCGTGTTGCCGGGCACGCGCCAGGTCACCGTCGGCGGGGCGATCGCCTCCGATATCCATGGCAAGAACCATCATTCACACGGCAGTTTCGGCAATCACGTGGTGTCGATGGAACTACTGACCGCCGACGGCGCCGTGCGCACGCTCACCCCCGAAGGTGCCGATGCTGAGTTGTTCTGGGCCACGGTCGGCGGCATGGGCTTGACCGGAATCGTGGTGCGCGCGCGAGTCCGCATGAAGCACACCGAAACCGCGTATTTCATCGTCGACAACGACCGCACCAACAATCTCGACGAGACGATGGAACTGCTCACCGGCGGCTCCGATGACGGCTACGAGTATTCGATGTCGGTACCCGACACCATCAGCATCGACGGCAAGCTCGGCCGCGCCGCCTTCAGCCGCGGCTCCCTGGCGAAACTGGATCAGCTGCCCCCGAAACTGCGCCGCGACCCACTCAGATTCGATGCGCCGCAACTCTTCACGGTGCCGGATATCTTCCCCAGCGGCCTGGTCAACAATCTCACCATCCGCCTGGCCGGCGAGGCCGCTTACCGCTTCTACCCGAAGCACGCCCGCGGCAGCATCCAGAACCTCACGCAGTTCTACCACCCGCTGGACCTGCTCGGAGAATGGAACCGCGCCTACGGCCGCCGCGGCTTCCTGCAATACCAGTTCTCCATGCCCTACGGCGCCGAACCCCAACTCGCCGCCGCAGTCAAAGCCATCGCCCACTCCGGCCACCGCTCCTTCCTCAACGTCTTCAAACGCATGGGCCCCGCCAACCCCGCCCCCTTGTCCTGGCCCCACCCCGGCTACATGCTCAGCCTCGACTTCCCCCTCACCCCGGGCCTGGGCGAGTTCTGCGCCCGCCTCGATCAACGCGTCCTCGACGCCGGCGGCCGCCTCTACTTCGCCAAGGACTCCCGCACCACCCCGGAAATGATCCGAGCCATGTACCCCCGCCTCGGCGAATGGCGCCGCATCCGCGACGCCGTCGACCCCGAACGGATTTTCGTCTCCGATCTCGCCCGCCGCCTGCAACTCATCGACAACGCCAGGTGAGTCCTCGAAGCCGGGTCGGGGGGTCGGCTATTGTCGGTTCGATGGAGCGCATCCGCGGGCTGGGATCGATCGGACTGGTTGCCGGGGTCGCCCTGGTGGCGATCGGGTGTACGTCGGAGCCGCATACCACTCCTGCGAAGGCGACGCCGGATCCGGTCACGTTCGAGACAACCGATGTGCCGCAGCCGGTGTCGCCGGTGCAGACCGTGGCACCGGCGCCCTCGTCCACGGCTGCGCCTGCGGTGAACGATGGGGATCCGGTGTATACGGTGCGGCGTTATCTGTCGCGGTGGACGGGGCATCCGTTGCAGGCCGATGACACCGAAGGGCGGTATCCGCTCGTGTGTCCTGCGTCGACGTTGGCGAACAATCCTGGAAGGCTCACCGGCACGACCGGTTTCGCGGCGGACAATATGACGTCGAGTCAGGGTGGGTCCGGGGAGGTGGAAGTGGCGGTGCCGGTGACGAATTCGTCATCGGTCACCACGACACTCACCTTTGATGTGCGGAAGGGGCCGCAGGGTTATTGCATTGCCGATATCACTGGGTGATCAGTACATCATCCGGGGATCCAGGTAGTGCTTGAACTCGAGCAGGTTGTTGGAGGGGTCGCGCAGGACCATGGTGAGGTGCTCTTCGACGAGGCCGGCGAAGCGGGTTGCCGGTTCGGCGAAGAACGGGAGTTTGCGGGTTTCGGCGAGGCGGACGAGGCGGTCGAAATCGTCGCGTTCGCGGAAGGTCACGCCGAAATGGCGGGGGTACATTTCCGGGTCGGTGTCGATGCGGTCGGACAGGTGGCACACGACTTGATCGCCGAAGAAGTCGAGGGTGATGCGGTCGGGGTAGCGGCGGGCGAGTTTGGCGCCGAGGCCGCGGACGTAGAATTCCTCGGCGGCGTCGAGGTCCTGGGCGGGGATGGCCAGGTGGAAGGCGTCGCGGCTGTCACGCATGGGCGGATTCCTCCGTACCGGGGAAGTCGGTGAGGGTGTCGGCGCGCAAGCCGAGACGCAGTGTCTCGAGGCCGATCACGTCACCGGTGTGGATATTGCCGAGGTTCACTTGCGGGCCGAGGCGGCGCAGGAGATAGATCTGCAGGTCCTTGGTGGGCGCCTCGAACATCAGGCGGTTGGGGTCGATGGGGGATTCGGCGATCTCTTCGATGAGGCCGTAGCGCAGTTCGCCATTGGGGCGGCAGATGCCGCTGCGCCCGCTTTCGCGGGCTTCGGCGATCACCAGGTGGGCGCCGGCTTCGAGGTCCTGCTGGATGTATTCGATCCAGCGGGCGGGGGAGAGGGTTTCGGAGCGGACGGGATCCTTGAATCCGACCTCGGACAGTACGGTGAACTCGTCGGCGAAGCGGCGGATGTAGCCGGCCTTCTCGGTATTCGACAGCGGGATGGCGCCATTGGAGATCTCCACCACGGTCGCGCCCGCGTCGCTACAGAGCTTGTACCATTCGTCGACGCGATTGTTGAGCACGAACTTCTCGAAAAGCGTGCCGCCGAAATAGAATTCGATCCCGTGGCGGCGGGCGGCCTGTGTCTTGCGGAGAATGTCGGGGCTCGCCAGGCAGGTGCCCCAACCGAATTTCACGAAGTCGATGAGGTCGCCGAAGCTGCTCACGATGTCGTCGAACTGTCCGCTGGGCAGTCCGGGATCGATCACCATGGTGAGACCGCGCGTGCGTGGTTTGGCGTCGCGGCCGGGCAGGTTCAGGGTGTGGGTGAACATACGACCTCCTTGGAAGCGCCGTCACTGGGCGCCGGACTGCGGAATCGCCGGGGGATGAGGACGGACGGGTCGGTGCGCAGCATGGGGCGCCCGGTGAACCAGAGGCTGCCCGGAATGCGGCGCAGCACTTCGGTTGTGGCCAATGCCAGCGCCACCACGGCGAGGTAGAGCAGAATTGTTTTCCACGGCTGCGGCCACGATGCCGGCAGTTGTGGCACGAGGATCTCGATGAACAGCGGATGCACCAGGAAGATCCCGAACGAGCGATCCGATCCATAGCGGATCACCCGCGCCAATGCATGGTTCTCCTGCCGATGTACCGCCCAGCGGGTGCCGAGCAGATACGGCCCCGCGCTGACCGCGAGGAACCACACCGTCAAGGCCGGCAGGAATACATCGCTGGCCGTCCACGGCGGTATCCCGGTGTGCACGAGCTGCAGGTAATACAATTCTGCCGCAACACCTGTCACGACCACCGCCGCCACGACCAGCGCGCCGTACTTGCGCAGGAATGCGTGCACGGCATCGATATGCCAGGCCGTGATCGCACCGACCAGGGTGAAGAACTGATACGGCAGGAAACTGGCCGGCAGATGCGTCCAGATCTCCGCCGGAATCCCGGTCGCGAACGGTGGATTGTGCAGATACCACAGCACGACCACATGAATCACGGCACTGACCGCGAGCACCCAGCGATGCCGTCCCTCGGTCGCCTGCAACAGTTTCCGCAGCAGCGGGAACAGCAGATACACCTGCATGGTCACCAGCAGGAAGTACAGGTGGTAGTAGGCGGTGCCCCACACCAGATCCAGCCCGAGCCGGCTCAGCAGCCAGCCGAGGGTCCCGTAGTTCTCGTGCAGATAGATCGAATAACCCCAATACACCACCGACCACACGACATACGGGATGCCCACGAGCATGAACCGCCGCCGCCAGAAACTGCCCGCCCGGAACCGATCCCCGGCGAATTGATAGACGAGCACGAATCCGGTCAAGGCGAAGAACGCATTCCGCGTGAAATGCAGCAGCGTCAGCACGCCGTGCGCGGAAACGCTGCCCGGATTGTTGGCCTGGTCGATGACATGCACCGCGATCACGCACGCGAAGGTGAGCACCCGGAAAAGGTCGACCTGATACAGATGCGGTCGCGCGGTCCGGCGGGGCGTCTCGGTTTCGCGAAGCGTATCGCCGGTCATGACGCGGCTGCGTCGTCGCGCAGCAGATGTCGTCGGACCTTACCGGTGGGCGCACGCGGGAAATCGTCGACGAACCGAATCTCGACGGGACGCTTATAGGGCGCCAGCTGGCGTGCGCACCGCTCGTGCAGGCGCTTGGACAACGCTGTCGTATCGTCCAGTGGCGTTGTGGGAATTGCGAAAGCCATTGGTACACACCCGAGAACCGGATCGCTGCGCCCGACCACCACCACTTCACGCACGCCGGGATCCGGAAGTAGGACCTCCTCGATCTCTCGAGGATAGAGCAATTCGCCGCCGCGGTTGATGACATCGTCACCGCGTCCGGTCAGATACACGAATCCGGAGGTGTCCACGCGCCCGAGATCGCCGGTGTCGAGCCAGCCCTGGGCGTCGAAACGCTCGCGATCGCGCCCGCCCAGATAGCCGGAGATGACACCGGCGCCTCGAATGTGCACGCGCCCTATGTTTCCCGGCGGCAGTACCGAGCCGCGGCGATCACGCACCTCCAGTTGCACGCCGACCGGGCGCCCGCAGGATCCGGCGGGGGCGAACCCGTTCAAGGGCGTGGCGGTGATCTGGCTGGCTGCCTCGGTCATGCCGTAGCTCTCCACGATCGGGACGCCGGTGAGATCGCTGATCTGCCCGCGCACCGCATTCGGCAGCGGGGCCGAAGCCGATCGGATGAACCGCAATTCCGCGCCGCCGGGCGTGCCTTCGGCTGTGCCCAGCACCGAGAGCTCCGCGGTACCCAGCACCGACAACATGGCCGGTACGGCATTGAGCCAGGTGATCCGCTTGTCGCTGAGCACCTGCCAGAAGCCGGAGGCATGGAATCGCCGATCCAGCACCAGGCAGCCACCCGCGATCGAAGTCGCCAGCAGCGCAACGACTTGCGCATTGATATGGAACAGCGGCAGGCAGTTGTAGCCGCGGTCCTGTTCGGTGAGCCGATTGTGCCGGGCCACCGCACCGGCCACGTGCAGCAGCTGGGTTTCGGTCAGCCGCACCGACTTCGGCTCCCCGGTCGACCCGGAGGTCGACAGCAGCACCGCGCCGTGCCCGGCATACGGGATCGCCTCGGAGTGCGTGGCGACCGCACCGGATTCCGGTGACAGCAGCGGAACATCGAGGGCGGCCGCGAGTTCGGGCCGGGTGCCGACGATCGCGGCGGGCGCGATGGTGCGCAGCGTCCGGCGCAATTCGTCGAGGGGTGCGCGCGGGTCGACCGGCAGCACGCAGCGTCCCGCCGCGATGAGCGAGAGGAACACGGTCGCGAACCGGAGCGGGTCAGTGAGATCCACGATCACGACAGCGCCCGGACCTGCACCGGCGGTGTCGAGCCGGCGTGCCCAGCCGGTCATGGCGGTCCATAACTGCCGGTAGGTGATGACTCGCCCGTTGCGCGCGTCCTCGACATAGGGCCGCCCGCCGGACGTATGGGATCGTTGGGCGACCATCACCGCGAGCGTGCCTGCGGGTGAGGGTTTTTCGCCTGGCTCGGGGAACTGGGCGATCGCTTCCATCTCACCAGCGTGAGCGTCGAAGCTGTGACATTTGCCCCTCATTTCTGTGAGGTTCCTGCGCGCGCCGCCGAACGGGTGATCTACCGCCGCGCGTCGCCGGGCGCTAGCTGTGCGCGGTGCGTACTGCCGGGACCGCTGCGGGATCGTGCAGCAACCCGTCGGCCCGCAGTCCTGACGCGAGCTGACCCGCTATCCAGCGATGCCCCGCGTCGGTGGGATGCAAACCATCGGCGAGCCGGGGGAAATGCCATTTCGACACCAGCGGGTCGAAAACGAAGGTGTGCGGGTCCGCGGCGCGCGCGGCCGACACGATCACAGAATCGGTATCCCACACCGCCTGGGCGGGGTGATCACCGGTGGGGAACACGGTCAGCACCGCGACCATCGAATCGGGTGATTCGGTACGGATCTGGCGGATCAGGGTTTCCACGCCCGCGCGCAGCCGCGTCTCGGGCTGGCCCACGTCATTGTGACCGGACTGAATGATCACCAAGGCCGGATGCAGGTGCGGCAGATCGAGTTTCGGCAGCAGCCGGGCGAGCGGACCCAGGGAATGCGCACCGCCGGCGACGAATCCGGCACCGGGATCGGCGCTGACGACCGCCCGCCAGCCGAGCGCGGAGGCCAGCACCGCGGGCCAGGCCTGCGCGGGGGAGCCGGCGCCCGTGCCGTAGGAGATCGAGGCGCCCAGCACGGCGAGCACGGGGCGATGCACATCGTTGATCGCGCTGTCCAGAATCGGCCCGCGGACTTTGCCGGCAGCGGCTGCCGGATGCGAGGTGGATCGGTTCACGGCCATATCGCAGGTCACGGCGGACAGCGTCAGCGCGGCGAATCCGGCGGCGAGCCAACGCGACAGGGTGCGATGCACGCGCTATTTCTATCGGTCCGTGGTGACCATGGTCAAGGATAGTGGCCTCGACAACCTGATCCGTCCGAAACCCGCGAGCGTAACGGGCCGGTCGCCGGAATCGATCTTGTCCGAAGTGCCCATGGAATTGCCCGATTGTTGTGTCTGTAGCAGCTGACGTAGCGTGTCGGGCAGTCGGGGCAATACGGACACTGCACCAGCTCCGAGCAAGTTGCGCGATACGGATTTCGAGGACCGAGGACTATTGGATGAAGGTTTCTGCACTACGTAGGTTTGCCGGTCTGCGGGCCGGGGCGGTGGCGCTCACCGCCATGCTGGGGGTCGCGTTGGCGGGTGGGACTGCCGCGGCCGATGATTCGGCCAAGCCGGCGTCCATCACCTCCATCACCAAGGACGGGCGCACCTGGCATCTGCAGGTGTACTCCGCGGCCATGGGCCAGAACATCCAGGTCGATGTGCAGCGTCCCGTCGACGAATCCCAGCCCGCGCCGAACCTGTGGATGCTCAACGGCCTCGACGGCGGTTTGGGCACCGCGAGCTGGAACGCGCAGACCGATGCGCTGAGCTTCCTGTCGGACAAGCAGGTCAACGTGATCCAGCCGATCGGCGGACGCGGCAGCTATTACACCGACTGGCAGCGCCCGGATCCGGTGCTCGGCGTGAACATGTGGAAGACCTTCTTCACCGAGGAACTGCCGCCGCTGCTGGATGACGCGCTGCATTCCACCGGGCTCAACGCGCTGGCCGGGCTGTCCACCTCGGGCACCTCGGTGCTGCAGCTGGCCGAGGCCAAGCCGGGTCTGTGGAAGACCGTCGCCGCCTACAGTGGCTGCGCGCAGATCGCCGATCCCGCGGGCCAGGAGTTCGTGAAGCTCGCCACCAATACCTGGGCCGGCGGCAACACCGACAATATGTACGGTCCGTCCGACAGCCCGCTGTGGGCCCAGAACGACCCGGTCATCAATGCCGAGAAGCTGCGCGGCACCACGCTCTATGTCTCCGCGGGTAGCGGTATCCCGGTGATGAACGACGTGAACTACTACCTCAACGCGGCCCCCGGCCCGGCCGGCGGCGTGAACCTGGCCCTCGGCATGATCATCGAGGGTGCGGTGAACCAGTGCACGCACAACCTGCAGAGCAAGCTGGATTCGCTGAACATTCCGGCCACCTACCGTTTCGACCCGGTCGGCACGCATTACTGGCCGTACTGGCAGCAGGCGCTGCACGATTCGTGGCCGCTGCTGGCGCAGGGCATGAACGTCCCGGCCTGATAGCTGTGGCGGCCTGAGGGCCGCGATACGCGCCCCGTAGCGGATTCCGCTACGGGGCGCGTTGCGTTTGCGGGCGGGCGTGTCGCGTGCGAGAGCCCCCAATTCTGGTGTCTCCGAGGTTTCTTCGTATCGGCCCGGACAATCGGGCACGGACGTACGCTCGGCAAGCGGACCGGACGTCCGTTCAGTCAATGTTGCCGAGGTGATCGCCGATGTCTGCCGTGGTGCTGGAAGCCGAGGGGCTGGTCAAACACTACGGTGGGGTGGAAGCCTTGCGCGGAGCCAATTTTCGGGTCTTCGCCGGGGAAGTGGTCGCGCTCATCGGAGACAACGGCGCAGGTAAATCGACGCTGGTGAAATGCCTTTCCGGCGCCGAACAACCCGACGGCGGGCGAATCCTGCTCGACGGGAACCCGGTCCGGATGAGCACACCGACCGCGGCACGCCGGCTCGGCGTGGAAACCGTCTACCAGGATCTGGCCGTGGCGCCGGACCTGGACCCGTCGGCGAATCTGTTCCTGGGCCGCGAACTGTTCCGGTACGGTGTGCTCGGGCGCATCGGAATGCTCGATCGCAAGAGCATGAGAACCCAAGCGGCCGAACACTTCCAGCGGCTCGGCGTGGTGCTGCCGCGAGCCGATGTGCCGATCGGGTCGCTGTCGGGCGGGCAGCGCCAGACCGTGGCCGTGGCGCGGGCGGTCATGTGGGCCAGCAAGGTGGTGTTCATGGACGAGCCCACCGCCGCGCTCGGCGTGGTGCAGCGCGAACGGGTGCTCGAGGTCATCGGGCGGGTGCGTGATCAAGGGATCGCGGTCGTGCTGATCAGCCACAACATGCCCGAAGTGCTGGCCGTGGCGGACCGCATCGAGGTGCTGCGCCTGGGACGGCGGGTCGCGCGGTTCACGGCGGCCGACGCCACCCTCGAACAGTTGGTCGGCGCCATGACCGGCGCATTGAACACCGAGGACGCCGCATGACCGCGACCGAGAACGGGTCCCTCGACACTCCCGCACTGCCGGCACCGACCTGGTGGCAGCGGCTGGCCGGGGCCGGGACGCTGTGGATCGGGCTCGTACTGGTCGTGCTGTACGTCGCCTTCAGCATCGCGCGCCCGGACGCGTTCCCGACCCGATTCACCTTGCAGACACTGCTGATCGAGACCTCGGTGCTGCTGGTGCTGTCGATCGGGATGACGTTCGTGATCATCACCGCGGGCATCGACCTCTCGGTGGGCATGGTGCTGATCTTCTCCGGAGTGATCGCCTCCAAGACCATGGAATGGCTCAGTCCCGGTGGTGACGCCACCCACGCGGGGTGGGGGCTGATCCTGCTCGGGTTGGTGATATCGCTTGCGGGCGGCGCACTCTGGGGGTTGATCAATGGATTCCTGGTGGCCAAGGCCAAGATTCCGCCGCTGATCGTCACGCTGGGTTCGTTCGGTGCGGCGCTGGGTGCGGCCCAGCTGATCACCGGCGGTGTGGACACCCGCACGGTGCCCGACAAGCTGCGCAACTCACTGGGTTTCGGCACCCTGGCGGGCGGTATCCCGGATCTGGTGCTGGTGGCCGCCGCGGTCACCTTGTTCGGCGCCTGGCTGCTGCACACCACCCGTTTCGGCCGCTACACCTACGCGATCGGATCCAGCGCCGAAGCGGCGCGCCGCGCGGGAATCAGTGTCGACCGGCATCTGATCCTGGTCTATCTGATGGCCGGATCCTTCTCGGGCCTGGCCGGTTTCATGAATTTGGCGTACTTCGGCACCACCACCATCGCCGGGCACGGCACCGACAATCTCGATGCCATCGCCGGTGTCGTGATCGGCGGCACCAGCCTGTTCGGCGGGGTCGGGTCGGTGCTGGGCACTGTGATCGGCGTGTTCATTCCGTCGGTCCTGCGCAAAGGCTTCGTCATCGCGGGAGTGCCGGTGTTCTGGCAGCCGATCGCGGTGAGTGGCGTGCTCGTGGCCGCCGTGTGGTTCGACCAGATCCGCCGGCGGTCGCGGGACCGGAAATGATCCGATGCATGTCGAAGGTGAGGGCCTGACGATGAGGACACGACGAGCGGCCGTATTGGCCGCGGTGACCGTGACAGCGACGGCGCTGGTGGCGGGTTGCGGTGGCTCGGTGAGCAATTCGGGCAGCACCCACACCAAGAATCTGGTGCTCATCCCCGGCGTCGCCAACGAACCGTTCTACATCTCCATGCAGTGCGGGGCGCAGGACGAAGCCAAGAAACTCGGGTACTCCCTGGACACCCAGGCGCCCACCCAATTCGACGCCTCCCTGCAGACGCCGATCGTCACCGGCGTGATCGCGAGCAAGCCCGGCGCGATCCTCATCGCGCCCACCCATGCCCAGGCGATGGCCGCGCCCATCAAACAGGCGAAGGACGCCGGCATCAAGGTGATCGAGGTCGACACCGCCCTGGAGGACACCTCCATCGCGTTGTCCTCCATCTCCTCCGACAACATCAAGGGCGGCCAGCTCGCGGCCCAGACGCTGTCGAAACTGGTGGGCGGCAAGGGATCCGTGCTGGTGATCAACACCAAGGCCGGCACCTCCACCACCGACCAGCGCGCCCAGGGCTTCGAAAACGAGCTCAAGCAGAACGATCCCGGCATGACCTCGCTCGGCGTCCAGTACAACAACAACGAAGCCGCCCAAGCCGCCTCGATCGTGACGGCCACCCTGGCCGCCCACCCCGACCTGGCCGGCATCTTCGCCACCAATCTCAGCTCCGCCGAAGGCGCGGCCACCGGCCTGCGCAACGCGGGCAAGCTCGGGCAGGTCAAGGTGGTCGGCTTCGACGCCAGCCCCACCCAGATCCAGGACCTCGAGCAAGGCACCGTCCAAGCCTTGATCGCCCAGAACCCCGGCCAGATCGGCAAGGACGGCGTCGACCAGGCCGCCGCCGCCCTCGAAGGCAAACCCGTCACCCGCAATATCAGCACCGACATGATCGCCATCACCCAGGACAACATGGCGGACAACGAGCAGTACTTCTACAAGGCCAAGTGCTGAATTGCTCCTGTGGGACCCTCGTGCAGCCCGGTGGAGTTACGGCTCCAGCTGAAGCAGTGTCGTCAGGGTGGTGACGGCGAGTTCTTCGGGTGGCGCGTCGAATCCGAAGCGTTTGCCGGGCCGTCGCAGTACGAGTTCGGCGAGGCCGTGCAGGGCCGCCCAGACCGAGCGGGCCATCAGTTCGGGAGAGGCGTTGCCGGGCAACACCTTTGCCTGCTGGGCGGCCGCTACGGCGGCGATCAGGAGATCGAAGGATTCGCCGCCCAGCGGCGTGCTGCCGTGCCGGTCGTGGAACATCGTCATGAACAGTTCCCGGTGGTCATGGGCGAAGCGGACGTAGGCGCCGCCCATGCGCAACAGTCGCTCCCGGGGGTCGCCGGTGCCGCCCGCGGCCGGTTGCAGTGCGCGATACAGCAGGTCATAGCCTTCGGTGGCGACGGCGGTGAGCAGTTCCTCGCGATTGGTGAAATGGCGGTAGGGCGCCGCGGAGCTGACCCCTAGGCGGCGGGCGACCTCGTTGAGGCTGAACTGGTCGTGGCCGCGTTCGGCGAGGATTGCCTTGGTCTCGTCGATGAGGGCCTGCCGGAGTGCGCCGTGGTGGTAGGTCTTGCTCGCCATGTAAGTGACTCTAACATTCTGCTATGTTAGAACTACTTACATTCGTCTAGCCGAGGAAAACCCATGGCTGTCATGACAATTGCCGCACCCAGCCCGCATCGCGCGCGAGCCCGTTGGAGCTGGGCCTGGATCACCTTCTCCGCCGTCGCGGTCGCCGCCTATTTCGTCGGCCACTACGCCGAGGGCTCACTACAGTCATTGGCGCGTTCGCATGCCGGGCTGGCGGCGACATACGCTGTCCGGCCCTGGCCGATCCAGGTGGCCTTCTACTTTCACATCGTTTTCGCCGGAATCGCGCTGGCGCTGGGGCCCTGGCAGTTCGCCCAGCGAATTCGGGACCGTCACATCGGGATTCACCGCGCCATCGGACGCGCCTACCTGCTCGCGGTACTGATCGGCGGGATCGCGGCGCTGATCATGTCGCCGTTCGACTCCATCGGAATGGGTGGCTTCTTCGGGTTCGCCGCTCTCGCCGTGCTCTGGGTGTGGACCGGATGGCGGGCCTACCGCGCGGTCCGCGGCGGTGACATCGCCTCCCATCAGGCCTGGATGATCCGCTGCTTCGCACTCACCTACGCCGGTGTCACCCTGCGCCTGGAATTCGGCGTGCTGACCCTGGTGCAACTGCCGTTCGTGCATGCGCACACCGACATCTCCGCGCTGACGGCCAATGCGTATGCGCCATTACCGTTCCTGTGCTGGCTGCCCAACCTGGTGATCGCCGAGTTCATCATCCGCCACCGCGGCCTGCCGGCCCTGCACCTGAGCGCCACACAGCCCGCGGCCGCATAAATTCGCTGGCACGGTCCGCGCCCACTCGCATACAGTCTGGTCAGTAGAGCGAACAATGTTTCGTGCGGCTCGGCAGCGAGCTCGGAAGTACCACGCCAACGCAGGAGATCTGACGAAGGAAAGCTCCGCCGTCGTAATGGATTTCGCGCAGCATCGCACTGCAGAACTGGTCGCCGAGATCGATGTGGACGACCGCCGCACTAGGGTGGACGCTCTGCAGCGGAACTTGTGCGTCGATGAGGTCGGTGTATTCGGCGCCGACGAAGAGACCGAAATGCTCACATCCCGCGGATGGCTTCGCTATGACGAGGTGACCACTGAAGATGAGGCATACGCCCTGAATCATGACACTGGCTCGGCACAGTGGGAGCGGATCCTGGCGGTAAATGTATTCGTCGCACCACCAGCGATGCTTCGGATGGAGGGTCGTGGGCATTCGTCGCTGACCACCATGAATCACCGCTGGCCGGTCTTGTCTCGGGGGTCCAACCCTGCTCGGCGGGTGCGGTTCTTGCATCGTAAGTGGAAGACGTCGGGGACACTGAACACGGCTGACAGCATTCTCCGCGCGGCTCCGCGGGGAGATAGTCCGGCGGTCGCGAAGTACACCGATTGTTTTGTGGCTCTCATGGCGTGGTTCTGGACGGAGGGATGTATCAACGGGTCTGGCGCGATCAGTATCTGTCAGTCGCTCGAGGTGAACCCCCAGAACTGTGCAGACATTCGGACGGCACTGACCCGGCACCTGGGTCCCGCGTTCGACGGTGATATGCGCGGCATCAAAGGACCTGAGACGCTGACTGATAGACATGTTGCCGCATGGAAGGAAAGCCTGCACAAGGGTTCTGAAGTCATCTATTTCTTCCTGAACAAAGCGGCGTCGCGTCCTCTCCTCGATCATGTCGATTCTGAGAAAAAAGTATCCCTCGGGTTCCTTCGTGACTTGACTGATGCGCAGCTGCTTCTCTACGTCGACGTATCCATGCGCGCTGACGGGAATCCCGCCAAGTTGCGGCTCGCGCAGACAAGTAAGGCGCGTGCGGAGGCGTTTCAATACGCGGCGATCTTAGCCGGATACGCGACCACTATCCACCACGTAGACAACGATCATCATTCGTCGGCTCCAGAATCTCGGCACCGTGATCAATGGGAGGTCGGGCTGATTCGTAGTGGTCGTGTGTCGCCGGTGGCTCACGCGACGAATAAGGATGGGCGCCCCTTCGCGGTCGAGCAGACGACGTACGACGGGCAGGTATGGTGCCCGACTGTGCCTTCGGGAACGTGGCTCGCTCGCCGGAACGGGACCGTCTACTGGACGGGCGACACCGATGGCACGGCGTGGTCGCGACGCGATTCTCCATCGTGAGCCCGGCCGACGGTGGAATGTTCGATATCGCAGGCTTCGATTCGGCGGTACCGCAGCTGATTTCGGAGTTCGCCGCCGACCGAGTCTGATCCGGTGCGTGCCCGGAAGCCGGTATGGTCAACGCCCACGACCCCGCCCTCCTCACCCACGCCCAATCCACCGCTCACTGAAAGGACCTATGGGACTCGATTACAGCTATGAGGTTTACGTTCACCGGGATGCCGCACGCGGAGTGCTGGAAACGCTGAAAGCGAATTGTGCGGACAGGCTCGACAGAACGACAACGGTCGAATTTCCGGACGGCCCGCTTGTCATGCCGTGCACCTCCCATTTCGCGTCCGGTACCACCGTCCGCTTCGATCCGGCCGTGCCGCAGCGTGGCAGCCTGCTCGAGTTGGATCTGGCGATCTCGTTCGAAGCCGACGATGAGCTGCTGGCGTGGATGGACCAGTCTGGCGGACCATATCTGCTTCGATTTCATGGCGGCGACCACCTGCATGAGTCGCCTGTTCGCTCGCTCGGCGTCGATTCGTAAGTGGTTTGTGGGCTTGACCTTCGAGCACGGTGGCCCGCTGTGCCTGCTCGACCTCGAAGAGAAGGGCGAATCACGATCACACTCGGGTCCACCGAGTACCAATACAACGTCGATTGGGCCGGCCTGTAGCTCTGACAGGCCGGACCGATCGGCTCGCAAGCGGTTACGCGGATTGGCGGGCTTCGGGTTTTGCGGGTTCCTCGGCGCCGGGGATGGCTTCGAGGAGGTGGCGGGTGTAGGGGTCGGTGGGGGTGGTGAGGATTTGGGGGGCTGGGCCTTGTTCTACTACTCGGCCGTCTTTCATGACGACTACGTCGTGGGCCAGTGCTTGGACTACGGCTAGGTCGTGGGAGATGAAGAGGTAGCTGATGCCTAGGCGTTCTTGGAGGGAGGAGAGGAGGGTGAGGATTTGGTTTTGGACCAGGACGTCGAGGGCTGAGACGGGTTCGTCGCAGATTACGAGGCGGGGTTCTATGGCCAGGGCTCGGGCTATGGCTACGCGTTGGCGTTGGCCGCCGGAGAGTTCGTTGGGGTAGCGGTGAGCGAGGGTGGTGGGGAGGGCTACCTGGTCGAGGAGTTCGGTTACTCGGGTGCGGCGGGTGGTGCGGTCGCCGGTGGCGAAGGCGCGCAAGGGTTCCGAGATGAGTTGGGTGACGGTCCACATGGGGTCGAGGGAGGAGTAGGGGTCCTGGAAGACCGGTTGCATGGCTCGGCGGGCGGCGCGCAGGCGGTCGCCCTCGAGGCCGATGAGGTCTACGTCGTCCAGGCGGATGGTGCCGGTGGTCGGGGGGACCAGGCCCAGGACCATGCGGGCTGTGGTGGTTTTGCCGGAGCCGGACTCGCCGACGATGGCGGTGGTGCGGCCGCGGCCGATGGTGAAGGAGACGTCGTCTACGGCGCGCAGTGTGTCGGCGCGGCCGCGGATTCGGTACTCCTTGCCGAGGTGTGAAACCTCGAGGACCACGGGGTTATCGGCAGCCTCGGCGCCGGATGCCGCTGTCACCGAACTGGTTTCGGACTCTGCGGCGACGGCTTCGGGTTCCACCGCGACCGGTTCGGTCACCGCGCGCAGGGGTGCGATGCGCGCGGGGGCGGCCGCGACCAACCGCTGGGTGTAGTCCTCCTTCGGATCGGTCAGCACCTCACGTGCCGGACCGGTCTCGACGATCTTGCCGTCGGACATCACCAGTACGCGGTCCGCGCGCTCGGCGGCCAGGCCCAGATCGTGGGTCACCAGCAGGAGGGCGGTGCCCAATTCCTTGGTGAGCTCGTCCAAGTGGTCGAGGATCTGCCGCTGCACCGTCACGTCCAGTGCGGAGGTGGGCTCATCGGCGATGAGCAGGTCGGGGCGGCAGGACAGGCCGATGGCGATCAGGACGCGCTGGCGCATGCCGCCGGAGAGCTCGTGCGGGTACTGGCGTGCGCAGCGGGCCGGGTCGGGGAGGCCGGCTTCGGCCAGCAGTTCGATGGCGCGCTCGCGGGCCGCACGCCGGGCCGAGATGCCGTTCTTGAGGTTGGCCGCGAAGCCGGCCTGGCGGCCTGCCCCGCTTTCGTCCGGCGTCACAATGCCGTGCGCGAGCAGCGTTTCCGAGACCTGGACGCCGACCCGCAAGACCGGATTGAGGTTGGACATCGGGTCCTGAGGGACCGAGCCGATCTCCTTGCCGCGCAGGTCGCGCAGCCGCTTCTCGTCGGCACGTGTGATGTCCTCGCCACGCCAGCGGATGACGCCCCCGGTCACCTGCCCGGCGCCGGGCAGCAATCCGGTAATGGCATGTGCGAGTGTGGATTTGCCGGATCCGGAGGCGCCCACCACGGCGACCCGTTCCCCGGGCGCGATGACCAGGCTGGCGCCGTCCACCGCGCTGACGTCGCCGTAGGACACCCGCAGATCGCTGATCTCCAGCAGTGATTCGGTCATGACAGCCCTTTCAGCGGCTGGTCTTCGGGTCGAGCGCGTCGCGCAGCGCATCGCCGAAAAGGTTGAATCCCAGGCAGATCAGCAGCAGCGCCACACCAGGGAACACGCCCGGCCACGGGGTGCGCAGCAGGTACTGCTGGGCGTCGGACAGCATGATGCCCAGGCTGGGCGCGGGCGGTTTGATGCCGAGGCCCAGGAAGGACAGGATCGCCTCGCCGAGGATGGCGGTGGGCATGATCACGGTGGCCTGCACGATGATCGGTGCGAGGGAGTTGGGCAGGATGTGCTCGGCCAGGATGCGCCCGGACCCGACATGCATGGCGCGGGCCGCGAGCACGAAATCGGTTTCCTTGAGTCGCAGCGTTTCCGCGCGCACCACTCGCATCATGACCGGCACCTGCGCGATGCCGAGCGCGATGGCCGCCTGGGTGAGCCCGCCGCCGTAGATCGCGGTGAGCCCGACGGCGATCATCACGAAGGGGAAGGCCAGCAGCACATCCGCCAGTCGCGACAGCACCGCGTCCAGCCACCGCCAGTACCCGGCCAGCAGGCCCAGCGGCACGCCGATGACCACCGCGCACAGCACCGACAGCACACCGACCTCGAGCGAGGCGCGGGTGCCGTACAGCACGCGGGAGAGAATGTCGCGACCCAGATCGTCTGTGCCCAAGGCGAATCCGACGGTGCCGGGATGCTGGAACGGCGTCGCGAAGTGTACCGCGGAGGGTGAATACGGCGCCAGCAGCGGAGCGAAGACGCCGATCACGATCACGATCAACAGCAGCACCGCGCCGACCATGCCCAGCCGGTTGTTTCGTAGTCGGCTCAGTACGCGACTGCCGACCGCGGTCAAAGGTACGGGCGCCGCCGCGGCACCGGCAGTCGAACCGGCCGCTGTTGCCGAAATGCCCTCGGCGACAGTCGAATCGGCACCGGTCGACGAAACGCCTTCGGTTGCGGCCGAACCGGCGGCAGCGTTGTCCCGCACGGACTCTGTGTTCTCCTGGACACTCATTGCGCCCTCCCGGACACTCGCACGCGCGGGTCGATCACCGAATACAGCACGTCGACCAGCAGATTGATGACGATGTAGGACAGTGCGACCACCAGCACGACGGCCTGGACCACCGGATAGTCGCGGGAGAACACCGAATCCAGCGTCAGCTTCCCGATACCCGGCAGGCTGAAGATGCGTTCGGTCACCACGGTGCCCGCGATGAGCAGCCCCAGCTGCAACCCGATCACGGTGGTCACCACGATCAGGCTGTTACGCAGGGCATATCGCACGATCACCGCGCGCGGCCCGAGCCCCTTGGCCCGCGCCGTGCGCACGAAGTCGGTGCTGAGCGTCTCCACCATCGCCGACCGCGTCTGCCGCTGCACGACGGCCGCGTGGGTGACACCCAGGATGAGCGCGGGGAGCGTGAGGAAGTAGAGGCCGCGCAATGGATGATCGAACGGGGACACATACCCCGACGCCGGGAACAGCCCCAGCCCCACCGAAAGGTAGAGCACGGCGAGCAATCCCAGCCAGAAGGTCGGCACCGACAGCCCGACCAGTGAGAACCCGTTGGCGGCCCATTCCGGCCAGCGCCCCCGGTACACCGCGGCCAGCACGCCGCCGATGAGGCCGGCGAGCACCGCGATGAGCATGGCGTAGAACGCCAGCTGCAAGGTGACCGGCAGCGTCGTGCCGATCATGTCGCTGACGGGTGTACCGGTACGAATGGATCGCCCGAAATTCCCGGCCAGGGCGTGTTTCGCGAATTCGAAGTACTGCACCACCAGTGGCCGGTCCAGCCCGAGCTGAGCGCGGACCGCGGCGATGGTGGCCGGGTCGGCCTGTTCCCCGGCCATGACGGTGGCCGGATCACCGGGTAGCGCCCGCACTCCGGCGAAGACGACGATCGAGACCAGTACGAGGGTGACAGCGGACTGCCACACTCGATGAAAGAGATACTGCACCATGAGTATTCAGCTATTCCGATCCGAGACGAACGCGGCCTTGCCGAGCCGCACGGTGCCGTCGGCGTACACCTCGATACCGGTGACCCGGTTGGAGTGCACGGTCAGGTTGCGCAGCCGGTAGGTGTAGATGTAGGGGTTTTCCCGGCCGATGAGCCGCACCGCCTGCTCGTAGAGCGCTTCGCGCCGGGCCGGGCTGGTGGTGTGCGCGGCCCAGGCCAGCACCTCGTCCATGGCCGGATCACTGAATCCGGAGTAGTTACCACTGGATCCGGTGCTGAGGAAGCGGGCGATATTGCCGTCCGGGTCGAGTCGCCCGGACCAGCCCAGCAGCAGCGCTTCGTAATTGCCGCTCTTCTGCGCCGCCAGCAGCCCTGAGTATTCGGTGGGCACGATCCGCAGATCGAACCCGCCCGCCGCGACCATGGTCTGCAATTGCTGCGCGTATTCGAGCTGGTCGGCGACGTTCATCACCTGCATGGTGATCGGGTACGGCGTCTGCACACCGGCATCGGCGAGCAGTTTGCGCGAGCGTTCCGGATCGTACAGCGGGCAGGCCGTATCGGCTGTGGTCGCATAGGTGGTGCGCGGGGCGATCGGCGTGCACGCGGATTCATACCAGCCCTTGAATGCCTTGTCCACCAGCGCTTGCCGGTCGATGCTGAGCGAGAGCGCCAGCCGCACCCGGTCATCCTTGGCGAGTGGCGTCTCGAGCGGCTTCACGGGTTTGCCGGCGCCGTCCGCATTGCCGATATTGATGTAGAAGCCCTGGAATCCGAACGAGCCCGACACCAGCAGATGCATTTTGGGGTCGGCCTCGAGCGCGTCGGCGTCCTGCGGGGACATGGTGTCCGCGACCTGGATCTCACCGCTGCGCAGGGCCGCGGCGCGGGCGGTGGCGTCGGGCATGATGCGGTAGGTGATGGTGTCGAAGTGCACGTTCTGTGCGTCGTAGTACAGCGGATCCCGTTCGACCACAATGGAACTGCCCACCGTGCGCTGCTGGAACTTGAACGGGCCGACACAGACGGGGTGGTCGCCGAAATCCTTGCCCTCGTCCTTCAGTGCGGTGGGGGACATGATCATTCCGGCGCGGTCGGCGAGAGCGGCGGTGATCGGTGCGAACGGCGTGCTGTAGTGCAGGACCACGTTCTGACCGTCGCTGTCGATACCGGTGATCGGGCCCATCTCACCGGTGCGCTGCGACCCCTCCATACTGAGATGGCGCTGCAGACTCGTCTCCACCGCGGCCGCGTTGAACGGGGTGCCGTCGGCGAACCTGATGCCCGAGCGCACCGGGATGGTGACGGTCAGCCCGTCCTCGGAGAACTTCGGCAAATCCGTCGCCAGCTGCGGCACCAGCTTGCCGGAAGAGTCGTTGTCGTAGAGCTTCTCGCAGATCGTGCTCATGACGTAGCGCATGTAGAGCGAGCTAGAGGTGGTCGGGTCGAGTCGGTCCGGATCATTGGACAGGCCCATCACCAGATCACCGCCCTCATGCACCGGCTGGGTGCCCAGCGGCTGGCCGTAATCGTCGGCGTGCGTGGTGATCTGGACGGGTGCCGGCGCCTGCGAGCAGGAACTGACCGCGACGGCGACGACACCCAGCGCGAGCGCTCGGAACACGCGGTAGCGCATCGCCGTCAGCTCCTGTCCGTGAGGAAGGCGGCCTTTCCGAGCCGCACGACACCGTCCTGGTACATCTCGACACCGGTCACCTGCGTGGAGTGCGCGGTCAGCAGCCGCTCGCGGTAGGTGTAGAGGTACGGGTTGTCCTTATGAATCTGCTGCACCACTTGCGCGTACAGGTCTGCTCGCTTGGCGGTATCGGTGGTGCGGGCGGCCTGCCCGAGCAGATCATCCGCGACGGGTGAGCTGTAGCCGCTGTAATTGCCGCTGGACTTGGTCGTCATGAAGCGAGCGATATTGGCGTCCGGATCGATTCGCCCCGACCAGCCGAGCAGCATGGCCTCGTAATCGCCGCGCTTCTGCATGTCCAGCATCGTGGAGTACTCGGTGGGCACGATCTCGATATCGAAGCCCCCGCTCGCGGCACTCGCCTGCATCGCCTGCGCGTAGCGCAGCCGGTCCTGCGAGGTCTGCACCACGAGCTTCATATGGTAGGGGAGTTGTACGCCGGCCGCGGCCAGCAACTGCCGTGACCGTTGCGGATCATATTTGGGGCAGTCGTTCACCGTGGGTGTCGCGAAGGTGCTCTGCGGCAGGATCGGTGAGCACATCGGCTCATACCAATTATTGAACACTGTGTCGACCAAGGCGCTTCGATCGATGCTCAGCGACAGCGCCTCCCGCACCCGGGCGTCTTTCGCCAGTGGGGTATCGATCGGCTTGGTGGGTTTGCCGACGCCGTCCACGTTCCCGAGATTGAGGTACACGCCCATGAAGCCGAGGGACCGAGTCTGCAGCAGGCGCAGCTTCGAATCCTTCTTCAGGGCATCGGCATCCTGCGGGGAGATGTAGTCGGCGACCTGGATATCGCCCGACCGCAGATTGGCCGCGCGGATATTGGCGTCGACCATGATTCGGTAGGTGATGGTCTGCAGGTGCACGTTTTTCGCGTCGTAGTACAGCGGATCGCGTTCCACCACGATGGAGGTCTGCGGCACCCGCTTCACGAACTTGAACGGGCCGACGCACACAGGATGATCACCGAAGTTGGCACCCTCCTTGGCCAGCGCGGCCGGCGACATGATCATGCCCGCCCGGTCGGCGAGCGCGGCGGTGATGGGTGCGAACGGTTTCTTGTAGTGCAGCACCACTTCCGACGGGCCGCTGGCCTCGATGGAGTCGATCGGACCCAGCTCACTGGTCCGCTGCGAGGTTTTCATGGTCAGATGCCGCTGCAGGCTGGTCTGCACCGCGGCGGCATCGAAGTTCGTGCCGTCGGCAAACTTGATGCCGTTGCGCACCGGAATGGTGACCGTCAATCCGTCCTCGGACACGGTCGGCAGCGCCGCGGCCAATTGCGGCACGAGATTGCCGGAAGAGTCGTTGTCGTAGAGCTTCTCGCAGATCGAGCTCATGACATAGCGGGTATAGAACGAACTCGACGTGGTGGGGTCGAGGCGGTCCGGTTCGGAGGACAATCCCATGACGAGATCGCCGCCGTCGCGCACCTCCTGTGTACCCACCGGAGTGCCGAAATCGTCTGTATGCGTGGAGGTTCGGTCCGGGTACTGCAGTTGCGCACAAGAAGCGAGCGTCACGGCGACCACGGCGAGCCCAAAAAGCCTGGAAAGGCGAACGAGCATGCGCAACAACCTACTTGAACGTTGCAGAGATTTCGCCCTGCAAGACACACTTTGACGTTATCGCCCCGAGGCGTAACCTTGCATTCCCCGGGGGTTTGCTCCGGCCGACAGCACACCGGTCTCGGGATCGCGTGCGACAGCGCACAAACGACCCTCCGACCACGCGCCACCAACCGTCACGCGATGGCCGCGGCGCTGCAGCTCGCCGACGACCTCCTCGCCGATGCGCGATTCCACCACCACCGCACCCGGATTCGTCACCCGCGGATAGAAAGATCCGGGGAAGCTCTCCTGATGCCAGTTGGGGGCGTCGATCGCACCCTGGAGATCCAGACTGCCGCGCACCGGTTCGCGCAGGGCGACGGCGAGCAGGAAGTGGGTGTTCCACTGGTCCTGCTGATCACCGCCCGGTGTACCGAAGGCCATGACCGCCTGACCGTCGCGCAGCGCGAGGGACGGGCTGAGCGTGGTGCGCGGGCGCCGCCCGGGCGTGAGCGAGTTCGGCAGATCCGGCTCCAGCCATGCCATTTGCAGCCGGGTGCCGAGCGGGAAGCCCAGCTCCGGAATCACCGGATTGGACTGCAGCCAGCCGCCGCTGGGCGTCGCGGCGATCATATTGCCCCAGCGGTCCACGACGTCGAGGTGACACGTGTCACCGCGGGTCGCGCCGTTGGAGGCCACGGTCGGTTCGCCCGCGCCGATCGGAACCGCCACGGCCCCAGCCGAGTTCGACTCGGCGAACTTGCTCAGGCGCGGGGTGAGCCCTTCCGGGCTGCCCGGTCGCAGTTCCATCGATGCCTGCGGCCCGATCAGCGTACGTCGCTGCGCGTTGTATTCGGGGGACAGCAGCGCTTCCAGCGGCACCTGCGGGTTATCGCCGTACCAGGCCTCACGATCGGCCATGGCGAGCTTCGAACCCTCGATGAGCACGTGGTAGTACTCCGGCGTGCCGTACTCGGGAACGGCGTCCAGCAACGCGAGTTGCTGCAGCAAGGCCGGGCCCTGACTCCACAGTCCGGGCTTGGCGACGGTCCACCCGTTCCACGTGTAGTTGGCCGGATCCTCGTAGGTGGCAGCGTAATTCACCACATCGTCGCCGCTCAGCGTGCCCGAGTGCCGCGCGCCGGAGGTGTCCATCGCGGGACGTGCGGCCGCGGCCACGAGCGCTTCGGCGATGAAGCCCTCGCGCCATACCCGCCGCGCCGCCTCGATCTGCGTTTCGCGGTCCGTGCCCGCCGCCTCGGCCTCGGCCAGCACCCGCCGCCACGTCCGCGCCAGCGCCGGATTGCGCAGTAGCTCACCGGGAGCGGGCGGTTTGCCGTCCTTCAGGTAGACGGCCGCGGAGCTGGTCCATTCGGACTCGAAGAGTTCCGCGACCTCCGCGATGGTCTGCCCGATCCGCTCCACCGCCGGAATGCCCTGCTCGGCATAGCCGATGGCGTAGGACAGCACCTCCGACAGCCGCTTCGTACCGTGATCGCGCAGCAGCAGCATCCAGGCGTCGAACGCACCGGGCACGGCGGCCGCCAGCGGTCCGGTGCCGGGCACCAGTTCGAGGCCCAGCCCGCGATAGTGCTCGATGGTGGCGCCGGCCGGGGCCGGGCCCTGACCGCACAGCACCTGCGGCGCGGCGCCGGCGGGCGCGAGAATGATCGGCACCTCACCGGCGGGGCCGTTGAGATGCGGTTCGGCCACATGCAAGACGAACGCGGCCGCGACGGCGGCATCGAAGGCATTGCCGTCGGTCTCCAGCACCGCCATGGCGGTGGCCGAGGCCAGCCAATGCGTGGAGGACACCATGCCGAAGGTGCCCTGCAGGGTGGGACGCGTAGTGAACATCAGCCGACTCTCCCAGCCACTCCGAGGCGGTGGAACACCACCTGCTCCAACAAGGCCACCAGCACTTCCTTCACCGAATTCCGGTCGCGCGCATCGCATTCCAGCATCGGGATCCAGTCCTCGAGCTCGAGGGCCTCGCGGACCTCGGCCAGGTCGTGCGCCGGTTCGCCCTCGAACCGGTTGACCACGACCACGAACGGCGTCTCCTTGTCCTCGAAGTAGTCGAGCACCGGGAAGCAGTCGCGGACCCGGCCGGTATCCACCACGATCACCGCGCCGAGCGCGCCGTCCACCAGGTCGTCCCACAGGAACACGAAGCGATCCTGGCCGGGCGTGCCGAACAGGTAGAGCACCAGCGACTTGTCCAGGGTGATGCGGCCGAAATCGAGCGCCACCGTGGTCTGCGTCTTCTGCTCGTGGTGACCGGGATCGTCGACGTCGACGGAGGCCTCGGTCATGGCGGCCTCGGTGGACAACGGCTCGATCTCGGAGATCGCGCCGATGAAAGTCGTCTTACCGACGCCGAATCCGCCGCTGATGACGATCTTCACCGACGACGGCGGGGCGGGGCGCGTGTCAGAGTGCCCGGACAAGGTCTCTGATCCTCTCGATGGCAGCAACGGAAAGTTCGGTGGACTCGCGCACGGTGAGGTGCCCGGCGGCGGCGAGATCGCTCACGATCACCTTCGCCACGCCGACCGGAATATTCAGTGCGGCACCGATTTCGGCGATGGAACGGGGCTGCTGGCACAGCGTCACCACGGCGCGCTGCTCCAGCTGCAGGGGCGCCTGCATGGCCGAACGCGGCGCCTGCACCATGGTTTCGATGCGCAGCCCGTCGACCACCGGCGTGGTACGGCCACCCGTGACGATGAAGGGGCGGACGAAGTCGTCCTCGCCCTCGGCCGCGTGCTCGGCGTGCAGCGGCGCGCCCAGGTTGTCGCGCTGGAACCAGCCGAAGTCGTGGGCGCGCTCCGGGTCGTGATACTGCCCGTGCGCGGGCTCGGAATCTCTCATCGGCGCAGGGACTCTCGCAGCTCGGACACCAGCGCCGGATCCAGGAGCGATCCGGCGCGTTCGGCCAGCACCGACATCTCGTAGCCGAGCAGGCCCACATCGCAGTTGCCGTCCGCGATCACACCGAGGCAGCTGCCGCTACCCATGGCCGAGACCAGCAGGAAGCCGCGCTTCATCTCGATCATGATCAGCTTCAGGCCGTCGAACGAGTAACTGCGCGAAGCGCTCTTGGCGAGACTGGACAGCCCCGACACCATGGCCGCCAGCCGGTCGGCCGCGGTGCGGTCCAGACCGTCCGACATGGCGATGAGCAGACCGTCCGAGGAGACCGCGACGGTCTCCCGCACACCCGCCGTATTGCGGACGAAATTGGCCAGCATCCAGTTGAAGGAATGGATATCGGTGCTGGGCAGATTTGTCGTCACCAGTTCTCCTCTGCGGTCGTCGCGGGCGCGCCGGGATACACCGGATCTGCTGCGCGCGAATGGGTTTCGGGAGCGCCAGGATACGGCGCGGCCGATGGCGCACCCGCCGCGGCACCGCGTTCGTGCCCCGCGCGGAAGGAAGTCAGCATGCTCCGGGTCTGCTCCGGCGACCGGTCGGTGACCGGCGCGGGTGGTGATATCGGATTCGGGCGGGGCTCGGGGTTGGACTGTGCCGCGGGTGCGGCGCCGGCGCGCGCCTTCTTGTTGCGGCGTTCGAGCCCGTTGCGTGTGGTGAGCTCGTTGCCGCCGCGCGGGGCGGGCGCACTGCCGCCGCGCTGGGCGGGTGTTGTGGTGCCGCGCAGGGCGGGCGCGGTGGTGCCTCGTGAGGCGGGAGCGCTGGTGCCGCCGCGTGGTGTGAGGTCATTGCGGCTGCCACGCGGGGTGAGTTCGCCGCTGCCGCGCGGGGTCAGGTCATTGCCGCCGCGTGCGAGCGGCGCATTGCGTTCCGGGGCAGCCGATCCCGCGCCCCGGCCCGGTCCGCCGCCCACACCCTTGGATTCCGAGATCATGGCTTCGAAGGTGCCGGTGCGCGGGCCGGATTCGGCGTATCCCGTACTGGCGACGCCGAATCCGATGCTTCCCGTGTCAGTGGTGGCGGGCCGCATGCCGATTCCGGTGTCGTAGCCGCGGGCGCCTGCACCGGTGGTGTCGGGCTCGTCGGTCACCAGCGCGTGCCGGCCGGTCGTGTACGGCGAGGGCAGGGCGACGGTCTCGTACGATTCCGCCGGTGCGGGCAGGCTTCTCGCTTCCGCATCCGAACCCCAGGTCGGTTCCATCTCGGTCACGGGCAGCAATGCCTGCACCATGGTCGGCGGCAGCTCCGCATCGTGCGAGGTGGCCAGCATCGCGCTGGGCAGCGTCATGCGCGCGACGATGCCGCTCACCGGGGAGGTGGTCAGTTCCACGTCGATGCCGAGCCGCTGCGCCAGCCGGCCGACCACGTAGTGGCCCAGATAGCGGGTCGGGGCGACGATGAAATCGTCTTCCCCGCGCAGCTTCGCATTCGACTGCGCGAGCGCTTCGGCGGACATGCCGACACCGTGATCGACCACCGCCAGCAGATACCCGTGCGGCGCCGAGCGGCCGTAGATCTCGACCTCGAGATCCGGTGGGGAGAAAGCGAGTCCGTTCTCGATGAGCTCGGCGAGCATATGGGAGAGCTCGCTGGCCACCGAGCCGACGATGAGCACGTCCTCGACGCGGCGCAGCACCACGCGGCGGTAGTCGTCGACCTCGGACATGCCCGCGCGCACCACGTCGATGAGGGTCACCGGGCGGGCCAGACGGCGCGGGCTGCTCTCGCCCACCAGGACCAGGAGGCTTTCGGCGTTGCGGCGCATGCGAGTAGCGAGGTGATCGAGTTCGAACAGGTTGGCCAGGCCCTGCGGGTCGAGTTCCTCCCGCTCGAAGGCGCTGATCAACGCGAGTTGCCTGCGGACCAGGTTCTGATTGCGCCGCGCCAGGTTACCCATGGACTCGGTGGTATTGCGGCGCACCAGCGCCTGCTGCGAGGCGAGTTCGAAGGCGGTGGTCTGCACGCGATCCAATGCGCCTGCGACGGCGGCGATTTCGGTGCTCGCCCCGGTCGGGGTGCGCACCGGCGCCGGGGCCTCGGGCTGGCTCTCGACGGCGTGCGACCAGGCGTCGATGACCTCGGGTAGTCGCCGCGACGCCACATCGTCGGCCTCTTCGGCCAGCGTGTGCAGCGGTCGCACCAGGGCTCGCACCGAGGCGAGGACCAGCGCGGTCATGGCGAGGATGGCGATGGCCGCACCCACCAGGAAGGCGATCAGCTCGGTTTCCGCGCTGCCGCGCAGATCCTCGGCGCGGGACTGGATATCGCTACCCACCGACTTCTGCACGGCGCGCTGCGCGTCGATCACGCCGGTCATCTGCGTCCACCAGGAGGTCGCGTCCACCGGGCGGACCAGCGGCCCGTCACCGGAGGCGAGTGCGACGCTCTCGGCCTGATCGGCCTGCGCGGCGTGGTCACCGCCCATGGCCGCGTCCAGATCGGCCTGGCGGGTCTTGTCGGCGTAGCGGGAGAACGATTGCAGCGCATCCTGTTTGGCGGCGCGGATCTCCATGAACTGCCCGTACTCGCCGCCGGAGAAGTGCCCGACCACGAACACGCCGTTGAGGAAACCGCGCTCCTTGTCGAACTGCGCCTTGGCGGCGCCGAGGGCGTAGAACGCCTGCAGACCGCGCTGCAGTTCCGGGTCGTTGGCCTGATCGAGGCCGAGGGTCAGCCGGTTCAGCGCGCCGACCGCGTCGTTGTAGAACTGCAGCACCACGGGCCGGCTGATGCGCCGCGTATCAACCTGTGTACGGGTATTGGTCAGCAGATTCAACTGCGCGAGCGCCGCGCGAACCTGGTCCGCTCCCGGCGCATTCGAATCGGCCGCGCCCTTCACCGCATCGAGCGTGGCGTCCACACTGTGCCGCTGCGCGAGCAGCTGCTGCTGCAAACTGTTGTCGCCACTGAGCAAGCCGTTGCTGAGCCCGAGCTCGCGCTGGATCTGGTCGGTCAGATCCTGCACCCCGAGCGCCAGCGTCACCGCCCGCGTGGTGGCATCGGCCTCGCGATAGTCGGAGTAGGCCCGCTGCACGGTCGCCGCCAGCAAGACCAGCACCAGGATCAGCGCGAACGCCAGAATCCGCGACAGCTGGCCGCTGATGGTCCGTGCGCGCAGAAACCCGCCCATGACGAAGTCCAGCACCCGATTCGCAGCCGCAGGTCGTGCGGGCGCCGAATCGGCACTGTCCCCGGACTTTTCCTGCCCTAGACGTAGACGCACTACCTGCCGCTCCTCCAAGATCAAACGTTTGTGCATCGAGCACACGTGAATCCGGGAGAAAACTCCCACATGCCCAATCCAACGTCAACTCGGACCGTACCCACCCCCAAACCCCCCGTCTACCAGCCTCTCTCGCCCCTCGGCCCGCGCCCCCCGATACCACCCAGAAGTTCACGAACAACCCACATACTTCGCATTTCCGCCAATTCAGGCAGCCCCGCAATGAAGATCCGGTTATGACCACCTAAAAGACCGTTCGGTACTGTATGCTGCCGACCCCGCCGAAGGTTTACACGACTACCATTTTTATTGCAGCACAACTGAATTGAGCCATGAAGACTGAAATGCCTTCAATTCACAATTGTCGGATTTTGGGTGAACCTGCCGATGTAGCCGAGGGGCAGGGGACCAGGGGGCGGACCTGTTCGGCGACGAAGCGGATGAAGCCGGCGGGGTCGGGTTCATCGGAGGTGGGTTGGAGGACGACCGTGGTGGCGCCTGCCTCGGCCCAGCGGAGGACGGTGTCGGCGATTGCCCGGGCGTCGCCGGATACGCCTAGGTCGGGGATGGTCTCGCGGCCTTGGGCGCTCAGGTCGGCGGTTACGCGGGCTGCGGCGTCGGGGCCGGTGGCTGCGAGGAGGTTCACCACGATCGGGTAGGGGTCGGAGGCCGCGGTGGCGGGGCGGGCTGCGTGGAGTATTGCTGCGGCGGTGCGGATTCCGGCGGCGGAGGTGGCGCTGGTGAGGATTGCGCCGTCGGCGGCTGCGCCTACCAGCTCCAGAGTGCGAGGGCCGGATGCGGCGGCGAGGATCTTGGGTGGGGTGCGGGGTGGCCAGTCGAGGGCTACGTCGTCGAGCTGGATGTAGCGGCCCTTCACCGTGATTCGGCTGCCGGCCAGGAGACCGCGGAGGGCGTCGAGGTATTCGCCGAGAAGGGTGACGGGGGAGGCGACGCGGGCGCCTGCCTGGCCCATCCAGTCCTGGACGCCGTGGCCGACACCCCAGACCGCGCGGCCGGGGAACATCCGTTCCAGGGTGGCGATTTCCATGGCGGTCAGGGCCACATTGCGGAGGGGGACCGGGAGGACGCCGACTCCTACGCGGAGGTTATCGGTCCAGGCCAGGGCCGCGGCGGTAGTGGCGATGCCGCCCTCTTGGAAGCAGTCTTCCCAGAGCCACAATTCGTCGAGGCCGGAATCCTCGGCTGCGCGGACTACCTCGCGCAGATGCTCGGGGGGATTTTGTGGCCGGAATACCGCTCCCAGAGCCGTCATGTCTCAAGCAATATCAGATGCCTCCGACAAGCTGTCGATCGTCCCGTATCGGCCGGGCATGAGCCGGCGTAATCGCGGATCCCAGTGGGAAAGGTGTTCGGGGAAGCAGCGATCCAGCAGGTCGGCCATGGTCGCGGGGGCCGTGGAAGCGCCGGGGGAGGCGCCCAGTAGGCCGGCGATGGTGCCCTCGGCGCCGGTGACGAGTTCGGTGCCGAAGGTGAGGACACCGATACGGCCGGGATCGGGCTTGACCAGTTGTGCGCGTTGCCCGGCCTGGATCGGGTACCAGTCGGCGGGGTCGGCGGTGGGGTAGAAGCGTTGCAGTTCAGCGAATTTGCGCCGCCGCGTCGAGAGCAACTGGCCGATGAGATAGCGGACCAGCGAGAGATTCTGCACCCCGACGGCCAGCAAAGGCAGGATGTTGCCGGGGCGCAGGGTGGTGAAAAGGTCGGTGAGGCGGCCTCGTTTGAGCAGCCGGGTGCTGAAGGTGGCGTAGGGGCCGAACAGCAGGGACTGCTCGCCGTCGACGATTCGCTTGTCCAGGTGGGGGACCGACATGGGCGGGGCGCCGAGTGCCGCTTGGCTGTAGACCTTGGCCTCGTGCCGGGCGACGATCGCGGGATTGTCGGTGCGCAGGAATTGCGCGCCGAACGGAAACACCGCGTACCCCCGCACTTCCGGAATGTGGGCCTGCTGCAGCAGTTTCAGTGCGTAGCCGCCCGCGCCGACGAACACGAACCGCGCGCGGAAGGTGAAGCGGCGCCGCTCATTCCGGTCGCGGCCGGTGATGGTCCAGAGCCCGTCCGGGTCGCGGCGCAGCCCGGTCACCTCGTGCCGAAGTGCCACGCGCGCACCGCCACTGGTCATGGTCCGCACCAGTTCGCCGGTGAGCGCACCGAAATCGACGTCGGTTCCGCCCTCGATCCGGGTGGCCGCCATGGACTCGGTACGGTCGCGCCCTTCCATGAGCAGCGGCGCCCACTGGGCGATGGTCTCCGGATCCTCGCTGTACTGCATGGCCGAGAACATCGGCAGCGCCTGCAATGTGGTGAAGCGCCGCCGCAAGTAGGCGACATCGCGCGCACCGAAGACGACATCCATATGCGGTGTCGGATTCACGAAACCACCCGCGGGGCGCGGGAATTCACCGCCCGCGGCCAGTCCTGCCCAGAACTGCCGTGACAGCTGGAACATGCGCGCGATCTCCGCGGCCTTGCCCGGGTCGTCCGGATCGGGCATGTAGTTGAGTTCGCAGAATCCGGAGTGCCCGGTACCGGCATTGTTCCAGGGATCCGAACTCTCGGCGCCGAGCCGATCGAGCCGTTCGAGCAGCGTGATCGACCAATCCGGTTGCAGGGTGGCGATCAGGGCACCGAGGGTCGCCGACATGATGCCGCCACCGATCAGGACGACATCGAGAACCTCTGTGTGCGTGCCGGTTTCGGCGGCGGGTTGCGTGTCCATCGGGGCGTCCTCCTGACGTTTCGCTGATCCCGCCATCGTCACGCCGCACCGATTCATCCGTCCAATGTCGATTCCGGCCGGATATGATCCAAATATGGATGAAATGCCCTCTGCCCAGGTCGAGGCACTGGTTCCACTGCTGGCCGCCTTCGAAGCCGCCGCCGGTGCGGGCCACATCACGCGGGCGGCCGAGCTGCTGGGCGTCCCGCAATCCTCGCTGAGCCGCCGCTTGAAAGCGGTCGAGCAGACCGTCGGCGTGCCGCTGTTCCAGCCGGTCGGCCGCCGGGTCGCCCTCACCGCGGCCGGGCACGAATTGTTCGACCGCACGCGAGGTCTCGTACAGGCCCTCGGCGACGCCATCGACGTGGTCCGCAGCAATGCCGACCCCGACAGCGGCCTGGTGCGATTCGGCTTCCCGCTCACCCTCGGCCCGGTCAGCATCCCGTCGCTGCTCGCCGACTTCCACGCCGCCGCACCGCGCATCCGCCTGCACCTGGTGCAAGCCCACGGCAGCGCCCTGGTCGACATGCTCACCGACGGCCGCCTGGACCTGGCCGTCATGATCCCAGTCCCGGCCGAGCTGCCCTCGATCATCCTGGGCCACCAGCCGATTCACCTCTACGTCGCCCGCACCCACCCCCTGGCGGGCCGCACCGAGGTCGATCTGGCCGATCTGGCCGGCGAGCCCTTCATCGCGAATCCGCCCAGCTTCCACCTGCGCCGCCTGTTCGACTCCTGGTGCGCCGAAGCCGGATTCGCACCACACGTCACCCTGGAGACGACCGAATTCGAAACCTTGCGCGCCTTCGTCGCCCACGATCTCGGCATCGCGATCCTGCCCGCCCCGGAAACCCCGCACCCGGACCTGGCCAGAATCACCCTGACCGGTGACCACGTCCGCGGCATCGGCCTGGTCTCGGGCAATCACCGCCCGACCCCGGCGGTGGCCCGGCTGCGCGAGCATGTTGCGGCCCATGCCATGTCGTACCTGCCCGCCTGACCAGGACAGTCTAGTCTGATCCGAGGCAGTGCAACGGCTCGCGCAACACTCCCTCGGCATTCCGATCCCGGTCAGGAGGCCACATCACGGCACCGGACAGCGCGACGACCGGGCGGCAGCCGCACAGGCGACTGGTGCTGGCGATCTGCTGCACCGCCGTACTGATGGCCAACCTCGACACCACCGCGCTCAATGTGGCCCTCCCGTCCATCGGCCGCGATCTGCACGCCTCGGTCTCGAGCACCCAGTGGACGGTCGCCGCGTACACGGTGGTGCTCGCCTGCCTGCTCATGTTGTTCGGATCGATCGCGGACCGCATCGGCCGCCGCACCGTGTTCCAGGCCGGGCTGCTGGTCTTCGGCGCCGGCTCGCTGCTGTGCAGTCTCGCGCCGAGTCCGGGCTGGCTGGTGGGCTTCCGGATGCTGCAGGCCGTGGGCGGCGCCATGCTCAACCCCGTCGCCATGTCCATCATCATCAATGTGTTCCCCCGGCCCGCCGAACGCGCGCGAGCGGTCGGGGCGTGGAGCGGAACGACCGGCATCAGCATGGCCGCGGGCCCGGTCATCGGCGGAGCGCTGGTGGATGCGATCGGATGGCGCGCGATCTTCTGGATCAATGTGCCGATCGCCCTGTGCGCCTTCGCACTCACCGGGCGCTTCGTGCCACAGTCGCGGGCCGCGATCGCCAGGCGGCTCGATCCGATCGGGCAACTGCTCGTCATCGGCCTGCTCGGCCCGCTGGTGTTCGCGATCATCGAAGGGCCGCAACGCGGTTGGGGTTCGCCGGTGACGATCGGGTGCCTGCTGCTCAGCGTGGCCTGTGCGCTGGGACTGGTGAATTACGAACCGCGACGAGCGGATCCGCTGCTCGAGTTGCGCGCGTTCGGTTCCCGGGCGTTCGCGGGCGCGGTGGTCATCGCGATCTGCGCCTACATCGCGATGGGCGGGTTCCTGTTCCTGAATACCTACTTCCTGCAAGGCATTCGAAACGATCGACCGCTGGTGGCCGGTCTCGAGCTGTTGCCCATGGCCGCGGCGATGCTGGTGGCGGGCCCGCTGTCGGGACGCGGCACCGCCGACCGCGGTGACCGGGTCACCCTCACCGCGGGCGGCGCCCTCACCACGATCGCGGCCGTGCTGCTCACCTTCACCTTCGACGGCGGGAACCAGGTGTTGCTGCTGTTCGGTTACGCCGTGTTCGGTCTCGGAATCGGCTTCCTGAACACGCCGATCACCACCATCGTCACCTCGGGCCTGCCCGGTTCGGAGGCCGGCGTCGCCGCCAGCGTCGCGACCACCTCCCGCCAGATCGGTCAGTCCCTGGGCGTCGCGATCATCGGCTCGATCCTGGCCGCCGACCCCGATGCCCTGGACTCGGCCGCGACCTTCCATACACCGGCCCGCATCTGCTGGACCGTCCTCACGGCCGCGGCACTGACAGCACTGATCGTCGCCCGCGTCGCAGCAACACCGGCAGCATCGCCGCGCACAGCACCGCGACGACACCGGAGAACCACTGCACGGCGGTGAGCAGGCCCGCGGCATTGGCCAGGACCCCGACCCCGATCACGGGCCATCCGACACCCAGATACGCGATCACATAGAAGGTGGACACCACCTCCGCATGCCGCTCGACGGGTGCGGCGTGATTGATCGCGGTGAGCCCGCCGAGAAACACCAGGCCGTGCCCGGCTCCGGCCGCGACGGTCGCCACGAGCAGCATTGCCAGCGAAGAGATATGCCCCGCGACCGCCAGCAGCACGAGCCCGCCCGCCAGCAAGGGCAGACCCGAAAGCTCCAGTGTCCGTGCGGGTTTACCGTAGCCAGCGAGCTGTGACAATGCGGAGCAGGCCAGCAGCAGCGCGACCGCTGCGCCCGCCACGGACAGATTGTGACTCCCCGACAACGCGGTGACATAGGTCGGAATGAGCGTCAGAAACACGCCGACCACAGCGAATCCGAGGAAGGTGGAGGTCCCGCTGAAGGCGAAGATCTGTCGCATACCCACCGGAATGCTCGGCCGCCGCGGCCGCCACCGCACATTCGGCCGGGTCTCCGGCGTGGTCGCGATGGTGAACGCCGCAGGCGCCAGCAGCACGATCTCGACCACGAACGGCACCACATGCGGCGCCGGAAGATATTGCGCGAGAACACCTCCCAGCAACGGTCCCGCCCCGAGCCCACCGGCCGAGGCCACCGTCGACACCAGCGCGGCACGCCGGCGATTCCCGGTCGGTTCCAGTTCGGCCAGCGCGGCGGTCAGCGCACCGGAGGCCGCGCCCAGCGCGAGGCCCTGCAGGATGCGCGCCGTGAACAGCCACACCACATTCGTCGCCAGCGCGAATCCCAACGCCCCCAACATCGCCAGCGCCGTGGCGGGCAGCAATACCCGCCGGCGTCCGATCGCATCGGACAGCGGCCCCGCTACCAGTAGTGAGGGAATCAGGACGGCCACGTACACGGCGAAGATCAGCGTGATGACCAAGGGGGAGAAGCCGAATCGCTGCTCGTATGAGCGATAGAGGGGAGTGGGCAGGTTCGTTCCGGTCAAGAGGATCAGCAGCGTGTAAGCCGTGGCCCAGAATCGCATGATGCAGCTCCAGAGAAGAATCCATGTTCGGACTTATCGAACATAGCAATATGTTCGTAAAACGTGAACATGATGATTTAGAGTGGACCCATGGCAAGCCGAGCCGCCACTGTCCTGGTGCACCCCGATCGCGATGACATCCGCTTCACGAATGTCCTGTCCGCCCTGGGCGACCCGGTGCGGCTGGCCATCGTCGCCCGGCTCGCCGAGGCCGGCCCCGGCGAGGAGCTCGCCTGCACCACCTTCGCGCTGCCCGTCAGCAAGTCCACGCAGAGCGGACATTTCAAATATCTGCGCGAGGCGGGCGTGATCCACCAGCGCGACGAGGGCATCCGCCGCATGAACAGCCTGCGCCGCGCTGACCTCGACGCCCTGTTCCCCGGCCTGCTGGACATGGCCATCGTGCAGGGCCGCGAGGTGATCGTCGGCTGGTGACCCGATGCGCGAAACGCCCGAATCTCTCTGACCCTCCTCGGAGTTCCTTGAAAGTCGGCGGGTAGGTTGGGGCCACTCGTGCGGAAACTGCCGGTCGGGTGGTGACGCGCGGGTGCAGAGCAGGCCAAACGACCGGAGGGATGAACATTTGAAGCTTCAGATGACCGGACGCGCCGCGGTCGCCGCGCTGGCTGTCGTTGCCGCGCTGAGCTTGTCGGCGTGTGGTAGCGGCAGCAAGACGTCGTCGAACGCCTCGTCCACCACGACTTCCGCCGCCACGACCAGCGCAGCGCCCTCGTCCAACGAGCCGCCCGTGCCGAGCGTCGCGGAACTGAACCAGGAACTCCAGCAGGTGCTGGATCCCAATGTGCCCGACAGCACCAAGGTCGGATACCTCGAGAACGGCGCGCAGGCGCTGCAGAAGGATCCGCAGATGATCGACAAGCTGGTGCAGGCGTACCAGCAGAACAATGCCAAGATCGACGTCACCGATGTGACCTCCCTGGGCGATTCGCTCTCGGCCACGGTGAACTTCTCCATCAACGGCGGCGCACCCAATGTGGCGACCGTTCCGTTCGTTCCGCAGGACGGCAAGTGGGTCCTGCAGATGAGCTGGGCGTGCAACGCCCTGCAGAACCTGAGCCAGAGCTCGCCCGCGTGCAGCTGAGCTGACCGGAGTGCGCCGGCATCCGCGAGGTGCGGATGCCGGTCGTCACCGGCTGAGCGCGACCAGGTCCGCGGCCGACGTCCGGCCCGTAACGCGTTGCAGCAGTGGGGAAACCACCAGCGGCAACGCGATCTCGAACACGATCATGGCCTTGAAGAAGGCATCCGGCCAGCCCACGTAGGCCACCGTCAGCAACCTGACCAGCCCGCCCGCGAAGAACACCAGCATGAGTAGGTGAATCAGCCCTGCGTGCCGGTCGAGATCGCGTGCCGCCCAGATGCACGCGAGGCCGTAGGCGAGGAACACCACCATCGCCATCCGAATATCGCCGTCCAGGCTCGGATTCGGCGTATTCGCCCCGGGAATGGTCTTCGGCCCGATGAATATGTGCGCCAGCGCGATTGCGCTGCACCCGATTCCGAAGACGATCAGGATCCATTGCACTGCGGTGCGCATTGCTGCTCCCTTCCCCCGAAGTGACACCCCTTAGTGGATACGTGTCTACTAGCGTGCGAACAAGCCTACGACCGGTAGTAGACACGCGTCAACTAGTCTGGGCCCATGCCACCCCGTCGTCGGCTCACCCCCGAACAGCGCCGAGCCGAACTGCTCGCCGCCGGAACCCGGCTGTTCGCCGAACGCCCCTACGACGAGGTGCAGATGGACGAGATCGCCGCCCGCGCCGGCATCTCCCGCGCCCTGCTCTACCGGCATTTCCCCAGCAAACGCGTACTGTTCGCGGCGATCTACCAGCAAGCGGCCGACACCCTGGTCTCCGGCATCGAACTCGACCCCGCCCTGTCCCTGCCCGACCAGGTCGCCGCCGGCCTCGACGCCCACTTCGACTACTTCGAGGGCAACCGCAATACCGTGCTCGCCGCCAACCGCTCGCTGGCCGGCGACCCGGTCGTGCAGGCGATCATCACCGCCGAACTCGCCTCCCTGCAGCAGCAGATGCTCGACACCACCGGCCTGACCGGCGTCTCCCGCGAGGTCACCGCCGCGATCCTGCTGGCCTGGCTGACCTTCGTCCACACCCTGTGCCTGGACTGGCTCGAACACGCCACCATTACCCGCGACCAACTGCGCGCCACCTGCATCGGCGCGCTGGCCGGGGCCCTCGGGGCCGCGCACGAATCTGCCGGAGACATTGTCTGACAAGATGACCGAGTGATTGCCTCGATCATCGTTGTAGCGATTGTGGTGGCCCTATGGGCGTTGCTGGCGGCTCGATTGGAGCGCTGGCGGATCAGCGCACCTATGATCGTGGTCGCCGCCGGCATGGCCATGGGCCTGACCACCCACAACACCATCGGTGAAACGCTCAATACGCATGTCGCGCTGAAGGCCGCCGAAATCATCCTGGCGATCCTGCTGTTCGTCGACGCGACCGAAGTCCGCGGCGGCCTGCTCGGCAAGGAACCCGGCGCCGCGCTGCGAGTGTTGTTCCTGGCCATGCCTTTGAGCATGGTCGCGGCCGTGGTGCTGGGCTGGTGGCTGCTGCCCGGCAACGGCTGGCCCGTGCTGCTGGTCATCGCCTGCGTCGTGATGCCCATCGATATGGCCCCCGCCGCGGCGCTGGTACGCGATCGCCGCATCCCGGCCCGAGTCCGCAACGTGCTCAATGTCGAGAGCGGCTACAACGACGGAATCGCCTCGCCCATCATCCTTTTCGCGCTGGCACTGGCCGCGGACAAGCCCGGCGGCAACACCCCCTGGGACGCGCTCGCCTCGGCCGGCCCCTCGGCGCTGAAAGCCATTGCGGTGGGCCTGGTCCTGGGCGGCGCACTCGCGTGGCTGGTGAGCCGCAGCGAGCGCGCGAACCTGATGAGCGCGCAGTCGAAACGCCTCGCGCTGGTGGCCGCGCCGCTGCTGTCCTACGGCGTGGCCGTCGCGCTGTCGGGCAACGGTTTCGTTGCCTCGTTCGTGTGCGGGTTCGTCTTCCACTACGCGCGCCGCGAGGCCGAGAACCACCGCGATCTGGAACTGCTCGACGATATCGGCTTCCTGCTCACGGTCGCCATGTGGTTCGTCTTCGGCAACACCATCGTCTTCGCGCTGTGGGGCGGGGTGAGCTGGCGCGTGATCGTGTTCTCCGCCGCGGCCCTGACCGTGTTGCGCATGGTGCCGGTCGCCTTGTCGCTGATCGGCTCCGGCCTGAAACGCGTCGAGGTGCTGCTGATCGCGTGGCTCGGGCCGCGCGGCACCACCTCGATCGTGTTCGGCTTGCTGTCGTTCAACATGCTGCACGACGCGGACGCGGACCTGGTGCTGTCCGTCCTCGTCGTCACGGTGCTGGGCAGCGTGCTGGTGCACGGCATCGGCTCGCCGCTGACCATGCGCACCTATTCGCGGTAGTGCGCGAGGATCTCCCGGATCGACTTGGTCACGGGCAGTTCGCCATCCAGCGGAACCCACCGGTACGCGGCGTAATTGGACAACCGCACAGGCGCCGCGGCCGCCACGTCGACCGCGAAATGCTCGCGCCGCACCGTCTTTCCGGCATTGTCCAGATAGTCGAAACTGCCCAGGTGCCGCACCACGTCGGCGACGGTCAGCCCGGTCTCCTCGGCCATGCCGCGCGCCACCGCGGCGGCCAGCGGTTCGCCGGCGCGCACGATGGTCCCCGGTAGATACAACGGACCGCGCCCGGCCGCGTGCTCATCGCGATCGAGCAACAGCACCGCGCCGTCGCGTTCCAGCACGACACCCACTCTCAGCGCGACCCCATCGGCCTCGGCCCGCTCCTGCAATTCGGACAGCACCGATTCACCGATGGACTGCTTCGGTGAAACCTCGAAATCCCACACTGCACACCACATCCCGTAGGCCGGACGCCGTCGACCGGCAGTACTACCACGCTACTTGGGTCAATTCGGCTCGCGGCAGGGGTCTGTACGGAATTCGGTGCATCTCCACCGAACCGAGCTGTAACCAGGAAATTCTTCTCAATTTGGACACGCCGAACCAGGGCCCCAGCCTTTTTGACCAGACCGGTTGCGGCAATCACGGCGGATACCTGGAATAGTTGGGGCAGCACGCACAGAGACCGAGGCGAAAGCGGGGATGTTGGTGACTTCGACTGACGGTGTGAGCGGGGTAAGCACGGTGAAGGAGACGCCGTCGCCGGCACCGAGCACCCTCGATCGCGATGTCCAGGTTCTGGAGAAAGCGATCTATGAAGTCAAGCGGGTGATCGTCGGGCAGGACCGGCTGGTGGAGCGATTGCTCGTCGGTGTGCTCGCCAAGGGCCATGTGCTCCTCGAGGGCGTGCCCGGTATCGCCAAGACCCTGGCCGTGGAGACCTTCGCGAAGGTCGTGGGCGGCAGCTTCTCCCGAGTGCAGTTCACTCCCGACCTGGTCCCCACCGACCTCGTCGGTACGCGCATCTACCGCCAGGGCCGCGAGGAGTTCGACACCGAGCTCGGCCCGGTGGTCGCGAACTTCGTGCTCGCCGACGAGATCAACCGCGCACCCGCGAAGGTGCAGTCGGCCCTGCTCGAGGTGATGGCCGAGCGGCACGTGTCCATCGGTGGCAAGACCTACCCGATGCCGAACCCGTTCCTGGTCATGGCGACCCAGAACCCCATCGAGAGCGAAGGCGTGTACCCGCTGCCCGAGGCGCAGCGCGACCGCTTCCTGTTCAAGGTGATCGTGGACTACCCCTCGGTGGAGGAGGAGCGCGAGATCATCTACCGGATGGGCGTCACCCCGCCGGAGGCCAAGGCCATCCTCGATCCCGAGGAGCTGGTGCGCCTGCAGAACGTGGCCGCCAGTACCTTCGTGCACCACGCACTGGTCGACTACGTGGTCCGCGTCATCGCCGCCACCCGTAAGCCGCTGGACTTCGGCATGCAGGACGTGGCCGGCTGGATCTCCTACGGCGCCTCCCCGCGCGCCAGCCTCGGCATCATCGCCGCGGCGCGTGCGGTGGCGCTCATCCGTGGCCGCGACTACGTGGTGCCGCAGGATGTCGTCGAGGTGATCCCGGATGTGCTGCGTCACCGCCTGGTGCTGTCCTACGACGCGCTGGCCGACGAGGTCTCGCCCGACGATGTGATCCGCCGGGTGCTGCAGACCGTGGGCCTGCCGCAGGTGGCCCCGCAGGCCGTCGCCCCGAACTCGGCCGCGCAGGCCGCGTCGGCACCGGCCGCGCCGCCGGTCATGGGCCCGCACGGCACGCCCGCACCGGGTCAGCCGGGCGTCGCGCCGCAGGCGCAGGGCATCCCGCAGCAGGGGATCCCGCGGCCGCCGAACGGTCAGCCGTCCGGAATTCCCGGCCAGCCCCAGAAGTGAGGCGCCGGAACAGGTTGCGCCCGTGACTATTCCCACTCCCAATGCCGCGTCGCACGCCCCGCCCTCCTTCGCGTCGGGGCAGTTGACCGACCCGAGGTTGACCGCGGCGTTGAAGACGCTCGAACTCACCGTGCGCCGCCGCCTGGACGGCGTGCTGCACGGCGACCATCTGGGCCTGATCCCGGGCCCGGGTTCCGAACTCGGCGACGCCCGCGAATATCAGCCGGGTGACGATGTGCGCCAGATGGATTGGTCGGTGACCGCCCGCACCACGCATCCGCACGTGCGGCAGATGATCGCCGACCGGGAACTCGAGACCTGGCTGGTGGTGGACCTCTCCGCCAGCCTCGACTTCGGTACCGCCCTGTGCGAGAAGCGGGATCTGGTGGTGGCGGCCGCGGCCGCGATCACCCACCTGACCAGCGGCGGCGGTAACCGCATCGGCGCCGTGGTGGCCAATGGCCAAGAGCTGATCCGCATTCCGGCCCGCAGCGGCCGGGTGCACGCGCAGTCCATGCTGCGCAAGATCGCGACCACCCCGCACGCCCCCGACGGGGTGCGCGGTGACCTGCGCGGCGCCATCGAGGCGCTGCGCCGGCCGCAGCGCAAACGCGGCCTGGCCGTGGTCATTTCCGACTTCCTCGGCGAGATCGATTGGCAGCGTTCGCTGCGGGCCATCTCCGGCCGGCACGACCTGCTCGGCGTCGAGGTGCTGGATCCGCGCGATCTGGCGCTGCCGGATGTGGGGGATGTGGTCCTGCACGATCCGGAGACCGGCCATACCCGCGAATTCAGCGTGACCCCGTCGCTGCGTGCCGATTTCGCGCGCGCCGCGCAACAGCATCACGAGGAGGTCGAGGCCGTGCTGCGCAGTTGCGGCGCGCCGGTGATGACGTTGCGCACCGATCGGGACTGGATCACCGACGTGGTCCGCTTCGTGTCCACCCGGCGCCACACCTTCGGCGCCCCGAACTCCGGACGGGTGTCGCGATAGTGAGTATTTCCGGAACACCGTTCAGCATCTCGGGTTTCACCTCCGCGCTGTGGCTGGGCTTCATCGTGGCGCTGGTCGTCATCGCGCTGATCTATGTACTGGTGCAGCGGCGCCGGCGCAAGCACATGCTCCGCTTCTCGAATATGGAGCTGCTGGAGCAGGTTGCGCCGGTGCGGCCCAAGCCGTGGCGGCATGTGCCCGTGGCACTGACACTGGTCGGCCTGCTGTTCCTGACCATCGCCGCGGCCGGGCCGACCGCGGCCAAGAGGGTGCCGCGCAACCGCGCGACCGTGATCCTGGTGATCGACGTGTCGCTGTCCATGGAGGCGACCGACGTGCCGCCCAGCCGCATTCAGGTGGCCCGCAAGGCCGCCAAGCAGTTCGCGGACGGGCTCACCCCGGGCATCAACCTCGGTCTGGTCACCTTCGCGGGCACCGCCTCGGTGCAGGTCTCGCCGACCACCAATCGGGAGGCGGTGAAGGCGGCCATCGACAATATGAAGCTGGCCGAGCGCACCGCGACCGGTGAAGGCATCTTCACCGCACTGCAATCCGTGGACACGCTCGCGTCGGTGCTCGGTGGCGCGGAGACGCCGCCGCCCGCGCGGATCGTGCTCATGTCCGACGGTAAGCAGACCGTCCCGGACGATCAGGATGTCGAGAATCCGCGCCACGGTTTCGTCGCCGCCCGGCTGGCGAAGCAGAAGGGCATTCCGATCTCGACGATTTCGTTCGGTACCACCTGGGGCACCGTCGATATCCCCGATCCGGACGGCAAGGGCTCGCAGCGGGTGCGGGTGCCGGTGGACGATGACGCGCTGCACGAGATCGCGAATCTCTCGGGCGGCGAATTCTTCACGGCCTCCTCCCTCGAAGAGCTGAGCAGCGTGTACGCCAAGCTCGACGAGCAGATCGGCTACGAGATGACGATGGGCGATGCGAGCCGGCCGTGGCTGTTGCTCGGTTTGCTCGTGACCGCCGCGGGTGTGACCACCGCTCTGGTCTATCGTCAGCGTCTGCCGTAACTCGGTACCGCGCGCCGACTCCCGAATACGAACAGATAGGTTTGCGTCTATGTCGAACATCACATCCCGGTCGGTATTGGTGACCGGCGGTAACCGCGGCATCGGCCTCGCGGTCGCCCAGCGCCTGCTCGCCGACGGACACAAGGTGGCCGTGACCCATCGCGGGTCCGGCGTGCCCGAGGGTCTCTTCGGCGTGAAATGCGATGTCACCGATAGCGAATCGGTCGATCGCGCGTTCTCCGAGGTGGAGGCGCACCAGGGTCCGGTCGAGGTCGTCGTCGCCAACGCGGGCGTCGTGGACAACACGCTGTTCATGCGCATGAGCGAGGAATCGTTCACCAAGATCATCGACGCCAACCTCACCGGAGCATGGCGAGTCGCCCAGCGCGCCAACCGCAATATGCTGAAGAACCGCTGGGGCCGCGTCATCTTCCTGGGATCGGTTGTCGGCCAGGCGGGTGCGCCCGGCCAGGTCAACTACGCCGCCGCCAAGTCCGGCCTGATCGGCATGGCCCGCGCCATCACCCGCGAGGTCGGCAAGCGTAATATCACCGCGAACGTGGTGGCGCCGGGCCTGATCGACACCGATATGACCCGCGACGAGATGACCCCCGAGATGCGCAAGACCGCCCTCGACTTCATCCCCGCCGGCCGCATCGGCCAGCCGGAGGACGTCGCCGCGGCGATCAGCTTCCTCGCGTCCGACGACGCCTCCTACATCTCCGGCGCGATCATTCCCGTCGACGGTGGTATGGGTATGGGCCACTGAGCTTTTCACTGTGAAAGGCGCAGTGTTCAGTTAGGCTCTGCGTTCCGAACTCCCTGGCCAAGTACTTACAAACGAGGAGAACCGACCAACCCATGGGTGGATTGCTCGAAGGCAAGACCGTACTCATCACCGGCATCATCACCGACTCGTCCATCGCATTCCACGCGGCCGCCAAGGCGCAGGAGCAGGGCGCGAAGGTGATCATCACCGGTATTCCGGAGCGGCTGCGGCTGATCGACCGGATCGCCAAGCGGCTGCCGCAGGAGGTTCCCCCGGCCATCGGCCTCGATGTGACCAATGAGGAGAACCTGGGCGAGCTGGCCGACAAGGTCCGCGAGCTGGCGCCCGAGGGCATCGACGGTGTGCTGCACTCCATCGCGTTCGCCCCGCGCACCCTGATGGGCCCGGAGGCCCTGCCGTTCCTCAACGGCCCGGGCGCCGACGCCGCCAAGGCCTTCGAGATCTCGGCCTGGTCCTACGCCTCGCTGGCGCGCGCCGTGCTCCCGGTCATGAACGAGGGCGGCTCCATCGTGGGCATGGACTTCGATCCGCGCACCGCGATGCCGTACTACAACTGGATGGGTGTGGCCAAGGCCGCGCTGGAGTCGGTCAACCGCTACGTGGCGCGAGAGGTGGGCGAGGCCAAGCGCATTCGCTCCAACCTGATCGCCGCGGGCCCGATCAAGACCCTCGCCGCCAAGGCCATCGCGGGCACCGCCACCGATGACGCCAAGCAGCTGAACATGCTCAACACCTACTGGGACGGCGCCTCCCCGATCGGCTGGGATGTCGACGACCCGACCGTGGTCGCCAAGTCCGTGGTCACCCTGCTGTCGGATTGGCTGCCGGGCACCACCGGTTCGATCATCTACGTGGACGGTGGCGCCAGCCACAACACCTGGTTCCCGGCGGACGGCTTCGGCGCCAACTGATCCGGACCCGGTTCGAGTTGTAAGGAGGAGAGCAGTGGCCACCCGGTTGCAACCAGGTGATGGGGAGCCCCAGGCTCGTGACGTGGACGCCCTGCTACTGCTGTCCTTCGGCGGTCCCGAGCGCCCCGAGGACGTGATGCCGTTCCTGGAGAACGTCACTCGCGGCCGGGGCGTGCCGCCGGAGCGCCTCGCCGAGGTCGCGCAGCATTATCTGCACTTCGGCGGGGTGTCACCCATCAATGCCTTGAATCTCGACATCATCAAGGCGATCGAGGCCGAATTCGCCGCGCGCGGAATCGATGTGCCAGTGTATTTCGGTAATCGCAATTGGCATCCGATGGTGGAGGACACCGTCGAGCGCATGCGCGCGGACGGAATCCGTTCCGCCCTGGTGTTTCCCACCTCGGCATGGGGCGGATATTCCGGGTGCAAGCAATACCACGAGGACATCGTGCGCGCCCGCGCCGCGGTGGCCGATGCCCCCGAATTGGTGAAACTACGCCAGTATTTCGATCATCCGCTGTTGATCGAGGCCTTCGCCGACGCCATTCGCGCGGCCGTGGCCGAGCTACCCGCCGGGCGCCGCGAGCGGGCGCGGCTGGTGTTCACCGCGCACTCGATTCCGGTGTCGGCCGACAATGCCTCCGGTCCGCCGGGGGAGCAGGCCCTCTACAGCCGCCAGGTGGCCGAATCGGCCCGCCTGTGCGCCGCCGCAACCGGATTCGACGACTACGACGTGGTGTGGCAGTCCCGCTCCGGCCCGCCGCAGGTGCCGTGGCTGGAACCCGACATCGTCGACCATCTCGACGCCCTCGGCGCACGAGGCGTGGACGCCGTGGTGCTGTGCCCCGTCGGCTTCGTCTCCGACCACCTCGAAGTGATCTGGGATCTCGACAACGAGGCGAAGGAGCGCGCCGGCGAACTGGGCATGGCCTTCGCCCGCGCCGCCACCCCCGGCCCGGACCCGCGCTTCGCCCGACTGGTCGCCGAGCTGGTGGACGAATACCGCACCGATGCGAAACCGCTGCAGTCGAGCGATTTCCCGAGCCTGGGTTGCACCGTCAACGGTGTCACCTGTGTGGTCGGCTGCTGCGATATGCCCGCGCGTCCGCGCCGGTCATGAGCGTTTTCGACCCCTCGGCGAGCGCGTCGGCGCGGCGAAATGTAGTCTCGCGCCGGTGAATAGAGTGAGCAATGCTTCGGGTCAGCGCAGGCAGGCCGGCTATTCGGGCGGTTCCCGTAGTGGCGGTGCGTCCGCGCAGAAGCGGATGTTCGGTAAACCCGACTGGTTCCTGGTCTTCCCGCTGCTGGGACTCTTCCTGGCCGCCTTCATCTGTGCGGTGCTGGCCGCCTCGACCATCATCGCCGTGGTGCTGGTGCTGATCGGTGTGGTGCTGGTGGTGCTGGACAGCTGGCTCAACCGCTGAGATCGGCTGCGGCCTCGATTCCGTATCCGGGCGTATCACCCGTTAACATCGCTGTGCAGCACAGACGATGAGGGGGAAGCTTGACCGCGCCCGGGAACGAGCCGCAGCCACAACGGATTCCGATCCGTGTTCCGCTGGTGGCGGTGTCGATTGCCAGTGTCGTGGCGGTGCTCGGCACCGGCGCGGCGATCACCTTCGGTGTGCTGTATTCCGGCGCGCACGAGGTTGCCGCCGACCGGGATTCGACGGTGGCCATGCTGCAGCAAGCGGTTTCCGACAACGACCGCAGCAAGGCCGCCACCAAGGCCGCCTGTGATTTCGCGGGTCTGGTCGGGACCTATGACGCGGGGAATCTGGACGGCTACTTCAACGCGGTGATCAACGCGTCGACCGGCACCTGGCGGAAGAACTTCTCCGACGGCTCCGATGCGCTGAAGACCCAGCTCACGTCGTTGCAGGCCCGCAGTCAAGTGGCCGAAACCCATTGCGGGCTGGCCGCACTCGATGCGCACAGCGCGCAGGTGGTGGTGATCGTCAAGCAATCGCGGACGAATTCGGCGGTGCCGAACCCGGATCCGCTGACCGTCCCGATGGTGCTGACCCTCGACGAGCAATCCGACGGGCGCTGGCTGGTCAGCGGTCTGTCCTCGCCCTCGCTCTGAGCCGCTACTTCAGCACGTTCACCGCACGGGCGATGACCAGGCTCACCGTGACCAGTGAGATCGCGGACTGGGTCATCATGAGTGTCTTCGCCCAGCGTGACATGGGCATCACGTCGGTGGGGCTGAACGCGGTCGCGTTGGTGAACGACAGATACAGGTAGTCGGGAAACTGCGGCTCCCAGTTCGGGTCGGCGAGATCCTGGTTCTGCATCTGCACGAACAGGAAATCCGGATACGGCTTGCTCACATGCGCGCGCGCCGCCGGCCCGCCGCGGTCGAAATCCCAATACCAGAGCGCGAATACGAGCACATTCGACAGCCACACCCCGCCGCCGGAGGCCAGCAGACCCGCCGCATTGTCACTGATGCGCCCGTCGATCAGCGCCCGCACCAGGTGAATGACCGACCAGATCATGGCGAACCCGAGCAAGGCCATCAGCAACAAGCCGATGCGCCGCAGCCACGTCTCCTCGCGGTCGAGACGGAAGGGACTGGCGATGACGAGGATCAGCAGCATGGCGAAGGCGATGGCGGGCACCAGCCAGCGCGGTCCGGCCGTGAACCCCGCGGGCAGATAGAACTGCAGGATCAGGAACCCCACCATGGCCGCCGTCGCCCACCAGCGGGATTCGCCCGCCGTGCGGCGCGCCCACGCCGGTACCTGATCATCGCTGTCCGGGGTACTACTGTCCGGGGCGTCGCCGTGCTGGCTGTCCGAGGCGGTCACCCGAGCAGTATGCCCGTCTGTTCGACGCGATCGGCGGAAGCGAGGATCATGAATATCCCATCCTCTAGAAGATCAGGTATCGAAAGGAGGACCCGCATGCTCGGTCATCGGCTCACCGCGCCGCTACTGCTCACGACGGCGGTCGCCTGCTCGGCATTCGTCCCCGTCATCGCCTCGGCTCAGGCGCCGGCCTCGATCAGCGTCGATTCGGCCCTCACCTACAACGTCACCACGCTCGCCATCGACGGCACCGCGTCCTGTACCGGCGGCGGCACCGCCGGAGTCACGGTCGTGAACGCCTCGCTCGCCCAGATGTTCCAGGGCGGGGTCGGCGGCCCCATCGCCATCCAGCTCAACGGCCCGGTCATGGTGAACTGCGACGGCACCCAGCAGAGCTGGACCGGCCAGTTGGTCGCGCCCGGCCGTGCCCTCCCCAACGACTCGGGCGGCACCCTCACGGTCACCCTGGCCCAGGGCTCCAACACGATTGCCACCACCGGCCCCCAGTCCGTCCACATCACGACCTGAAAGACACTGGGTAGGACGACCGGAAAGGGCGTCGGCGTTGCGACTTCAGGTCGTGGAGTACCTGACGCCCCAGGAGGCCGTGCCTTCAGATGTGAAGCCGCGACCTGACGCGAACTGTCATCGCCGTCGGCGACCTGAAATCGGCCGGGGGAGTGGCGATTTCAGGTCGGCGGCGGTTTCAGTGGGCGGGTTCGATATCCGCGACGAACAATTCGAGTCGCCGCCCGGCGACTCGCGCGGCCAGCGGCAGTCCCGGCCCGGCGGACTCGCGGTCGACCACGCGCGGGTTGACGAGGTGATAGCGCCGGAACGCCGAGCGGGTATCGGCCTCACCGGCGGCGAGGATGTTCTTCACCCAATCGGTGCGCCCGTGGCCCAGGGCCACGTAGAACTTGTCCCCGGATCGGAAGGCATTGACGGGGGTGGCGAAGGGCCGTCCGGACTTGCGGCCGTGATGTTCGAGGACGGCGAAGCCGGGCAGGTAGGGCGCGAGCGGGCGGATGGCCGGGTTCATGTACTTGTTCTGGAAGCGGTCGAACCAGGCGGGAAAGATGCTGACTGGGTGGTCGGTTGTCGACATGTCGGCACCCTACGCCGCGGTGGTGCGTGCGGGTAGCTCCGCGGCGGTCCGCGCGGACTTGACGATGCTCGGAACGAGCATGGCCAGCAAGGTCATATCCAGCGGCGCCCACACCGCGGACATGCGATTGTGCACGAATCCCACCGAGACGCCGGACCCAGGATCGGTCCACCCACCGGACCCGAAGGCGCCCAGATGGCCGTACCCGTGCAGCGCTCGCGGCGCCGGGAACGTGTGGAAACCCAAGTGCCAGAACGGAACCACGAGCGCGCGATCGAGCTGGAAGGTCTCGATCTTCGCGGTCGCACGCACGGTCTCGGTGGAGAGATACGGTTTCCCGTCCACCAAGCCGTAACAGGCATAGGCGCCATACATCTTCGCCAGCGCCCGGGCGGTGCACACGCCATTGCCGGCGGGCAATTGCGTTCGATGCAGGATCGGCGGCTGGTCTCCGGCGAAGATGCTCTCCAATCCGGGCACATAGATCATGCGCATCGGTGCGCGGGTCGGTCCCGGTAAGGCGCGCGCGAAGCCGGCCACCGGTGTGGCCAGGCGACTGGTCATCACCGGTAGTACGGAGCCGACGAGATCGGCGCCGCGGGTGCGTGATCCGGCGGGCGGGTAGCCGAGGTGGATGCCGTCGACACCCAGCGGGTCGGCGATCTCGGTGCGGTACAGCTCGCGCATGTCCTTGCCCGTGATGGCACGGGCCAGTCCGGCCATCAGCCAGCCGATGGTGAGCCCGTGATAGATCGGCTTGCCCAGCAACTGATCCGGAGTGGCCGCGGCCAGCCGCTCTTCCATCAGGCGGTGGTCGAGCACCTCGGCCGCGGAGCGCGCGGGTATCGCCGAGAGTCCCGCCCGGTGAGAGAGCAACTGCCGCACCGTGATCGAGCCCTTACCGCCGGCGGCGAACTCCGGCCAGTACTCGGCGACCGGGGCGCTGTAATCGATCAACCCGCGATCGGCGAGGCGGTGAATGACGGTGGCACTCACACCCTTCGACGCGGAGTAGATCATCGCGCCGGTATCGCCGGTCCACGGCGTCCCCGCCTCGTCCGCGGCGCCCGCCCAGATATCGAGCACCGGTTCCCCGTCCCGATATACGGCCAATCCGGCGCCATTGCCGGTGCGGCCGGCGAAGAGCCGGGCAAAAATCCCGACCGCCCGGTGATATTCGGGCCGGGCGAACCCGCTCACGCCGGCGGGGAGAGGCAGCGTCGCACTCTGCGGTGTGGTGTCCATCTTGGAACGGTAAGCGCTACGGGCCGTCATGGACAAGAGTTGTCCCAGACAGATTGTGCACCGTCACCGAGATGGACGATCCGCAGTGTCCGTTCCCATGACCGATAAACGCCGTGTGGTCAGGAATTCACGCTCGACCTCGTTATCGGCGAGCTCGATCGCGACATCGTAAGCTGCGACGGCCTCGGCGACGCGACCGAGCCGCCGCAGGAAATCTGCGCGAACAGCGTGGAAAAGCTGGTTCCCCGGCAATTCCAGATCCGCTATCGAGGCAAGAGCCTCCTCCGGCCCAGACACTTCCGCCATTGCGACCGCTCGATTGAGCCGCACCATCGGGCCGGGCGCGATCGTCAGCAGATGGTCGTACAACTGCAGAATCTGCGCCCAATCGGTCTCCGCGGCCTCGACCGCGTCAGCGTGCACCGCGGCAATGGCCGCCTGCAGCTGATACGGCCCGGGCTGATTGCGCCGCAAGCATTCTCGCACCAGCATCTGCCCCTCCGTGATGAGCGCCCGATCCCACAGCCGCCGATCCTGTTCCGGCAACGGCACCAACCGCCCGTCCCCGGTCGTGCGTGCCGCACGCCTGGAATCGGCGAGCAGCATGAGCGCCACCAAGCCCATGACCTCCGGCTCCCCGGGCATCAGCGCGGTCAGCAACCGGCCCAGCCGAATCCCTTCCGCGCACAGATCCGCCCGGATCAATTGCGCACCGGCAGTGGCGGTATGTCCCTCGGTGAAAATGAGATAGACGACGGCGAGCACTCCATCGAGCCGGGCGGGCAGATCGGCGTCGGCGGGCACCCGATAGGGGATACGCGCATCACGAATCTTGCCTTTGGCACGCGTGATGCGCTGCCCCACAGTGCTTTCGGAGACCAGGAACGCCCGCGCGATCTCCGGCACGGACAGCCCACCCAGTAACCTGAGCGTGAGCGCCACCTGCGCCGGTCGAGCCAGGGCCGGATGCGCGCAGGTGAAGATCAGCCGCAGACGATCGTCGGCCACCGCGCCCTGCTCGTCCGGCTCGTCGCGGGCGTGCAGCAGCGCGGCCTGGGCGTACTTGTCCTGCCGGGCGGCCTCGCGGCGCAATCGATCCACCGCCCGATTCCGGGCCGTGGTGATGATCCACCCCGGCGGGCTCGGCGGCACACCCTCCTCGGGCCAGCGCTGTATCGCGGTGGTGAACGCATCCTGTACCGCGTCCTCCGCGATGTCCGCATCGCCGAAAATGCGGATCAGACTGGCGACGGCGCGCCCGTAATGCTCGGTGAACACGTCTTCGATGGCCGCGAGATCCGTTCCGCCCGAACTCATCTCACCCATCCTGCAGCGGCCGTACCTCGATCGGCAGCGTGATGATGCGAGCCATCCGCCGCCCCCACTCCAGCGCCTCGTCCAGATCGGCCGCCGCGACCACGGTGAACCCGCCGATATGTTCGCGCCCCTCCGCGTACGGCCCGTCGGTGATGAGTACGTCCGCGCCCTTGGCCCGCAGGACGGTGGCCGTGCTCGGCGCGTGCAATCCGGCAGCGAACACCCACGCCCCGGCCGCGCGCATCTCATCGTTGAGCAGTTCCAGCTCGCGCATGATCTCGTCGATATTCGCCGGCGGCGCGCCACCATCCGGCTGGTAAATGCTGATCAGATACTGCTTCACCACGAGTCCTCCGTTCTGCGATCACCCGGCGGAGAACCGGGCTCACCTCCTATACGAACGGGCGCAAGCAGATACGACAGTACTCAGCGCAGCAGATTCACGACCTGCCGATAGGCGGCCCGGGTGGACTGCGCCATCCGCGACCAGGTGACGGGCCCGCCCGCGGCGAGGTGGGTGTCGTAGGGGATTTCGGCCACCGCGCGCACGACATCCTCCAGGTAGCGGCGGGCATGGTTGGCGACAGTCGGCCCGTCGGAGGGATGCTGCCTGGTCACGACGATCACCGAATCGGCCAGGTGGTACTGGCTGTAGTTGTCGTCGAGCCAGATGAGGGCGGGCTTGAGCCGGTTGATGGCGTCGGCGCGGGCGGCCACGGTGATGACCAGGCCGATGCGGGAATCGCACAGCAGCGGCGCGACCATGCGATTGGTGACGTGGGCGCCGCCGTCGTAGACGGGCAGGCAACCGGCCTCGCACAGGTCGCGGTGGACCGAGGAGTAGCTCTCGCGGCGCGGGAGGGCCTCCGGGCCGCGCGGCAGCACGCCGACGCTGGCGCTGTTCTCACCGCAGGCGTCGAGTACCGCGGAGGGCAGGCTGCGATGGCTCATATTGAGCCAGCTCTGCACCGTCCCGGCGGCGTCGATGATGTCGCAGCCGCGGCGGGCGAGGTCGCCGCCGGTCGGGGTGGCGTCGACCACGACCGGGGAATGCTCGCCGTAGTCGTAGGCCGCGGCGGCCGCGACACCGAGTGCGGTGGTGGTGGTTCCGGCGCCGCCGGAACTGCCCAGGACGAGTACGGACGGCAGGTCCGCCCAGAGCAGGAAGCCGTTACCGCCGTGCAGTCGCACCCGGTCGGTGGGTGCGCCGGGCGGCGCGGAACGCAGCAGTAGGGCGAGATCGGTTGGCGTGGCGGAAAGCTCGGCTGGATGATCCGGGAATATGACAGACACTCGAGATTCCTTCGTGCGGGCATCGTTCGGTTCTGCGGATCGGGTCGATCACCGCTTCGCACCCACACCGTGCCGGCGAGCTTCCCCTGCGCTACGACATGTTCGATGAATTCCTTCGATTACCTGCCCCCGCAAACCCCCTGCGTTCGCGTCGATCCGGAACTCAAACTACTTGTGTTGCAACATATTCGAATGTCGCACGATCGTACACTGATCTTGGTGTCCGTGATGTCCCGATCGCGAATCCTGTTATACCCCTATCGCAACCCCCTATCGGGGTGTTCGCGCGCCGGCCTGCGGACCCCTATCGGAGGCGGGGTATCGTGCGATCATGCAGCTCGATCACGTGTTCTGCCTGGTCGATCCGGCCGATGACTGGGCGGAGCGGCTCGCGGCGGCGGGCCTCGAACCGGATGCGGGCATGCGCCACGCGGGGCAGGGGACACGTAATCGGAGGTTGCATATCGGGTCGCTCTTCCTGGAATTGTTGTGGGTCTGTGACAAAGCCGAAGCGCAGCACAATCCATTGCGATTGGATCGGCGGGCCGATTGGGTGCGTTCGGGCGCCAGTCCATTCGGTGTGGGACTGCGTGGCAGTCTGCCCGGGGAACTCGCCGGCAGCTATTGGCAGTACACCGATCTGGGATTCCCTATCTGGGTTCCGCGTGACGATCAGGACGCTCCGGAACGTCCCCTGATTTTCATACTGGACTCACCAGCCAGACCGGTCGGAACGCTTTCTCGCCCAGCCGTTTCCATTGCCGCTGATCCGATCCATTCCGTCCGGATCGGCACCACATCGATTGCCGACATTCCCCCTTACGAAGGCCCGGCGATCATCCAGGAAACGGGTGCGGCGCGTTTGGAGGTATTCCGCACCGGCGGACCCGACGTGTTCATCACCGATATCCTCGCGCTCCGCAATGCCGATTCCCCGGCCGATCGATAAGTTCGGATTCATGGAAATAGAAGCGCCATCGGCACTCTCGCCCGGCATCACCCCGCCGCAGCGAATAGCGCTGGGCGATCTGGTCGTTCGCCGCTGGGAACCGCTGGATCTGCTACCGCGGTTCGCGGCGCTCACGGCCTCGTTCGAGCACCTGCACAGCTGGATGGAATGGGCCGCCGAACCGATCACCCTGGAACAGCAGCGCGAATTCGGCGCCGCCATGGCCGCGAGCTGGCCCAGCGCGTCGGGCAGCTTCAACTACGGAATCTTCGACCGTGCGGAGGCGGTGCTCGGCGCCATCGGAATCCACGATCGCGTCGGCCCGCGCACCCTGGAAATCGGCTACTGGTGCCACGTCGACCACACCGGCCGCGGCGTGATCACCCGCAGCGCCGCCGAACTGACCCGCATCGCCCTCGCGCTACCGGGCGTGGACCGCGTCGAAATCCATTGCGATGCCGCCAATACCCGTAGCGCCGCGGTTGCCCAGCGCCTCGGCTACCGCCTCGAACGCATCGCCCCGCGCCCGAAACTCGCTCCTGCCGAATCCGGGCAAGGCATGTGGTGGGTGAAAACCGCGGAGTAGCCTGGGTGCTGTCAGACCGGTCGGGGATATCCGGCAAGGAGACCATCGAATGCATTCTCGAATACCCACGATGCTGGCGGTATCAGCGGGCGCCGCAGCCGTATCGCTCGGCGCGGCAGGCATCGCGGCGGCACACGATGTCGCGCCCGGAATCACCTGCCACGCGCTGACTTGCACCAACGACAACGATGACCCGTACACCATTTCCGGTGTGGCCTATTGCCAGGGCAGTCACGAAGTCATTCCCCCGTTCCCGGACATGCCGCCGGGAGCACCGCAGACCTACGACTATCCCTTCAGCGGCGTGGTAGCTCCCCACTCGACCCAGGATCTGGCCCCGCTCTGCCGCGGTTCGGACATCGTGATCGGCGGAACGATCACCAGCGCCACCCCCGATTCCGGTGATTAGCCCGCGGGCAGTGCCCGCGCAGTTGCCGGGCGCCGGCTGATTCAGCGAGTGAGTACGTAGCCGTCGTGCGGGCGGTGGTCGCGGGAGCTGCGCAGATCGGCGATGGCGAAGGTGCGCTGCACCCAGCGATCCGCTCCGTCGTAGCGGGGCCGGAAAGCGGTGCGACCGTGGACCGTGACCCGATTATCGAGAATCGCCATATCCCCGGGCACGAGCCGCGTGATCCGGGCGACCGTATTGCACGCTCGGCCGAATTCGGCGAGTGCGGCCTCGGCTCGCGGAGTCAGCGCCGTGGTCGCGATCGTGGCCATCCGGACATCGGGATCCTCGACCGCCCCGGACAGAATCGGCTGCGGGGCGCGAATTCCCTTGTCGGAGGGGAACGATGGCGGTGGCGCGGTGATGAATTCCGGCGCGAACAACACCTCCCGGCTCGCTGCCGTCAGCAAGGGCAGCGCTTCACGCAGGCAAGCAGTGCGCAGCCCGGCGCTGCGGTCATGATCGGCGCGCAGGCACAGTAGGAGGACATAGTCGGGTTCGTGGCGGTGAAAAGCGTTCTCGTTGTGAAAGGTCAGCAATACCGAGCCGGCATTTCCCGAGAAGGACTCCTTGCCGCGGACGGGCACCACATCCTGGACGAGGGCGCCGGACTTCTCGGCCAGATACGCGGCCGGGTCGCCGAGTCCGCACGCGAGCATGGTCAGCACCGCGGCGGGGACGGTCGCGCTGCGCTGCACCGAATCCGGTGTCGAGGGTGTCGCGGGCAGCATCGGCTCATCGACCGGCAGCCCGTGGAGTATCAGGAGGCCGCGCGGGCCGGAGTGCCTGCGGAATTCGCGAACACCACGCCGCAGCCCGAGTGGCAGCTCATCCCAGTTGTATCGAGCGCGGGCCACCCACTCGGGGGAGTCCACCGGATCGCGGCCATCGGCGCATACGCCGCGAGCGAGCCGATCGACCTCGGTGACCTCGGCGGGCCCCAACGCCAGATCGGCGATCTCCTCGATCAAGGTGCACCCCTGCTCCGGCGGCCGGGTCGTGGGCCCGGACGACGCCTGCTCGGAAATATCCTGCCCGCGAATCGATTCCGGCTGCTATCCGTGCCGCAAGGCCGCTACGGCGTCGGCGATGTAGTGGTCCCCGAACTGGATGAGCGAGGCGTATTGCGCTGCGCGCCGGTGCCGCATCCGCCGTAGCTCGCCGACGGCATTGTCCGGGCCGGTGGGCAATTGCGCGATGGAACGGCGCAGCCGCACCATCGAATAGGCGAGTGTGACATGACGTTCGCTGTCCACGAGATCGGCCTCGAGCAGCGCGCTGCGAGCGGCGGCGAGTTCCGGATCGCGCGCATGCAACCGCTCGTAGGAATCCGGGACCAGCTTCAGCAGCTCCTTCATCGCACCGCGGAATGTCTTGTAGCCGCGATGCTGGCGCCCGCTCAAGGGGATCGCCACCTCGGGCGGCTGCATCGTGGGGCGCACGGCCGCCATGTAGTAGTCCACCGGGATCGTGCTGGCGTGGGTCATCGCCGCGGGGAACCCCCGCGTGTACGTGGTCGCATGCCCGAGGCGCCGCAGCGCCGCCTCGGCCGCACCGCGGCGCAGATGGTGTACGGCATCGGTCACCGCGACCGCCGCACAGATATTGAACAGCACATGGACCTGATGTCCCACCAGCCAGCGCGCCGTCCACTCACGCTCCAGCGAGACCTCCACCGCGGGCACGGGTTCGGGCAAGGGCGCCCGGACCGGCTCGTCGGTGGCCGCCGCGCCGGTCAGGTCCAGCACGGCCTGCCGCATGCCCGCGACCTCCACCGCCAGATCGGCCCCCGACAACGGCGCCCGGCACAGATCCTGCAGCCCGCGATGGATCACCAGGACACCGTGCAGAGCCGCCTGCTGATCGGACAGATCCACCTCCCGGACCCGGAAGAACAACTGGCTCACCGAGTCCGCGGGCAGGTCCTCGCCGATGACGGGCCCCGCTTCCACGCATAACGTCCTGACCAGCTCGCCGGCCGCAGCCCCTGCTCGCTGTAAGGCGGCAGTTCGGTCCAGCGGACCGGCATGCGTCGGTATTCCGGCCAGCACCGCCGCGGTTCGCTGCGCCTCGGCCCGGACATCGGCATTCAGCTCCGGGCCGATACCCCCACCCAGCAGCCCCCGGAACACGGCCACTGGCGGATGCGGGACTGCGACCGAGGTACCCATGCATCAACGGTATCCCCGCACGAGGCCACACCGCAGGCATCCGGCCACGATTGCGCACACGCGAAAAGTTTTGCCGGGGTTGATATTAGCGCGCCACTCGGGCTGAGAGCGGCTCGGCGACTAAGGGTGCTTCCCGTCGCGGTCGCCGGCCTCGAGGACGGTGGTGATCAGGCCCGGGTAGCGCTGTTCCAGCTCGGTGCGCAGTGAAACGTAGCAGCGCGTGCCCTCCGGGCGGCTGAACACCACACCGGCCTCGCGCAGGGTCTTCATATGGTGGCTGAGCGTGGATTGCCCGACCGGCACATCGAAGTCGGGCCGCAGGTGCTCGTGCCCGTCGGAGAGTATGCGCACGATCTGCAACCGGATCGGATCGCCCAGTGCGAACAGCACATCGGTGATCGTGACGTCGTCGAGGTTCGGATGCAGGGAGTTGCGCACGGCGCTATCGTAGCTTGTTCGATCATCGACGATCATCGATAAAAGGAGCACGCATGACCTCCGGCCCCCTCGACCGCGAATTCGGCGGCCTCCGAGTCCTGGTCACCGGCGGCACCCGGGGTCTGGGCGCCGCGATCGCCCACCGCCTCGAAAGCGCCGGCGCCCGTGTGGTCGTGGCTGCCCGTACGCCTGGAACCGGCACGCCCGCAGGTCATTTCATAGCGGCCGACCTCACCACCGCCGACGGCCCACGCGAACTGGCGGCTGCCGCGCTCGATCATCTGGGCGGCGTCGACATCCTGGTCGACAATGCCGGCGCCCAGACCCGCGTCCCCGGCGGCATCCTCGCCATGACCGACGACGAATGGCTGACGGACCTCAGCGGGTCGCTCCTGTCCGCGGTTCGCCTGGACCGGGAGATCGTGCCGGACATGATCACGCGGGGTCGCGGCGTGGTCATCCACGTGGGCTCCAATGCCGCCCGCTGGCCCCAGCCCGCCGCGGTCGCCTACGCCGCGGCCAAGGCCGCACTGCACACTTACAGTAAAGGGCTGGCCGGTCAGGTTGCCGGACAAGGGATCCGGGTGAACGTCGTTTCCCCCGGCGTCATCGAGACCAGCGGCCTGACCCGCCGCCTGCACGAACTCGCCGAGCGCTCCGGCGGTGATATCGACGCCGCGCGTGCGGAATTCGCCGAAACCTTCCACATCCCGACCGGTCGCCCCGGTGGCGCCTCGGAGGTGGCCGAACTCGTCGCTTTCCTCGCGTCCGATCGCGCCGCCTACATCACCGGCACGGTCCAGGTCATCGACGGCGGTGTGCTGCCCACCCTGTGAACCGCGAATGCGCAGGTGTAACCTCAGAGGCGTCAGCGATGTATGTCTACGATGTAGATCTGGGTGATCAGGCATTTGTCTTCGAACGGATCCACAACCCCCGTGACCACCGCTCCGGTCGAATCCGCCTGCGCGGCCTGCCCGCACCCCCTGGAAGCGCACGACCCGATCGGAATCAGGTACTGCTCGGCCACCACGCTCTCCGGCCTGGACCGAGAATGCGCCTGCGCCCGAACCGCCGAGCCCGGCAAGATCTACTACCGCCGCTAGGAACGGATACGCGGTGATCAACCGCGCAATCCGTCGAAGGTGGCCCGCAGGATCGCCCCGACGTACTCGGCGTCGCCCGGGATCGACGCGACCGCCTTGACCAGGTCGAGGATCTGCTCGAGGGTGAGGTCGCCGCGAATCTCGTGGGAGTGCTGCGCGGCCGCGACCAGTGGGCGGCCCGCAGCGAGAACCCGATTGCGGCCGTTGTCGAATATCGGGTTGCTGCCATCCGCATGCCGCAACAGCTCGGGGGCGATGTGGCGCTTGTTCGCGAGGAAGGCGAAGAGCCGGTGCGGCCAGGCGATGAGCGCCGCCCCCGGGGTCTGTCCGTCGACGGTGCGGGCCGCCGCACAGACGGCATCGACCTCGTCGGTGAAGAGGGCCTCGAGGAGTTCGCCCCGACCGGGGAAGTGGCGGTAGAGCGTCGGCATGCCGACACCGGCGCGGCGTGAGATCTCGGCCATCGACACGGTGGCGGCGGGGTCGGTGAACACAGCGCGGGCGGCCGCGAGGATCTTGTCGCGATTGCGTTCGGCATCGGCGCGCCTGGCGGGCAATGGGCCTCGATTCGATGTGATCATGAAATCCGAAGGGGCGGTGGGGATTACCGTATCGCCTCGGGGTGTACAGGCGGTACGGTTGATGCTACCGTGAAACGTGTAGCCTGTACGGTTTTGGGCCCGGCCCCGGATCACGTTGCGCGGCTGCGGGGTTCATCCAAGGAGCTCCCGATATCACGCTGGTCGCTACCCGTAGAAGTATTCGATCCCTTCCGGTTGTGGTTGCACAGGCCCTTGCTCGATCTCGGTCCCGCACCCACCGGACCGACCTTCCTGAACCAGGCGATCGAACTCGGCTACCGATCGATGGTCGAGGAAGCGCCGAAACCGCGCCTGCAGATCTCCCTCAGCCCGTCCTTCCGCGATGCCCTGGCCACCGCCGTCGGCCGCCCGGAATTCGCCGTTCGCACGGCCGCCGAACTGCCGGAAACGCTTCGTACGGAACGCTGGTCGATCCTCTGCGATCGGGTGGAATCGTGGCACGGTCAGCGACCCGAGCAGCGCGTACGCGTGTGCTGGGCACTGGCCGAACTCGGTCTCTACGAAGACATCCTGAACCTTGTGCACCACATCCCGGCCGCGGATGTCGAACGCGACGAAGCCAGCGCCGCCCTCGTATACCTGCGCGCCTGGGCCAGGTCCAAGAAGTGGCTCGACAATGCGGAAGACGGTTTCTCGGCCGATGAATTCGCGCCGATCGCACTGCACGCACCGCCGGGCACGACCCGCATCGACGCGGCCTACGAAATGGTCAGGCAGAACGCCAAGCACAGGGGCGACGCGGCGGAATGCGCGCGCTGGCAGACGGTGCATCTGGCCGCCATCGAGTCCGCGACCGGGCTCGACGAGCACACCCGGACCTTGATGCTCAGCAGATACCACCGAGTCGGCGCATTCATTCCGCAATTTCGCGGTGACGCCGCCGCGGTCGCCACCGATATGGCACTGGCCGAAGACCTGGCCCGTTCGGCCGCCCGGGACGATCCCGACCGAGCGGCCGCGGCGGATGAAATGCTGTACGCGGCACTGGAAAGCCGTATCAGAGAAGCACTCTGGCTCCGCGATACCGCAACGGCGCTGGACCGTGCCGACGAATACATCGCTCTCTCGCCCAGCGGCGCACGGGGTTACATGCATCGCGCCGAGGTGCTCTTCAGCGCGGGGGAGTGGACACGCTGCCGAAGCGACTGCCTGGAGGCCTATCGCCTCGCCCCGCCACACGCGGACGAGGCCATGTTCCTGGCCGGGCAGTGCTACGAGCACGAGGACTCCCCGGACGAGGCGATCGGCGCATACCTGAGCGTGCTGCGTACCGATCCCCTGGCGATTTCCGCGGTGGAGCGCCTGACCGACCTCGCCCGCGACATCGGCATGGGCGAGGCCGCCATGCTCCTCGCTTCGACTCTCGGCCATCGATTCTCGGTGATCGCCGGACGGCGGAAATGGACGGCGCAGATCGAGCAGAACGCGCTCCTGGCAGGGATGGACCGGCACCTGGCCTCGGTTCGCGAGGTGAATATGACGGTGCCCGAGGCGCTCGCCGATCCGGACGCCTTCCTGGCCCGCGTTCGCGCAGCCGCCCGGCTCGCGGTCGACCGGGACGGCGCCGAGGTCATCGTCCTGTCCGAGATCGCGCCGCCCGGCTTCGCCAGGGCACTCCGCGCCGAGCTGGGCGTCGCATTCGTCGACCCGGGCATGGCGGCCTGGAAGTGGGCGGAGATGATGGCCGGTCTCTACGAACGAGAGTCGCTCTCGCACTCGGAGATCGGCGCTTACGAGCGACCGCCCGAAATCAGCTCCCGGCCAGGCTCCGGGCGATGACCAGGCGCTGGATCTGGTTGGTGCCCTCGAAGATCTGGGTGATCTTGGCTTCGCGCATGTAGCGCTCGACGGGGAAGTCCTGGGTGTAGCCGTAGCCGCCGAAGACCTGGACGGCGTCGGTGGTGACCTTCATGGCGGCGTCGGTGGCGATGAGTTTGGCGACGCTGGCCTGGCGGGAGTAGGAGAGACCGGCGTCGCGGCGGCGGGCCGCGTCGAGGTAGGTCGCGCGGGCGGAGTCGACGGCGGCTGCCATATCGGCCAGCACGAAACCGAGACCCTGGTGGTCGATGATGGGGCGGCCGAAGGCCTCTCGCTGCTTGGCGTAGGCGACGGCGTCGTCGAGGGCGCGCTGGGCGATGCCGGTGGCGACCGCGGCAATGCCGAGGCGGCCGGCGTCGAGGGCGCTGAACGCGATCGAAAGGCCCTGTCCCGGTTGGCCGATGAGGCGTTCGGCGGGCAGGAAGGCCTCGTCGTAGGCGGCGGAGGTGGTGGGTACCGCGCGCAGGCCCATCTTCTCCTCGGGCTTGCCGAAGGACAGGCCGGGGGTGTCGGCGGGCACCAGGAACGAGGAGATGCCGCGGGAGCCCTCGCCGGTGCGGGCGAAGAGCGTGTAGTAATCGGCCTTGCCGCCGTTGGTGATCCACGCCTTGGTGCCGGTGACGCGGTAGCCGCCGTCGGTTTCGACCGCGCGGCAGCGCAGGGCGGCGGCATCGGAGCCGGCGTGTGCCTCGGACAGGCTGTAGGCGCCGATGAGGTTGCCGGACAGCATATCCGGCAACCAGCGCTGCTTCTGCTCGTCGGTGCCGTAGGCGAACAGGGGATGGCAGGACAGGCTGTGCACGCTGACCGCTACCGCCACCGCGGCCCAGCGGGCGGCGAGCTCCTCCAGCACCTGCAGGTACACCTCGTAGGGCTGGTCCGCGCCGCCGAACTCCTCCGGATACGGCAGGCTCAGCAGCCCCGCGGCGCCGAGCGCGCGGAACGCCTCCTCCGGGTACCTCTCCTGCTTCTCGAATTCGACGACCGAGGGTTCCAGGACCTTGTCGGCGATATCGCGGGTCAGCTCGATGAGGTCGCGGGCCTCGGGCGTGGGCAGCAAGCGGTCGACGGGCATGCCGACACAGTACGACCGACATCCAATTGCATGCAAGACAGCACGCAATTTTCCTTGCCGGTTAGACTGACCTAGTGGTTTCCGCCCTGCCCCCGAACAAGCATCAGGAGAAGAGCCTGCGCACGCGGGCCCTCCTGCTGGACGCGGCCATCGACAGCCTGGCCGAGGTGGGCTACGCGAGCGCGTCGATCGCCGATATCACCGCACGCGCCGGGGTGACGCGCGGTGCGCAGCTGCACCACTTCCATACGCGCCAGGAGCTGATCGCCCAAACCATCGACCATCTGACCGAGCGGCAGCGCGAGGCCTTGCAGCGGCGGACCCGGACGCTGGGCGCGACGGCGTCGGCGGGGGAGGTGCTCGTCGAGTATGTGACCGCGCCGTTCGCGGGGAAGCTGGGCAAGGCGAGTGTCGAGTTGTATGTCGGTATCGCGAACGATCGCGCCTTACGGCGGAATATGCTTCGCGTGCAACACGATCTGACCATCGAACTACTGGACGCTTGCGCCGAACGCGTCGATGTTCCGCGAGATCGGCTCGAGGCGGCGTTCTGGCTCACCATCAACCTGGTGCGCGGCGCCACGCTGGACGAGATGGTGGGCCGAGATCGGCTGCGCCGCAAGCAGGTTCTCACCGAATGGACGCGGCTCGCCGACGGCATGCTGAGCTGAACGAACCCTTCCGGACTGAAACGGTCTGTTCCCTCCCCGCGATATGTGAACGTAGAAGCTACGTTTCACAGCCTCGGGGGAGGACGCCTGCATGGCGATGGATCGGCGGACCGTATTGCGTGCGGCCGGTATGGGGGTGAGTGCGAGCGCGGTCGCGCTCGGCCTGGGCTTCGTAGCCTTTGCGCCACAACGGAACGCGGCCGGCGGAACGCCGGTGACCACCGGGTCCGAGGTGCCGGTGCCGCCGTCGGAGGTGCTGCGGACAGTCGGGGCACCGATGGATTGGGGCGCGTTGCGTAAGCGGCTGTCCGGCGTGCTGAATCTGCCCGCGGACGCCGGCTACGGCCAAGCCAAGCTGGCCTACAACCCGGTGTTCGATTCCCGGCAGCCCGCGGCGATCGCGCAGTGCGCCAACGCCTCCGATGTGCAGGCGTGTGTCGGCGCGGCCGCGGGGCGGATGCCGATCGCGGCGCGCAGCGGTGGGCACAGCTATGCGGGATATTCGACACCGGACGCTGGACTTGTTGTCGACCTGAGCGGCATGAACAGCGTGGACGTCCGCGCCGACGGCACGGCGGTCATCGGTGCGGGCGCACGATTGATCGATGTCTATGCCGGCCTGGCGAAGGCCGGTCGCGCCCTGCCGGGTGGATCATGCCCAACGGTCGGTATTGCGGGTCTGACGCTGGGCGGCGGTATCGGGGTCCTCACCGGAAAGTACGGATTGACCTGCGACAGCGTGGTTTCGGCGCAGGTCGTCACGGCGGACGCTGTACTGCGCACGGCAGCGGCCGATTCGGAACCCGACCTCTACTGGGCATTGCGTGGCGGCGGTGGCGGCAACTTCGGCATCGTCACCTCCTTCACCTTCCGCACCGTGCCCGCGCCACAATTGACGGTCTTCCAGGTCCAGTTCCCGGCCGGATCCGTGACCGCGGTGCTGGGTGCCTGGCAGTCGTTCACCACCTCCGCACCGGACGAATTCTGGTCCACGCTGGCGCTATCGGCGGGCTCGCCGCCGACCTGCCGCATCAATGGCTGCTACGTGGGCTCGGCGGGGGATATGAACGCCCTGTTGGACAAGCTGATCGCCGCGGCCGGATCGCAGCCCACCAACCGGTTCGCACTGAACAAGGACTATCTCTCCGCCATGATGTACTTCGGCGGCTGCGCGAACTATTCGGTGGCGCAATGCCGTCCGAGCTGGAACGGTGGCGGCGTGCTCGGCCGGGAATCGTTCACGGCTTCATCACGCGTATTGACCAAGCCCCTGGCGGATCCCGGACAATTGACCGCGCTGCTGACGGGGCGCCAGGGCATGGACATCCTGCTCGATTCGATGGTCGGCGCCCCGGCCCGAATCGGCGCGTCGGACACCGCATTCGCCTACCGTGGCGCGCTGGCCACCGCGCAGATGTACGTCGGGGATACCACTGCGGCGGCGCGCACCGCGGTCGACGAGGTGCGTGACGGGCTCGGAAACCTGACGGGCGATACCGGTTTCGTCAACTACATCGATCCGGGCATCAAGAACTGGGCAAGCGCCTACTACGGCGGCAATGCCTCGCGACTACGCAGTATCGCCAAACACTACGACCCCGACGAGGTGTTCGGCTTCGCCCAGTCCGCCTCGAAGATCTGACGGGATCAGAACGGCTGGGGGAGCCGCGCATACACGCCCGGCGACCCGGGCTGCGCCGTCCCGCGTCCCCACGAGGTGATGCCGACGACCTTCCCGTCGACGACCAGCGGCCCGCCACTGTCGAATTCGCCGGTATCGGCCGTGGTGGAGCCGGCGCACACCATGTCCGACGGATCGAACGCCGCGCCGTAGGCCGCCGCGCACGCATCATCCGGCACCAGCGGCACGCTCGCCGCGTGCAGGCGGGTGTTCGACAGATCGGTGTCGTCGGAGCTGGTCCCGCCCCAGCCGATGATGCTCGCGGAATCCCCGTGCGGTGCACCCAGGTCCACGGTCGGTCCGGGCAGCGGACTGCTGAGTGTGAGGATGGCGAGATCGTGGTGGAAGACGTCGACGCCATCGACGTTCTCCGTGCGGAAGCCGGGGTGCACGCGCACGGAGGTGACGCCGACCGTGGTGCCGTCGTGCTCGGTGAGCTCACTGCGGCCGAAGACGACCTTGAGCATGACCGACGTCAGGGGCACCGATACGGGCCCCGGCAACTGCAGGCAATGCGCAGCGGTCAGTAGCTGATCGGGCGCGATGAGCACGCCGCCGCAGAACTGTCCCGAGCCGCGCACGACGAACAGCGGACTGCCGACCGCCCCCAGCCACGGATACGAGGACGCCGGCACTTCACTGCCGCCGACCACCGCGGAGGCCGGGGCCGCCGCCGGGGCGGCGCAGGCGAGGACAGCCGCGGAAACCGCGACGAGACGGCGGGGGAGAGACAAGACCGCACCTTCCGTAACCGACCGGACGAATTCGATCATTCAAACAGACAATCCCCGATGTCGGACCCCGGGCGTACCGTCACGACATGACCTCCTGGACCGAGTTCACTGCCGCGGCGCCCCGCATCTCGGAAGTCTTCGTCCGTCGGCACGCCGCCACCGGCAATCTCTGCATGCTCGCCACCCTGCGCTCGGACGGGTTTCCACGCATCAGCCCGCTGGAACCGCGTCTCTTCGAGGGCGAGTTGTGGCTGGTCGGCATGCCGGGCACCACGAAGTTCCAGGACCTACAGCGGGATCCGAGGTTCTGCCTGCACACCGCCACCACCGATACCCACGTCGGCGACGGCGATGCCAAACTGTTCGGTGTGGTCCACGATGTTCCGGACGAGGCGCTACACCAGCGCTGGGCGGAATCGCTCTACGCGGAGAGCGGGTTCGATCTGCGCGGCCAGAAGTTCGACACCTTCTTCGCGGCGGACATCACCGGGGCGTCCGCGGTGGAGGTCATCGGCGAGCACCTCGACATCACCATCTGGAAGCCGGGTGAACCGGAACGGGTGGTGCGCAAGCACTGATGGAAACCGGTCAGGGAAGGCAGTTCATGCAAGATTGCATCGAGTGCAAGTGTGCACGACATGCTTTCGTGCGCAAACTGCCTAACGAGGTGTCTTTCAACGGCTTCCGTGAGGAGTCTGCACCATCCGGGCTGGAAATCCATGCACCACAGGGTTATCGGGAGCGTCCGTCCCGCGTCGCCGGTGCGGTGATCTGGACCCGCAGTGGCGTCGCCGACACCGATATCCCTGTGCTGCCCGATGGTTCGATGGACCTGATGTGGACCGACGGCGGGCTTTCCGTAGCGGGTCCGGACACCCGCGCGTATCATCCGCCGTCCGGCTCGTCGGTCGAATTCGCGGGAATTCGCTTCTATCCGGGCACCGCGCCGACCTTCCTCGGCGTCCCGGCGCACGAACTTCGTGACAGCCGAGTCGAACTCGCGGACCTGTGGAGCCCGGCCGACACTCGGCGGGCCCTCGAACTCGTCGCCGCGGCGCGCAACCCGGCCGCGGGGTTGGAGGCCGTCGCGCAATGGCGCGCCGCGCAGGCCGATCCCGTCGATCCGCTGGTGCGCGGGATAGTGCACGCACTACGCGCGGGCACTGCCGTAGCCGAGGCGGCGGACGCCCTCGAGCTGGGCGCCCGCCGGCTACATCGAATGTCGCTGTCGGCGTTCGGTTACGGGCCGAAGACCTTGTCGCGGGTGCTGCGGATGCAGCGGGCCCTCGCGCTGGCTCGTGCCGGCGTCCCGCTCGCCGACACCGCCGCGTACGCCGGATACTCCGATCAGGCGCATCTGACCAGAGATTTCCGCGAGCTCAGCGGGCTGTCACCGAAACAACTGCTGGGCAACTGAGCTCGGGAATCGTAGTGGCGCCGGCGGATCAGAGCGCCGCGTAGAGGTCGACGCCATTGCCGTCCGGATCGTGCACGACCGCGTAGTGCTGTCCCCAGAAGGCATCCCAGGGCTTCATCCCCGGCTCGTAGCCCGCGGCAACGAGTTCCTCGAATTTGGCATCCACCGCGGCGGGCGATTCGCATTCCGCAGCGAGCCCGAGCCGCCCGGTGCTGGTCGGTCGCTCCCACTCCGGCATGAAGGACTTGATGGTCTCCTCTGTATCGAACGACAGCCGCACGCCACCGCCGAGCTGCGTATCCACGTGCGGTTCATTCGCCGATCCGGCGGGAAACTCGACGCCGAGCCGCTCGTAGAAGGCAATGGAAGCGGCCATGTCCGACACCACGATCTGGATCACATTTACTTTCACCGTCATGCCTGAACCGTAAGCGCGGCACAGCCCGCCGGTCTTGAAGAAATCGGACACCACCGCCACACGGCTCACGAACGTCGCGTCAGCGAGCGTGCACCGCCGCCAGTCGCGCCGATCGAATCGCATTCCACAGCGGCCGCAACAAGGCTTCCTGTGCCGCCGCCACACTCGACGAAGTGGGCGCCGAAGCCGGTTCCCGCTCGGCAACGGTCAAAATGGCTGCCACCTGGTCGGCGGTATCGAGAATCCGTCGCGCCCGCAGCGGCATGGAATCCGGATACCGATGCTTGGAATGCCCCGCGAGCTCGGCCTCGACCAGCTCCCGCGGCCCCACCCCACCCGACCCCAGTCGGGTCGTCTGCAAATGCTGCAGCGCGTCAGCGGCATCCCGCACCGCTTCCCGCATGCTGTATTCGGCCTCACCGAGCGGCATATCCGGCTCGGCCGTCACCGGAATGGGCGTGGCATAAACCCGCCACTGCAACGCATCCTCATCGGTCCACACCGGCACCAGCCCCGTCCCCGCGTGACCCGCCACCCCGATCAACAGTCCTTCTCCCGCTTCGGTTGCCGCCGCGGCGAATTCGGACCCCACGGGTAGCCCGCGCACGTCCCCCGGCACCGGCAACACCAACCGCACCTGCGCCCCGTCCCCGCTGAGGGCCTCCCGAATAACCTTCAGCAGCACCATGATCCCGGCCCCCGCCACCGCATCGGGCTCCTCATCGGAAGCCCAAGGCAACCCCGTATGCCCGCCCGCCACCGGATCCCCCGCGGCCACACTCTGCCGAGGCGCCCAGGCCCGCAGCGCGTCCAGCACATCGTCGGGCGCGCTACGACCGGCCAGCCAGGAGCCGGCCCATACCGTCAACGTCGCGCTAGGGGAACTCAAATCTAAGATTCCTCACATTCCAGAAACCGGCCTCCACCTGCACCCCTCGGATAGCCGAGACATGGCCGGTGGCTCATATCGAAGATAGCCGACCCACCCCACCCAGCGCAGGCAACGCAGCCCGCGATGATTCGGTAACGCCACATCCTCGCCCCCGATTCAACCGACACGGTCCGGCGAAGGAGTGTGCGGTGAGCGAACGACAACAGTGGCGCTGCTGGATACGCCCGGTCGCCGGCGCGGCAGCAGCATTGGCACTCGTCATCGGCGGACTGACAGCATTCTGCTTCAACGATTCGGCAGAGCAAGTCCACCCGAGCCCCATGACCGAAGTGCCCGCAGTCACATCGCCCCTGCGTCATTGGCCAGGCGCCGGCAATTGAATCACCGACCCGCAACGACTAGCGGTCCGGCGGCCTCCTGAACTTGCATCGGGTTAGTCCGTCGACGAATTCGGTTGGCAGCCTGCCCAAGTCGACTGTTGAGCAACTACGCCTTACTGATCCGTCAACGGGATGATCAGGCAGCTGCTGGTGGCGGTGGCGAGGAGGGTGCCGTTGGTGTCGGAGAGGTCGGCTTCGGCGAAGGCGACGCGTTTGCCGGGTTTGGTGACTCGGCCGCGGGCGTGGATCTCGCCGGTGTGGAGGTGGATGGGGCGGAGGAAGTTGACTTTGATTTCGATCGAGCTGTAGCCGAATCCGGCGGGGAGGGTGGAGTGGACGGCGCAGCCCGCGGCGGAGTCGAGGAGGGTGCAGGCGAGGCCGCCGTGCACCATGCCGATGGGGTTGTAGACGGATTCGTCGGGGGTGCAGGCGAACACGACTTCGCCGGTCTCGACGGCGACCAGGCGGGTGTTGACCAGCTCGCAGATGGGCGGGGCGGGTACCTCGCCGTGCAGCCAGGCGGTGAGGAATTCCAGCCCCGACCTGTCGCGCCCGGCCGTGGCGGTGGCCTGCGGATCGTGCCAGGTCACCGTCTTGGAGCGGAGTTCTGCACCGGCCGGGCCGGGCGGAGTGTCGATGGATGTCATGGGTTCGGATGCTAGCACTGAGTTCAGAAGTCAGACTCAGATAGGATGGGGCAATGGCGAGAGAATGCTCGGTCGCGGCAGCACTGGGGGTCGTGGGGGAGCAGTGGTCGCTGCTGATACTGCGCGAGGTTTTCCTCGGCGTACGCCGCTTCGACGCGATCCAAGAAGCAACCGGCGCGTCCCGCGCAATCCTGGTCACCCGCCTCCGCAGCCTCACGCAGGCGCGCGTGCTCGAACGTGTCGACTACCGCGAATCCGGAGCTCGCACCCGCCAGGAATACCGCCTCACCCCAGCCGGTCGCGAACTACAACCGGTCCTCACGGCCCTCATGCAATGGGGCGACAAGCACCTCGCGGGCCCAGCAGGCCCGCCCTTGACGATCACCCATACCGATTGCGGCGCAACGGTTCGCGCCACTTTGCGATGCGAGCACGGCCACCTGCTCGCCGACACCGGCCACGGGCTAACCGTGCAACACAACCTATAGGTTGCGGTCCGTCTTGCGTAGGCAGGCGACGCGATATACCGGATCCGGGCGAGCTCGCTCCTGCTCGGGCAGTGCGGCCACCTGCGCCGACAAGTCAAGGGCCGCAGCCTCATCCAATCGCTGGTACCAGCCGAAGCGCGGCAGCGCCCGGAGCAGCTGCTGTGGTGACCATCCTTGGCCGTGCCCGATGTCGCTGCTCTCCCCTCCGCGCTCGAGCCCGCTGCGTTCCCCGAACCTGACGAATACGACGTTGAGGCCGCGACGCCACGATTGGGGAGAGTTCACGCACTCGTGACCAGCGATGAGCTGCCAGATAATTGAACGCCGCTGCTGCGAAAGCGCGGGCGTCAGATGACGTGTGCGTCGTTGTGAAGTAGCAGGTGCCAGTATTCGCTGCGGATGGCGTCCCAGAGATCGGCGAATTTGCTGAATCGCTCGCGGGCCCAGCACAGGTCGTGGCAGGTGTTGTCGTCGAAGGCGACGGTGCTGGGTGGGCGGGCGGCGCTCGTCACGGTGAGCGCGAGGATTTCGATGGTGCTACCGATCATCCGCCACGCGGCCTGCTTTCCGTCTACGGAGGTGTAGCGAGTGCGGTGTGTGCGTTGTGTGGGGGCTGCTGACATTTATCGCATCCAAGATGGGGGAAAACGGTAGCTTCCACTGTCGCGTGCCGGCGGGGTTGCGGGCAATCGGGGAGGGATCCAACCGACTGCCCGGTGTCGGCTTACTCGATTGGATGTTCCTACGGGCTGCCGCGGGTGACCTTGTGGATGTATACGACCTGTTGGTCGGATTCTTCGCCTGATTGCGATCGGAACTCGGCAATCCCGCCACTGAATGGAACACGTTGTATAACAGTCGATTTCGCCTCGAGTGTCGAATGGTCCGTGGATCATGAAAAGTGTTCGACAGCTTCAGCAATGACGTGATCGAGAGGGGAATCTCATGTCAGACGTTGACACCGGCAAAGGCGATGCGGTCCGGTCCGGCAGCCCGGACTCCGCGGTGGATCGCGTAGCGGACTTCTACGGCGCCTACATCGACGCGGTCAGCGACGGCACCGACGACCTGAGCACAGAACTGCGCGCCCACTACCTCACCGAGGACTTCCGGCAGCGCCTCGCCGCCTGGGAGGAAGCCAACCACGCCGACGGAGTCCTGCGCGCACAGGACGTCCCCACCGGTTGGGAAGTCAGATACCACGATTCGGGCGCCGGCCACCTCTTCACCACGGTCACCCTCACCTGGGGCACCGGCCCCGACGCCGGACACACCAAACTCGCCGTCCAGAGCGACCTCTCCACCAAGCTGATCTCCGATATCGAAGACGGGGCTTAGCCTGCTGTATCGATGTCGCGGCCGACACTGTGCGGCCGCGACATTCAGCGATCGAATCCCCGATCCCCGAGGCAACCAAAACGATTTTGTGCCAACGGATGGGCAAGGCGTCAGGTGTCGGTGGGTGATGTCAGAGTGGGGGGATGGCTACGTGGGAAGAGTTCGAGGGGGCGGCGCCCGAGTTGGCGGCGGCGGTGCGGGCTCGGTTCGCGGCGACGAAGCATCATGTGCTGGCGACCTTGCGGCGGGACGGGTCACCGCGGGTGAGTGGGACGGAGGTCGAGTTCGAGGGTGGGGAGATGCGGCTCGGGTCGATGACGGGTGCGGTGAAGGCGCGTGATCTGCAGCGGGACGGGCGGTTCGGTATTCATGCCAATCCGGGGGATGGGTCGATGGAGGGTGGGGACGCGAAGGTGGCGGGGGTTGCCTTCGAGCTACCGAGTGAGGACTCGCATTTGTTCAGGCTGGATATCCAGGAGGTAGTCCATACCTCCGTTGACGGTGACCGGCTTGTCGTTCGGTGGTGGACGCCGGAGGCGGGACTGCGGGAGATACGCCGGGCCTGAAGCGCTATTCGGGATCCGTGACGAAGTCGATCAGGCGTTCGACGGCGCCGATCAACGGGGTTTCGAGGTCTCGGAAGGAGTTGACGGCGTTGTAGACGCGGCGCCAGCCGTCTTGGGGGGTGCCCCAGCGGAGGCGTTGGCAGATGCCGGTTTTCCAGTCTTCGCCGCGGGGGACGTCGGGCCAGGCGGGGATGCCGACGGCCGAGGGGCGGACTGCTTGCCAGACGTCGATGTAGGGATGGCCTGTTACCAGGACGTGTGCGCCGAGGCCGGTGGTGAGGTTGGTTTCCTTGGAGCCGGTGACCAGGTGGTCCACGAGGACACCAACGCGGCGGCCGGGGCCGGGGCGGAATTCGGTGAGGCGAGCGGCCAGATGGTCGAGGCCCTCCAGCTGTTCGACTACGACGCCTTCGACGCGGAGGTCATGACCCCACACCCGTTCGACCAGCGCGGCATCGTGGACACCTTCCACCCAGATGCGGCTGGCCTTGGCCACTTTGGCTTTCACGCCCTCGACGCGTGTGGAACCGGAGGCCGACCGGGTCGGCTTCGACGGCGCGGTGGCGGTGGGTTTCACCAGGGTCACGGGTTGGCCGTCGATCAGGAAAGCGGCTTCGCGCATGGCGAACAGGCGAACCCGGCCTTTGCGGTCCTCGAGCTTCACGAACTCGCCGTCGTAGCTGCGGTCGAAACCGACTACGGCACCGCAGAATCCGGTGGCGGCGTCCTCGGCGACGAGGTCTCGTTCGGCGATCACGCGCGGTATTTCCCGCTTCTGCTTGCGTGTATGCCCGGAGTAGATGTCGCCGTACCTTTGGTGCCTGCTCACGGGAGGCAGATTACCGCCGTCGCGGGGCAATTCCGCTCTCGCCGCGCCCATTCCGAGCGCGTTGTGTGCGCCACGCCGCAGTGGCGGCCGAGCCGGTATGGCCGCGGGCGGGGTGGGTGGGCGCGCCGCGCCGGTGAGCCGCAAGGTGATCACGAAAAGCGGCCGTAACCCGCCGGTACGGCTACTGTGGGTGATGTGGCCGCAATAGTCTGGCTGGTCGCGGGGATACTCCTCGCGGCGGCCGAGATGCTCACAGGCAATCTCGTGCTGATCATGCTGGGCGTCGCCGCGCTCGTGACCGCGGGCGTGAGTGGCGCGACCGGAGCCCCGATCCTGGTGGATGCGGTGGTCTTCGGTGTCTCCTCGATCGCATTGCTGGCGCTGGTTCGCCCACTCCTGTTGCGGCGCTACATGAGTCCGCCGCCGCATCAGACCGGCGTGGACGCGTTGCCGGGTAAGACAGCTCGTGTGCTGGAGGCCGTCGACGAGCACGGCGGCCGGGTGAAGATCGACGGTGAGGTCTGGAGCGCGCGTCCCTTCGACGCCTCCGAGTCCTATGCCGTGGGAGTGACCGTGTACATCATGAGGATCGACGGCGCCCACGTCGTCGTCTGGAAAGGGCCGTGATGGCTGTACTGATTGTTGCCATCGTTCTCGTCCTCTTGGTCGTGGTGGTGGTCTTCAAGTCGGTGGCGCTGGTGCCGCAGGCCGAGGCCGCCGTCATCGAACGGCTGGGCCGGTATTCGCGCACCGTGTCGGGACAGCTGACGTTCCTGGTGCCGTTCGCGGATCGGGTGCGCGCCAAGGTGGACCTACGCGAACGAGTCGTTTCGTTCCCGCCGCAACCGGTGATCACGCAGGACAACCTGACCGTGCAGATCGACTCGGTGGTCTACTTCCAGGTCACCAGTCCTCAGGCCGCGGTCTACGAGATCTCCAATTACATTGCCGCCGTGGAACAGCTGACCATCACCACGCTGCGTAACGTGGTCGGTGGCATGACGCTGGAAGAAACCCTGACCTCCCGCGATCAGATCAACAGCCAGCTGCGCGGCGTCCTCGACGAGGCCACCGGCCGCTGGGGCCTGCGTGTTTCGCGAGTCGAGCTGAAGGCCATCGATCCGCCCCCGTCGATCCAGGAATCGATGGAGAAGCAGATGAAGGCCGACCGTGAGAAGCGCGCCATCATCCTCACCGCGGAAGGCCAGCGCGAAGCCGCGATCAAGACGGCCGAAGGCCAGAAGCAGGCCGCGATCCTCTCCGCCGAAGGTGGCAAGCAGGCGCAGATCCTGTCCGCCGAAGGTGAACGCCAGTCCCGCATCCTGCGCGCCCAGGGTGAGCGCGCCGCCGCCTACCTGCAGGCCCAAGGCCAGGCCAAGGCCATCGAAAAGGTGTTCGCCGCCATCAAGAACGGCAAGCCCACCCCGGAACTGCTGGCCTACCAGTACATGCAGACCCTGCCCCAGGTGGCCAAGGGCGACGCCAACAAGGTGTGGCTGGTGCCCAGCGACTTCGGTAAGGCCCTCGAAGGATTCGCCCGCAACTTCGCCACGAAGGGTGAAGACGGCGTCTTCCGCTACGAGCCGGCTCCCGACGGAGCGGGCGAGGACCACATCGAGGACGACGCCGAAGAGGTAGCCGACTGGTTCCAAACCGCCACGGACCCGGCCACCCAGCGCGCCGTGCGCGCCGCGGAGGCCGACGCCCGCACCCCGGTCGACCCGGCCGCCTCACTGCCCCCGGTGACCCGGACCCGCCCGGATCCGTCCACCCAGCAATTGCCTTACCAGCCCCCGCAACCGCAGCAGCCGCAGCAATACCGCCCCGATCCGGACCAGCGCCGCGAGCCGCCTCCGCCGCCGCGCCCCCTGGGCCGCTGACCGGAGCCGATCGCGCAGGGCGACAAACGAATACGGGATGCAACGAAGGAGTGGCCGCCGTGATCATCACGGCGGCCACTCTTTTCGTCGGTCAGTCGGTGGAGCCGGTGAACTTCGCACCGGAGATGGAGCGGGAGGGCTTGCCGTCCACGCCGACCGGGATATCGCCTTCGAGCGTGGTGCGGTAGAGGACGCGCGTCACGTCGAGGTGGGCGAGGTCGCTGGGTGCGCGGTGGCGCGGTTGTCCCAGAACGCGAGACTGCCCTGCTGCCAACGGAATCGGACGGTGTAGGCCGGATCGGCGAGTTCGGCGTACAACAGTTCGAGCAGGGCGTCGCTTTGGCGCGGGGTCAATCCGATGATGCGGGTGGTGAAGCCCGGGTTCACGAACAGGACGCGCTCGCCGGTCACCGGATGGACGCGCACGACCGGGTGTTCGGTCACCAGCGGTGCGGCTTCGACGCGCTTGGCGTAGGTGCTTTCCGGATCCCACAGCGGCTGCTTGCCACCGAAGCGGTGCTCGGCCCGCAGCCCGTCCAGGAACGACTTCAGCGAATCCGGCAGGCCTTCGTAGACGGCCGCGAGGTTGGTCCACTGGGTGTCGCCGCCGCGTTCCGGGGCGATCTCCGCGCGCAGCAGGGAGGCCGCCGGCGGATTGATCAGCGGCGAGATATCGGTGTGCCAGCGATTCGTGTAGCTGTATTTCCGCTTCCCGAAACGCTTTTCGTACAGCCGGCTGTCGACAGCCAGAATCTCCGGGGCCTCGGTCGGCGCATCCTCGTCGTAGGGGTGCGAGGGCGTCACCGCACCGAACCGGCGCGAGAACGCGATCTGCTCGGCATGCCCGATCTGCTGATCGCGGAAGAACAGCACCTTGTATTCGTGCAGCGCCCCGGTGAGCACGGCGATCTGCTCGTCGGTGAAATCGTCACGCAGATCGATACCGGTGATCTCGGCCCCGATATGTCCCGCGACCGGCTCGATACGGAATGTGGTGACCGGGTTTTCGACTGTGGTCATGAGTGTTCCCTAAGTTTGTAGGTGTCTGGGGTTGATGCCCTGGACGCCCAGGACAGTGGGGTGTAGCTGATGAGGTTCTGCTGCTTGTGTGGCTCGGAAG